>JAQYLI010000024.1 GCA_028720105.1 Oscillospiraceae bacterium | reverse complement strand
TTCAAATACAATAAATATATCATTATTCCAGTATACTACATCTCTTGGTGCTGTACTTACAGATCAAAATAATTTATCGCTGCTTGGAGAAACGCTGAGCAATTTCTATTCTGATTTTAATCTATAAGGAGGTCTATTTATGAACATCAAAACAATAACAACTGTTGACGGCGTGAATGTCGTTGATTTCGGCAGTGCGGCGAGTCGTTTCTACTGGATTGAAAATCTCGGCTCAACGACCGTTTATGTATCGGGAAACGAAAATATCGTGCCTGACGGGGACAACGTTAAGGTGCTTTCGGCAGGCTGTAGCACTATGGTCGAAAACCTTGGCGGAAAGGTCTATATTCTCGGCGCAGGCAAATTCCAGATTACAAATCAGGGTGATAAATTCCCCCCTTTTCGTAATGCCCCTGTCGCTGACGGGGGCGTGATGGCAAGCGGTAATCCTGTTCAGATTGACGGGCTGCAGGGGGGTGTGCCGTTTAGTGAGATGGTTGTGAGCGGAAAAAATTTGATAACATATCCATATACTGAATCGACTAAAACAGTAAATGGTATCACATTCACCGACAATGGAGACGGTACTATCACAGCAAATGGAACGGCAACCGCAAATGCTACGTTTTTCTTAGCTCGAAATTTTGGATTTGAAAATGAAGGTAAGTATTTTCTAAGCGGATGTCCCTCTGGCGGTGGAAATAATTCATTTTATATCAACTGGTATCAAAATCATACAGGCGTTACTCAAAAAAATTATAACGATTATGGTTCTGGGCGCATAATTCCATATCAGCATATTTTTTCAGAAAATAATAGTCTGGCAATTGTTATTATCGCAGGTGCAACAGTTGATAATCTTGTATTCCGTCCCCAACTCGAACTCGGCTCCACCCCCACCGAATACGAACCGCCTATCACGGGCAGGCAATTGACGGTGAATGTTAATGGTACAGATTACACCATAACACCCGACAGCAATCCGTACACCGTTCCGAATGACATTCGACAGGTTGACGGGCTGAATAATATCAGCGTTTCGGAAGGCGAATTGTCTGTAACGGGCGTTCGTAAAAATGCGGCTGTCAAGAAAATATGGGATAAAATCGACGAATTGACCACAGCTATTATTGTTTCCAATGGTGAAACTATAGAATAAAAAAATAGGAGGAATGTTAAAATGGCAGTTTTTGAATTTAACACATGGGTAGTAAACAATTTAATTTCAGGCGTGAAGAACGGAAAGTTTTCAAAGGAATGGGCGGCGGTTCAGCTGGCTAACTACTACATCAAGGGCAAAATAACAGAAGCGGACATTGAACGCTTCGAGGCGGAGACATATGTCCCCGAGCCTGAGCCTGCGGAGGACGTTATCCCCGAATTTGATGATGCGGAGGCGTAATCATGAATGAAAAAATGGCTGTTGTATGTGGCACAATTGGCGCTGTGGGGTCTTTTATTGCACAGTTTCTCGGCGGTTGGGACAATGCGGTTCTTGCGCTACTGATTTTTATGGCGGTGGATTTTGCAACGGGATTGGCGTGTGCTATTTTTTGGAACAAATCCAACAAATCCGAAAACGGGGCGTTATCCTCTAAAGCCTGCTGGCAGGGCATTATCAAAAAAATATGCACTATCCTGCTTGTGGTGTGCGCACATTACGCTGATGTGCTGTTAGGCTGTGATTACATACGGAATGCTGTTGTAATTGCGTTCTGTGCGTCCGAGCTGATTTCCATATGCGAAAATGCGGCGCTGATGGGTGTGCTGCCCGAGCCTGTAAAGAAATTGTTCGATAAAATTATTGACATTATGAAAAACAAGGGGGATAAATAGCTTTGAAAACAGCAAAAGGTCTTGTTGAATACGCAAAGGCGCAGCTGGGTCTGCCCTATTGGTACGGAACATTCGGACAGAAGGCAACCGCCGAATTATATGCGGCTAAGAAAAAGCAGTATCCCGAGCTTTACAAATCGTGGAATGATTTCCCCACTCAGTACGGAAAGAGAGTGCACGACTGCGTAGGGCTTATTAAGGGCTATTTATGGTCTGAAACCGCAACGGCTACACCAAAATATAACAGTTCGCAGGACGTTAGTGCAAACGGTATGCTTGCAAGGTGTAAGGAAAATGGCAGCATTTTGACAATGCCCGATGTTCCAGGTATTCTTGTTTTTATGGACGGTCACGTTGGTATATACATCGGCGGCGGCTTTGTTATCGAAGCCCGAGGTCATCAGTATGGCGTTGTAAAAACTGCGCTGAAATCCCGCCCCTGGAAGTGGTGGGGTAAGTGTCCCTGGATTGACTATTCCGATAGTTCTGCCACAGAGACCGAGCCGAAGCAGGAAGAAAATGCACCTAAGACTGTAGGTGTAAAGTGCAAGAAAGTACGTCTGAAAGCTGGCACCTGGAATGTGAGAAAGCTTCCTTCTACCGATAGCACGATTATCAAAACCGTCAAGGGCGGCGCTGATATCAACGTTGCGGACGGGTTCGTTTATGTTCCGTCTCTTGGTGGATTTATTTCTGAAAAGGCTATAGAAATGTAAAAATATCCCCCTCTGCTCTCTCTTCTTGAGTGCGGAGGGGGGATTTTTATAAAAATTATCCGATATCGGTTAGATTTGTGTGTTTGCACAAATAAATTTGTTGTATTTTGTGCAATATTATAAAAGCTATAGCATAGATTATTATTCCGATTGATGGTTTTCGTGTCATATGTCGTGTCATATGTGCATAATTTCGTGTCATATTTCATTGATTTTACAAATATTTTATTACTTACAAGCATAAAGAAAATCGCTTACCTACGTGGTTTTTCGTAGATAAGCGATTTTTGTTTGGCGCAGAAGGAGGGATTTGAACCCTCGCGCCGGTTTCCCGACCTACGCCCTTAGCAGGGGCGCCTCGTCACCACTTGAGTACTTCTGCATAATGGTAACAAAATATATGGTATTCTGTTGGCGGAGAGGGTGGGATTCGAACCCACGGTCCCTCGCGGGATCACCGGTTTTCAAGACCGGCTCCTTAAACCACTCGGACACCTCTCCAATTTTAGTGGTTATCAACAACATATTTATTCTATCATAAAAAAAGACATTTGTCAAGTGATTTTTCAAAAAAAAATGATTTAATTTGCGAGAAATAATTTAAACCGCGGATTCCCCTTGAATATCCTGTTTAAATCAACATATCTTTAAAGTCTCTGCAAGCTCTATACAAGCTTGCAGCAACCGGGAGATTTTGTCAAGTTTTATTTGCTGAGTTTCCTTTAGCTCTGATGAACTTGTCATACTCGTCGCAAACCGATTTTGCGTCGCCGAAAGCCATCTGCTCACCCTTATTGAGCCACAGCACTTTATTGCAAAGCTTACGCATCTGAGCCGTGGAATGAGAAACGAACAGGGTGGTAACGCCGCTGTTAATTATTTCCAGCATTTTCTTTTCGCTTTTTGCACGGAAAGCACCATCGCCTACCGCAAGTACCTCGTCAAGAATAAGAATGTCGGGATCGATTAGACTTGCAATGGAAAAAGCAAGTCTTGATCTCATTCCCGAGGAAAGCTGTCTGAATTTGCGGTTTTCAAAATCCTGGAGCTCCGAAAACTCGATTATTTCGGGATACTTCTCATTCATAAACTTTTCGGTGTAGCCTAAAAGAGCGCCTCTGAAATAAATATTTTCCTTTATGGTAAGATCGCCGTCAAAGCCTGTTCCAAGCTCAAGCAGCGCCGCTATCTGACCGTTTGTGACGATCTTGCCCTTCTGAGGCTTTATGATGCCGCTCACAGCCTTTAGAAGCGTGGATTTTCCTGCGCCGTTGGTTCCGATTATCCCGAGAAAATCGCCTGCATTTAAGGAAAATGAAACATTCTTTACAGCCCAGAACTCCTGCACCTCGTAGGTGCCTGTGAGCTTCTGAACAAGATATTCCTTTATACCGATATCCTTGAAATCTCCGAGGAGATAACGGATAGAAACGTTCTGAACATCAACAACCACTTAAATACTCCCTTATCAGAAATAGAAAACAAATTTATTATTGCTTTTCTTATAAACCGCCAGACCAATCAGCAGCATTATCACAGCATAGAAAACGCAGGCAAAATTAAGCTTCAGACTTGGAAATACTCCGTCTATCACGACCATTCTGAAATAGGTGATATAGCAGTAAACGGGATTAAGGTAGAAAAGCTTCTGAACGTTTTCGGGAAATGCTGTAATGCGGTAGAATATCGCCGAGAAATACATCAGCACCTGAGTGAAAATACTGAAAAGATACTGGGTATCCTTGAAGAAAACAAACCAGGATGAAAGGGCATAGCCTAATCCCAGATTAAATATCGTCATAAGCGTCATAGGAATGATGATAGTCGCACACATCGGCGTAATTGCTATGCCGTCAATTGTGGTAATTATAAACATAATTACCATTGTCAGCAGAAAGTTTATCAGGCAGGATACATTCTTTGACAAAAGAAAAATGCTTTTGGGCACGTTTATCTTTGAAAGGATACCGCCGTTGCCCGCCATTGAGAACATTCCGGCGTTTGCAGAGTCTGTGAAATAATGAAATACAACATTTCCCACAATAAGATAGGAAATATAGTGTTCCCCGCGCTTGAAAAGAACGGAGAAGATTATTGCCTGAGCCGCAAATGAGAACATTGGCGAAAGCATACTCCACAGCACTCCGAGAGCGGCTCTTTTATATCTGCCCTTAAAATCTCTTTTGACCAGCTGTTTGAAAAGAAAGCTGTACTGTTCGATACGAAGCTTTATAGGGGAGTTTGACTGAACTCTGATACCCGAGTTATGGACCCTCTTTTTTTCCCCCGCAGGCGCACCGCTCTGAGGAGTATCTTTTTTTACTGCCGCTGCATTTTCCTTGTTTTCGGCAGGCGATTTTTTTATGGGTTCGCTTTGTACAGCAGCTTTGGGCGCGGAAGCTTGGACGGGCTTCGGAGCAGGAGCAGCCTTTGGTACAGCTGTCTGGACAGGCTTTGCAGCGGGAGCAGGCTTTTGCGCAGCTGCCTGAACGGGCTTCGGAGCGGGAGCAGGCTTTGGTTTATCGGATATATGGGTATCGGCGGGTATCTTTTTATCATATTCCGCAAGGATATCCTCAAGGGTGAATTTATTATCGGACATTATAATTTCCTTTCGGGTTAAACTTTCTCTTTCCTTCCGTCGGCAAGCTCGTCAAATACTGCGCTTCTGAAAATCCCGCGCAGGTGATCGCCGCCGTCAGATAACGCAGCCGCAAAGGGCGCATAAGCGTCGCTTCCCGATATTTTCAGCATATACGGGATATTCCCGAAAATATCAAGATATCTTCGGATAAATTCAAGCTCGCCGTTATGTATCTCGTTTATAAGCTCAGAATTCTCGGCTTCATTGTCAAATACGGGACCGTTTTCGTCAAAGCCTGTGCAGGACGGGCAGGGAGCGCCGAAAAGCAGCTCAAAAAAAACGTTGTGCTTTTTTGCAGGATAATGGAATTCGTAAAAATTCCGGTTAGCGTCAGAGGAAAAACAATATGCGGCAAGCCTGTCGGTTTTAAAATAGGTCTCGCTGAAATCGCTGTCGTCCTGATTTGCGCTGTTGCTGCCTGCAAGAAGCCCCTTAAAAGCTATGTCTGCCCCCATAGTGCAGCGGACAAAAGCTTCAAGCATAATATTTCCGCTGCCTGCCCAGCCGCAGTCAACAGTGACCGCTCTGCAGCAGTTCTTTAATATTTCACGGAAATATCTCTCAGCACCCCGACGGTTTGTTTTCAAGCAGGAGGATATTTCGGGCATATGCAGATGTATTTCGGCAATAAGCTTCTCCATATTTTTACGGGTAAGCTTTTCCGCAGGGTCAAAGGGGAGTGATATGCCGCTAATTCCCATAGAACGCAGAATTTCGCCTATTGTAAAACCCTTTTCGGATTTCTGTACAATAAAACGTCTGACATATTCCTGCGGGAAAATATCCGCGCAAAGCTTGGCGGCAGCCGCTCTTGACCAATATACATATTCGGTTTTATCCTCGGGATAGAGCATATCGTAAACTTTTTTTACAATATACCCGTCACGGGACAGAAACAGTATTTTATCTGCGCCGAAACGCAGGGAATGTTCGTGTATAAAACCGCAGAAGCCGAGAATAAGCAGACCTCCGCATTTAAAGCCGTATTCAAAAGCAGGCGGAAATCTTTCGGTGTAAAGGGTGCTGTTTACTATCCCCGAATACGCCGAGCCTGTTATGGGCGACATATTTCTCGGGCGGAATTTCTCTCCCGACCGGTTTACATTAGGGTAATGGAATGGGGATAAGCCGTGCTTTTTGGCATTTTGGACGTCCGAAAAAGTATTATCACCGATATGGGCGATACTTTTTCCGCTATGGTCTGAACAGATAATGCTGTAAAGTCCGCCGTCCCATTTTCCACAGCCTTTTTCATTTGACAGATATAATTCGGAATAGCCGTTAAATCCGTTTTTTTCAAGCAGCAGCAATATAAAACTGCGGGGCAGATACATATCCGATGAGATGATAATTGTTTTGCCCGCCGTCTTCACATTATCAAATACCTTTTTCATAAAAGGATTTGCTCTGCAAAGCTCAAGCTCTGTCTGCAATTCGGCTTCAATACCCGTTTCGGCACAAATCCCTATCATACGGGAAAGAACTGCATAGATCTCATAGATATCCGTCTCGGAACCCTGACCTTTTGCGGCTTTTTCGGCACGGGCTGTGCGTTCAGCCTCAATACGAAGCCTTCTGAAATCAGGAACGCCCAGTTTTTCGCCGACAATATAAAACAGATCCTCCGGCTTTGAAAACGGGCGTATTATCAGAGTATCAAATATATCGAAAGAGACCACATCACATCTGCAAAGCTGTTCTGAGATTTCCTCAGCTGAAACAGCAAAGCTGCCGCTTTCATTTCCGGTTTTTACCGTAGGTATGTCGGGGACCTGCAGTATAACATATTTTATGTTAAGCAGGATAAGATATACCCAGGAAACGGCAGGAAAGCAGGCGTGAAGCCTTCTGTGAGCATTAACAAAGCTTTCATATCTGCGCTTGACCGCAGGGCTGCGGTTTACAAGCAGCGAATATAATCTGAGCTTCATATGCGGTTGAACTGGCGTTTAAGGGAAATAAGGCAGGCGTGGGGGAGAAGCGCCAGCACAAAGGGCTTTATTACGTAGATAAATCCCATTGGCAGAAGTCCCAGCTCCTTAAAACCGTTATAACGCACAGCCGCTTCATCAATTCGCATAATTTTCGGGACGTGCCTCTCGGACATATCCGCATAGAAGGCATATAGCTGTTCATTGATGTTAGCTCCGAACTGCTTGTCCCTGTAAAGGCGCATAAAGAGGTCATAGTCCTCATATTTGCGTGAATATCCGCAGGGGCGGTAAAGCTCGCGGTCAAATACCTCGCGTCTGAACATTACCGAGCCGTGAATAAAAGGGGAGTTGAAAAGAAAATCAATTTTTTTAGGGTGATGGGGCATTTTTCTGCTGCCGTAAACGCTGCTGTCAAACAAGCAGCAATCGCTGCCCACAAATGCATACTGAGAATGGCTGTCCAGGTAGTTTATCTGTGTTTCAAAGCGTCGGGGCATAGAATAATCGTCTGCGTCCTGTCGTGCGATATATCTGCCTCGTGCTGTCTCGATGCATTTATTCAGCGAGTAAGCAAGGCTCATATTGCGTTTGTTTCTGATAAGGACGATCCTGCTGTCCTCTTCAGCGGCTTTTTTTAGCCACTCATAGGTTCCGTTGTTCGAGCCGTCGTCGCAGATAATAAATTCAAAATCGGAAAAGGTCTGTTCAAGGACAGATCTGACTGCCCTCATCAGCATTTCCTCGGTGGGACAGTTGTACACGCCCATAATTACCGAAAGAAGCGGTTCAGCCATTGTTGTTCACCCTCTTTTTGTTCGTGACGATAAAGTACCTTGCCGCTTCGGAGAAGTAATACAGATACCTGTACAACATCTTCGGAAACAGTCCCGAACGGGCTAAAGCTCCATAAAACCAATATGGTCTTACAGTGCCCTTTCTGCGGAAAAAGCAGTCGGAAAACTGCTTTGCCGTCATTTTTCCGCAAAGACTGCCGTGATAGCATTCGCTTATATCGTCGCAGAAGCCGAAAGCGGCAAAGCTCTCCGCCGTTTCCTTGCAGGGCGTGAACATTAGTCCTTTCAGCTTCCTTATCGCAGCTTTTCTATTTCTCTTTACATTGTATTCAAAACCCGAAGCCTGCCGCGCATACTCTGCCATAATGTCGGAGAGCCTGCGGATAAGCTCAGGATCGTTTTCATTTTCAGCGAAAACGGGAGTAATGCCCGTTTCGGTCTTTTCATAGCCTGTGGTCATTCCGTGAGGGGCTGTGCAGATACATTCAAGGAGGTTTTGGGAAAACCACGCCTTGATAAATGAATTTTTGCCGCCTTCAAAGAGCCACGGCTCATAAATGCTGTCGGGGTAATTCAAAGGTTCTTCCAGAAGTCCCAGATAGAAGCCTGTTATCCTGCAATTTATTTTGCAGGACTCCAGCAGACGTTTAAGCGTATACTGCATAGAACCTGTCCAGCCGAGGTCGACAACTCCGATATGGTCATATTCGTCCATACCGCACTGTCTGAAATATTCTTCGGCAGCAGCATAAGCCCTGTCTGATTTTTGGGTAAGTATGCGTTCAAAACATTCAGAGCCTCTAAGTCTGCCGCAGAAGTCATTAGCTCTGCTTCTGTCCATAAGCTCGTCTTCAACGGACGCTTCAAGGTTCAGGTCCTTGTAAACCGTCAAACGCTCATTTTCGTCAAGACCTGCCCTCATAAGAATGTTTTTCGGAGACATACGGTAGCTTTCACAGAACAGCTTCTCATAAGCGCAGCTGTCCTTAAAGCGGTATGCCGCCATTCTCAGAGAGTACCTTGAACAGTAAAAATACGTCATTTCAAGGCTGATATTTTCTTTTCTGCATATCTCTTCGGCGGCTCTCATAACGGAATAACCGTCACGGGAGAAAAAGTACAGCCTTTTGATGTTAAGAGCCTGTGCTCTTCTGACGATATGCAGTGCAAACATATAGATCACAGGAGCGATGCTATCCTTTACAGCGGCAAAAACAGGCTCTTCTGACCTGTATGCAGCTGAATCTTGCTGTTTCATACGCTTGCTCTTTCATAATCGGAAGCGTTTTCGGTACATTCGTGATTGCCGCTTACGGGAATATCCGCATATTCGCAGTATATTTCCGACATTGCTTTGACAGAGCAGCGGATATCAAATTTGTACACGGATCTTTCCGCTTCGGCACCAAGTTCTTTTCTCAGTTTCTCGTTGCTTTCCAGGGTTGCTATCGCGCCCGCAAAGCCGTCCACATCGTCGGGACGGAAAAGGAGACTGTTCTTTCCGTTCACGGCATACTCAGTCACGCCTCTAATATCGGAAGCAATGACAGGAAGTCCTGCGGACATTGCCTCAATGGCAGCTATGCCCAAGCCTTCTCTGTATGACGGGAAAAGGAATACATCGGCAATATGGAGCAGGGTGAAAACATCGTACCTGTAGCCTGCGAAGATAACATTATCCGAGATACCGAGAGCTTTGGCAAGCTCCATACAATGACTCTTCATATCTCCGCTGCCGCAGACCAGATAGAACATATTCGGCTTTTTAACCTTTTCAAAGGCTCTGAGAGCCGTTGCAATGTTCTTGTTGCGGTTTATCTCAACGGTAGTCATTATTACAAATGCATCATCGGGAATTCCGAGATTTTTTCTGACGGCGCTGCGGTCTACCTTTGTGTTTCTTATTCTTATCGTATCTACGCCCACTCCGTGAACGAGATAGCTTTTGCAGCCGCATTTTTTGCAGAATTTTTCTGCTGCTTCATAATCCTCCTGATTTATGGTGATTATGGCGTCGGTAAACGGAGCAAGAAATTTTTCGACAACGTAATACAGCCTGCTCACTGCGGGAGCACCCTTGAAAAAGTGAAAACCGTGAGCGGTGTAAATGACCTTTTTGCCCTTTTGCCTGAATCTTACTGCCGCAAGCCTTGTAATGACCGCTGCAACGGGAGTATGGCAGTGGATAAGCTCATAATCTCCGCTGTCTATAATGTTTTTTAGCTTAAAAAACGCTGTCAGGTTGGAAAGTGAAAGGGGCGATCTGCTGAAAGGCAGGTCAAAATATTTATCACAATAGGGGATAACACATTTTTCCCCGTCCTCGAAATCGTTCCTTGCACAGACGTGAACCTCATATCCCCGTTCCTTAAACCATTTCAGATATGTAAGATGGAACTGATTTATATGTTTTTTGACAACTGAGGCAACAAACAATACTTTTTTAGACAATGCCCAACATCCCTTATTCATGAATCTGAGCATCTGTCCCGTCATCAGACCCATATTTATCATAGAGTAATGAAACATAAACAGGACATATGCGGCCCGCATTAAACTGATCAAAACAGAAATAATGCAGCTGCCATAATGCCCTGTTTATGGAGGAGAAACGAAATCAGTCTTCGATAACGTCGCCTGTACCGTCAAGTCCTGCGCCTGCGGAGATGTCCTCAATTGCAGCCGAAGAAATAATGTAGCTGGAAGCGTGAGTAATGTCGATGGTAAATCCGCCGTCCTCATTAGGCTTGATGGAGCCGAGGTCTGTTACCTTTCCTTCATCGGAAACATAGAAAAGGCGGGCATTGTTTACATCAACAGTAGCAGGAATGTTTGCCTTGGGGATAGTAACAGAGAGAGTAAGACCAAAATCACCTGTCATTGCTGGAGTGATCTCTAAGCCTGTATCGTTTTTCTGGACATCCATACCGAGGTCGAGCTTGCCGACATTCTGAACCTTTGCAGGGTCGATGGTAATGGTAATACCGGTATCCTGGTTTTCAAATGAAACGGGAGTTTCTGATTTTAAGATAGCAGCTACAGCAGCCTTTCCGAGAACGATGGAATCGCCCTTTACGGGAACGGGCTCGCCGGTAGCGATAGCTTCGTTTACAGCCTTGCTTTCAACAACTGTCTCAACCTTGGGAGCTTCCTCGGTCTTTTCCTCGCCGGAGTTTTCTTCCTTATTGTCCTCAATGGGAGTTACGATAGGTGATGCAGTTCCGCCGCCTGTGCTTCCGCTTGAGCTTCCGCCGCTTCCTCCGTTACCGTAGTCAACTGCGTAAGCGGAAATGGAAACCATAGATAATGCCATTGCACAAGCGCATACAAATGCTACACTTTTTTTCATTTTCATGGTAGTTATCCTCCTAAAATGATATATATGTTGACTGCTTTTACGCAGCCGGATAATTTGACTCTTTCGAGACAAATATCAGACGTTACTTTTGCTGTCGGGGAGCGTTCTCGCTTTAAGCGACAACATTCCCGAGATATAAATTATCAAGCATACCCCGGAAAAAACCGCCGCAGATGTCACATAATCCATACTGCTGAAAATCGGCAGTCCTCCCAGAGAATAGGGAACCAGCAGACGTGAATATTCTCCTGCAAGATACAGGGCGCTGTTGAAGCTGCGGGGAGTCATACTGTCCGCCCAAAGGCATACCACAGACGGAATATTCCAGAATAATGCGGTAAAGACCGCGAAGCTGCATCTTTCCAGAAGTCCAGATGAAAAGGACATACTGAACCAGCAGAATATCATCAGCAGGGCAGCTCCCTTGGTCATCAGCGACATTATTGAAGGGGACAGATAGCCCTCAAACCGCCAGAACACGAAAACGAGAGTGATAGCAGCACAGGTAAGCGCATTTCCTGCGGCGCTGTGTCTGCTTTCCTTTTTTGCGATTTCTATGCAAATATTGCCAAACATCGGCTCAGCTCCTTTACCATAGCTCCTGTGTGTATTCAAAAACCGTGCGGTAAGGAACGGCTCCGTTGCTGTTTGTGAGAATAAGCCACAGATAAAAGCCTATGGCGATAAGCGCAAACGCGCCGTAAACGCATAGTTTTGCAAGACGGGGCTTTCCGGCAAGCTTTTCTGCACAGGCTTCTTCAGCTGAGGAGATGAGGTCGGGCGCAAGACCCATAAAAGCAGGCATTACAAACAGCAGTCCAAATCTGGAAAGCATTGCATAGCCGGCTCCGAGAAGCTCGAACATTACTATGAAAAAGAGGCAGGAAAGATAAACGCTGTTCATTGCGTTTTTCTCATAAAGCCGCTTCCTTAAAGCAAATGCCACCGCAAAGACTGCGCCGTAGCACAGAAGATATGCGGGAGATATCCCACTGCCGAGATCGGGGGTATAATCTGTGAGATATTTGGTATAGAACGTTTTCAGCCCGAAGTCTATTATATCGGGTGCAAATACCACCAGCATTGCCGAGACTGCCGCGTATGCAGCCAGGATAAGGGGCTCGAGCTTTATCTGCAGGATAAAATAGAAGGGTATCATCACCAGCGCCGACCAATGGAAACAGGACGCAAGCAGCACGGCGACAAGATATCTAAGAAAGCTCTTTTCCTTGATAAACTCCAGCGCGTACATTACGATAATGCCTGCTATGACCTGCCTGATAAAATTCATAGAATAAAACAGCATACCGAAGCAGACAAAAGCCAGAGCGCTTATGCAGGGATTTGAGGAGAATTTATATATGTATACTGCGCAGGCAGCAGCGATGATAAACGCTGTGACCGCAAACAGGGCGTGATAATTGTCAAAAATATCACAGAGTATCTTCAGCGGTACCACAAAGCCCTTTTCGTGGGCAAGCCCTGAGACATCGGTCATTTCCGAGAAATTAAAATAGTTGTAAAGCTGCGCATAGGAAAGATAATCTGTTCCTACAAAGCTGCGAAATGCCATAAGGAGAAATATCACTATTCCGAAAAAAGCAGAATACACAGCTTTGCCTGCCTTGCCTGTTTTTTCACGGCATAAAAAAATACCCGGAATAAGCAGGACTATCGGGAGCAGAATATATATTATCAATTCTAAAACTCCTTTTTGTCAGAAGCTTGTCTTCAAGAACATATAGTTTAACCATCTTTCTTTGACATTATACCATATTGTAAACCTAAAAGCAATATGGAACGAATAAAAAAATTCAAAAATCTCAGAAAATCATCATATTTAACAAATTTATACGAAATATTTGTCATTAGTTTGTAATGGGTAGAGGGCATTATCTGAAAACATACCGCACAAAGCCGCTTCAGACGGCTTTGTGCGGTATGTTATGAATGATATGAGATCAGCTGATATCCATCCATACCCTCATCTGATTTTCGCCTCTGTTGCCCCACAGGCTGTAGGGTATGGCATAAAGGGTAACGGGAGTATTTTTCGGCGCATCGGAAGAGTAAAGCTCCTTCTGCGGCTCCCGTTTATATCCCGGTACGGCTATGGGTTCCGTACCGCCGAGAAGCTCCTCATCAAATCCCATCGGACGTATATCTCCCTTTGTATCTGCCGACAGGGAAAGCACGTCTCCATTGTTGTCAGCTCCCTCAAAGCAGTATACGAGGGGACCTCTGCAAAGTGCTGCCTTGCCCGAAAGTGAGGGCACCTTTTCCGAAGCATAGACAAAGCGGGGTGTTCCGTCAAGAGAAATATTTATCCTGTCCCCGTCCGAAACATTTATGTATACATAGCCCTTTTCCAATTCGGGAACAAATTCCGTGCCGTTTTTGCTTACCGAATATTTTCCGCTCCAACCAGGTATTCTGACGGCAAGCCTGCCATTTCCCGAAACGGTGTAGCATATCTCAAAGCTGTAGGGATAACCTGTTTCGCACAGAAGCCTTACGCCGTTTGAGAATGTGACCTCTCCGGGCGCAAACATATGGCAGTATACCGTGTTGTCCTTTTCGCCGTAGGCATACTGACCCACCGAGGAAATGAGCCTTGCCGCATTGGGTGGACAGCAGGCGCAGGCATACCATTTGGGACGGGTCATAAGCACGTGCCTTTGTGTCTGCACCGCTCCCGTTATCCCGGGAACAGTTTCAAGAGGATTTACATAGAAAAACCTCTTTCCGTCAAGCTGAATGCCCGCAAGGACGGTATTATAAAAGGCTCTCTCCATAATATCGCCGTATTCGCCGTTCACATCGTTTTCAAGCATACGGGAAGCGAAGAACATAAGCCCGATAGCGGCGCAGGTCTCGGAATATGCCGTGTCCGAAGGCAGGTCGTAATCGGCGGAAAAGGCTTCTCCGTGAACCGTTGAGCCAATTCCTCCCGTAACATACATACGCCTGTTCACAATGCTCTCCCATAGACGGCGGCAGGCGGCAAAAAGCTCCTTATCGTCCGTTTCCGAGGCAAGGTCTGCCATTCCCGTGTAAAGATATACCGCTCTTACGGCGTGTCCCGTGGCGTCGGACTGCTCTCTCACAGGTCTGCCGCTCTGCTGGTAATCGTGGTCGCAGGGGTTGTTGCCCCAGACATACCAGTCCCTTGCCGCCTTTTCCTTTTCGTAATATTCGGGGTCGGCACCGCGGCAGTTTATGAAATGCTCCGCCAGCTCAAGGCAATGGACATTGCCGGTTGTGCGGTACATTTTCATAAGGGCAAGCTCAATTTCGGGGTGTCCCGGATATCCCGGGGTCTTATCTGTGATAAAGCGGCGGTAGATATGCTCCGCATTCCTTTCCATAACGTCAAGGAGCGTTCTCTTTCCCGTAGCTTCAAAATAGGCGCAGGCAGCCTCCATCATATGACCCGAACAGTAAAGCTCGTGTCCCTCAAGGAGATTTGTCCAGCGCTTGTCCCTGTCGGTAACGGTAAAGCGTGTGTTCAGATAGCCGTCCTTGTCCTGAGCGGCGGCGATAAGGTCGATCAGCCCGTCAGTTTCGCTTTCAAGCTCTTTGTTGGGGTGCAATGCCAGGGAATATGCCGCAGCTTCTATCCATTTTGCGGCGTCGCTGTCCTGAAAGACCATACCGTAAAAGCCGTCTCCCGTATCCTCGCCCCGAAGCGCCTTTCCTGCGTTTATGAAATTGGCGATAACGTGGCTTTTCTCGGCGTCCTCCGCCTCGTCACGAAGCACTTTGTACTGATAGGGTATCATCTCTTTGCGTACAAGCTCGCAGTATCTGCCCATAAATCCCGACGGACGGTAGGCGCTTACGGGTATCCTGTTCTGAGTTTTCATTTGTTTTCCCTCCATATTTGAAAATATCCTTGACATATGCTTTTATATGCATTATAATCTTATAAAAAGCATAAATAAATAGATAATATTCTTAAATATATGGAGGATAATCTTGAACGAGATAATTTTCAACAATACGTCCATGCCCGTTGTGAGCGGCTGCGGTCTGCTGGCGGCTTCCGAGCCTTTTTATCATATTGACAGAACGGCTGATTTCAATGTGATGATATATGTTCTTGAAGGGGCGATATACGTCACCGAGGACGGTTCGGATTACGAAATAGAAAGGGGCGGACTTATTTTTCTGAAAAATGGTATACATCATTTCGGAAAAAGGGAGATACCAAAGGGAACAAGATGGTTTTATGCCCATTTTTATTTTAATGAGCAGCCTGTTTACGAAAGCGTTTTTGCGCCGCTGCCCAAATGCCTTGAGGGACTTTTGGGCAGCGGCGCGGAGGAGCGGATAATGGATCTTTGCGATTTCTGCTCTTTGGAAGACGGCAGCAGAGACAGGTATATAAATCTGAGATTTGCGGAGCTTCTGAGCTTTCTTGCCTATAACAAAAGGGAAAACGCCGCTCCGCTGAAGCTTTCGGACAGGATCTGTGAGTTCCTTTCGGAAAATATCTCCGCTCCCTTTTCCGCAAAGGCTCTCGAGGGTGAATTTTTCCTTAGCTACAAGCGGCTTGCGGCGGTTTTTAAGGCAGAAAAGGGAATGTCAATGCAGCAGTATCACGACAGGCTGAAAATGTCCGAGGCACGCCGCCTGCTAAGCTCAACTCTTATGTCTGTGGGAGAGGTGGCAATGGCGGCAGGGTATGAAGACCCCCTTTATTTCAGCAGGCGCTTTCGTGATATGACAGGCTCAAGCCCTACCGAGTTCCGAAGGGCTGCGGCGATGAAAATGTAATACGTCATAATAAAACAGAATAAGCCCCCCTTACAGCAAGTCCGAATAGTTTCGGAGCAATGTAAGAGGGGCATATTAACATAAAGTTTGAAAACATTCCGAAGATCAGAAATCGGCTTCTTCGTCCTTGTCCTCGGAAGAAGCAGCTTCAACGTCTGCATCGTCTGCGCCGTCAAGAGCCTCAAGCTCCT
The DNA here is from genome assembly GCA_028720105.1 of Oscillospiraceae bacterium. Classification (GTDB taxonomy): domain Bacteria; phylum Bacillota; class Clostridia; order Oscillospirales; family Ruminococcaceae; genus Huintestinicola. Next base: position 20,231 of record JAQYLI010000024.1, on the reverse strand, counting down.
CTACGTCGTCGGCTTTTTCGTCCTTGTCGGAACAGCCGCAGCAATCGCAGCATTCATCATCGTCGCCGAAGTAGATCTCGTCGTCATCGTCGAAGCTGTAGTCGTACTGCTCAAGCTCCTCGCGCTTCTTAACGGCATAAACTGCGGCAGCGGCTCCTGCAGCGGCAGCGAGCATTGTGAGTATTGCAACACCTAAACCTTTCAAAATATTATCCTCCTTTTCTCAGAGTTTTGCGGCTTTCTCAAGGAAAGCTTTACTTTAACAAAGAAACAAAACTCGGTTTGATAAAATGATTTTAAAACATATCTCCAAATTTTTTATTCCGGGAGAATATGTTTCCCTGAACATATTTTTATTATACCACAAAGATTTTGAAATTACAAGAGCCTGACGAGTTTTTTTGTCAATTTCAAAGTAAAATCTAATCCCGTTTTAATTTTCCTCTTCCGGCTCAGCCATACTTATGGAAAGCTCGTCTAAGGCAAAGCTTTTGTCGGTGACGGTCTTGAGGAAATTCTGCGCCTTTTTGGGATCTTCGTTTCTTATGGTGACGGCGGCGGTGTTTTCGGGAACGTCAACGAAACATTCCTCTACTCCGAACTGTTCGTCAAGCAGGTCACGGGCTTCAAGGCTTATCTCGGTGAGCCTGTTAAAAGAGCGCTCTACCGTCTGATAGCGGACGCAGGTGTAATCCGCTAAAACCTTTGTGTAGCTTTCGGGAGGCTCGCTTTCGGTGATATTTACGAAAAGCGTTCCCGCATAGCTGTAAACTCCGCCGTAATCCTCGGGATATACAATGCCGCGCTCCGTTTCAAAGGAGGCAAGAAGCCTTTCGTAGGCGTTTTGCACAGTATCCTCAAAAGGTATCTCCTTTTGGGTAAATTCGGTGGTGGTCTCGGTGGTTGTGGCAGAAGTTGTTACTGTGGTTGTAACTGTGGTGGTCTCTTCCGATGTGACGGGGGCGGTCTCGGAAACAGTGCTTTCCGATTCGGGGGCTTCGGTCACGGGCGCAGTCTCCTCGGGAGAACCGCCTGCGCAGGCGGTGAGAACTGCCGCGCAGATCAGGGCGGCAATCGTTTTTTTCATTTTGCTATCATTCCTTTATATTTTTCATAAGTCTTTATTTGCAAATATAATTATAATATAGCATTTTACTTCGGTTTTGTCAACAGGATTTTTGCCTTTGCTTACGGGAAGTGAAAATACAGCAGCGCCTCTCTCCGCCGCAGCGGTGAGAGGCGCATTATGGTTATTATGCTCTGTTTTTATATCCCGTCGGGGTCGTTCCCGTAACGGACTTGAAAAGCTTGGTGAAATAATCCGGGTCGCAGATGCCCAGCTTTTCGGATATCTCGTAGTTTTTGTATTTGCCCGAGTCAATAAGAGTTTTGGCATACTCCATTTTTATCATTGTGTAAACCGTGTTGAAGCTCTTTCCCGAACGGCGCTTGAAGCATTTTCCGAAATAATCGCGGCTCATTTTCATATTCTCAGCCGCTTCGGTCATTGTCACTGCACGGCAGATATTTTCCGAAAGAAACAGGCTGACGTTGTGAAGAAAAACGTCCCTGTCCGTATCTGCACCGATCTGCTCCATTACTCGTGCAACAATGCTGTTTACCTCCGTTTTCTCCGTGCCGCCCAGACTGCGGCGGACGCGTGAGAGCATTTCGCCCACCGCCTCCTCGGAAGCAGGCTTTTTCAGAAAATCCATTGCCCCCAGTATCATCGCTTCTCTTGCGTACTCAAATTCTGTACGTGCGCTGATGAACACGGCGGCAAGGTCAAGCCCGCTGCTGCGAAGGGTACGGAGCAGCTCTATGCCGCCCATTACAGGCATTTTTATATCGGAAATCAGCAGGTCAAAGGGCTCTTTTTCAATAAGCCTCAGAGCTTCTCTGCCGTTTACCGCTTCGGCGGATATTTCAAAGCCGTATTCTTCCCAGACCTTCATTTTTCTGTAGGAAAGGCGGCAGAACGGGTCGCTCTCCGCCAGCAGTATTCGGTACATTTACGGGACGCTCCTTTCGGGAGAGGGTTTTCCGTCGTCTCAAAAATGCTTTTAGCAGTTTGCTGACAGGGTTTCGGTCATTTTTTCAAAAAGTCTGTGAATGGGATCGGCACCGTTTCCTGCGGCTCGTACGGATATGCCTGCCGCTGCATTGCTCACTGCCGCTTCTCCCGAGGAATATTCCGAAAGCGCTTCTTCAAGCGCCTGCTTGTCTGCGCCGTAAAAATATGCGGAGCCTGCGTGGGTGTATCCCTCGAAAAAGCCTATGCCCCGCAGCTCTGTTTCCTCGGGGACAAGCCGCCTGTTATCGAGATAAACGGGCTTTCCGTCAATGCAGACCACCGTTCTTGAGCGAAAGCTTTTAAAGGCGAACTCCTCATTCATTGCCGTCCGTCCCGATGCGAGGATATCGGTCATTGCAAGGCGGCTGCGGGGGTGTATATTTACCTCGGTTCGGGTATCAAAAATACTTCCGCCGAAGGGTATGACGGGGCAGGGGGCATAGACAAGTGTGCCGCCCTGTTCCAAATTTATTCGCACATTCTGCGCCGCTCCTGTTTTATCCGATTTGAACACCTTTGTGTAGGACTGCCCCGTGAATTTCAGAAAGGCGTTTTCCTTGACGGTTATTTCAATATCGTAAAAATCACCCTCTAAAATTCCTGCGCTTGCCGCCATCATCATTACTTCGGTGTGGTTTTTGCGGTAAAAGGGGAGGGCTATCTTTAAGGGAGCGGTAAATTCGCTGTTTGTTATTACCGTTCTGCCGTTTTTGTATTCGGCGGTGATCTTCAGCACGCTCATTTTATTTCAGGTCTTCCATAAGTACGTATTTTTTTATCCAGCCGATAATGTCGTCAACACCTTCGAGAGTCATAAGATTTGTGAACATAAAGGGGCGCTCTCCTCTCATACGCTTCGAGTCCCTTGCCATCACCTCAAGGCTTGCTCCTACCATAGGGGCAAGATCGGTCTTGTTTATTACCAGCAGGTCGGAACGGGTAACGCCGGGACCGCCCTTTCGGGGTATCTTTTCCCCCTGTGCCACATCTATGACATATATGGAAGCGTCTGCAAGGTCGGGGGAGAAGGTGGCTGACAGATTATCGCCGCCGCTTTCGATGAAAATTATCTGTACACCGGGGAACTTTTTCGCCATCTCGTCCACCGCTTCAAGGTTCATCGAGCAGTCCTCACGTATGGCGGTATGGGGACAGCCGCCTGTTTCAACGCCAACTATCCTTTCGGGGTCAAGGGCGGAATTTTTTATGAGAAATTCTGCGTCCTCCTTAGTGTAGATGTCGTTGGTGACAACGCAAATGCTGTACTCCTCCGACATTTTTCTTGTGAGACGTTCGATGAGGGCGGTTTTTCCCGAGCCTACGGGTCCTCCCACTCCGATTTTTACGTATGACATTTTATCAACTCCGAAATTATGAAATGTAAATTCTTGTGAACAGCTTTTCGTGCTGCATTGAGCGAAGCTCAAAGCCGCTGCCGCTTATTCCCAAGTCGTCCAAAGGCACCGAAAGGGCTTTTTCCACTGCTTCGGGTATTCTTTCCATTGCCGTATAAAGTGCCGTCTGACCGTCAAGCTGCCTTAGGGGCACAAGCTTTACTGCGTGGTTTGCCATTGCCGAAAGCAGGTTGTAGGCATATAGGGAAAGCCCCTCGGATATATCTGCTCCGATATCTGCGATGAAAAGCCCGACAGCTATGGGGTGAAAGCCCGTACATTCGCCCTTTTCTATCTTTTCCGAATAATCCGTCAGGCGCGGGGTGGGGCAGAGTGCCGACTGTGCCTTTATAAATCGTCTGCACAGCTTTGAACTGCCGTCACGAAGCTCATATGGGGACTTGGAGGCGGTGCAGAGAGCGTCAAGCAGGGTGATATCCTCGCCCGAAGCTGCCTTTGCCCCGAAGCCTAAGTCCCCTGTGGGGAGAGTGTAGACATAGGCATTCAGCAGTTCTGTAAGCGAGGCTTTATCGGTGACGATATTTTTCGCCGTATAGGTCTCCGTGCCGTTTGAGAGGGTGAAAGAGCCTATGGGGAAAAGAGGGTCAAGAGCCTGGGCAAGACGAATAAGCTTTATGTCTGTGTTCATAGTCATTAGTGGGTATGAGTATGCTCGTGGTTATGGGAATGATGCTCATTCCCGTGAGAATGCTCAACGTCAGAGTGTGCGTGCCCACGACATTCGGTGTAGCCTGTGAATTTGCCGTATATCTTTTCCGCTTTAAAGCCCAGCTTTTTCAGATATTCAAAGGTAGGTTCGTCATAGGGGCATTTTACCTCATCTTCTCCGATGGCAAGGGAAAGGTGGCGGTTTCCAAGCTCAAAGCAAAGCCTGCCCATTTCACGGATATCCGATATCTTTACGGCGATAAGGTCGCAGGGGGCGATGGTTACGGCTATAATGCGGTCATCGTCCTCGTAAATTATATCGTTTTCGTTTAAGGGGGTGGGTATCTTTATGCCAATTTCCTCGCCCTTGTCTGTGGTCTTTCTCAGCAGCTTTTTGTCTCGCTCAAACCAGTCGATTGATACATAGTCTACCTGCTTATCTGTTTGGGTAAGCTTGCCTGTTATTTTTTCGGTTATCATATATAAAACTCCATTAGAAAATTTGTTTTGTTTTACTATTGACAAAGCAGAATATTTGTGCTATAATATATCAGAACAGGAAATATCTTTGGGTGAGGGGAAGGCTTTCTGCCGCCTTGCAGGTAATGGGTTCGCCGTCTACCGTTACGCTGTAGGTCTCGGGGTCTACCCTGATATCGCCTGTACGGTCATTGAAGCGCATATCCTTTTTGCCGATATTTCGGCAGTTCTTTACGGGAAGAACGATTTTTTGAAGTCCCAGCCGCTCTGCTATACCGCTGTCAGCCGCCGCCTTTGACACGAAGCTTATGCAGGTGCGCTTTTTCGCAAGTCCTTCCGCTCCGAACATCTTTGTGTAGATGACGGGCTGGGGGGTGGGGATAGAGGCGTTGGCATCACCCATTCGTGAAGCGCAGATAAATCCGCCTTTGATTATCATTTCGGGCTTTGCACCGAACATTGCGGGCTTCCACAGCACGAGGTCTGCAATTTTTCCCACCTCGACGGAGCCTACGTATTCGGATATGCCGTGAGTTATGGCAGGGTTTATGGTGTATTTGGAAACGTAGCGCTTTACACGGAAATTGTCGTTTCTGTCGCTGTCCTCGGGAAGTGCGCCCCGCTGGTCCTTCATTTTTGAAGCGGTCTGCCAGGTTCTTGTAATGACCTCGCCTACTCGTCCCATTGCCTGGCTGTCGCTGGACATCATACTGAATATGCCCATATCGTGAAGCACGTCCTCGGCGGCTATGGTTTCGGGGCGAATTCTTGAATCTGCAAATGCCACGTCCTCGGGCACCTTGCTGTCAAGATGATGACATACCATAAGCATATCGAGATGCTCGTCAAGGGTGTTCTTCGTAAAGGGCATTGTGGGATTGGTGGAGGAGGGGAGAATGTTGGGGAATGCTGCAGCCTTGATTATATCGGGGGCGTGACCGCCGCCTGCGCCTTCGGTATGGTAGGTATGTATAGTTCTGCCGCCTATTGCCGTTATGGTATCCTCCACAAAGCCGCCTTCGTTAAGGGTGTCGGTATGGATTGACACCTGAACATCGTATTTGTCTGCGGCGGTGAGTGCCTTATTTATTACCGAGGGAGTGGAGCCCCAGTCCTCGTGTATTTTCAGTCCGCAGGCGCCTGCTTCAATCTGCTCGGTGAGGGTGTCAAGACTGCCGCTGTTGCCCTTGCCGAGAAAGCCTAAGTTCATAGGGTATTCCTCGGCGGCTTCAAGCATTTTTTCTATGTTGAATTTTCCGGGGGTGCAGGTGGTGGCGTTGGTGCCGTCTGCGGGGCCTGTTCCGCCGCCTATCATTGTGGTTATGCCCGAATAGAGGGCGGTCTCGATCTGTGTGGGGCTGATGAAATGGATATGGGTGTCGATACCCCCTGCGGTGAGGATAAGTCCCTCGCCTGCTATGGCTTCCGTGCCTGCGCCGAATACCAGAGAGGGGGTCACGCCGTCCATTATATCGGGATTTCCCGCCTTGCCGATGCCGCATATCTTTCCGTCCTTTATGCCGATATCAGCCTTGTAAATTCCCGTACAGTCAACTACTACTGCGCCTGTGATGACGGTATCGGGGCAGTCGGCATCCTTTACGGAGCAGGATTGTCCCATTCCGTCACGGAGTGATTTTCCGCCGCCGAATTTCGCTTCTTCACCGTAGACTGCGTAGTCCTTTTCAACCTCGATTATGAGTGAGGTATCGCCCAGACGTATCCTGTCGCCTGTGGTGGGACCGTACATATCCGCATATTGTCTGCGTGACATTTTAAACATTGCCGTATTCCCCCTTAAATCCCGAAGCTTGGGCTTTTTTCAGAGCCGCAGCTTTTATTTCGCTGTCGTCCATATTTCCCGAAACAAGGTCATTTAGTCCAAAGCCCTGACGGTTTCCACCTATGGGGATAAGGCTTACTTCCTTGCTTTCGCCGGGCTCAAAGCGGACTGCCGTTCCTGCGGGAATGTCAAGTCGCATACCGAAGGCTTTTGCTCTGTTAAATTTCAGAGCTTTGTTTACCTCGAAGAAATGGAAATGGGAGCCTACCTGCACAGGGCGGTCGGCGGTGTTTGTTACGGAAAGGGGGACAGCTTCCTTGCCCTTGTTTATCTCAATGTCCCCGTCCTCGGTGATTATTTCCCCGGGAATAAGCTTATTTTCGGGGACGATGGGCTCGTGAACGGTCACAAGCTTGGTGCCGTCGGGAAAGGTGGCTTCAAGCTGTATCTCGCTGAGCATTTCGGGAACTCCGTCCATTACATCTTGGGCGGTGAGAAGCTTTCTGCCCTCGCTCATAAGCTCGGTGACGGTATGCCCGTCACGAGCCTTTTCCAAAAGCTCGGAGGTTATGTACGCTATGGCTTCGGGGTAGTTTAGCTTTACGCCTCTTGCTTTTCTTTCTTTGGCAAGTCCGCCTGCAAGATGTATCATCAGGCGCTCCTGCTCTCTTGGGGTAAGCCGCATTTTTTATTACCTCACATTCGTGTTTTATTTCTTTATAAGCGCTGCTTTTAATACACCTTTGGGGTCTTTTACAAGTAAAATTACCGTCCATATCACAAGTCCGAAGGCTACGGCGGCAAAACCTAAGAAAAGATCGTTTATCATATCGGCGGGAGCGGGGGTGAAATAGTCCGCTCTCAGTTCCGTGTATTCAAAAACGGCATCTACAAGCCACATCAGGGCTGCGCCCCAGTACATAAACATAAGGGAGCTTACCTTGAGGCTTCTTGCTTTTTCACTTGAGTACCACACTGCGGTGGATATTACGGCGGCAAAAATTGTGACAAGCAGGGTCATTTTGCATTCGTCTCCTTTGCAGCTTTCTTTTTTACGGATGCTGTTATCACCAGCATTCCTATCCATACGGCGGTTATGAGCAGGGACATTGCCGTTCCCACTGTTGCCATTTCGTGGAGCATAATGTTTGTTTCCTCCGGGTCTGCTGCGGCGGTGAGGAAGGGGAAGAAGGGGGATATTTCACCGTGCCAGAGGTGTTCAAAGGCGAGGAGTGCAGAGCCGCCGCCTCCAAGCTTTGCAAGCCAGCTTACCTTTTCGGAAAGCTTTGCTGCAGTTTCCTCAGAATGGATATGTCCCTTTTCCTCACTTACTGCGATGATCTTTGAAGCTGCGGCGGCGATTATTGCCTCTGCGCCGGGTACGATAAAACAAGCCATATTATACAGTCCTTTCAGGTTTGAATTTGCAGGATTTTGATTTGCAAATTTCATTTTTATGGTTATATTATAACTCCTTATCCTACTGTAATGTCAATGTATATTTTTTTAACATTGTGAAAAAAGATATTGTTATCATAATAAAATCGCTTAGATGCGTGGTTTGGGATATGGGGAGATTTTCACTTTGGTATGCTGTCGGGAACCTTGATATAAAGCAGAAATGAAGCTAAAGCATTTTGATATTTCAAAAATGAATAAAAATCTCCCATGCGGCTAATAAAGCTCAGCCGTATGGGAGATAGAGATTTTTTATCTGTTTACCGTTGTTGTCTGAGTTGCGTTATCTTGCTCGCCGGGGGCGATGTCCTCAAGAATGTTGTCTGCGCCTCTTGCGACGCCGTTTACCACGTCCTCGGCTCCTGTTACGATGTCCTCAATGATACCATCGCCGTCTACATCGCCTGTGCGGGCGTTGTTGTCACCGATAACGGAACCATTTCCGTTCCCTGGATTGTTTGTGCCTGCTCCGTTGTTAACGCTTGTGCCGCTGTTTGCGCCTGACGAATTGGCGGTGGAGCCTGCACTCTGACCGTTTTGTCCGTTCTCTCCGTTACCTGTCTGTGCGTTGTTTGCGCCGCAGGCGGTGAACATTATGCCAAAACCGAGAAGCAAGGGCAGTAATGCTGCTTTCTTTTTCATACGTCTGCTATCCTTTCCCGCAGAGCTTGTGCCCCCTGCGTGTTCAATATCAGAAATGATGAACGGAAAAAGCTGCAAACCCGTTTGCCGTATATCACGGGGAGTTTAGTCTAACGGTACTGTATAGGCTTCGGTCACGACTTTATAGCCTTCGGCTGCGAGAGCATCGTAAATTTCGCTGTACTCATCGCCGAAATTCGTATTGACCTTTGCCCATTCGGTAAGGTTTTTGTAGGTATCCTCAGCTGTTTTGCTGTCATAGTAACAGCTCAGTGCCGAAACTATCTTATCCTTGCCGTAGAATTCTATAAACTTCGAGAGGTATTCCGAATAGCCGTAGAAGGAGTTTCCGTTGTCGTCTCTTTCAAAGGGAGCTTCAAAGAAATCCTGCTCTGCCATATAGCTTGCTCTGTCGGCGGTCATTCTGATGAATACTCGTTCAGCCACGTCGCTGTATTCCTCGGAGATAACGGCGCTGTTTCCGCTCACGCTTATAGTATAACAGCTTTCGTCGGATTTATACTCCTTATAGCTGTGCTTAATAAGCGTTAAAAGATCGTCGTAGTATTCGTATGCCGCTGAGAAGGTGTAAGGTGTTATGGAGGTGTCCTTGTATCTGAAATAGCCGCCGTTAAGGTAATAATAGGTGGCGGTGGGCAGATCTTCACCTGTCATATATTCGATAAGCGGCTGGCTGCTCATTGATATTCCTATGCCGTCTATGGGCGAGGTGATGAACTTTTTCACAAGCTCCTCTGTAGGCTCGGGCAGTGTGTCAAAGCCGCAGGAGGAAAGATATGCCATTGTTTCGGTGTAGCTTTCCTTTAGCTTGATGTAATTCATATTGAAGATATTAAACTGCCATACTCTGCCCGAGGGTGTGTAGTATTCTTCGGGGGATTCGGAAAGGATATCGTTATAGAGACAGTCGCCAAGCCTTTGAAGGAAATCCTCGGGAAGCTCGCTGTAGCCCTTGCGGCAGGAGTCGTGATAGTCCTTGCCGCCGCTGCTGTATATCCACTGGGGTGTAAGCTCGGCATAAAGGTCGGTGCGCTTTTGCTTATTGCCCATATAGTCAGAGTTTTCTTCATATTCATTAAGAGAGGCGATAACATACTCGGTCACAGACCTTTTTACGTGCTCCGCTCTTGACTGTGTTACCTCTCGGGTCGTATCAAGGGTGCTGAGGGTGTTTACGGCAGTGTTGCCCAGGTAATAGTAGCTGCGCATTACCGTTCTGCCCGACTTTAATTTGTATTTTATGCTGAATGTGTCGTCCATATGGCATTTGTACAGATCAGAGCTTTCGTCATTGTTGTTATGATATTCGATTATCTGCTTATGGGTCTCGGTGAGGGTGTTAAGTGCTGATATATCGGTAAGCTCGCTTATGAGACCCTCGTTTCTTGCGCCTTTTCCGAACATTCCCACATAGGTTATCTGCGCACTTGCAATGCTTTCGGGGTCGGGAACATAGTCACCTGCTCCGAATGCCTTTGTGTCGTGGATAAGAAGGAATGAGCCGATGGAAAACACTATGGTCGCCCCATATATCACAAGTCCCGACACTATTTTTCCGAAGCCTCTGTTTCGTATAACGTGCATTACAAGGTAAACAATAAAGGTTATGACGATAACGGGTACGAAATTCTGCGTGCCGTCAACTACCATAAGATAGCAGAGGGAGAATATGCCGAGAGTCATTATGATGTGGTGGAAAATGCCGAATACAACGGGCTTGCCTGTGTCCTCCGCTCTGCGCTTTCTGTAAATGAGGTAGGATATACCCATAACCGCAAGTGTGCAGAGGGTGAAAAGCAGGAACCATATGCCGAAGCTCAGCGGTTCAATGAGCGAGGGGGAATACATTGAATAATGATAGGGGGTTTCAAGCTGTGCATTCAGATTTTCAAGGGACAGGATAACCCCGTATGCTCCTCCGAAGGGTCCGCAGTAGGGGATGATCTTCTGAATGTATACATCTTCCAAAAATCCCGTAACATTGCTGCTTACCGAATAAATTCCAAGATATACCGAAACGGGAACAAGGCAGTTTAAGAGAATATCATACGCCGCCGACTCGAAAATATTTCCGCAGCAGCCTGCCACAAGGACGGTAACTGCATAGAACATTATCATAAGCATAAGTCCGCCTAACATTCCTCTCCAGAGGAAGGGGGCTGCCTGCTCGAAAAAGTTGCATACCCAGGAATAGGTTTTTTCCTGTCGGGGATCGGTTTGGTCGGGGAGTATATAGGAAAAGGTCTTTCCGTCGCAGAGGATATGTCCTGCAAGCAGTAAAAGCCAGCTTATTATTTCCGCTGCGATATAGGGGACGATATAGATGAAAAGTCCCGACAGGAAATCCGAGATGAAACGCTGTGATGTGGTCATTGGCAGAGACAGTCTCATATCCACCGCCGATTTATTGTAGAGATACTTGAAAACGGTAAGGGCGCATATCATTCCCGAGGCTGCCGCAAGTCCTGTTCCGATGACCGCTGCGGTTATAAAGCCATCGTCAAAGCCGCCGTGTCTGCCTGTTGTAAGAATTTCCGCAAGTGATGTGATAAGAAGCAGGGGTGCTGCCGCAAAATGCAGCACGAATATAACTATCATCAGTTTGAAATTATCTTTCACGTTAAATTTGAAATTATGCCCCATTGCTCCGGTAAAGAAGCTTTTTTCCTTTTTAGTCGAGCTGACCTGCGTCATAACCCATTCCCTCCATTTCGTAGATAAATATTTCTTCAAGTGAAAGCGGTATAAGGTCTAAAACTATGGGGTTTTTCTCCGAAAGCTTTTCCCTTATTTCCTCCTCCGAGCCTTTCATTATCAGATAATGTATGCTCTGGCTGCGGCTGTAGTGGAGAATACCGTATTTCTCAAAATCTTCCTTGGAATATTCTTCCTTGAATGCCGCCTGTACCTTGTGTATGCTGCCCTTTACGCTGTCAAGGTCACGGTTGAAGAGCATTTTGCCCTGATGTAAAAGCGCCACGCTGTCGCAGACCTCGTTTATCTCCTTTAGGTTGTGAGATGAAATAACTGTGGTGAGCTGACGGTCCAGCATTGCGTCTACCAACATTCGCTTCACGATTATCCTCATTGTGGGGTCAAGACCGTCAAAGGCTTCGTCAAGGAGAAGATAATCGGTTCGGCAGGCAAGTCCTGTGATAACTATTGCCTGCCGCTTCATTCCCTTTGAAAAATGGTCAAGCTTTTTGTCCATAGGAAGATTTACGGTATTTCTCAGTTCTTCGAAAATTTCATCGGAGAAATTTGGGTAAAAGCCCTTGTAATAATCTCTCAGTCCCTTTAAGGTAAAGCTTCCGAACTGAACGGTCTCGTCGTTTATGAAGAATACCTTTTCCTTTACGGAGGTGTTGTCGAAAACCTCTTCGCCGTCTATCTGAACGCTTCCGCCGTCCTTTGAGTAAATTCCCGAGAGAAGTCTCAGAATGGTGGATTTGCCTGCTCCGTTGGAGCCTAACAGTCCGAATGAGGTGCCTTTGGGTATCATAAGGTCTATTCCGTCAAGAGCGGTGAAGTCTCCGAATTTTTTGGTAACGCCTGTAAGCTTAATCAATTTTGTTTCCCCCTGTCTCGGTAATTTTTCGTATTATTTCGGTCATTTCTTCTGCCGAAAGCCCTGCTGCTGACGCTTCTTTCGCCGCAAGGGTGAACGCCTCTGCAGCGTTTTGCTTTATTATATCGCCGTTTTTGTCGGAAATAAAGCTTCCGCGTCCCGGAAGAGAGTATATCATTCCGTCACGCTCAAGGTTCTGGAATGCTTTTGAAACGGTGTTGGGATTTACTCCCAGTGCCTTGGCAAGCTCTCGCACCGAGGGCAGCTTATCTCCGGGGCGCAGCTGCTTTTTCACCGTCAGTTCCACTACCCGCTTATAGAGCTGCTCGTAAATGGGAGTCCTGCTTTGAAGATCTATGTCGAACATTTAGCTGCTCCTTTCTAACATATTTTTGTATTGACGTTTTTACGATAATGATGTATAATAATGTTAAGAAACATTGAGGAGAATTTTTTATGAATAACATCAGCGTTTATCTGGATAATTGCTGCTACAACCGACCTTATGATGATCAGTCCCAGCTTCGTATCAGCCTTGAAACACAGGCAAAACTCCACATTCAGCAGCTGATAGTTGAGAAAAAGTTAAGCCTTGTTTACTCATATATTTCCGTATATGAAAATTTCAGAAACCCGAATGTCAACAGAAAAACTTCAATTGCCGATTTCTTTAAAAATGCTTCGGTTTATGTTGATGAATCATATTCGGAGCAAATTCTGTCGGAAGCCACGAAGATTATGGAAACAGGTGTGAAGAAAATGGATTCTCTTCATATTGCTGCTGCTATAATCGGCAAAGCGGATTATTTTCTTTCAACGGATATCAGACTTTTGAAATATCAGACAGATAAAATACAAGTAATCAATCCAGTAAATTTCATTTACGTTCCGGAGGTGTAATTATGAGAACAACAAACGTAATCGTAAACGATGCTATGAACTGTTTAATAAAAACCTTAGGAGTAGTCGAAACCGAGATTTTTATCTCTGCACTGCTGCGTGAACCCTTTGACTACACCGAGTGGCGAAAAGACCAATTTGATGATATGTCTCTTGAAGAGCTTAACGCTCAGGCTGTTATTTGCAGCAGAAATGATACCACTGTTTAATCTTTTTCGGCAGCTTTCTATGCGAAAGCTGCTTTTTCTTTTATGAAATCGCTCTTTCCATCTTATACCCCACCCCGAAAACCGCCTTTATGTATCGGGGATTGTGGGGGTCGGGTTCTATCTTTCCTCTGATACGGCGAATGTGGTCCACCACAGTGCGGTGAACGCCGTAGGGAGTCTCGTTCCATACACTTTGATAAATATCCTCTATGGAGCATACCCTGCCGCAGTTTTCCATAAGATACTCAACTATTCCGAACTGGGTGGAGGTTAGCTTTATGGATCTTCCACCTGCAAAAAATTCCCTGCGCTTTCTGTCAACGGCGAGACTGCCGTTAACGATAGTGTCGGGGACACGTGCGGGGGCAGGGGCGGCATAGAGATATCTTCTGAGCATTGCCGCTGTTCTTGCGGTAAATTCGTTCCTGCCCAGACTGTCTGCGGACAGGCAAATGTCTGCGCCCTTATCAAGAGCCACTATGCGATATATCTCGTCGCAGGAACGGGAAACCGTCATTATGGGGATATCCGAGCAGGCTCTTATCCGCGATATTTCTTCAAAACGGGGCGACATAACGCCGCCGTCGCAGATTATCGCCATTGAGATATCTTCAAAGCTGTCGGGGAGCGTTTTGACGCTTCGTGCGGACATATCCTCGCTTTTCAGATATGCTTCAAGCTTTGCGCCCACGCCGCTTTCTTCGGGGGCGTATATGCATATTTTCGGGCGGCTTTGTTTATTTATATCCATTGCTGTTCCTCCTTGCTGTATTATCTGTATTAACTGTATTAGTTGGTGTAATACAGTTATATCACACTTATCCGTATTTGTCAAGTCTTTCATTATGTGGTAATGGATTACAAAAGGTTACAATTTGGTTACAAATGGCTGCGAATCGGCTATAAATTGCAGTTCACAGTTTATTTACCTCCGAAAGTTTCACGAATATTTCAATTCCTCTTGAAAATTTTTTCAAAAGGTGTATAATATAAATATGTATGCCGATTTTGTTATTTGGAGGGTTATTATGGCAGAAAAGAAATTCAGCGTTACCTTAAAGGAGATAATTGACGAGTTCCATCTTGAAACTATCCATCTTCCTATGGATGCTTCAAAGCTTCTTGTTATTGAGACCGAAATAAACCGTCCCGGACTTCAGCTTTCGGGATTTTACGAATATTTCAATAAAGAGCGTATTCAGATAGTGGGAAAGGCGGAGTTTGCCTACCTTGCCACTATGGAGGAAAACGTGAGAAGAGAGCATCTTGAAATGCTCTTTGCACAGCACGTTCCCTGTATCATCATCACCCGTGAGCTGCCCTATTTCCCCGAAATGATAGAGCTTGCCCAGCAGTATGAGATACCTCTTCTCCGCTGCAAGGACAGCACCTCAAGCTTTATGTCCGCACTTATCGCCTATCTTAATCTTCACCTTGCTCCGAGAATTACCCGCCACGGCGTTCTTATCGAGGTGTACGGCGAGGGTATGCTGATCCTGGGCGAAAGCGGTGTTGGTAAGAGCGAGACTGCCGTTGAGCTTATCAAGCGCGGTCACAGACTTGTTGCCGATGACGCTGTTGAGATAAGAAAGGTTTCAAATATCAGTCTCGTAGGCTCGTCCCCCGAGAATATCCGCCATTTCCTTGAGCTGAGAGGCATAGGCATTGTCAATGCCCGCCGCCTGTTCGGTATGGGTGCCGTAAAGGTAACGGAAAAGATTGATATGATAGTTGAACTTGAGCCTTGGGATTCGGAAAAGGTTTACGACAGAATGGGCGTTGACAGCGAATACACGTCTATTCTTGGCGTAAAGGTTCCCTGCTCCACCATTCCCGTAAAGCCCGGACGTAACCTTGCTGTTATCCTTGAGGTTGCCGCAATGAACAACCGTCAGAAGAAGATGGGCTACAATGCTGCTCAGGAGCTGCTTGATAATCTGGGTCTTGAGATGGAGCACAAGGACACCATCAAGAAGTGGGATATTTATTGATGAATAACAATGACGAACAGAGAAAAAGGGATATCCTTGCGATATTACTGTGGATCGGCGTAACACTGCTTAAAATACTGCCTTTTGCAGTTGTTATTGCCCTGATTTTCTGGGTATCAACAGCTGCAAATTTGGCATCGGTCTGACAATATAGTTATGTAGTTATGCCAAGGCTCACACTTTTTGAAAATTAAAGGAACTAAACCAATGAAAATAATCGCAGATATGCACACCCATACAGTAGCCTCCACCCACGCATATTCCACCGTCAAGGAAATGACTGAGGCGGCGAGGGACAGGGGGCTTGAGTTTCTTGCAATAACCGACCACACGCCGAACTCCACAGACGGACCTCATATATGGCATTTTCATAATCTCCATAAGGCAATTCCCCGTGAGCTTTTCGGGGTGAAGATGATATACGGGGCGGAGTCAAGCGTGGTAGATTTTGAGGGGCATATTGATCTGCCCGACGAGGAATGTAAGGCTCTCGACTGGATAATCGGTTCGGTGCATACGGATATACTTCCTTCGGGAACTATCGAACAGAACACAAATGCCTATCTGGGACTTGCAAAAAATCCCCTTGTGGACGTTATCGGTCACCCGGGAAACACAAAATTCCTTTTTGATTACGAAAAGGGGATAAAGGCATTCAAGGAATATGACAAGCTTGTGGAGATTAACGAAAGCACCCTGCTCTGGAAAAATTCGGAGAAAAATTATCGTGAAATAATTCCCTTGTGCAAAAAATATGAGGTCAGCGTTATCGTAAACACCGACGCTCATTTTTTTGCGGCTGTAGGGCAGGTGAGCCGTTCAATTTCGCTGCTTGAGGAGCTTGATTTTCCGCGGCGGCTTATTGTTAATACGGACAGAGAACTGCTTCTTGAAAGGATAAACAGAAAAAATGGCATTATTTTCAGCTAATTTATGGCATAATGGATAATGGGTGATAACTATGACAATAAGTGAAATAAATAAAATAAAGAAACTTGCGGAGACTTTAAGCTTTGAATGTCTTGAAAACGCACCTCTCAGCCGATATACCACCTTCGGTATCGGCGGAAATTGCCCTCTGATGATAGAGATTGGGAGCGAAAATGGCGCAGCGGAGCTTATTAAGGCGCTGTCTGCGGAAAAAATCCCCTTTTACGTTATCGGAAAAGGCTCAAATCTTCTTGTGGAGGACGGGGAAATTCCTATGGTTTTTCTCCATATGGGAAAAGATATTTCTGATATTTCAGAGGAAAATGGCATTATAACCTGTCAGGCGGGAGCCGCTCTTTCGGCGGTCAGCGCATTTGCCCGTGACAGGGGGCTTACGGGGCTTGAGTTTGCCTACGGCATACCCGGTAACGTGGGCGGGGCGGTTTATATGAACGCAGGGGCATACGGCGGCGAGATGAAGGACGCTGTTATCAGCGTGACCGCTTCGGACTTCTTTGGTAATATCCGTGAATTTTCCGCAGAAGAGCTTGATTTCGGCTATCGTCACAGCGTATTTTCGGGGGGCGGATATATTATCCTGTCCGCAAAGCTGAAGCTTTCCCCGGGAAATACCGATGAGATATCCGCAAAAATGGCAGAGCTTACCGCAAAGCGAAAGGAAAAGCAGCCCCTTGAATACCGAAGCGCAGGCAGCACCTTCAAGCGTCCCGAGGGCACCTTTGCGGCTCTTCTTATCGAGGAGTGCGGCTTAAAGGGATATTCCTGCGGTGATGCCGAGGTAAGCGTTAAGCACAGCGGCTTTGTGATAAACAAGGGAACTGCTTCCTTTGAGGACGTTATGAACGTAATAGAACACGTTAAAAAAACGGTTTATGAAAAACGGGGCATAAGCTTAGAGTGCGAGCCCGAGATAATAAAACGGGGATAAAATTTATCCCATTTTCTCGATAACTCCGCAGGCGATTTTCTCTCCCGAATTGCCCGAGGGCTGGGTGTGGAAATCGTCGGGGTTTGCGTGGATAATAATAGTTCTGCCGATTATTTCTTCGGGCGTAAAGCGGTCGGTGACAAAGGCGAATTTGGCTGTGCCGTTTTTATCGGCATAAAGGGGCGGCATATCTCCCGAGTGGCAGGGGTGAGGGCAGCCGCCCAGGTCATAATGAGTTTTTGCGTCTGCAAAGGGGTCTTCCGCTGTACCTGTACAGCTTCCTCCCTCATGAAGGTGCATTGCGAAGATATGGCAGTCACATTTTTCCCCCTTTGGCAGACCGTAGACCGAGACCGTCACCATAGTTTTTTCCCTGTCGGGGACAAATGCGGCATAGCCGTAAATATCGGGATATTTATTGCTGCCGTGAATAACGGCTTTTGCGTAAACTGTATTTATAAAAACACCTCCCATAGCGTATTATATGCGCTGTAGGAGGTGTTTGATTTATATATTATGAAATTATATCCCATTGAGTGGGATAAATAAGCTTAAGCGAAATTGTTTTTTATGCCCGAAAAAATGAGCCGCAAATTGTATTTTGCTGTTGAGCAATATTTTAGATTAGCATTTTTACCGTAAATCAATGCGTTCAAAAACCATAGTTGCCTGAATTTTGTCACCACCCAAAAATCCTTTTGAGCCTGATGAAGTCGTTGAAATAGTATGAAGTCTGTAACCCTTAGCAACTTGCTGATTGATAACATTTTGAAGATTGGTAAGGCTTGATGTACCGGAACCTGTACCAATAAGTTTTTCTGTAAGTACAACTTGAAGAACTATGTAAGCCTCACCACCTTTTACATCTGCACTTCCGTGTCCTGCGTCAAATCCAAATCCTGCCATTTTAATCTACTCCTTATAATATATTTTTATGCAATAATATTGCATAAGAGTGACCATTTTTAATTTTTCTGTGCCTCGGGCAAAATAAACGCCTTCCTCACAAAGGGGATAAACATACCGCCCACAGCATTTCCCAATGTCATCACCAGAAGATACAGCAAAGTATTTGCCGACCAAACCTTTGCAATGGTGAAATAAAACATATTGGCAACACAGTGCTCATAACCGCTGAGGATAAACGCCATAACGGGGAGAAATACCGCCAGCATTTTTCCCACAGGGTTCTCTATCTTTTTGTAGCCGTCTGCGGCGATAAACATCAACATTCCGCAGAAAATAGCGAGAATAAAAATGCTCAGTAAATTATCGTTAAACTTGACCTCGCAGATCTGCGCCGCCTTTTCGCTTATTGCAGAGGAAATTCGTGTGCAGAGAAGCATACCGCCCATAGCGGCAGTTCCCGCAAGGTTTCCCAGCCATATCAGAATAAGGTCGATTATGTACGAGGGCTTGTTTTCAACTGCGTAGCCCACCTTGCCCGTAAACAGGTTGAAGCCGAAGGAAAGTATCACGAACAGACCCGTTCCGAAAAGGAAAGCGCCCATATATTTGTTGTCACAGGAAAGAAAGACCGCTCCGCCAATGCCGATTGCAAAGCCCGTCATTACCGCACGGAGGAAAATGTCAATTACACGTTTCATAAAACCACCATAAAAAATATAAAATTTACCCGAAAAAATATGCCGACGGATTGTCGGCATCAGTCTTTTGAAAAAGCTTAAAACTTGAGCCAAATAAAAAATCTGATTACAGAATTTGGCTTCAATACTTACGTTACCGAGCCACAAAGCGAGAAAAATATTTCTATCTTTAAGCGAGGTGGCTTCAGCGACACGCTGATGCCGACGAATTGTCGGCATATAGAGACACTTATGTATTCAGAGAATTACTCATCATCAAAGTTGCCGGGGATATGGAGCTGCTTTACGGGAATTCTCTTCAAGGGAGAATACGAAAATTTATTGCAGGAAGCGTCTCCGTTAACAAGACCTCTTTTTTCGCAGAGAACCTTGCCGCCGTCCTTAGCTCTTGTTCCGAAAGCGCAGTACTGGCACTGAGGCTCAATATCGTTTCCGAAGTATTTCTTCTTTGCCATATAAACATTCCTTTCTGCGTAGCAAGATACATCTTTTTTATATTATATCACATTTTTTCGGGTTTGGCTATATTTTTTTGCGATAATATCAAAATCGTCATAATCAACAAAATTATCGAAAGCATTGGTGAGAAATCACCAAATTTAATTTCCTTACTTACGGGTGCATTTACGGCAATAACGCTTACCGTATAGAATTTTGGGAGAAGTTTTTGGCATATGATAAATGCGGCAGCAGCGCAGGGAATACGGCAAAGCAAGGCTTGAAGCGGCGAGAAGCCCCTGCATACCGCCTGTATCTGCATATGAACGCACAGTCCCCCGAAGCAGAGCATTGCGGCGGCAAGGGGCAGAAGCCGGGTCGGGTCGCCGAAAACACCGCTTAAATTGCTTATCTCAAAAAATGACCGCACAAAGGGATAGATCTGTGCAGGGTGAGCAACTGTCAAACGTGATATAAGCACCGATATGCCCGAAAGCAGCCCTGCCTTTGAAAATATCCCCATAAGAGCCGCCATAATAAGCACCATACCGCATATCATAGTCATACTCTCGGCGGCTGAACGTGCGGCACCTGTGATATTTTCCGCCGAAAGTCTCGGTATAATCTTTTCGGTGAATTTATCGGGAACAGACCGAAAGGGTGCGGAAATTAGAGCAGCAAGCAGGTTCGTGCCCGTAACGGCAAGCATTACGGATATCCAGGCTCCCTTGCAGTCGGGAGCCGCAATTGAGGATATCGCCATAATATAGGCAGGTCCCGGGGCAATGCAGAAGCATAAAAATTCTTCCGCCTGCGCCTTTGTGATACGACCGCTTTCAAGCATACTGCTTATGAGCGCCGCCCCGATGGGATATCCCGCAAGCTGGCTTATGACAAATACGGGGAAAAACTCCTCGGGCATTCGGAGGACGTATCTTGAAAAAAGTGAAAAAGGTCTCCCCAGGAGCCTATATGTATCCGTTTCGATAAGCAGCTTTGAAGCGGCGGTAAATGCGTACAGCGAGGGAATGAGGGTAGAAATGCACAGAGCCGCCGCTTTAGCACATTCCTGCGCCGCCTCACGTCCTGCCCAAATGAGAGCGGCGGCAAATAAAATA
>JAQYLI010000023.1 GCA_028720105.1 Oscillospiraceae bacterium | reverse complement strand
GTAATGCGGACAATCCAATTCTATATACTTTCCGTTATCCACTTGAGCAATATATTCTTCCGGTATTCTGCGCCATGTTTCTTTATCGAATCCTGTCCCTCCGGAGCCGTCCGAAATAAACAGCAGCATTGGAACCTGCGGAACGCCCATATCCTGAACTTTTTTCGCATTTGCTTTAACTGATTCGCATTCGTTGATCATCGTTAGTGTTGCGGTACGGCTGTAAAAAACAGCTTTGTAGATTTTCTTTTCAGTATCGGTTAACGTACCATTTGTAATTGCATCACTTTCTGAAATTCCCGGTATCAAACGAGTTACTCCGATTTTGGCCGCAAAACTTGAAATGCGCATAAGCGGCATATTGATTTTCATGCTTTCATAATACTGCGGTACTGCCATATCAAGTCCAATAATTGCAGACACCTCATCGGGATATTTCTGTGCCCAATACAGTGCTTCAAGTCCGGACATTGAATGAGGACATAAAACATATGGTGCATTTAACCCTGCAGCTGTCAATGCGGCTCTTGTATCTTCCAGTATCGAATCAATATCTCTGTTTTTATCAACAACATCGCTGAACCCGTATCCGAATTTTTCTACGACCGCAATTCTATATTCATCGCTCAAACATGAATATAGGGATTTGAAATCTAAGATAGGAGAACTGGTTCCTCCACCCGACATAAAAATCAGTGTTGTTTCACTATCTCCTTCGGTATAAACACTCATATTATTTCCATCAACCTGAACAATTTCTCCAAGCGGTGATAGAAATTCAGCTTCCTTTATTAAGTGAATACGGTGATTCATGTATATTCCTAATATCAAAATAATTATTATTGCAATGATAATCAAGAATAGTTTCACAATCTTTTTACGTTTCGTCATATCATTTCCTCAATTAAATTCCGATATGTCGGGCAGTTTTACTACCCGATAAGTCCATTATACCACAACCAACTAAAAATTACAAGCAAATAATATTTACGAAAGGGTGACAGCAATCATGAAAATCCTTATCCGAGAAAAACTTCAAACGAAAGAAATAAACATTTACGGTACAGACGGAAAACTGCATACCGAGGAGTTTTTCGAGAAATACTTTTCCGATACGGGCGGTGCATACCCCACTTTTTCTGAGGAAAGAGAAGAATTCCAGACCGATGCGGAGTGGACTATCATAACGGAAACGGACTTCCGTCAGCTGGCAGAAACCATTTCCGTTATTCAGAAGGCTATTGATGATGTGAATGAGCTGCTGATCGGCGGAGAGAACGCCGGGGAGTTCGTATTTCAATCGGAATGTTAATCCTGCTTAACGAACTGCAAATAAGTGTTTGCGTTATTTAAATCAGAAAATGCACCGACTTGAACGTAATACAGACCATTCTCCTTCACAAAAGCTGACGGATATGCCTTTTTTACAGTCTCTAAAAATGCTCGAGCGTTATCTTCTTTCTTAAAAGCACCGACTTGAACATAATATAACGATTTGTACTTAGAACGATAAGACTTAACAAGAGCCTTAAAATCATCCCACTTCGGACGGATATAAATCGGGCAGTTTTTATAACCATCATTTAGCTTGTTGAGTTCGTCAATACTACCCCTTCTGCCATTTCGTATATTCTCCCAATAATTATGAGTATATAACTCTCCGCCATACAAGTCGAGCAGATATGCAGCTATTCTCGCAGCGTTATCACGAGCCTTTATGTCCTTCTCATCGCCAGAACCATTCATAATGCACTCAATCGATAACGTGAAAGCATTACCACGTTCTGAACCATGAGCATCCTTCCTTCCTGTATGCCCAGCATGCCAAGAAGAATAGGTCAATGGCAAACATAACCACGCACAAACATCATCAACATACAAATGAACACGAACACTATTCATGTTACCATTTACTGTCGCTCTAAGATACTGCTCCGCCGGAGTGGTATCTTTCTTTACTGATATCCGTCCCGTATTATGTATTGTTGTGCCTATAACATCACCTGAACGCTTCAACGGTAATGCTATTTTATTCGGGTTATGATCCGTAAGAAAATACTGATTTACTTTTACCCCGTTCCATATATGTACTGCATCAGGTTTTAAATAAATGCTCATTATTCATCATCCTTATCTTTACCCTTCATTATATCAAGAACCCTGTCAAATATGGATTTTACTTGCTTCGGCATGATACCCATTATACCCGCAGTTTCGCATATTGATATTAACTCTGCGACACAGAATCCTATAACTACAGTATTACGGATATAATCAAAACCTAGCATTTTATCTGCGTATGTTCCGCATACAACTATCAACAAAGTACCACACTTTTTTACTATAAGACCCGATAAGCGCAGAGGCGGTTATACAGTGTCTCGATATATGCCCGAAAATAAAAAGGAAGTCTATATATCAGCCTGCGGTGGCAGCGTATTACTCGGGAGCGAAATATTTTCCGAAATCACTTATAAATGCACAGGACCCCTGGAGCGGCTATTTTGAAGCGGACAGCGGAATATGGACTTCCGCACATTTCACCCATTTTATAAAGAACGGCTGGAGATTTGTTGACAGCGCCTGCTACGGCGACGGCAAGGAAAATCACTCCATTTCCGAAACCACCAACAATTATATGACTGTTACCGATACACAAACGGGTGATTATTCCATCATCATCTGCAACGACAGCGAGGTGCAGAGAAATTACACCTTTACTCTTGAGAATATGAAGCTTGCTGACGCGCCTTTTACTGTCTGGGAGACAAGGGGTCCCGAAGAGGGTCAGGCTTATGATGAGAATTATTTTAAGAATATCGGCACATTCCGTCCTGTTGAAGAAGGGGGAAAATATTCCTTTTCCATTGAGACAAAGCCTTATTCTATAGTGACCGTTACCACTCTTGACAAGACCTCGGATACTTCTGTTTATAACTGCAGATATGAGGATATTCCCCTTGATATAAACTACTCGGACGATTTTGAATATTCCGATGAATTTCTCTCCGCAAGAGGAAATGCTCCTCTTTACACCACCGACCAGGGCGGAGCCTTCGAGGTTGCCGAGATTGACGGCAACAAGGTACTTATGCAGATGATAAACGCCGATAACAAGCCTACCGACTGGCGTTTGAGGGGTACGCCCAATCCTATTACTTCTCTCGGTGACGACCGCTGGGCGAACTATTCCGCAGAGATAAGCTTCAAGCTGGAAAGCGACAAATCTGACAATTACGTTTCCTTTGGCGTGCGATACCTCACAGCAGAGCTGGATTCCTGGTCTGCGGAAAACGGATACAGCCTGAGAGCTTATCCCAGCGGATATTTTGAACTGAAAAAGAATACAGAAGCCGTGCAGAAAGGGAATATTGATAATTTTGACGCTTCCAAGTGGCATACGATAAAGATCACTGCCGCAGGAAAGCATATTGCCGCACAGCTTGACGGAGCGGAGCTTGCCTCATTTGACGATGAAATGGGATATGCACATTCGGGACGAATTTCCATTGGCAGCGGACTTTACAACAATATTTTCGATAACCTGAAAATATACCCCGTTGACGGCTGCAAGCCCATCATTACAAGAGTTGACGACCATGACCCGTCCGTTATATATAACGGTAATTGGGACAGAAAGGTTCCCGACGATTATATCCATTTCAACCGCACCCGTTCCAAGGCGGAAATTTCGGAGGAAGATACGGGCGAAAAGAGTATGGAATTCAGCTTTGAGGGCGACCATTTTGCCCTTATCGGAAAGATTATGGAATGTGGTTTTGATGTTTACGTTGACGGGGAACTGCTGGAGGCTGTTGAGACTAAGGGCGTTAAGGCTCGTCAGTGTTTCTATTCGGCAGATGTTCCAGAGGGCAGCCACGATGTAAAGATAGTTGTTACAAGCGGCAGGTTTGCTGTTGATGTGATAGAATACTGATGCAGCGATATATTTGAGATATGAGATAAAGGATAAATTTTATCAAAACGGAGAGCGATCGCCGCTCTGCGAAAGAAAAAAATGAGCACTCTGATACCACTGAATGAAAGCGGTATACGGGTGCTCTTTTTTATAAGTCTCCGCGTCAGGCGGTTAAATCTGCTTATAATGTTGACTTCTTAATGGCTATATGATACAATAATTTTATACAAAATTTATAATCACAAAAGGGGGATATGTAAATGGGATTTTTCGAAAAAATATTTTCAAACAAGACCCAAAAGATCAAGCAGAATAATTCGCTTGTGCAGCAGATGGGAACGGTTTTTATTATGCATCTTCTTTTTGAGGAAAAATGCGATATGCCTGCAAAGGAGCTTATGTGCGGCTCAATGGACAAGCACGTTGGCGAAAATGAATGCTTCGGCTACAGCGACAGCACCGCCAGCTTTGCTGTAAAGAAATACAGCACACAGTTCAAGGACGGCGCTGTTCCTCCTATGCTTATGATAACGGGCTGCACCGAGATCACCGACTGGCACCCCGATACTATCACTATGAGCCAGATGTGGGACTGTCCCGAAAGCGATGAGATATTTGAAAAGTGCAGATATCAGGTGGTTGCGACGGATATGCTTGCGGCAGGACTTGATTATAAAGACAGAGCGGATATGCTGATGGATTTTATGGAAGCGCTGCTTGAGATGTTCCCGACCTGCCGTGCGGTTATGTTTGAAACATCGGGAAAGATGTTCACCCGTGAAAATATACTTAATAAGGAAATATACCGGGAGGACAGATTTGTTTTCTTTGCTGTGAACGTCAGATTTTTCAGGATAGAAGGAACGGAAGATATGATGGTGGACACCCTTGGTATGAGCACCCTTTTCCTGCCAGACCTTCAGTATCATTTTCACGGTATGGACCAGAATGCGGTGGTTGATCACGCGTATAGTATGCTGTCCTACATATATGCAAATAACTGTCCCATTAAAAGCGGCGAGACCATTGACGGCATAAGAGACGGCAGGATATGCCGTGATGTTCAGTGGAGATGTCAGTATGAAAATGCGCTTATCCAGCCGTCAAGACAGGTAATTGACATCAATATGGGCGAATATGCTTCGGGCAGAAGATAATTTCAAAAACCAACAGATAATTTTTTTAATAAGGAGATATGATTATGGACTCTTTTATGCTTATTTGTATCGGAATGGCAGTTATTGGTATAGTGATAATTGCGGCTCATTTTCTGTTTAACGGCAAGGACGGCAGAAGCTTTATGACTGGATAATCAAAAACGGCGTAAGGACAGAAGCGACTATCAAACAGATAACCACCACATCTGACGGACTGCTTACGCCTGTGGTAAGATTTGTGGTCAAATGGGGCTTTGAGGACAAGGCTATCTTCTTTTACTGCAATAAAAACGGCTTTACACCAGAAGAATATCCCGAAATGCTGGGGAGGGAAAAACAGTCAATATCATTTATCACCCCAATGATTTCGACAGCCTTTTTATTGATATGGGCGACGGTACATATTTCGGTCAGTGCCGTCCTCAGATGAGAATGCTGGGATTTGGAATCGGGCTCGTTATTATGGCTCCCGTGCTTTATTTCGCACTTGTTGGAAGTATGTGATATACAAAAGCAGGACAAAATGTAATTTGAGGGCGACAGATGGTACTGTCCCTGCCCGAGTTTTAAAATGAAACAGCATCTATTGCAAAGGCAGTATATATATGTTATAATATTGATGTCAAATATCTGCATTTTTTTATAAAAAGCGTATGGGAGAAAACAAAATGAAACTGCTGCTTGTCCACGTCTGGAACGAAAAAGAGCTATCCTATCGGGGGAGATTTTCCGAGCTGCTGTCCTACCCCTCTCTTACCCTTGCGGTGTTATATTCTCTTATTCCCGAGGGCGTTTTTGAGAGGATAGATGTTATTGACGAGAACTCCCAGCGTGTTGATCATGATAAGCAAAAATACGATATAGTTATGCTTTCCTTTGAGACCTCGTCCTCTCTTTCCGCATACAAACACTGCGCAGAGTTCCGCAAAAGGGGAGCCTATGTTGTCTGCGGAGGATATCACGCAACGGCATTGCCCGAGGAAGCGGCAGAGCACTGCCATACGGTCATTGTCGGTCCTGCGGAAAAGTCCGTACCCCTATTTATACAGGATTATCTTAACGGCGCTCCAAAAAAATTATACCGTGATTATAACGTCTGCGCAGAGGATTTTACCATACCTGCAAGGGATAAGATAACAGGCCGAAAAAAGCTGAAAATACCTGCCGTAACTGCTGACAGGGGCTGTTCAAACTGCTGCAAATACTGCTCAATGAGTACGATGTGGAAAAGCTGTCCCCGTTCAGCGGAAAGCGTTGCGGAAGAGATAGCACAGCTTAGATCAAAGATGGTAATATTCTATGACCCGAACTTTTTCGGGAATCGCAGCTATGCAATGGAGCTTATGAATGTGCTGAAACCGCTGAAAATACTGTGGGCGGCAAACGCTACCGCAGACCTGGGATATGATGACGAGCTTATGACAGCGGCATATGAAAGCGGCTGCCGCGGCGTGCTTATCGGTCTGGAATCCCTTAATTCACAGTCGCTGACCAATGCTGCAAAGCGCTTTCACGATGCGGACAAATACAAGGAGATAATCGACAATATACATAAGCACGGTATAGCCGTAAACGGCTGCTTTGTGCTGGGCTTTGACAATGATACCGAGGAGGAGCTTCTTGCATTGCCCGAACGTGTGGACAGGCTGGGTCTTGATCTGTGCAGATTTTCCGTCCTGACGCCTTATCCCGGCACAAGGCATTTTGAGGAATACGACCGCGCGGGACGTATCATAACTAAGGACTGGAGCCTTTATAACCAGCACAATGCTGTATTTGAGCCGAAGAATATGTCTCCGCAGCGGCTTGATGAGATATACCGCAGGGTATGGAAGGAAGCCTACAGCTGGCACAGGGTGTTAAGGCGCACATTTAGATCAGTGTGGCGGAAAAAGCCCTATGTGTTTATTCTTCTGGGAGCAAATATCGGCTTTAAATTTCTCGGTATCGACAAGGGAGCCCGAAAATGAAAATAACCTTTATCAGGCTGAATATGTTTGAGCATATAAGCTCTGACGCTATGAAACCGCTGCTTTTCGGCATAATAAAGAGCCATACTCCTAAGGAATTTGATATCGAATTTATTGACGAGCGTGTTGAAAAACTGCCCGAAAGTATAAGCTCGGACATTATCGCTTTTTCCGTGGAGACCTATACCGCAAAGCGCGCGTATATCCTTGCAAAAAAATACAGGAGCAGTAAAAATATAATCGTTATGGGCGGATTTCACGCCTGTGTTATGCCCGATGAGATGCTTGAATACGCTGACTCGGTGATAACGGGAGACGCAGAGGGCTTATGGGAGGATTTCCTTGCAGACTGCAAAAAAGGCACTCCGAAAAAAATATACTCCTCCGATGAAAGCCGTCCGCTGGAGATATTCCGTGACGACCCGTCGGTATATCGTCATAAATATTACGGCATCGGCGTTTACCAGATATCCCGCGGCTGCAAATACAACTGCGGATTTTGCTCCATTAAGACAATGTACAGCTGCGTGCGCAGGAAAACTGCGGATATGGTATATGAGGAGCTTAAAAGCGCCGGGGAGAAGATAATATTTTTCGTGGACGATAATCTTTTTTACGACAAAGCCTCCGCGCTGGAGCTTTTCCGCAGGATAGCGCCCCTTAAAAAGAAATGGGCGTGTCAGATAAGTATGGACGCCGCCCGTGACGATATGCTGCTTTCAGAGATGAAAAAGGCAGGCTGTTTTCTTGTGCTGATGGGCTTTGAGAGCCTTAATCCCGAAAGTCTGGGGGAGATGCACAAGTCGGCAAATCTTGCAGGGGATTACGAAGAGGTAATTGAGGGGATATACCGTCACGGACTGCTTATATACGGTACTTTCGTGCTGGGCTGCGACGGGGATAACAAGGACGTTTTTGAACGTACCTTTGATTTTGCGGTGAAAAATAAAATGGCTGTCACAAATTTCAACCCCCTTATCCCTATGCCGGGTACGGAGGTCTACAGACAGATGGAGAAGCAGGGCAGGCTAAGATATAAAAAATGGTGGCTGTCGGATAGTTACCGTTATGGCGAAACGGCGTTCCTGCCGAAAAATATGACCCCCGAGGAGCTTATGAACGGCTGTCTGAAAATGCGCACGGATTTTTATTCCGCAGGCTGCATTATAAAAAGGCTGTTTTCAAATCCCGTCAATTTTATTCCGCTGAACTTTTTTGTGTTCATACTTGCAAATATAATTTCTCACCGTGAAATACTGAAAAAACAGGGACAGCTGCTGGGAGGTATACTTAATGAAGCTGACGCTGATCAAACCTAATATCGGGCGGCGGGAGCACAGCCTGTATGTTGACGAAGCGCGTATGGAGCCGCTGCAGCTGGGTATACTTGCGGCGCTTACGCCCCCCGATTTTGACGTTGTGCTTTACGACGACCGAATGGAGACCATACCATACGATGAGCCTACGGATATTGTGGCTATAACCGTTGAGACCTTCACCGCCCGGAGAGCATACGAGATAAGCGAGGAGTACCGCAGACGGGGCGTAAAGGTGGTTATGGGGGGAATACACGCTGTGCTTATTCCCGAGGAGGTGTCCGAGCACTGCGACAGCGTTATCGTCGGAGACGCGGAGCCTGTCTGGGCAGAAATGCTTGAGGACCTGAAACGGGGAGAGCTGAAAAAACGGTATGATGTGGTACAGCCCACCTGTCCGCAGATGAATGTCATCACCCGTCGGGATATTTTTGAGGGAAAGGGCTATCTGCCCATAACCCTGCTCCAATTTTCGAGAGGGTGCAGCCACAGATGCAGCTTCTGCGCTTCGTCGGTGTATTTCAAGGCAAGGCATTTCTGCCGTCCCGTGGAGGACGTTATCAGGGAGATAAGAGCCCAGAAAAGAAAGCTGCTTTTTTTCGTGGACGACAATATAGTATGTAACCGTGAAAAGGCAAAGGAGCTTTTCCGTGCCCTTATACCGCTGAAAATACACTGGGTGAGCCAGGGGAGCATAGATATGCTGGCAGACAGCGAGCTTATGTCTCTTATGGTAAAAAGCGGCTGTCTCGGACTTGTTATCGGCTTTGAGTCCCTCTCTCCCGAATGTATTTCCGAGATGAACAAGGGGACAAACAAAAAAGGCTCTGCGGATATGTACAGGTCGGAAATAGAGCAGCTGCGCAAATGGGGCTTGCAGACCTGGGCGGCATTTACCGTAGGGCACGATGGCGATACGGTGGAATCTATCCGTGCCACCTGCGATTTTGCCATAAAAAACAAGTTCACCTTTGCGGCGTTCAATATTCTGATGCCCTATCCCAACACTCCGCTTTACGAAAAAATGCAGCGTGAAAACCGTCTGCTGTACGGCGGAAAATGGTGGCTCCACGAGGATTACCGCTTCAATTACGCAAGCATTATACCGAAAAATATGACCCCCGACGAGCTTACGGAAATATCCTTTGACTGCCGCCGCCGCTTCAACAGTCCGCTGTCCATTATCAGCCGCGCTCTGGAGCCGCGGACAAATCTGCGCACACCCTACCGCTTTGCCACATATCTTATTTACAATCCACTTTTCCGTAAAGAGGTATTCAAAAAGCAGGGAATGAAATTCGGTCTGAAAGGCGGAAATGATGATGCTTAATGGAAAGATACAGCCCGTAAGCGAATATTCACGGGAAGAGGTATCTCAGATGTACCGTCTTATGGCGGAGTTTTACGACGATACCGATGAGCAGGTGTTTCTCCGTGATTTTTACGATAAGGACTACTGCCTTGCCCTTTACCACGATACTGCGGGACTTGTGGGCTTTACCACGCAAAAGGTAATGGAGGTCGAAGCCGACGGTCGGACAATACACGGCGTTTTTTCGGGGGATACAATTATACATAGATCGTACTGGGGCGATATTGAGCTGTTTAAGGTGTGGGCGGATTTCTGGTTCGGGTACGGGGAAAAATACGATGAATTTTACTGGTTCCTTATCTGCAAGGGATATAAAACATACCGTATACTGCCCCTTTTCTGGAAAGAATTTTACCCCTGCTGCAATAAGGAGACTCCCCTGCATATCCAAAATATCATAGACGCTTATGCACAGAAGCTTTACCCCGATGAATACGACAAAACAGACGGCGTGATAAAGTACAGCCATCTCAAGGACAAGCTGAGAGCAGGAGTTGCGGACGTGGGAGAGCGTGAAATGAAAAATAAGGATATTGCATATTTCTGCGAAAGAAATCCCGGATATATCAAGGGAAACGATCTGGCGTGCATTGCAAGGATAGACAGAGCTGCCCTGAAAAAGCGTGCGGCGGAGCTGCTTTTCGGATGAGCGTGAAATGCAGGCTGTTAAATGGCATATGCCGTCTCGTTTACGGCAGCGAATACCGCCGTTTTATGTCCGTAAAAAATATCCGCAGTGAGCAGGAAAGGTATCTTTTAAAACTGCTCTGCACAAACAAGGATACGGTATACGGCAGGAAATATCATTTTGAGGATATTCACAGCTATAAGGACTTTGCCGAGAAAGTCCCTCTGACGAAATACGAGGATTACGAGACGTATATTGATAGGATATGTCGGGGAGAAAAGGCTGTACTGACTGCCGAGGACGTTATACTTATGGAGCTTACAAGCGGCTCATCGGGGGGCAGAAAAATGATACCCTATACGCCGTCGCTGAAACGTGAATTTCAGCGGGGCATAATGCCGTGGCTATGGGATATTTATAACGGGGTAAAGGGAGCGGACAGCGGAAAAAGCTACTGGTCAATAACCCCTGTAACTCAGGGGAAAAGCTTCACGGAGTGCGGTATCCCCATCGGCTTCGAGGAGGACAGCGAGTATTTCGGCAAAGCGGTGCAGCATATAATGAACGCTCTTTTCGCCGTGGACGGCAGCGTGAAGTTTGCGTCGGACAGGGACAGCTTCTATCTTGATACCGCCGCTCAGCTTCTGCGCTGTAAAGAGCTTACTCTCATATCCGTCTGGAGCCCGTCCTTTCTGTCGATACTGTGCGGATATATACGGGACAATGCTCAAAGGCTTTCCGATAACCTGCCTGAGAAAGAGCGGTGGGAATTTTTCCGTGCGGCGGAAAATGACCGCTTTGATAAAATATTCCCGAAGCTGAAAATAATCAGCTGCTGGACGGACGGCTCTTCGGCGGAGCAGGCGGAGAACATAAAAAAGCTGTTTCCCGGAGTTTATATCCAGCCGAAGGGACTGCTTGCAACGGAGTGCTTTGTTTCCTTTCCCATAGTCGGCGAAGAGGGGAGCAGGCTCAGCGTAAGGTCGCATTTTTTTGAGTTTCGCAGTCTTGCCGACGAAAAGATATATACCGCTGACGGTCTGCAAAAGGGAGAATATGAAGTTATCGTCACCACGGGCGGCGGCTTTTACAGATACTGCACAGGGGATATTATCCGTGTGCTGGAGGTATATCCCGACGCTGCGCCGAGGATAAGATTTCTGCGCAGAAACGGCGTTTCCTGCGATATGTTCGGGGAAAAGCTGACCGAGGATTTTGTGCGCAGCGTGCTTTTAAAGCTGGGAGCGGAAAATAAATTCTGCCTGCTTGCACCCGAGGGCAATTTCTACCGACTTTATACCGAGTGCAGGGATATTTCTGCGGATATGCTTGACAGCGCCCTTTGCGAAAGCTATCATTATAACTACTGCCGTGAACTGGGGCAGCTTCAGGCGGCGCAGGTCTGTATCGTATCGGACGAGCCGTATAAGGCGTACATCGCAAAGCTTGCCGATGAGGGTATGCGGATAGGCGATATAAAGCCCTGTCTGCTGACCTGCAAAAGCGGCTGGAAACCATATTTTGTGAGGGGAAAATAAATGCTGAAGATCGCTTTTCTTGCTCCTGCGGGGGCAATGCACAGATATTCGGGAAGCTTCGGAAGGTCGCTCCATTATGCTCCCCTGACTCTTACGACCCTTGCAGCCCTTGTGCCGCAGGACGTTGACGCTGAGATAAAAATATACGATGAAACTGCGGAGAAGATACCTCTGGATATTGACGCGGAGCTTATCGGCATTACCTGCATAACGGGTACGGCTCCCCGCTGTTACGCCTACGCCGATTATTTCCGCAAAAAGGGAAAGACGGTGTTTATGGGCGGCGTTCACCCGTCAATGCTCCCCGAGGAAGCCGCACAGCACGCAGATGTGGTTTTCACAGGCTTTTCCGAGCAGACCTTTCCGCAGTTCATATATGATTACCTCAAAGGCGAGCATCGGAATTTATATCGTCAGAACGACGATTTTACCATTGAGGGCAGACCCACGCCCCGACGGGAGCTGCTTAGGTCGGGGCGGTATATCACCACCAAGACCGTTGAAGCCATACGGGGCTGCTGTCATACCTGCAGCTTCTGCGCATATCCTGCCGCTTTTGGAAGAACGGTGTATAAGCGTCCCGTCAGGGAAGTTGTTGCAGAGATAGAGGCGCTTAATACAAAGCACGTGGTTTTCCCCGATGTAAATCTCATAACCGACCGTCAATATGCTCTGGAGCTTTTTAACGCCATCATACCGCTGAAAATAATCTGGCTGGGACTTGTTACCTCGTCTGTGGGCATTGACGACGAGCTTATGACAGTATTCCGCAAAAGCGGCTGCAAGGGTCTGCTTATCGGCTTTGAATCCATTACCCAGGAATCCCAGAGCTATATCCATAAGGGCGTGAACAAGGTGAACAGCTATATTGACCTTATGGAAAAGCTTCACGATAACGGCATACTCGTTCAAGGCTGCTTTGCATTCGGCGGCGACGAGGAGGACGAAAGCGTTTTCGACCGCACGGTGGAGATGGTCATCAAAGCAAAGATCGACCTGCCGCGTTACTCGATATTAACGCCCTTTCCGCAGACGGGATATTATATGCAGCTGGAAAAAGAAGGAAGGATAATCGAGCGCAACTGGGCAATGTACGACGTACAGCACTGCGTTTTCAAGCCGAAAAAAATGACCGCCGAACAGCTGGAGGAGGGCACCGACAGGGCGTGGCGCGCTACATATTCCACGGGAAATATAATGAAGCGCCTTGCCCCCTTTACCCACAGTCCGTGGCTGTCGGTACCGCTTAATCTGGGGTATAAGGGCTATGCCGACAAATGGCATAAGTTTACCCGCGAGGTTATGTGCGACAATTCCGATATACCCGTTTTATAAGTTTTCATCTTACGGAGATCATATTATGAAAATAACCTTTATTCTTCCTGCCATAGGAAAAAAGCCCGGCGAGAAATATATCGGCACCTGGAAAATGGAGCCGTTGACCATAGCCGTCCTTAAAGCGCTGACTCCTCCCGATATAGAAACGGAGTTTTTTGACGACCGTATCGAGCTGATAGATTATGATACCGTGACCGACCTTGTGTGCATCACCGTGGAAACATATACCGCGCGCCGCAGCTATAAGATAGCGGAGAAATTCCGCAGCCGCGGCATACCCGTGGTAATGGGCGGCTATCATACGACCCTCTGCCCCGAGGAAACGGCGGAATACTGCGACAGCGTGATAGCGGGCAATGCAGAGACCGTCTGGGCAGAAATGCTTCGAGATGTGCGGAACGGCTCTTTAAAAAAGCGCTATACAGGGGGGGTTGGGGAGTATGATATCCGCCCCGACAAAAGTATATTCAGGGGGAAAAAATATCTTCCCGTATCGCTGGTGGAAACGGGAAGAGGCTGCTGTCACAGCTGTGAATTCTGCTCAATTTCAAAATTCTACTGCGCAAAATACTATTGCCGCGACCATAGCCTTATCGTGGACGATATAAAACGCTCCCAGCATAGATATACATTCCTTGTGGACGATAATCTGGTTGCCGACAGACGAAACGCCATAAGCCTTTTTGAGGATATCACGCCCCTTAATATCAAGTGGGCGGGACAGGGCACGCTGTCAATGGCAAAGGACGAAAAGCTGCTTCGAGCTATGAAAAAAAGCGGCTGCGAGATAATCCTTATCGGCTTCGAGAGCCTTGATAAGGAAAACCTTGCCCAGATGAACAAGTCTTTCAACTATGCCCTGGGCGAGCGCGACGAGCTGGTAAAACGTATCCACGACGCAGGTATCGGGATATACGCTACCTTTGTTTTCGGCTATGACAACGACTGCGAACATACTGTGAACGACGCTCTGGAATTTGCAAAGAAGCATAATTTTTATACCGCCGCATTCAATCATCTTCTGCCTTTCCCCAATACTCCTCTGTATGACAGACTGAAAGCGGAAAATCGTCTTATCTATGATAAATGGTGGCTTGCGGAGGGGTATAATTACGGCGAGCTTGCCTTTGAGCCAAAGAGCATTTCCGCAGAGAAGCTCAGCATACTTTGCCGGAATGCGCGCAAGGAATTTTCAAGCCCGAAAACTGTACTGAGCCGCGGCTTTGCATCGCTGGGAAGAACAAGTCCGCTTATGTGGGGACTTTTCTGGGGAATGAACCTGCGTATCGGCGGCGAGGTAGACCGGAAAATGAACGTGCCCATAGGAGAAAACCTTGATGAATTTCCAAAATAACAAATACACTCTCCGTCTTGCCGCCGACAGCGATAACGACGGCATACGGGAGATATTTCACAGCGAGGGCTTCAGCGGCGGACTCAGCGTAAAATATCTCCGTGACCCGAAGCCATATGAGTCCTTCTGCGCCGACGGCGACAGCGCGGCGATACTTGTGGTCACGGACAATGAAAACCGCCGCACAGCCGCAGTAGGCGGAGCGGTCATACGAATGGAATATGTGAACGGCACTGCGGAAAAATGCGCATATCTTACAGGGCTGAAAATACACCCCGATTACCGCAGAAAAATATCATTCATCGCAAAAGCGTATTCGTTCCTGTTCGATAATATTTCCGACTGCAAATACTGCTATACCACCATTCTTGACGATAATGCCGCCGCTATAGCAATGCTGGAAAAAGGACATAAAAATATGCCCGTATATAATTATCTCGGGCATTATACCACATACTGCTTTAACGAGGGGAAAAATATTATTCCCGTGGAGAAGGATAATTTTGACGGATTTGACAAGCTTATGGAAAACTATTTTTCGCATATGGATCACGTTCCCGTGAATTACAAATGCGGCGGCTTCGGAGAGGGACATTTTTACTCCCTCCGTGAAAACGGAGAGATCATCGCCTGCTGCTTCATATCCGACCAGAAGGCGCACAAGCAGTATAAAATGCTTTCCTACGGCGGCATATACAAGCTGATATCAAAGCTGCCGACAAAGCTGCTGGGATATCCCGAATTTCCAAAAGCGGACAGTATAATAGATCACGGTGTTGTGTCATATCTCTATATCAGGAACAGTGACAGAAAGCTGTGCTCGGATTTTCTCCGTTCGGCGGCGGCGCAGACGGACTTTTCCCTGCTGCTGTGGGGCGGCTTTGAAAACAACCCGCTTTGCGGCGCAATGGATAGGCTCCGCTCCGTAAAATACGGCAGCAGATTTTATTCGGTGTCTTTAGACGGAAAAAATGCTCCGACGGGAATTATCGGCGCTGAGACGGCGCTTTTATGATGAAAACACGCGGCAGCAAGGCTCTGACTACCATTATCAGAACCTTGCTGCCGTTTATTTATTATGGATTTTGAAAGAAGTTATGATTTCATCAGCTTGACCATAACTGCCTTCTGAGCGTGGAGACGGTTTTCTGCCTCGTCGAAAATTTCCTCTGCGTGTTCCTCGAACACCTTTGCGGTTATCTCCTCTTCACGGTGTGCAGGCAGGCAGTGCTGTACCATTGCGTCACGCTTTGCGGCTGCCATTACCTCGTCGTTTATCTGATAGCCTGCGAATGCCTTGCGGCGAATTTCCGCTTCGCCCTCCTGTCCCATTGATGCCCATACATCGGTGAAAAGCACATCTGCATTTGCGGCAGCTTCCACGGGCTTGTCAGTAAGGGTGAACTTGTCGCCGTATGCCTTGGTAAATTCAAGAACTGTGGGGTCGGGACGGTATCCCTCGGGGCAGGCAATTGCAACTTCCATTCCTACCGTAAGTCCGCCTACGATAAGGGAGTTTGCCATATTGTTTCCGTCGCCTATGTAGCACATTTTCAGTCCGTCAAACTGTCCCTTGTACTCGCGAATGGTCATAAGGTCTGCAAGCACCTGGCAGGGGTGGCAGTAATCTGTAAGACCGTTTATAATGGGGATATTGCCAAACTCGGAAAGATCTTCAACCTCTTTCTGAGCAAAGGTGCGTATCATTATTCCGTCAAGGTAGCGGGAGAGGACACGGGCGGTATCCTGCACAGGCTCGCCCCTGCCTATCTGCAGGTCACGTGAGGAGAGAAACAGCGCATTTCCGCCCAGCTGGTACATTCCCGTTTCAAAGGATACGCGTGTACGTGTGGAGGACTTCTGGAATATCATTCCCAGGGTCTTGCCCTCAAGGTGGCGGTGGGGAATGTTGTGCTTCAACTCATATTTAAGCTGGTCTGCAAGGTTTAAGATCTCAATGATATCAGCCTTTGAAAGATCGGACATTTTGAGCAGGTGCTTCATAGTGGTTTACCTCCGTTTTTTAATTTATCAGATCGATTACTATTTCAACGGCAGCTTCAATGATATCACCGATAATATCAAGCAGGAAATAACAATTTTGCTTACGCATTTATATCACCCCTTTGGTGATATAATAGCATTTGCAGGTTCATATCATATTAGCCGCAGATTAAAATCCAATTAGAATTACGCCAACAGACTTCCGAGTATTTCCATTCCCTTGTCGATTTCCTCATAGGTAATGGTAAGAGGGGGCAGGAAACGGAGCTTTTCCTTGGCGGTGAGAATGAGAAGTCCCTTTTCGGCGGCGGCGGTAAGGATATCCGCAGCCTTTTTGGTCTTGAGCCTTACGCCCAGCATCAAGCCTAAGCCGTCAACGCCCTCAACCTCGGGGATAGCCGAAAGCTTCTTTTTAAAATACTCGCTTTTCTTCATTACGTCCTCAAGGAAGCCCTTTTCGGTAACTCTGTCAAGAACTGCGTTTGCTCCTGCGCAGGCAATGGGATTGCCGCCGAAGGTGGAGCCGTGAGTGCCCTTCACAAGAACATCGGCGCATTTTTCCGATGCAAGGCAGGCTCCCATAGGCACGCCCCCTGCGATTCCCTTTGCAAGAGAGGTGATATCGGGCTTTACGCCATATTGCTCGGAGGCAAGGAAGGTTCCCGTTCTGCCCACGCCTGTCTGAACTTCATCAGCAATGGTGAGGATATCATTTTCGCCGCAGAGCTTGAAAATCTCCTCCACAAAAGCCTTGTCAAGAGGATTTACGCCGCCCTCGCCCTGAACGAACTCGAACATTACTGCGCAGATGGTCTTATCCTCGGAAATAAGCTTGCGGAGCGCTTCAATATCGTTTGCGGGAACATTCACAAAGCCTTCAACAAAGGGGAAGAAGTAATTGTGGAAAACCTCCTGTCCCGTTGCGGAAAGGGTGGCTATTGTTCTGCCGTGGAAGGAGTTTACAAGGGTGACAATGGTGTGCCTGCCCTTGCCGTATTTATCGAAGGAATATTTCCTTGCAAGCTTTATGGCGCATTCATTTGCCTCCGCTCCCGAATTGCCGAAGAACACGTTTTTATAGCCTGTGACAGCGCAGAGACGTTCGGCAAAGTCTGCCTGCACCTTGGTGTAGAAATAGTTTGAGGTGTGCTGTATGGAACGCACCTGTGCGCATACGGCGTCTGCCCACTTTTCGTCGCAGTAGCCGAGGGAGTTTGTGCCTATGCCGCTGCCGAAGTCTATGTATTCTTTTCCGTTTTCGTCAACGGCTTCACGTCCATTTCCTTTTTCAAGGACTATGGGCAGTCTGCCGTAGGTCTGCATTACGTGTTCGTTGAATTTTTCTATGGTTGACATTTGTATCAGCTCCTTATCACTTTGCATTTTTATAAAAATTATGCAGCTTCAAGTTTGTCCGGTTATCGCCAAAACTATCGGCGCGGGGACAAACTAACCTATTCAAACAAATTAACAGCGCGAAGCCGCCGCGGGGCGTTCCCCGCTTATATGAACTGCGTACCTATTCCCTCATTTGAAAGCAGCTCGATAAGAATGGAGTGGGGAACTCTTCCGTCGATTATGCAGGTCTTTTTAACGCCTCGTCTTACAGCTTCAACACAGCAGTCAATCTTAGGTATCATTCCGCCGCTGATTATGCCCTGTCTCTTCATAAAGGGAACCTCGCTGACCTGAACCTTGGGGATAAGTGTGCCGTTATCGTCCTTGTCTCTCAGAAGTCCCACGATGTCCGTCATAAGGATAAGGTTTTCCGCTTTAAGCTCGGCGGCTATTCTTGCGGCGGCGGTGTCGGCGTTTATGTTGTAGGTCTGACCCTGCTCGTCGCAGGCTACGGTGGATATTACGGGAACATAGCCGTTTGAAAGGGCATCAAGTATGGGGGCGGTGTTTATGGTGTCTATCTCGCCAACAAATCCCAGGTCAACCTCGCTCTCCATTTTGTGGCAGAGTATCATCTGTCCGTCAATGCCGCACATTCCAAGTGCCTTGCCGCCGTGCTGTGTAAGGTGGGAAACAAGCTCCTTGTTCACCTTTCCTGCAAGCACCATTTTCACGATATCAACGGTGGCTTCGTCGGTGTATCTGAGGCCGTTTATGAACTTGCTCTCAATGCCCACTCTTTTCAGCATATCGCTTATCTCGGGTCCGCCGCCGTGAACGAGAACGGTCTTTATGCCTACGAGGTTAAGCAGAACGATATCGCTCATTACCGCGTCCTTGAGTGCTTCGTTGGTCATTGCGTTGCCGCCGTATTTTATGACAACTATCTTGTCGTTATATCTCTGAATGTAGGGCAGGGCATCTATGAGCACCTGCGAGCGTATTTCATTTGATATGAGATTTTCTGTTCCCATTTTATATGTACTCTCCTTTTATTATGCGGTCGATGATACCCGCAAGTTTTACAGCGTCCTCACGTGGGATCTCATATGAAAGGGCTTTGCTTTTGTTCCCGTTTGATTTGAAGATGTTGTTATTTATTCCTTCAAAACTGATATTCCAATTGCTGTCATTGTCCGGGGAAATTTCCGCAAAGCTGTTTTCAAAAAAACCTACCTCTGTAATATCCTCCTCGGGAGTATCAGATCTGCCGTCAAAGTCGTCCTTCATATTATCCCCCTATGGTATTATGAGCGATAATCTCCGTTTATCTTAACGTAATCGTATGTTAGGTCGCAGCCCCAGGCGGTTGCCTGTGCATTTCCCTGATTAAGGCTGATGTAAATTTCTATCTCGTCCTCGGTGAGAATTTTCTTTGCTTCGTCCTCGGAGAAATCCACGCCTGCACCATTGCGGCAAACGGCAATTTTGCCTGCCCTTGAGCCAAGGTCAACATCAACCTTGTTGATATCAAAATCCGCCTCCGCATAGCCTATTGCACAGAGAACACGTCCCCAGTTTGCGTCCGAGCCGAACATTGCGCATTTGAACAGGGGAGAACGGATAACGCTCTTTGCCACGATTATTGCGGTGTCAAGGTCGGGTGCGCCCGAACAAATGCAGGTGAGGAGCTTTGTTGCACCCTCGCCGTCCTTTGCAAGCATACGGGTCAGGTTTGCCATTACCTGATAGAGTGCGGCTTTGAAGGTGTCAAATTCTGCTCCCTCGGCGGCTATTTCGGGATTTTCCGCAAGTCCGTCCGACATAAGCATACAGGTATCGTTGGTGGACTGGTCGCCGTCTACGGAAAGGCAGTTATATGTAATTTTCACAATTTCCGAAAGCGCCTTTTGGAGCATAGGAACGGAAACGGCGCAGTCTGTGGTGATAAAATTAAGGGTGGTCGCCATATTGGGGTGTATCATTCCGCTGCCCTTTGCCATACCGCCCATTCGGCAGGTCTTTCCGCCTATCTCAAATTCTACGGCGTATTCCTTTTTAACGGTGTCGGTGGTCATAATTGCTGTTGCGGCTTCGATATTGCCCGTATAGGAAAGCTTTTCTGCAAGCTGAGGAACTGCCTTCACAATAGGCTCAATGGGAAGCACCTGTCCGATAACGCCTGTTGAAGCAACTATCACCTCTTCGGGCTTGATTCCCAAAGCTTTTGCGGTAAGGCGGCACATTTCGTTTGCCTTTTCCTCGCCGTCGGCGTTGCAGGTATTGGCGTTCTTGGAATTTACGATTATTGCCTTTGTCTTTCCGCCGGATTTTTCGAGATTTTTCTTTGTGACAATAACGGGTGCGCCCTTTACCTTGTTCTGAGTGTAGACCCCTGCGGTATTGCACATAACGTCCGATACCACCATTGCAATATCGTTCTTTTTGGTGGGATTTTCCTTTATGCCGCAGTAAACTCCGCTTGCCTTAAATCCCTTTGCGGCACATACGCCGCCTTCGATGGTTACAAATTCCATATCAATGACCTTCTTTTTATTATAAATTATTTATCGTTAATAAGTTCTTCTCTTGCTTTTTTGGTGAGCTTTGAGACTACATATTTGTAGGAGCCGTCTATCATTCGCAGCAGCTCCTCGTCGGGAACGGTGCCCGACAGGTTTACGGTATTGAAATAGGGCTGCTGTACGGGGGGACAGTGATAGCCTCGTTTTACATCATCGGGGAACATGGTGCGGTAAAATTCTCCCGTTGGGATATCCCCGTTAAAGGTGAGCATTGGTTCGCCTTTCAGCATAAAAAGCTGGGCGAATATCCGCTTTTTTACCTTCACTACGGTGCAGCCTTCTCCGAATGGGTGATCTTCATAGGCGCCCTTTTTTTGAAGGCAGTAGGAGAGGAGTTCGGAATGGGTCATAGTATCACGCTCTTTTGCTTTATTATGCTAATAAACTAACAGGCGCAGGAGAATGTAACATTATCCGAGAAATTTACGGCGCGAAGCGGCTGCAGGCTCAGCCTGCCTCATTCAAGCCCCGTACCCTCGTCAATGCCCATCATAATATTCATACACTGAACAGCCGCGCCACTTGCACCCTTGCCAAGATTATCAAGTCTTGAGCAGAGGAGAACGTGGTCGTCGTTGCCGTAAACGAATATCTGAAGCATATTGGTGTCCGCAAGAGTGTTGGAGAAAAGCTCCGCTTCTTCGGGCATTCCCTCAGCACCAAAGGGCATTACCTTAACAAATCTCTCGCCCTCGTAATGCTCCGCAAACATCTCCCAAACATCGTGGGGAGTTACCTTTCTCGCCATTGTTCTCAGATGAACGGGAACGGTCACAACCATTCCGTTGTAGAAATCTCCCACAGAGGGGCAGAATATGGGGGGATAGGAAAGTCCCGATACCGCCATCATTTCCTTAACGTGCTTGTGGGTCTTGCCCAGGGAATATGCTCTTGTGCTTGAAAGCTCGATTGCTCTGTTTTCGTCCTCGTAGCGTGCGATAAGCTTCTTGCCGCCGCCGCTGTAGCCCGATACCGCATGGCATATAACAGGGTGATAAGGCGCTATCATTCCCGATTTTACCATGGGGTACATAAGGCAGTTAAATCCGCTGGCATAGCAGCCGGGTACCGCAGTTCTCTTTGAAGCCGCAACTGCCCGTCTCTGCTCCTTTGAAAGCTCGGGGAGACCGTATACCCAGTTGGGGTTTGTTCTGTGAGCGGTGGAAGCGTCTATTATCTTGGTGCGGTCGTTTTCCACAAGGGAAACAGCCTCAATTGCTGCCGCGTCGGGCAGGCAGAGGAAGGTGTAGTCCGAAGCGTTTATAAGCTTCTTTCTCTCCTCGGTGTCCTTGCGCTTTTCCTCGGAAATTTCCAGAAGCTCAATGTCGCTCCTGTTTTTGAAACGGTCGGCAATGCGAAGCCCCGTTGTTCCCTCTTTGCCGTCTATGAAAATTTTGTATGACATTTTCTTTACCTCTACAAAAGCTTTATTTTTGGGGCAACCTTGTTGTATCGTTACCGAGCCGTCTGTCTGTTGCCCAAATAAACTATAGAACGATTGGCTGCAGGCTCAGCCTGCGAAATTATATGCTCTAAGCTCGGCTTTGAGCTGTTCTATCTGCCTTGCAACAGCCTCGGGAGCGGGACCGCCGTCCACATTTCTCTGCATTACGCAGGTCTCAAGGTTGATAGCCTTGTAAACGTCCTCGTCAAACACATCGGAAAGCCTCTTGTATTCCTTGATATCAAGTTCCTCAAGAGTTGTTCCAAGGTCAATGCAGCGTGCAACGAGAGTTCCCGTTATCTTATATGCGTCTCTGAAAGGCATTCCCTTCTTAACAAGGTAATCTGCGCAGTCGGTAGCATTTATAAAGCCCTTTGCCGCAGCCTTTCTCATATTTTCCTTGAGCACCGTCATTGTTCTGAACATGGGAATAAAGGTGGAGAGACAAAGCTTAACGGTGTCAACAGCGTCAAATATGGCTTCCTTGTCCTCCTGCATATCCTTGTTGTAGGCAAGGGGAAGGTTTTTCATCATTGAAAGCAGGGTCATAAGGTCGCCGTAAACTCTTCCCGTCTTACCTCTGATAAGTTCGGTGATGTCGGGATTTTTCTTCTGGGGCATTATGGAAGAGCCTGTGGAATATGCGTCGTCAAGCTCAATAAACTTGAATTCCCAGCTGCACCACATTATTATCTCCTCGGAAAATCTGGAAAGGTGCATCATCAGAACGGAAATTGCACTCGCAAGCTCAATGCAGTAGTCTCTGTCGGAAACACCGTCAAGGCTGTTGTAGGTGATATCCTCAAATTCAAGAAGCTCCGCAACTCTCTTTCTGTTAAGGGGATATGTGGTTCCCGCAAGAGCGCAGGAGCCGAGGGGCATTCTGTCCATACGCTTTTTGCAGTCGGCAAGTCTGCCGAGATCTCTTGTCAGCATCTGGGCATATGCCATTATGTGGTGGGCAAAGGTCACAGGCTGTGCTCTCTGGAGGTGAGTGTAGCCGGGCATTACGGTGTCGTAATGCTCCTGAGCAGTCTCGATAATCGTCTCGATAAGCTCGTAAACAAGCTTTGATATCTCGTCGCACTTATCTTTGAGATAGTATTTGATATCCAGAGCCACCTGGTCGTTTCTGCTTCGCGCGGTGTGAAGTCTCTTGCCCGTATCGCCGAGACGCTCGGTAAGCACCTGCTCCACAAACATATGGATATCCTCGGCATTGGGGTCAAAGCTGAGCTTCCCGCTGTCAAGGTCGGAAAGTATGCCCTCAAGACCCTTGATTATTTTCTCGCTTTCCTCGGGAGCAATTATCCCCTGCTCCCCAAGCATTCTTGCGTGCGCCATTGAGCCTTTTATATCGTGCCTGTACATACGGCAGTCAAAGGAAATTGAGGAGTTGAAGT
Source organism: Oscillospiraceae bacterium (assembly GCA_028720105.1). Lineage (GTDB taxonomy): Bacteria > Bacillota > Clostridia > Oscillospirales > Ruminococcaceae > Huintestinicola. Next base: position 31,680 of record JAQYLI010000023.1, on the reverse strand, counting down.
CATTTACCTTTTCGTCTACCTCTTTAGAGAAACGTCCTGCCCACATCTTTGCCATTTATATATCATTCCTTTCAGTTTGGGTCATATTATCTTACGAAGCGATATCTTCTGTTTCCGTGTTTGTCTCCGCGTCTGTTTCTGCGGAGATATCCGTCTCGGCAGCGCCTGTTTCCGCAGCGGCAGCAGAAGCGTCGGGCCAGTTGGTTTTGAAGAAATCGGTGTATTCAAGCTGCTTATAATAATTGTCGCTGTCCAGATACACAACGCCGAAATTGCAAACTTCCTCCATACTCATACGGCGGTACTTTGTATCTCCGCTGTCGTTGGTCATAGTAAGGATATCGTTCTCTATGCTTACCTTGCACATCTGTCCGTCGATATCAAGGAAATTGTCTCTCAGCTCATAGGAAAAATCATAGTATGAAGCGATGTTAGGAGTGATTATGTGATAGGCGAGCATTCCGCCGGATGTAAATTCGTATATCTGATAATAGGGGTCGCCGTCGTTTTCGAAATACTCGGGACCGTTTATATCGCACCAAATTCCCACGATATCGGTCTTGAGCTTTTCATAATCCTGTTTATTTTGATCGCAGGCTGCAAGGGTCAGCATAAGCGCTGCAAGCAGCAGGGATAATATTCCTTTTTTAAAAGTTCTCATAAAATTGAGCGTCCTTTCTTTGATGCCGTTTACGGCAATACCGTTTACGGCTTTTTTCTGTTATTATTCCAAGCTTTTTCTGTTCTACTCCGAATGAATTTAAAAACGAAATAAGTGCAATGCCCGAAACGGTGTGTTTCGGGCATAACACAAGATTATTTTAAATTTTTAAAACGGGAAATTACTTTCCTCTCTTCTGGTCAAGCTTAGCCTTAACGTGGGTGGGGAGACCGAAGATGTTGATAAATCCGCCTGCGTCGGACTGGTCGTAAACGTGATCCTCGTCAAATGTAGCTACTTCCTCATCATAGAGGGTGTAGGGAGAGGTGATGCCTGCGTTGATAACGTTGCCCTTGTAGAGCTTCAGCTTAACGTCGCCTGTAACAGTCTTCTGAGTCTCGGAAACGAAAGCGGAAAGAGCCTCTCTGAGAGGAGTGAACCACTGACCGTTATATACGATATCTGCAAACTTGATGGAAAGGTAGGACTTGATTCTTGCGGTCTCCTTGTCGAGGCAGATGGTCTCGAGAGCCTCGTGCGCTCTGTAAAGGATAGTTCCGCCGGGTGTTTCATAAACGCCTCTGGACTTCATACCAACAAGACGGTTCTCAACCAGGTCAACAAGACCGATACCGTTCTCGCCGCCAAGCTTGTTGAGTGTGCTTACCAGCTCAACGCCGTTCATTTCCTTGCCGTCAACAGCTGTGGGAACGCCCTTTTCAAAGTGAATGGTAACGTATGTAGCCTTATCGGGAGCCTTTTCGGGAGATACGCCCAGCTCAAGGAAGCCCTCCTTGTTGTACTGAGGTTCGTTTGCGGGATCCTCAAGGTCGAGACCCTCGTGGGAAAGGTGCCAGATGTTCTTGTCCTTGGAGTAGTTTGTCTCTCTTGTTATCTTGAGGGGGATATTGTGAGCCTCGGCGTAGTCGATCTCCTCGTCTCTGGACTTGATCGTCCATTCTCTCCAGGGAGCGATGATAGCCATATCGGGAGCGAAAGCCTTGATAGCAAGCTCAAATCTTACCTGGTCGTTGCCTTTGCCTGTGCAGCCGTGGCAGATAGCGTCTGCGCCTTCCTTGAGTGCGATCTCCGCAATTCTCTTTGCGATGATAGGACGTGCAAAGGAGGTGCCCAGAAGGTACTTGCCCTCGTAAACTGCGCCTGCCTGAACGGTGGGGTAAATGTAATCCTGAATAAATTCTTCCTTGAGGTCCTCTATGTAGAGCTTGGAAGCGCCTGTCTTAATAGCCTTTTCCTCGAGACCGTCAAGCTCGGTGCCCTGTCCTACATCTGCGGAAACGGCGATGACCTCGCAGTTATTGTAGTTTTCCTTGAGCCAGGGAATGATGATAGATGTGTCAAGACCGCCGGAATATGCGAGAACTACTTTTTTGATGTTTTCCTTTTTTACTGCCATTTTACAGTACCTCCGTAAAAAATAATGGGGGTCCCCGGAAAAACGGTAAAGTTTTTTCTGAGGTTCCCTGTACGCCCGTACCCTTACGCCCATAAACATAAGCCGTAACGCTGCTGATTATTATTATACACCCTTTGCGGCAAAAGTCAAGGCTTTAATGCATAATTTTTCCGAATTTACGCAAAATATTCACTTTTACGGGCAGGCGGCTGCATAAAATATGCATATATGCAGTATATTATACGTTTTATACTGCATATATGCATTTCGCCTAATTATTTATCAGTAATACATAATAACGGGGGTGCCTCTTTCCACCATTTCGTAAAGAGTTTTGACCTCGTCATATTTCATATTGATACAGCCGTGGGAGCCGTTTGTGAGATAGATGTTTCCGCCGTATGCCGAGCGGCTGAGGTCGTGGAAGCCGATGCCCTCGAAGCTTACTCTCATAAAGTAAGCGCATTTGGCGGTGTAGGAGCCGTCTGCGGCTTTCATCGTGTAGTTTTTGCTCTTGGTGTAGACGCTGTAAACGCCCTCGGGGGTTTTGCGCTTGGGGTCGCTTGCCTTGCCCGAAACTATCTGACCAGTTTCAAACTTTACCTCGCCGTTTTCGTAATACCACATATGCTGGGCGGAAAGATCAACCTCGATATAGGTATTGCCGATATCCCCCTCCGCAGAGCGGGCAGAGTCGAAGCCCCGGTATTTATATCCCGTGTCAAGGGTGACATATTCAGGCTCAACGGTGACGGATTCGCCCTTGTCTATGTACTCCAGCAGCTTTTCAACGGTCTTTTCCCTGTCGGTCCACCAGCCGTACTGACCTGTGGAATACCGTCCCTGGCTCATAGTGATAGTGCCTCGGTTTGTGGTCTGAAATTTTCGGGCGGTCATAAAGGTGTCGTATTTCTCCGCAAGGGAGTCCACATATTTTTCAGCCCTGCTTCTGTCGAGAACGCCGCCGTCCTCCATCCATTCGTAAACCATTGCGCCCGTAAGCTCCTCGGTGGCATAGCCGAAGTCGTAGGTTATCACATAGTTGAATTTGTTGTTAAGATCGTCCAGATTTCCCTCCAGGTCTGCTGCAAACACCTTCGGGTCCTCGTAGCAGCCGCCTTCCTCCAGGTCAACGGTGAAATTGCCCTTTGCGGCTTCGGAGAGAACGTATTCGGTAAGCTTTTTCTCATCGGGCTTGTCGCCGTAGACCTCTTCCTTGATATAGTAACCGTTTTCCCCGTGAACAAGCTTTGCGTCCTCGGTGGGAACGCTGCCCCAGGAGGTTCGTGTAAGGAGTCTTTTCAGCTTGTTTTCATCATAGGAGGGCTTTGACTGAGTTTCGTAATAGGACTCTTTAAAATAGGAAAGCAGCCAGCCGCCGTGGTTTACGCTGCGGTATATCTCTCCTATCTCGCCGAATACATCATAGGAATAATCGAAATCCGAGGGGCTGAACACCTTTTCGTCCCCGTTCCGCTCTATGACGGTAACGCTTACAGGCGCACATTCCGCCTGAACGAGAGCGGCAGCCTCGGAAATGTTCTTTTTGCTGACGTCAACGCCGTTTATGTATGTGTTGGGAAGGAATTTTCCCATTGAAGCAGCCCAGCCGCCGAAGTATATTGCCGCAAGGGCTGCCGCCGCCGCTACCGATGCGGTGATGATGATCTTTTTCTTATGCTTTGACTTTGCTTTTGCAGCCGCTTCCTTTTTCCCTGCAATGGCTGCGGATATAAGGCTTGCAGTCTCGCTGTCTATGCTGTCTGCCGCCTGATTTTTCTCCTTGATATCTTCCATTTATCCCGTTTCCTTTTTCAAATATAATAATACGAGTTTATCATATCATTATTTACAGCGGTTGTCAATAGGAAAAATATGCATTATCGTGCGTTTTTATCTCTTTCAATGACCGCAAGCTCATCGCAGCGTTCATTTTCGGGGTGTCCCGCGTGACCCTTGACCCATCTCAGCTCCACATCGTGGATATCGAGAAGGGCAAGGCACCTTTCCCACAGGTCGGAGTTGAGCGCAGGCTTCTTGTCTGCCTTTATCCAGCCCCGTTTTTTCCAGCCTGCTGCCCAGCCCTTTGATATGCTGTCGCAGACGTATTTGCTGTCGGTGGTGAGGATAACGTGACAGGGGCGTTTTAAGGCGGAAAGGGCTTCTATTACGGCGGTAAGCTCCATACGGTTGTTGGTGGTGTCGGGCTCGCCTCCCGAAAGCTCCTTGTAATGCTCGCCCATTCTGAGTATTGCTCCCCAGCCCCCGGGACCGGGATTTCCCGAGCAGGCGCCATCTGTGAATATCTCAACTGTCTGCATTTTTACATTATTTTCCATAATCATCAATTACCTTTTCTGCCTCGTCAATATCAAAAAAACGATAGCCCTGACCCACATCTGTCCAGTCCATTGCTTCGTATTTTCCTACAGCTTCGTTATATTCCTCATCGGTAACTTCATTGCCGTCAATAACGAATTTATCCCCTTCCTCTTCGCTTTCATCGGGGAAATACATATGATGCTCGAAGCTGACAAGATGGGTAAGCTCTCCCTTTTCAAGACGATAATAATCCGCATAGCCCGAACCCATTCCGGAGTAACGGCTTGCGATATATCCCCCCTCAGCGACCTGCGCCGTTCCCCATGAACCGAAGCCCGAATATTCATCGCCTGACAAGGGATCGCTGAGCTTTATCACCTCTCCGTTACGGACGGTAAATATTGTTACCATAGCTGCGTGATAATTACCGAAAGCCGCTATCAGCTCGGGCGTGCCGTCATTGTCAATATCGCAGAGGTCAAAAGTCGATACTGACGGCTCGTATTCCTCGTATTCCTGTATTTCGGAAAGCTTTTCTTTGTAGAGCGTCTTGTAATCGGCGGAAATGTCGGGAGTTTCGTTCACGCTTTCTGTCGTTGTTTCGGTTTCCGTCTCGCCGTAAGTTTCGGCAGTAGTCTCGGAAACGCTTTCGGGCTGAGTGTCGGAAGTGGTTACCGTTTCGGAAACTGTAGTCTCCTGAGCTTCGGTTAGCTCGGGAGCGGCTTTTTCCGCACCGCAGGCGGTGAGCAGCAATACCCCGAAGCATACTGCCGCAAGCTTTTTATTCATCATACAGCCCCTCCGAGCTTCTGCATATCTCGTCATAGACCTCATAAACGTGAGGATGGGTCTTTTTTATCCTTGCGGGGCGCATATCCATATCCACAAAGCAGTGGGTGGTCTTTCCCGTTGCGTGAACTGTTCCCTCCGGGTCTGTGACCTCGTAGATAACGGAAAATCTCGCTCCTCCGAAATCGGGGATATACGCCTTGATAATAAACACGTCCCCGAATTTAAAGGGCAGCTTATACTCGCACTCTGCGCTGAGAACGGGAGTCATAAGCCCCTCGGCTTCAACGTACTGAAAGGGCAGTCCTGCCTGCTCGATAAGGTCAACTCTTGCTTCTTCAAACCAGCGGATATAGTTTGAGTGGTGGACTATGCCCATTTTGTCTGTCTCGTAGTAGTACACCCGTCTTGAATAGGGTTTAAGCTTCATAGCTTTGTCCTTTCTTAAACGGGCTGCCGCAGATATTTACTGCGGCAGCCCCGAATACTTTACAGCTTATCTTGCCTTGGAAGCGTTCTCCTCGATTATCTTAGCGATAACATCGTTAAGAGGCGAAGCGCCCAGGTCTCCGTCCTTTCTCGAACGCAGGGAAACGGTGTTGTCCTCCACTTCCTTGTCGCCAACGATGAAGAAGTAGGGTATCTTCTCAAGCTGAGCCTGACGAATTTTGTAGCCTATCTTCTCGTTTCTGTTGTCAACGGTAACTCTGATGCCCATAGAGTCAAGCTTTGCGGCAATGCCCTCGCCGTATTCCTTTGCTCTGTCGGTTACGGGCAGGATACGAACCTGCTCAGGAGACAGCCACAGAGGAAGTGCTCCGCCGTATTTCTCAATGAGGTATGCAAGAGTTCTCTCGTAGCAGCCGAGACTTGTGCGGTGGATAATGTAGGGATTTTTCTTTGTGCCGTCAACATCTACATATTCCATTCCGAAACGCTGTGCAAGGAGCATATCTATCTGAATGGTAACGAGTGTGTCCTCCTTGCCGTAAACGTTGTGGTACTGGATATCCAGCTTGGGACCGTAGAATGCGGCTTCGTCAATACCGATGGTGTATTCAACGCCCAGATCGTCAAGGATAGTTTTCATTACAGCCTGAGCCTCTTCCCACTGCTCGGCAGTACCCTCGTACTTGTTCTTGGGGTTAGCGGGATCCCACTGTGAGAAGCGGAATGTGCAGTCCTCAAGCAGTCCAACGGTATCGAGACAGTATTTTGCCAGCTCCAGACAGCCCTTGAACTCCTCCTCAAGCTGCTCGGGACGGAGAATGTAATGTCCCTCGGAAATGGTAAACTGTCTTACTCTGATAAGACCGTGCATCTCGCCGCTGTCCTCGTTTCTGAACAGGGTGGAGGTTTCGGTAAGTCTCATAGGCAGGTCACGGTAGGAGCGCTGACGATTGAGGAATACCTGATACTGGAAAGGACAGGTCATAGGACGAAGTGCAAAGCACTCCTTTTCCTCGTCGTCGGGGTCACCAAGCACGAACATACCGTCAAGGTAGTGATCCCAGTGTCCCGAAATTTTGTAAAGCTCTCTCTTAGCCATATAGGGGGTCTTGGTGAGCATACAGCCGCGCTTTGCTTCCTCGTCCTCCACCCATCTCTGCATTATCTGTATAACCTTTGCGCCCTTGGGGAGCATTATTGGCAGACCCTGACCGATATAATCAACAGTGGTGAAATACTCAAGCTCTCTTCCCAGCTTGTTGTGGTCGCGGCTCTTAGCCTCTTCCACCTTCTTGAGATATTCCTCAAGCTCGGAAGCCTTGGGGAAGGCGGTGCCGTAAACTCTGCAAAGCTGCTTGCCCTTGGAGTCACCTCTCCAGTATGCGCCTGTGCAGTTTGTGAGCTTGAACGCCTTTACGGGAGCGGTGGACATAAGATGAGGACCTGCGCAGAGGTCGGTGAAATCGCCCTGCTTGTAGAAGCTGATGTTCTCGCCCTTGTCGCTGTGCTCCTTGCAAAGCTCAACCTTGTAAGGCTCGCCCATTTCGGTGAGTCTCGACTCTGCTTCTGCGGGGGGCAGCTCAAAACGGGATATCTCAATGCCCTCCTTGACTATCTTCTTCATCTCCGCTTCAAACTTTGCAAGGTCGTCGGAGGTAAAGGGGTGGTCGGTGTCGAAATCATAGTAGAAACCATTGTCGATAGAAGGGCCTATGGACAGCTTGGTTTCGGGATAAATGCGCTTTACAGCCTGTGCCAGAATGTGAGAAGCGGTGTGCCAGAAGGTCTTTTTGCCCTCCTCGCTGTCAAAGGTGCAGACTTCAAAAGTGCAGTCCTTTTCCACGGGAGTTCTCAGGTCGCAGACCTCTCCGTCAAGCTTTACGCAGCAGGCAGCCTTGTAAAGACCCATTCCAATTCCCTTGATAATTTCTGCGGCGGAAATTCCGCTCTCGGCTTCTCTTACGGAGCCGTCTTTAAGTGTAAGCTTTATCATTTTTTTATTCTCCTTTGTTAAAATTATTTCATATTGTAAACTCTGCGGCATTTACCGCCGTAACGGTATGCCGCTCCTTTGAAAAGCGTTTAAAATTATTCATCGGAGCAAACACCCCCTTTAAGGTTATGGTTTATTTTCAAATGCTGAGAACTCTTATACACGCAGTCAAGCAGGCTTGTCACAAGCAGCTCGAACAGCTTTCCCAGCAGGATTATCACAATTGTCCACGCAAATAAGTCGGCGGTCTCAAGATATATCTTTGAGCGGTAGAGCATATCGCCAAGTGTGAAATCGGGCTGTCCTATGACCTCCGCCGCAGTTCCGCTCTTGAAGGCAAGCCCCGCTCCCGTTCTGAATGATGCGGTGAGAAAGGGCATTACCGAGGGAAAATAAAGATATCTTGCCTTTTTTGCGGCGCTCAGTTCAAAGAGCCTTGCCGCCTCGGAAAGCTTTTCGTCTGCATTTCCTATCCCCTTGCTTACGGCTTCAAAGATAACGGGCGTTACCATAAGTGAAGAAATGAGGAACGACAGTGCGGAGCTTTTCAGAAAAAACAGGGCAAAGATTATAAAGCTTGCCACAGGAACTGCCTTCACCGCCGACATTGCGGGGGATATGACTGCTTTAGCAAGGGAAAATGATTCCGACAGCACCGCCAAAACCGTTCCCGTTATGACCCCTGCGAAAAAGCCGCCGCCTATCCGAAGAAAGGAATTGAGGACGGTCTTTATAAAATCCGCTTCAAAGCAAAGCTGGGAAAGCCGTTTTACCGCGGCAATGGGGGTCACGAGGATTATCCGCTTGTCAAGGAGCATTGCGGCAAGCTGCCAGAGCAGCAGCCAGAATAATATGCCCAAAGCTTTTTGAAAAAAGTCTTTTTTGTCAGACCTATTCATATATCATTTCCGTATAGAAAGCATCATCATTCGGGAGCTTACCGCCCACAGACTTTGGGTCGGCATCAAAGAGGATATTCCAGTAGCCTGTTACGGCACTTCTCATATCCTCCCTCCGTAAAAGAGTTATATTGCAGTAAGGCAGTGCCTTTTTTGCAACGGGGGCTTTCACAATATCATAGTTTCCTATGAGTTCGGCGGCTTCATCGGTGTTTTCATTTACAAAATCAACAGAAGCCTGATATTCACCGATGAAATCATCAAAAGCAACAGCATTTTCCTCAATAACGCTTTTCTGTGCAATGGTCACGCCTGTGATGAGAGGAGTTTCGCTGACCTTGTCCCACTCGTCGGTGAGGCTCAGGGCGATCTTTATGTTCTCATTCTGCAGCTGTGCGGCGGTCACATAGGGTTGAGGGAGTACGGCAATTGCATTCTCGCTTTCCGCCATTACAGCGGCACATTCGCTTGCCTCGGACTTGTACTCAATGGTAACATCTGTCTGCGGCTCAAGACCGTTTGCTCTCAGAATGTAGTTTAATACATACTCGGGAGTGGTTCCCTTGCCTGTGGAATAGACCGTTTTGCCCTTGAGGTCGGCAATCGAAGTTATCTCCTCCCCCGAGGTCACTACATATAGCACTCCGAGGGTGTTTACAGCGGCAGTCTTTATATTGCCCTCTGTCTTGTTGTAAAGCACAGCGGCAAGGTTTGCGGGGACATTGGCAATGTCAGTATTGCCGCTTACAATGCCTGTTACTATCTCGTCGGCGGTGCCGTAAATAGTCACATTGTATTTATTGAACGTTTCACCCTTTTCACTGTCGGACATAAGCTTAACCATTCCCATTGTGGTGGGACCTTTAAGGGAGGCGATGTTATATTCCATACTATTGGTGAGTATGGCAGTGGTTTCGGTGTCGGTTTCGGTTTCCTCAGCCGCCGATGATACTTCACTTTCGGAGACTGCCGATGTGTCCGAGGGTGCGCTTTCCTGTGTGTCCGATGTGCTTGCAGAGGAACTGCAGGCTGTCAGAAAAGCAAGGGTCGCACAAAGGGCTGGAATTTTACGAATATTCAATATATAAAACTCCTTACTGCTGATTTTCGGGCTCGCCTGCCTTGAGCATTTCCACAAAATGTCTTGCGGCACGTCCGCTTCGTCCGCTTCTGCGGAGGGCGTAGGCTTCTGCCTTGGTATACAGCTCGTCTTTATCCATTGTAATGCCGTACTGACCTGCAAGATAATCGACGATCTTGAGATATGTATCCTTGTCGGGCTTGAGGAACGTTACCTTCAAGCCGAAGCGCTCGGACAGGGAGGCAAGCTCCTCGCGTGTATCTCTTGCGTGGATATCGTCTCCGTCTCTGTCGGCAAAGCTTTCCTTGACAAGGTGGCGGCGGTTGCTGGTGGCGTAGATGACCGCATTGGACGCCTTGGAGGATATGGAGCCTTCAAGAACGGCTTTGAGCGCGCCGAAGTCTGCGTCATCGGAGGAGAAAGAAAGGTCGTCTATGAATATGATGAATTTAAGTGGATTGTCGGCAATGCTCTCCATAACGTCGGGCAGCTCGTGGAGCTGGGCTTTTTTTAGCTCAATGAGCCTAAGTCCTCTGTCGAAAAATTCATTCACCACAGCCTTTACGGTTGAGGATTTTCCCGTTCCCGCATCGCCGTAAAGCAGGCAGTTTGCGGCAGGTCTGCCTTTTATGAGGGCAAGAGTGTTGTCTATTACCATCTTGCGCTGAGTTTCATATGCAGGCAGCTGCGAGAGCCGCTGGGGGTCGGGGGTCAGGACGGGGGTTATCACGTGGTCTTTCAGCATAAAGGCGGTATATTTTGCGAATATGCCGTAGCCCTTGGTGAAAAGCTTGTCTATCCTGTCGGCGTAGATAGCCTCGAAGTCAAGGTTTGTATTCTCCCATTCGGGAAGATAGCCCATATAGCCCATTGCCGTGCGGACATTTTCGGTGGTGAGCATTGATATCTCGCTGAAAAGCCCCAATTCCTTGCGGACGGCGGTCTCCATAACGGGGGGGATAGGCTCTCTGCGGGCTTTTCTTAAAAGATATGTGTTCTCGTCCTCGGTGACTGCCTTGATGATGTAGCTTGAAAGGTTGGAGCCGTGCCTGTAGAGGGAGTTTACAAACTCGCCCACTGAGGCAGGAGTCTGCTCTCTGAGCATATCCATAAGCCTGCCCATAGTTTTGAGCTTTAATACCCCGCGAAACACCGCAAGCCCCGAAAGTCTTGTGTAAAGATCTGATAACTGGTTCATTCTCTTAAAATCTTCTTTCCTAAAAAATAAAAACGCCCCGAAGCTGAGACTTTTGTTAAAAAGCCATTGCCCCGGGACGATAAATTACCGTGTTTCCACCCGTTTTCACGCTTTACCTTAGTGTAAAACGCCTCATTCGCCCTGTAACGGGGGCAGCCGCCGCCTATTAAGCGGACTCAGAAAGCGGTACCGATACTATGCACTGCCGCACCCGGTTTCAGCCTATGCCGGGCACTCTCTGAAAACAGCCTTTTCACAGAACGGATCTCTCATCAGCGATTTTAAATCTATACATATATATGATATCACTAACCGAGCCGTATGTCAACGGTATTTTTGTACAGCAAAACTACAATTTTATTATGTAATAGTGTTAAATTATATAAAATTCCTTGACAAGAGGAAAATTTTATATTACAATAATATTGTGTCTGCAGTAAAAATATTTTCGGTAAGCGGTCAATTTTCCAAAAAAGCCGTCTGCCATTTATAGAAACTGCTTTTACATTATCGCTTCAAGCCGTTTTCCGCATATCCCTGCGGATCGTTGAAGTTTTTCATATATATTATGAGCCGTCCGTTCCGTTTTATTCGGCGCGCTCAGTTTTCGGGATTCTATAATATTCGCTTATGGTAAAAATATACTTCTGTTAAATTATTTTAAGCTGTTTACATTCCCCAAACAAGCGGTTTATTTAATATTTATGAGCTTCACGGACCTCCGAAGCGATTACCATATTTTTAGTATTATGAAAAGGAGGTTTTTTTGTTGCAGTATGCCATTTATGTGGTCATATTTGTTGTGGCTGCGGCTGTTTCGGGCTTTATCTGCTTTAAGGCGGGAATAAATTACCGCAAGTCTCAGGCAGAATCCGCAATAGGCTCCGCCGAAAAAGAGGCTGAGCGCATTATCGAAGCGGCAAAAGAGGAAGCCGACAGCAAAAAGAAAATCGCTCTTGTGGAAGCTAAGGACGAAATACACAAGAGCCGCACCGAGCTTGAAAAAGAGATCAAGGAGCGCAGAAACGAGCTTTCCCGTCAGGAAAGACGTATCCAGCAGAAGGAAGAAAACCTTGACAAGAAAAACGACACCCTGGAGAAAAAGGACGAACAGCTCCAGAAAAAGCTGAAAGCCGCTGACGAAAAGCTTGAGGAGGCTGACAAGATCAAGCACTCCCAGATGGAAATTCTGGAGAAAATTTCCCAGTTCACTATGGATCAGGCTAAGGAGCACCTGCTCTCTATGCTTGAAAATGAGCTGGTTCACGAGAAGGCTCTCAAAGTTCAGCAGTTTGAAACTCAGCTCAAGGACGAGTGCGAGGACAAGGCGAGAAACCTTATTTCCCTTGCAATCGCAAAGTGCGCCGCCGATCAGGTGGCTGAGACCGCCGTTTCCGTTGTTCCTCTTCCCAGCGATGAGATGAAGGGTAGAATTATCGGACGTGAGGGAAGAAATATCCGCACTCTGGAAACTCTCACAGGCGTTGAGCTTATCATTGACGACACCCCCGAGGCTATCACTCTTTCCTGCTTCGACCCTGCAAGACGTGAGGTTGCACGAATTGCTCTTGAGAAGCTTATTGCAGACGGACGTATCCACCCTGCAAGAATTGAGGAAATGGTGGACAAGGCAAAGCGCGAGGTTGAGCACCGCATCAAGCAGGAGGGCGAGAGAGCTATTCTCGAGACCAATGTTCACGGCATAAACCACGAGCTTGTTCGTCTTATCGGACGTCTCAGATACAGAACTTCCTACAGACAGAACGTTCTTGACCACTCTATCGAGGTGGCTCATCTGGCAGGCATTATGGCTTCCGAGCTTGGTGTTGACGCAAATCTTGCAAGACGTGCAGGTCTGCTTCACGATATCGGCAAGGCGCTCAGCTACGAGATCGAAGGCTCTCACGTTCAGATAGGCGTTGACGTTTGCCGCAAGTACAAGGAAAGCCCCGAGGTCATTCACGCTATTGAGGCTCACCACGGCGATGTTGAGACAAAGACCGTTGTTGCGGCTCTGGTTCAGGCGGCTGACGCTATTTCCGCCGCAAGACCCGGTGCAAGAAACGAGAACTACGAGAACTACATCAAGCGTCTGCAGAAGCTTGAGGAAATATGCACCTCCTACGAGGGCGTTGAGAAATCCTACGCTATCCAGGCGGGCAGAGAGGTCAGAATTATGGTGGTTCCCGAGCAGATCAACGACGAAAAAATGGCTCTCGTTGCAAGAGAGATCGCAGCCAAGATCGAAAACGAGATGGATTATCCCGGTCAGATCAAGGTTCATCTTATCAGAGAAAGCAGAGCTATCGAGTACGCAAAGTAACGCATTTACACAGAATTCCCCGTCTTTTGCAGGCGGGGATTTTTTTAAATCCGTTTTAATGAAATTTTTATTCCGCTCCAATTGACATTTGAGTGAAAATATGGTAATATATTTTTAACGGTTATTTCGGCAGAATTTGGAAAGGGGTACATTAAGTGAAAAAGAAAACCAAAATTATTATTTTCTCCATTGTGGCGGCGGTGCTGATACTGGGCTTTGTGATTTGGGTGATAATGCCTCGTGCGGCTTTGAGCAAGGCAGCAAGGGAATATATTATGCCCTGCTTTGAGAGCAAGGGAGAGTATTTTGATAGGTATGATGTGAGAAATGACAGCTTTAAAAGGGTGGAGAATGAATTTGTTTCCCTTGATATCCCGTCGGGATTCATTCTTGAAACACAGCCTTCTCCCGAACACGATTACCCCTATATTATTTACAGACGGAACGATACCAATGAGGTCGTACTGCTGATGTCGGAGCCTTATGATGCTGTTATGGATCTGACGGATTACTCTCAGTATGATGAAAATGAAAATGTTCCCGATGAAAAGGCATTCAAAAAGCTGATGGCTGCTTTTGAAAGCTTCGGATATGGTCTGCCCGACTCACGCTTTGCTGTATATAAATGTAGTATACTGCTTGACAAGGAGGACTACAGCTTCTGGAATATGGGCAAAGCAACTGCCTTCGTTGTTCTCGGAACAATAAAGGCGACGGGGGTGTCGCTTTACGAGGAATGTTATGTCTATGAATCCGAAAACATCAAGGGTATACTTAGCATAGAGGAGAATACTGTTGACGAGGATCATCCCACAAGATACGAAGCCGCATTTGAGGTTTATCCTGTTTCCGATCTTAATCACAGCTATACGATAATGTTCGGTATGAACTCCCTTGATGATATTTATGCGGTGATGAATTCGGTGGAGTTTAAGACAAATTGACAAAAAAAGATCTGCCCCCGGTAGGAATGTGTTTCCCTCGGGGGCAGATATCATAATTATGAAGAAAAGGCTTATATGAATAGCCCTGCCAACAGCGCCGTGCCTGCGGCGGCAAGTGCCACCACGATAAGAGGAAGTCCGAAAAATGCTGTCACAAGGGCGGCTATTGTTCCTGCGGCGGCGGTAATGACATTTCCCGTTGAGTAAAATATGGCAGGGAATGTCATTGCGCTCAGCACGGTGTAGGGGATATATTTCAGAAAGCTTCTGAGGAATTTTGATTTTATCTTCGACTTGAAAAGGGTGAGGGGTAACATTCGGATAAGATATGTGACCCCTGCCATAACGGCGATATAAATGGCTATGCTCACGTCTCTTCCTCCTCTTCATCGTCTATGGGAGCAATTAGTGCCATCAAAGCCGCAGCTATTGATGCGCTTATGATTATGGCAAAGCCTACGCTTACCCCTGTCAGTACATATTTAAACAGCAGGCTTATTAGCGCGGCGGCAACTACTGCCCCGAATATGCTCCTGCTCTTTCTTGAGGGCGGAATGATTATGGCTATGAACATTCCGTAAAGCAGTATGCCCATTGCCGATGTGAACATTTGCGGCAGAGCCTGTCCTGCGGCGGCTCCAAGGAGAGTTCCCCCCGTCCAGCCGATAAATGAAATGAGGATAAGCCCGTACATATACAGGGGCTTTATCCTCCCGGGCTGCGCTGCGGCAACCGCAAATATCTCGTCCGTTATGCCGAAGGACGCAAGCAGGCGGTGGGGCGTGGTGAATGACCTGTCCAGCTTCTGGGACAGAGAAAGCCCCATAAGGGAGTAGCGCAGATTGATTATAAGCTGGGTGAGAGCCATTTCAAGGAGCGTTCCTCCTGCGGCGATTATCTCAACTCCTGCCGCCTGTCCCGCAGAAGTGAGGTTTGAAGCGGAAATTCCCACGGCGGCGGCGACGGACAGTCCTGCCCGCACCGCCGTTATACCAAAGCCGAAGGATACCGAAAGATATCCTAAGGCTATGGGTATTCCGTGGATAATTCCTTTAAAAAAGTCTGATCTCATTACTTGTTTATAAATTTAAGATTTTTTTCGATAAGCTCACATCTCTGCTTTACGCAGTCAACCGAACGAAGGGGGTCGGAGGGTGTGTTGAAGGTATAATCCATAAGCTTGTCAATGGTGGTGGAGGCAACGTGGACACGGGTGTCGGAGGACGCATAGTAAATATACACATCGCCGTTTTCTCTTACGATAGCGCCGTTTGTGAAGCATACGTTTGAAACGTCGCCCACTCTTTCAGCGCCGTGAGGTGCAATGAACAGACCCGAGGGTGATGCGATAAGCTTTGTGGGGTCGTTAAGGTCGGTTGCAAATACATAGATCACGTAGCGAAGCCCTGCGGCGGTGTTTCTTACACCGTGGGCGATATGTATCCAGCCCTTGGGGGTTTTGATGGGAACTGCGCCTGCGCCGTTCTTGACCTCGGTGATGGTGTGGTACTGTCTGGGGGAGATAACGACTTCCTCGGTGCAGATAACGGGGTTTGTGATATCCTCGCAGAGTCCGAAGCAAACTCCTCCGCCTGAGCCTGTCTGAATGAAATCGTCCTGGGGACGGGTGTAGAATGCATACTTGCCGTCAACGAATTCGGGGTGGAGAACTACATTTCTCTGCTGGGGTGACTTGGACTTGAGGTTGGGAAGACGCTCCCAGGTCTTTAAATCTTTAGTGCGGACAATTCCTGCCTGTGCAACTGCGGCGGAAAGGTCGGAAACGGACTTGTCCTTGCTCTCGGAGCAGAATACGCCGTATATCCAGCCGTCCTCGTGCTGAGTAAGGCGCATATCGTATACGTTTGTCTCCTCGGGCTCGGTGTCGGGGAGCTGCACGGGGAAGTCCCAGAAACGGAAGCCGTCAACGGGGCTTTCGCTTTCTGCAACGGCGAAGAAGGACTTTCTGTCGTTGCCCTCCACTCTGGCTACAAGATAGTATTTTCCGTTCAGGAAAATTGCTCCCGAGTTGAGAACGGCGTTTACGCCAAGTCTTTCCATAAAATAGGGATTTGTCTCGGGATTAAAGTCGTATTTCCAGATAAGGGGGGCGTGGTCGGCGGTCAGCACGGGGTATTCGTAGCGGTCGTAGATGCCGTTATAGCTCTCGGAAACACGGTTCTTTCGGGTGATGAGAGCCTCGTAGCGGGCTTCCTCACGGGCTTTGTTGGTTTCAAAAATGCTCACTTTGTAAAACTCCTTTGCAAAAATTTGCAGCAGGGCAATAAATAACACATGTTTATTATAGCATACTTTTTTCTCAAATTCAAGTAGAGTATTATACTAATTTTATGCGGATATTTGGACGGGCAGGATAATTGTTTGGAATATATGTGCTGTTTTTATATATTGGGCGGTTTGTTTTTTGTGGATATATACGAATTTTATTCTGTCAGCACTTTTGTTCTTGACTTTTGGAGACAAATGTGCTATAATTAAGAATGGGAAACGGACTGCTCCGATTTGAAGCAGTCCGTCCGATGTCATTCGTTTACT
Source organism: Oscillospiraceae bacterium (assembly GCA_028720105.1). Classification (GTDB taxonomy): domain Bacteria; phylum Bacillota; class Clostridia; order Oscillospirales; family Ruminococcaceae; genus Huintestinicola. Next base: position 15,047 of record JAQYLI010000023.1, on the reverse strand, counting down.
ATTACAAAATCAATATTTCCGCCGGAGATATCGGTCTTTACGCATTTTACTCTTACGTGCTGACCTACGGAATATACTGCCTTGCCGTCTCTTGTAACGGAGAAATGTCCGTCGAACTCATAAATTCCGTCGGGGAGAGTTTCAAGCTTTACAAGTCCCTCTACGGTGTTAGGCAGTTCCACGTACATTCCGTAATCGGTGACGGAGCTTACCATTCCCTCGAATTCTTCGCCTAAGTGGGCGGACATAAATTCGGCAATGTAGCAGTCCTCACATTCCCTTTCCACGCGCATTGCGGTAAGCTCGCATTCGGAGGACTGGAGGGAAGCGGCGTTTGCAAATCTGCCGTATTTTTTTGCTATCACTGCCGCAGGCTCTTTATTGTAGCAGAGGTCGGTGAGTATTCTGTGTATTGCAAGGTCGGGATAACGCCTTATGGGGGAGGTGAAATGGGCGTAGTCTTTAAGCACAAGTCCGAAATGTCCGAGAGGTTCGTCCGAATATTTCGCCTTTGCCATTGAGCGGAGAACCATATTGTTTATTACGGGGGAAAGGTCGGTGTCCTTGACGGAATTTAAAATTTCCGCAAGGTGTACGGGCTTCACGCTTGAAAACTGCGGGTGGGAAACGCCAAGTCTGTCGGTGACCTCGATAAGCTCGCTTACCTTTTCGGGGGCGGGGTCCTCGTGGACACGGTACACAAAGGGAATGTTATGCTCACGGGCAGTCTTTGCGGCGGATTCGTTTGCCATAAGCATAAATTCCTCGATAATAAGCTCAGCTTTTCCTCTTTCTCGCCTTAAAACGTTGACGCAGACCTCGTTTTCGTTTATCTCAAGCTTGCACTCGGGGGTGTCAATTTGTGGTGCGCCTCGCTTCAGCTTATTGGCGGTGAGTATTTCCGCAAGCTCCTGCATAAGAAAAATGGTGTCGAAAAGTCCGTTATATTTTTCCTTTAATTCATCGGGGACAGCGTTCAAATCGTCCTTACAGTCAAGTATCTTGTTTACCTCGCTGTAAACGCCCTTTACCCGTGAGCGGATAACGGTCTTGCTGAATTTGTACTTTACAAGCTTGCCCTCGGAGTCAAGCTCCATAAGGCAGGAAAAGGCAAGTCTGTCCTCATTGGGGTTAAGGGAGCATATGCCGTTTGACAATTCCTTGGGGAGCATAGGGATAACTTTATTTGCGTAGTAAATTGATGTTCCCCGGAGAAAGGCGTCCTTGTCAAGCTCGGAACCCTGCTTAACATAGTGGGAAACATCTGCGATATGAACGCCCAGCGCATAGCCGTTATCTGTTCTTGAAACGGATATGGCATCGTCTATATCCTTGGTGTCTGCGCCGTCAATGGTGAAGATTATTTCATCTCTAAGGTCAAGGCGGCTGTAGATGTCCTTGTCGGTTATCTTCATACCCGAGATGTGCCTTGCTTCGTCCTGGACGGCAAGGGGGAATTCCGTTTCCACATCGTTCATATAAAGCACTGCCATTGCGCTGCTCACCGCTCTGTCGGAGCTGCCGAAAACCGCACTTATGCGGCAGCGGTGGTCGGCGTGACGTTCGCCTCTTTTGGTGATGACCGCAAGGACTTTATCGCCCGCTTTGGCATCGGTGTCCTTGCCGCTTACGGCGATAAGGTCACGGCAGAAGCTGTCGGGCTGAACGAAATAGCTGTTATTTTCCGAAACGAGAGTGCCTGTGAATTCGGAGAAGCCCTCCTTTGCAACGGCGCACACCTCCGCTTCGGGAGACTCGCCTCTTGGGGGAATGAGCCTGCACACTACCGTATCTCCGGGCATTGCGCCCTTGAGGTATTTTCCGGGGACGAATATCTCAACTCCGTCCTCTCGTCTTACAAAGCCGAAGGTCTTGTTTATCCTTGCCACATCGGCTTTGAACATATCGTGAGCCTTGCAGAGGATATACCCCTGCTTTGTAAGCATTATATCGCCGCTTTCGCAGAGGGACGCTGCCGCTCTTTTAAAATCGGCTGTGGATATTTTCTTGCCCTTTACTCTGCCGAAAAGGGCTTTTTCGGGGACTGCACGCTTGCCCCCCTGCTCTAAAACGTTAAGTATTCTTGAAATACAGATCTGAGAAATCTCTGCCATAATCTGCCCTCCTTATACAAAAAAGCTCCTACACGTCGTGCAGGAGCGTTAGACTCAATCAGCCCTTTGAAGCTACTACGGAAATTATATTTACCGCAATAACAATGACAAAGAAAATGAAGGCTACTATCTTGGTCAGTCTCTCAAGAGCCTTTTCTCTGGTGTTCTGACCGTTCTTGCCGTAGAAGCTGTCATTGTTTGAACCCTGAATGGCGCTTGTCATACCCTGCTGCTTCTGTGACTGCATAAGAGTGATGACAACAATAAAAACGCTGCACGCTATAAGCACGATGCCGCTGATGATCTCGATTGCACCCATTATATTTTTTCCTCCAATTTATATAAATAAACATACATCACGAGTTTATCGAGATTATTATACCACAACTTTTGCGAATATGCAAGGGCTTTGGGAATTTTTGTGCAAATAGAACAAATAGTCGCTGCGCGGAACAGGCTTAAATGCTTGATTAGCCCACAAAATTGCAATAATTCAGAGAATGTTAATCAAATGTTGATTTAACTTGCGAAAATTTTATGAGATAATTAAAATGTATATTTATATTTTTAAGAGGAAACGACTTTATGATATTAGCTATTGACATAGGAAACACCAACACCGTTATCGGCGGCTGCAAAGATGGGAAAATCCTTTTCAGAGAGACCCTGTCCACCGCCCATACTGCCACTACTCTTGAATATGCCGCTCTTATCCGCACTGCCTTCGAGCTTAACGGGGAGGATCACCGAAGCATTGAGGGGGGAATAATCTCCTCGGTGGTGCCCTCTCTTACCCTTACCGTAAAGGAGGCTGTACGGCGGCTTACGGGAATTACGCCTATGGTGGTGGGTCCCGGAATAAAAACGGGACTCAGCATTATGATAGATAATCCTGCTCAGCTGGGCAGCAGTATGGTGGTAAATGCTGCCGCAGGAATAAAAAATTATCCATTGCCCCTTATCATAATTGATATGGGCACCGCCACCACCCTTTCGGTAATTGACGGAAAGGGAAGTCACATCGGGGGAATGATAGTTCCCGGGCTGAGAGTGTCTCTTGATTCTCTTGTAACAAAGGCTTCACAGCTTCCCCGAATTGCTCTTGAGCCGCCTAAGAGGATAATCGGCAGGAACACGGTGGAATGTCTCAAAAGCGGCGTGCTGTACGGCTGCGCGGGAATGATAGACGGGCTTATCAGCCGCATTAACGGTGAGATGGGTGAAGTCTGCACCGCAGTTGCTACGGGCGACGCTGCGGGGGCGGTTGTCCCTTTGTGCAAAAGCACTATTATTATTGACGATGACCTGCCCTTGAAGGGGCTTATGATAATTTACGATAAAAACAAGTGACCTATTGTAAAGGGGGAGAGCGCTGTGAACGCTGAAAGTATTATTTTCGATCTTGACGGCACCTTGTGGGACAGCTCGGAAAACGTTGCCGCTTCCTGGGACGAGACTGTGAGGGGGCTTAACAATCCTCTGCTCAGAAACGTCCGAATAACCGGTGAGGACATCAGGGGAGTTATGGGAATGACTATGGACGAGATAGCGAAAAAGCTTTTCCCTATGCTCTCCGCCACAAAGCAGTATGAGATACTTGATATGTGCGCCGAGAACGAGAATAATTTCCTAGCCTCAAAGGGCGGCAGGCTCTATGACGGTACGGAGGAGACCCTTTCAAAGCTTTCGGAAAATCACCGCCTGTTTATTGTGAGCAACTGTCAGAGCGGATATATTGAGGCATTCTTTGAATACTGCGGTCTGGAGCGGCTTTTTACGGATTATCTCTGCTGGGGCGAGACGGGAAAGCCCAAGGACGAGACCATAAGGCTCCTTATGGAGCGAAACAATGTAACAAGCGCAGCTTATGTGGGGGACACGGCAGGGGACTGCGAGTCTGCCTTTAAAGCGACTATTCCTTTTGTTCACGCTGCTTACGGCTTCGGAAAGGATATGCCGCGTGACAAAATTGCTGCAAGTGCGGAAAGCATAAAAGAGCTTACGAAAATTTTCGGCTGATACGTGTATCGGCTTTATGCGGAGGTGATGGAGATGAACAAGGCTGCGGACAATATCCGCTTTATCATTATTATGGCGGCGACCCTTTTTATAATGAGTATGGGGGCTTTCAGGCTTATGAAGCTGCAGCTTGTGGACGGAAGCAGCTATCTGCAGAAGTCTCTCAGCTCCAACACCGCCGAGCAGGTAATAAACGCTCCCAGAGGGGAAATTGCCGACAGCAGCGGTGAATATCTTGTGAGCAACAAGGCAGGCTTCAACGCTGTTATCCAGAAGGCGTTCTTCCCCACCGACAACAGGGAGATAAACCGCATTATCCTTAAAGTAGCGAGCGTTCTCGAGGAGAAAAATGTGAAGTGGGAGGACGCTCTGCCCATAAGCGATAATGCTCCCTTCGAGTTTCTTCCCGACAGGGAAAGCGATATTGCAAGGCTAAGGAAAAACATCGGCGTGCAGGTGTACGGTACTGCCGAGGAATGTATAATCGCTATGACGGGGCTGTATGAGATAGACAACGGGCTTACCGACCGCGAGAAGCGTATAATCGCAGGAGTGCGGTATACTATGTATCTCAGGGATTTTTCCGTTTCAAACAGATACACCTTTGCGGAGGATATCACGATGGAAGCGGTGGTAAGACTCAAGGAGCTTACCTATGACCTTGACGGCGTGGATATCGTTCAGGAGGCGGTGAGGGAGGTAAAAACGGGGGACGTTATACCTCATCTTATCGGCACGGTGGGAGCCATATCCTCCGAGGAATATGACCAGCTCAAGGGCAGCGGCTATGCTCTTAACGATACTCTGGGCAAGGGCGGCATTGAAAAGGCTATGGAAAGCACTCTTCGGGGCAAAAAGGGTGTGCGCACCCTTGAAATTCAGGGTGGAGTTGTGGTAAATGACGAGATAACCGAGGAAGCCGTTCCCGGGAATACCATCAAGCTTACCGTTGACAGCGATTATCAGCGGAAGGTGCAGACTATCCTTGAAAATCATATTTACTGGCTTAACAATCAGACCTCTTCAAAGGCTAAGGGCACGGAGGCAAATGCGGGGGCACTGGTTGTCCTTGACGCAAAAAGCGGTGCATTGCTGGCAGGAGCCACTGCTCCCACATATGACTTAAAGGATTATTTGGAAAATTATTCCAAGGTGGCAAACGGGGAAAATTCTCCGCTTCTTAACAGAGTTACCTCGGGACTTTACCGTCCCGGCTCCACATTCAAGACAGTTACCGCCACAGCGGCTCTCAATGAGGGGATAATCAGTCCCACAGATGTGGTGAACTGTCAGAAATATTACACCTACTGGGAGGGCTGGAGTCCCGAATGTACGGGCTATCACGGCAGGCTCAACGTGGTGGGCGCTCTGAGAGAGTCCTGCAACATCTTCTTTTACGAGGTGGGCAGGGTAATGGGCATTGACAAGATAACGGATTATGCTTCAAAGTACGGTCTGGGCGAGGAAATGGGTCTTGAGACGGGACGGGGCGTGAAAACGGGTTATATTGCAAGCCCCGACACCTTTGAAGCCCGTCAGCAGGTATGGCAGGCAGGAAACGTCATTCAGGCGGCAATCGGTCAGTCGGACACCTATGTCACTCCTCTTCAGATGGCGGATCAGGCGCTTATGATAGGAAACAGGGGAGTAAGATATCAGACATATCTGGTGGACAGCGTTTACACCTATAATATGGAGTCCCTTGTGAGCAAGACCGAGCCTGTAGTTGCCTCGGTCATTGAGGACAAGACGGGCTACACCTTTGACAAGGTCATAGAGGGTATGGAGGAAGCGGCGGCTTTTGAAGCATACACATATCCTACGGTAAAGGATTATTACACCGACAGCTATCTCCTTACAGAGCTGCCGAAAAAGGCGGCTATTAAGACGGGTACTCCCCAGATGACCTCGAAATCCGACACGGGTTCGGCGTTTATCGGCTTCTACCCTGCGGACGACCCCGACATTGCATTTTCGGGATTTGTGGAAAAGGGCGAGTATTCCAAGCTTATGATTAGGGAGATAATCGAGGCGTATTACAACAAGGATTATCACATTGAAAAGCTGGGCGGCAGGTCTGAGGAAGAACTTGCGGTGGCGCTTTCGGATAATGAAGATACCGAAAACTATGATGATTATGAGGATTAAAGGGTGATATAAATGTCAAAAAAGAAAAGACCCCTTACTGCCGATGAGGTGGCGTATTTCTGCTATCAGCTGGAGCAGGTGCTTGATTCCGGCGTTCCCGTTTATGACGGGCTTACCGTTATGGCGGCTCAGACACGGAGCAAGAGCACTCCCGAGGCTAATGCACTGCTAAAGTCGGTCACAGACTCCCTGTCTATGGAAAAGCCCTTGTATGCGGCTCTTGAGGAATCGGGTGTTTTTCCCGAATACTGCGTTAAAACGGTTATGGCGGGGGAATTGTCGGGACGGCTGGACGAGGCGCTTTCCGCTCTTACGGACTATTACGAAAAGCAGGCGAGGATAGGGGAGAGCGTGCGTAGCGCTGTGGTCTCTCCTATGATAATGCTGGTTATCGCCGCGGCGGTCATATCCGTTCTTACCCTTAAAGTCCTGCCTATGTTTGCGGACATTTTCTCCGAATTCGACCCCGAGGTATATATGGCGGTGTCAAGAAGCGTGGAGACTGCCGCAGGGGTGGGTACGGTAATGCTTATAATCTGCGGTGTTCTTTTCCTGTTCGGGGCGGTGTTCCTTGCCGCAAACGGAAAAAGCGTGGGAACGGGCGATCTTCTCGGCTCGCTGCCCTTTTTTCGTCAGACTGCCGAGACGGTGGCGCTGGCGAAATTCTCGGGAGCGGTTTCTATGATGATAATGAGCGGTCTTTCCGCTTCGGAGGCTCTGAGCAATGTTCGGGGAATAAGCTCCTGCAAGCGTGTGAACGAGCGCATTGACCGCTGCGCCGCCCTTGTTATGAATGATGTTCCCTTTTCGGACGCTGTGGAGCAGTCGGAGTTATTGCCCGTATTTTACGCGCGCACATTGCGGGTATCCTACAGCTCGGGTTCCTTTGACGCCGCCTGGCAGAAGATAAGCCGCCGTATGAGCGAGGAGGCTGACAGGAGCGTGGAGAGGATAATAAGCGCTGTTGAGCCTGCTCTTACCGCTGTGCTTACCCTTGCCGCAGGGGCGATTATGCTGACGGTTATGCTGCCGCTGATGAATATTATGTCGGCGATGATATAATACTGATCTTTAAACCTCTCCTTGTCCTTGACGGGGAGAGATTTTTTGTTGTATTTACATAATCGTAACTAAAAATTTACATCACTTGCCCCATATTCCCGAAAGCTCCGCCCGATGCCCTGAATTTCGCCACATATCCCACCTGTAAGGTAAGATATGTGTAAAGTATTTCACGTATTCTTCACAATAAATGATTTTGAAATTCATCTATTTATGATAAAATAAGTTTGTATTGTGAAAAATAGTATATGATGAAACGGTCGGGCAGAAAACCCGGCAAGCCAAACGGAAAAAGCTTTCCTTATGGCAATGTGAAAGGATTGAGCAAAAGTATGACCATTTTCAACGTCATCCACCTGTTCGGCGGTCTCGCAATGTTCCTCTACGGTATGAATTTAATGAGCGACAAGCTCGAAAAGCTGGCAGGCGGCAAGCTGGAGCAGATATTTGAGAAGCTTACCTCCAACCGCTTCAAGGGTCTGCTGCTGGGTATTCTCGTAACAGCGGTGGTGCAGTCCTCATCTGCTACCACGGTAATGCTTGTAGGATTTGTAAACTCGGGACTTATGCGCCTTTCACAGGCGATATCAATTATAATGGGCGCAAATATCGGCACCACTGTGACAACCTGGATACTGAGCCTTACGGGGCTTGAGGGCGACAGCCTGTTTATCCAGTTCTGCAAGCCCAAGAATTTCGCTCCTCTTTTCGCTCTTGTGGGAGTTGTAATGCGAATGGCTTCCAAGGACGGCAAAAAAAAGGATATCGGCGGTATTCTTATCGGCTTCGGTCTGCTTATGTGGGGAATGGTCACAATGGGCGAGTCGGTTGAACCTCTCAGCGAGTCGGAGAAGTTCACAAGCCTTATGACCCTTTTCAAAAATCCCGTTCTGGGCGTTCTGGTGGGCGCTGTTGTTACGGCGGTCATTCAGTCCTCGGCGGCTTCGGTGGGTATGCTCCAGACCCTTTCAAATTCGGGCCTTATCACATTCGGCGCGGCTCTTCCCATTATCCTCGGTCAGAATATCGGTACCTGCGTTACCGCTATTATCTCCTCCGCAGGAGCAAACAAGAGCGCAAAGCGTGTTGCCGCAGTTCATCTTTACTTTAACATTATAGGAACGGTTCTTGCGCTGGTGTGTTACTACACTCTAGACGCGTTTATTCACTTTACCTTTGCGGATATGGAAGTAACGAGCGTGTCCATCGCCATTGTCCATACCGTGTTCAATATAGGCACAACTCTGGTTCTCCTGCCATTTACCCATATTCTTGAAAAGCTGGCGTACCTCACCATTCGTGACGAGAAGAAGGAGCCTGCGGAAAATCTCGTGCTTCTCGACGACCGTTTCCTTAACACCCCCGGTGTGGCTATCGAGCAGTGCCGCAACGTTACAAACAGAATGGCATCTCTTGCAAAGACCACCATTTCCCTTGCCCTCGACCTCTACAAGAATTTTGACGAGGACAAGGCTCAGATGATACTCGAAAACGAAGATATGATAGACAAATACGAGGACATTACGGGAACCTATCTGGTAAAGCTTTCGGGGCGCAGCCTTACGATGGACGACAGCCGCACCGTTTCCTGCCTGCTCCATTCCATAGGCGATTTTGAGCGAATTTCCGACCACGCCGTGAACATTCTGGACACTGCCAGAGAGATACACACCAAGGAAGTAAGCTTCTCCACTATGGCGAAGCGGGAGCTGAACGTTATGTTCGGTGCGATCGAGGAGATACTTGACATCACCGTAAAGGCGTTTGAGTCAAAGGATATCGACCTTGCCTACAAGGTAGAGCCTCTTGAAGAGGTAGTTGACTATCTGAGGACGGAAATGAAATCCCGTCACGTGGAAAGGCTCAGAACAAAGACCTGCACCATTGAGCAGGGATTTATATTCACCGACCTTCTCACCGACCTTGAGCGCATTTCCGACCACTGCTCCAACATTGCCGTAAACCTCATTCAGATAAATGACAACAGCTTTGAGAACCACCGTTATCTTAACGCCGTAAAGAGCGAGGACAACGAGAAATTCGCAGAGCTTTTCAAGGAATTTTCCTACAAATATCCCCTTCCGAAAACGTCGGAAAAATAAAAAAACGAGGGCTTCCCCGATTTTGGGGAAGCCCATTTTGGTGCGGGTAACAGGACTTGAACCTGCACGCTCACGCAATAGATCCTAAGTCTATCGTGTCTGCCAATTCCACCATACCCGCATAATATTTTTATTATACCATTTCTTCTTCCATAAGTCAAGACAAAAAGGAAGAAAATTTTTTTGCCCTCATTTTTCCGAAATAATGGCAATTTTGTTGTATAAATCCACAAATAAGGCAATGGGTAATTTGTAATTATGCTAATTGACAATTTTAGGAATAGATGATACAATTACTATGTAAATCTATTTATAGTCGTTCTGCGCCCATTCGCGCTGAAAACGATTAAAATATTAAAGGAGGAGATAAAAATGAAGCTGAAAAAGATTTTGGCGTCTTTGACAGCGGCGGCGTTGGCTGTTACTACTATGGCGTTTGCGCCGTTGAGTGTTAGTGCGGCGGATATGGTAGATTATACCGTGCATTTTGACAAGTCAATTAGCAATGTTATTCTACAGACAAACGGTGACTATAAAGTTGCCGGTGTAGATAAGACTGTTACCGGCTGGTGGGGACAAATTGATAAGGAGGGAACTGATTATACTGCCGCTTTCGGAACAAGTGATGTTGACGGCTGTACAGGAACATTTAGTTTCTCAGCAGATTCAGCTTTGGATGAAATCCGAATGACTGCTGTATATTGGGATAATGATACCTCAAGTAGTTATGCTTATGAACTTAGTGTAAAAAGTGCATCGCCTGAAATAAAGGTCATAGCAAACGGAAATCCTGCAACAGATAAAACAAACAGTTGGTATTATTTAGTTCCCGCTGTTTCTTCTGAAGTAGCAAGGGTTAATTATGTTGAAACCGTAATCAAGCCGGAGGATACATATTCAGGGGATATTGTTTTAACCAAGGGCGTTGATTTTGACGCTGACTCTCTTACAGAAAATGCCAAGCTCCGTGTTTACTTTAAAACAGGAACAGGCGTAGAGACTGAACAGGGAAACAGCGTTACAGCAGGCTGGGGCATTGGAAAAATAGGAGCAGGCACCAATGATACTTGGTGGAAAGATTCAAATGAGGCTGCTTCTATTTCTTCAACAGGACCTAACTCCACAGGTTATACCGATGTTAAGTTCTCTAAATTTGTTTTAATCGATTCAAATTACGAGGTCATAGGCTGTCAGACATATGAAAAGACATCAAATATTACAAAGGTATCAATTCTTGATACCTCTGCTGTAGTACTTCCTGTACCCGCAACTTCCGTAAATGTAACCCCCGATACCGCAACTCTCAAGATCGGTGAAACTGCAGACCTTACAGCTGAGGTTCTTCCTGCCGATACAACAGATACTATCACCTGGTCGTCTTCCGATGATACTGTTGCAACAGTTGACGAGAACGGCAAGGTTACAGCAGTAGCAGCAGGTACAGCAACAATTACCGCAAAGGCAAACGACACTGTTTCCGGCACTTGCAAAGTAACCGTTGAAAAGAACACCTATGCGATCACCGTTGCTACCAACGATGCAGCCTACGGCACAGCTTCCGCAGACAAGACCGAAGCCGCCGAGGGCGAGGAGATCACTCTCACAGCAAAGTACGCTGACGGCTACAAGTTCGTAGAGTGGAAGTCTGATGATGTAACAATCACCAACAACAAATTCACAATGCCTGCAAAGGCAGTAACAGTTACAGCAGTATTTGCAGTAAAGGAACCCGATGAATTTGATATCGCTGTTTCCAACACTGCAAACGGCACCGTAACCGTTAAGGACAATATGACAGCAGCAGTTAAGGGCAAAAATATCGAGCTTATCGTTACCCCTGCAAAGGGCTATGAGCTTGATACTCTCACCGTAAACGGCACTGCAATTGAAGGAACAAGCTTTGTAATGCCCGAAGCGAACGTTACCGTTGCAGCTACCTTCAAGAAGTCAACCTACACAGTAACAGTTACTTCTTCCGAGGGCGGCAAGGCAGAAGCCGATAAGACCACCGCTCAGATGGGCGATACCGTAAAGATCACAGCAACACCCGCCAATGGCTATAAGCTTAGCAGTATCACTGTAAACGGCACAGCTATCACAGGCGCAAGCTTTGAAATGCCCGCTGAAAATGCCGCAGTTGTTGTAACCTTCAAGTCCGAAGGTTCTTCCGATGTAGAGATCAAGGTTCCCGAGGGAGTAAAGATCGGCTTCACAGGCAGCAAGGACGACGTTCTCAAGGCTGTATTCGGCGAGGACTATGCAAAGCTGGTTGACGCAGGCTACAGACTTGACGTTGTAATGACCGTAAAGGACGAGTCGGCAGTTTCCGCTGATGACATAGCTCTTATCAAGGGCGCTCTTGCAGACGGTCAGAAGACAGGTCTTATCCTTGATGTTGCACTGGTCAAGACAATGAACGGCGTATCTGCAAATGTTTCCGAGGCAGCAAATTACGTATCCTTCTCCATCTCCGTTCCCGATGATATTATCGCAGACGGCAGAACCTATTCCGTTATCAGAATTCACGACGGCAAGGCAGAAAACATCGGCGGCAAGTTTGACAGCGAGAGCAAGACTATCACTGTTTCCTCCAAGCTGTTCTCCGCATATGCTATCGTATATGAGGAAGCTGCTAAGCCCAAGCCTCAGCCCGAGCCTGTTAAGTACTACTCCATCGTTACCGACAGAAATGCTTCCGTAAGCACTGCCTCTGCAGCAGCAGGCACAGTTGTTTATGTAAAGGCAGAGTTCGGATATGATGCAAACGTATACTGCGGCAATCAGAAAATTGCAAAGATCACCGAAAGCGGCAGCTTCAAAATGCCTGCCGGCAGCGTAAGGATCGTTTGCAGTGATAACGGCTATCTTTCAATGATAAAGAGTGCGGCTCCCAACTCCTACATCTTCGTTTATGATTCCGAGATGAACTACATCAAGACCAACGGTTCTGTTAAGGGTATCAAGGGCGAAGGCACAGTAACAGTTAAGCTTGGCGAGGAATACGCAGGCAAGACAGTTACTCTCTACAAGGGCAGAAAGAGCACAAGCGTTAAGCTTGAGAGCAAGACCCTCAATTCTAACGGTAATGCAACATTCACCGTTGAGGGCGGCAAGAATTACACAGCAGTAGTTGAGTAATTCACCTCTCTGAACTTAAAACAAACTCAAGGCTTCGGCAGGAATGGCTGCCGAAGCCTTTTTTATACAAACAGATGATATGCCCCGTTTATAATACCGCAGAGCAGCAGCCCCGTGACCGTAGGCAGCGCCATAGCAAGCCCCGTCTGCTTCCACGACCCCGTTTCCTTTTTAATTGTAAGGCAGGTGGTGGAGCAGGGGAAGTGACAAAGCATAAAAATGATAACGCAGAGCACCGTTACACCCGTCCAGCCGTTAGCGGCAAATATTTCCGCCATAGCACCGCTGCCCGCCTCGGTAAGAGTGGTCTGACCCGTATATATCATCATCATTATGGGCAGGACTATCTCGTTTGCGGGAAATCCCAGAATGAACGCAAGAATAATCACCCCGTCCATACCGAATATCCTGCCGAACGGGTCAAGAAACTCCGCACACATAGACAGCAGACTCATATCTCCCACCGTAATATTTGCCAGCAGCCATATCACAAGCCCTGCAGGAGCCGCCACAGTGACCGCCCTGCCCAATACAAAAACCGTCCTGTCAAGCAGGGAGCGGACAAGAACTTTACCTATCTGCGGTCTGCGGTACGGGGGAAGCTCAAGTGCAAAAGAAGCCGCCACACCCCGAAGCACCGTCTTTGACAGCAGCTTTGATGTCAAAAATGTGATAACAGCCCCCAATGCAATAACTCCCGTGAGCATAACTGCGCTGAGCAGGCTTCCTCCCGTCCCCGCCGCCGTAAGCAGACCGATAAGGGTTATAAGAGCGGGAAATCGTCCGTTACAAGGCATAAAAACATTGGTAAGAATGGCAATGAGCCGCTCTCTCGGAGAATCAATTATCCTGCACCCCGTAACTCCCGCCGCATTGCACCCAAGCCCCATAGCCATAGTAAGCGCCTGTTTTCCGCAGGCATTAGCACGGCTAAAAAACCTGTCAAGGTTAAAAGCCGCCCGAGGAAGATACCCCACGTCCTCAAGGAGCGTAAACAGCGGAAAGAAAATCGCCATAGGCGGCAGCATTACCGAAGTGACCCAGCTAAGCACCTTGTAGACTCCGTCAATAAGCATACTCTCCGCCCATTGGGGACACCCCGCCTCGCAAAGCCACCCTCTGAAAATCTCACCCAGCGACCCAAGTGCCGCCGAAAGCCACTCGGACGGATAATTTGCCCCCGCAATTGTTATGTAAAAAATCACCGCCAACATAAGGAGCATAACGGGCAGACCCCATATCCTGTGAGTAAGAATCCTGTCAATCCGCCTGTCACGCTCGTAATAATCGGGCAGCTCCTGCCTGACAGCCTCCCCCGCAATTTCCTCCGCACGCCTGACAATGGTGGTCACCGTCAAATCTCTCAGCGCCGCCGCATCAAGACCGCTTTCCCCCAGAATTGCCAGCGCCCTGTTATACGCCGCCCCAAGCTCCCCGTCCTCATCGGAAAGCGCATTTTTCAGCTCCCCGCAGGTGAAGCTGTCAAGAGTGGAAATAAACTCTTCGCACCTCTCAAGAATACGAAGCGCCGCAAACCGCTCACAAATCCTTCCCCGAAGCAGCTTTTCAAGGGGCGGCATAAGCTCCGCCACCGCCCTTTCCACCGTCTCGGAATAAATAACAGGCGGCTGTGAAAGCGTGTTGCCGCACATCTCTCCGACCCTCGCCACCATCTCGTCAAGCCCCGTGTCATTTCGTGCCACAACGCCGCACACAGGCACCCCAAGTATCTCCTCCAGCCGCTTCATATCAACGACTATTTTCTTTTTCGCCGCCTCGTCAAGAAGATTTACGCATACAAGCACACGGGGAGTTATCTCCATCACCTGCAGAACCAGATTAAGATTTCGCTCAAGGCAGGAGGCATCGCAAACCACAATGACCCCCTCGCTGCCGCCGTAAGCAATAAAATCCCTCGCCACCTGCTCCTCCGCGGAGTGCGCCATTAGGGAATATGTTCCGGGAAGGTCGGTGAGAACGATATTCCCTCCCCCTCTCAGGCACCTTCCCCTTGCGGTGGAGACCGTCTTGCCCGTCCAGTTGCCCGTGTGCTGCTTCATACCCGTAAGAGCGTTGAAAACGGTGGATTTTCCCACATTCGGATTGCCCGCCAGAGCGATGCTCACCTCGCAGCTTCTTTCCTCGGGACGGATATTTCTGCTCAAAGTATCAAATCCTTTCCTGCTATGGTTTATCATAACATTATATTGTAATTCGGACTTGTACTATGCGGAGAAATTATCTGCCCGATAAATGGGAATTTGGCAGGCTGAGCCTGCAGCCACTCGTTCTATAATTTTTTGTGGGCAAGAAGCACGCGGCTCGGTAACGGTAGAAATAATATGCACCGCAAATGGAATATATCGGTCAGTATATTTGTATCGTTATCGAGCCGACAGTCTGATGTCCGAATAAATTACAGAACGTCTCGCCGCGGGTCGTCACCCGCCAAATTTCGATTTGT
>JAQYLI010000022.1 GCA_028720105.1 Oscillospiraceae bacterium | reverse complement strand
AAAACACAACAGAAGCTTCGATACTTCTGTCTGTGATAGCTATGAACATTGACCGTCTGGCGGCAATGTTTATGCGCTTGATTCGGATTTTGAGGTTATGTGTTCCGGACTTGCGATTATGGGGTTATTGAGGAGAGACTAATTATACCTTCAATAATAGGCGCAGGACTATTCCCCATAATTTTCAAATGGACGGGCAATAAAGGCAGGGCGGCTTCCATTCTTGCTCTCGGTACGGGAGTATGTATGATCTCGTTATATCTGTTCAGTCCCGTAAGTTCACCGGCAGCGTTTTATATCTGCTCGGGACTTACACAGTTCTTCTTTGCAGGCTTTAATACTGCTATATACGCAATAATTCCCGACTGTGTTGAATACGGCGAATGGAAAACGGGCATCAGAAACGACGGATTTCAGTATGCGTTTATTTCTCTCGGAAATAAGATCGGAATGGCAATAGGTACATCGGTACTTGCTGCCGCTCTCGGAGCAGCAGGCTTTGAAGCTAACATCACGCAGAATGAAACAGTTCTTTCTATAATGAAGCACAGCTTCTCGACTATCCCCGGAATACTCTGGATTGTTACTGCTATTGTACTTTTCTTCTATAAGCTCAATAAAAAATCCTACAATAAAATTGTATCGGAAATAAAGGAAAGGAGTATGGAAAATGCGTGATATAGCTGCTTTAGGTGAAATGCTCATTGATTTTACGATGCAGGGAGTAAATTCACAGGGGCAAAGATTGTTCGCACAAAATGCAGGAGGTGCTCCCGCAAACGTTGCCGCAGCTGCTGCAAAGCTTGGAGCCAAGGTCGCTTTTATCGGAAAAGCAGGAAATGATATGCACGGAAGATTTCTTAAAGATACCTTGGATAAATGCGGAATTGACAGCAATGGATTTATACTCAGCGACGATTATTTTACAACTCTGGCTTTCGTAAATGTAAAGCCTGACGGTGAACGTGAATTTTCGTTTTCAAGGAATCACGGAGCCGATAAGATGCTTAACGCTGCGGATATTCCTCTTGATATACTGCTTTCGGTAAAAATACTGCATATTGGTTCCATATCGCTTACCGATGAGCCTTGCAGAGGAGCAACTATGTTTGCAGTCAAAAAGGCTAAGGAAAACGGCATAATCATTTCTTATGATCCCAATTACAGAGCGTCACTATGGAACAGCGAAGCTCAGGCGGTGGAGCAGATGAGAAGCGTAATAAAGTATGCCGACGTAATGAAAATTTCAGATGAAGAAACAGAGCTTCTGACAGGCGAAGCTGACTATGAACGTGCTGCCGAAAAACTGATCTCACAAGGAGTGAAAATTGCGGCGGTCACTCTCGGAAAAAATGGTGCTTATGTGAGAACCGCAGAGGGAGGAACCCTCGTAAGCGGTTTTAAGAACAAGGCTATTGATGCCACAGGCGCAGGCGATGCATTCTGGGGAGGATTTTTATACAGCTTTGCAAAGAGTGGAAAAGCTCCGGAAAACGTTACATTATCCGAAGCATATAGCTTTGCTGATTTTGGAAATGCGACTGCAAGCCTGTGTGTGGAAAGCTATGGTGCCATCCCTGCAATGCCTGATATGGAAGCCGTTTGTGAAAAGCTGGGGGAGGAACGTTTATGAATATAACCGATAATTTTACGGGTTTACAGCATATTGGTATTCCCACAAATGATATTGAAGAAACGGTAAAGTTCTATAAAGCATTAGGCTTTGAAGCGGTTCTCCGCACAATAAATGCCGAAGCAAACGAAAAGGTTGCGTTTATGCGTCTGAATGGTCTGACTTTGGAGATATATGAGAATCGGTCTGCTGTGATGTCTTATGGTGCTGTTGACCATATTGCATTAAATGTCAAGTCTGTTGATGAAGCATTCAAGTTTGTAAACGAAAGCGGCTTGAATAATACAAAGGATTCAATTCATTTTCTTCCGTTCTGGGAAAACGGTGTGAAGTTTTTCACCATTGAGGGACCGAACAAGGAAAAAATCGAATTCAGTCAGTATTTATGATAGACAACCGACCTTGCAGGGCTTAGAGCTTTGGGAACAGAGTGCCCTCATCACAATACACATAGTGGAATTGAAGTTAAGTACGAAATAATTGAACTTATAGGGAGATGATTTTTTGAAAAAAGTAACTGTCAAGCTTGATACTATCAATGATGTCAAGAATTTTGTAAATGCTGTCACTGCCTTTGAATGTGATTTTGATATTGTGTCGGAAAGATACAGAGTTCAGATATGTTGATTTCAGACCCGCCGCCTGATACTCGGATATCCTTGCTCTGATAGTCATAGCCGATACTTCCGCAAGCTGCGTGCTGCGTTTGTTTTCAAAGAAATGATTCAGATTGTTCCGATAGCTTTTGAGTGTTCGGGGGTAATACCTTTTGATTTGGCATTCAAGAATAAATTCGTCAATGGTTTCGCCTATTGTCATAAAAAATACCTCCTGAGCACTGATACTCAGGAGGTCAGCTTGTAGCTGAAGCCTCTCGCTATGTTAAAGAGCAAGAGACATTACATTTTACGACACGGTAACTGACGTATTCAACAGACAATATTTTTCCGTTGTACGTCACCATTCAGGCTTTGTATGCCGCCGCCCACACATCGGGAGCGGCTGACATTACATATTTATCCGCTGCAAATGGCTTGAACAAGCCATTTGTATTATTCCTCTTCCTCAACCTCGGGCATATCCCAGTTATGGTAAACGTTCTGAACATCATCGTTGTCCTCAAGGTGCTCAAGGAGAAGGTTCATCTTTCTGATAGCGTCCTCATCGGTGAGGGTGGTGTAGGTAGAGGGTATCTGCATTGCCTCTGCGGAGATAACATTGTAGCCCTTGGCGGTGAGAGCCTCTCTTACAGCGCCGACTTCAGAAGGCTCAGTCTCGATCTCAATCTCGTCCTCGTCCATTGTAAAGTCGGAAGCGCCGCAGTCGAAGATATCTTCCATAACCTTGTCCTCGTCAAGACCTGTGTTCTCCACGACAACAATGCCTTTTTCGCTGAACATAAAGGAAACGCAGCCTGTGGTGCCCAGATTTCCGCCGAACTTGTCGAAGTAGTGACGGATATCGCCTGCTGTACGGTTCTTGTTGTCGGTGAGAGTCTCGACAATTACAGCAACGCCGCAGGGACCGTAGCCCTCGTAAACATTGGACTCGTAGTTGGTCTTGTCTCCGTCGCCCATAGCCTTCTTGATAATTCTGTCGATATTATCGTTTGGAACGTTGTTAGACTTTGCCTTGGCGATAAGGTCTCTGAGCTTGGAGTTATTGTTGGGGTCTCCGCCGCCTTCCTTAACGCATACGGCGATCTCTCTGCCGATCTTGGTGAAGATCTTAGCCTTTGCGCCGTCGGTAGCTTCCTTTTTTCTCTTGATGTTGTTCCATTTTGAATGACCTGACATAGTAAATTCTCCTTAAAATTTATTTTGTGTTCCGTCTTGCCGGTTTATTAACGCTGTTAATAAATATGGCTTCCTAAAATCTGTCAATAAAAAGCTTGTATGACTTGTGACCGCAGATAATGGGGTCGCCGTGACCGCATAAAATACGGTCGGGTGCAAGGGTGATTATCCTTTCGATAGACGACCTTGCCTTCAAAGGACTTTCGCATATCATAGGGAACATCGGCAGGGGAGTGTTCATTACTGCGTCTCCCGCATAAAGGTCGTAGCCTACGGAGCTTTTGCAGAGTATGCCCACAGAGCCTTTTGTATGCCCCTCAAGATTTATTATCACCCCGTCAATGCCGTATGGTTCAAGGTCCATACCCTCCTCGGCGTAAATGGCAGGGTCGAAACGGTTCATACGTATATGCATATTCATTTCCGTCTGATTTTTAAACAGCCTGCCGATGGGATTTGTTATGTAATATGGTCGGCAGTTGTTGTCCCTTGCAAGGCGCATATCATAGGGGCTTATCATTATGGGCGCATTGTACAGCTTTGAAAAATACGCCGCATTCTGAACGTGGTCCGAGTGACCGTGGGTGAGGACTATAAGGGTGATGTTGTAGTTTAAAAGCCACGTCTCGATATGGTCACGGTATTCTTCCCTGCCCGTGTCCACAAGGATATCGCCCTTTCTGCCTCTTATGACATAGCAGTTTGTCATACCGCAGTCTATCATATTTATGTTTTCAAGCATCAGCAACGGGGACTCACCTCCGTATTCTCCCAAATGTATTCAAAAAGCTCTCTTATCCTGTCAGAGCAGCCCAGCAGATGAAGATATCCGAAAAGGCACTCAAGGGACGTTGCCCTGTGATACTCCGCAGGGTCGGAGCTTTTGGGAACGCTTGCCGCACTGCAGGAGGCGTTTCTTCCTCGTTTCATCACCGCCGCCTCGTCCTCGGTGAGAAGCGGCTCGATAAGCGCCGCCGCCCTCGCCTGATAATTTGCTCGCACTCTTTCCACCGAGGCGGGGTGAAGCTTTTTGACGGGCATATTCGCCCCCAGCACCAGCTTCTCCCTGACAAGCTGGCTGTAAACAGCGTCCCCTAAAAAGGCAAGGGTAAGTGGGCTGTACTGATTGACCTCACGTTTTTCTATAAGTAGGACCGTCCTTTCGTTTCACATTATGTGTGAGACTCCGAAGGAGCTCCGAGCACATATACATATGCATATATGCTGTCCTCGGAACCGTTCTGATATCTTTTCATTGCCCTTTGAGTCGGGAAAATTATCGTGCCGCTATTTAGCTCAACAGACATATTTATTTCATCGCTGCCGCTCCATTTTCCGCCGTACAGACGGATAACGGTTTCGCCGATATAGCTTGAAAGGGCAAAGATTATTTGACCTCTGTTTCGTGAGATTATGCCGCCTTCACCGCTTTGCTCATCAAAGAAACGGTCGATCTCTTTCATACTTTCAAGCGAATAATCCGCATTATAGCCTGAAACATTCAAAGCATTCACCACCCATTCGCAGGCGGAATGGATATCATCCTCAAGGGAAGGCTTTTTCTTTCCGAAAAGCTTGTCTAATATACTCATAAGGTCATCTCTCCCAAATCAGAATACAAAATCAAATTCAAAGCCGAAGATGTTAACTGTGTCGCCCTCTTCAATGCCCATTTCCTCAAGCTTGTCGATAATTCCCGAGTTTCTGAGAACTCTCTGGAAATACTGGAGAGAAGCGTAATCCTCCATATCCACCGTCCGCATAATATGCTCAAGCCAGGGAGCGGTAACGTAGAATACAGCATCGTCCCCACGTGTTATCTCGAAACGCTCGCCCATTCCTGCCTGCTCGTCCAGCTCCGCGGGAGTGGGGGCTTCAACCTCGTATTCCTTGATGGGAGGAAGCTTTTCAAGCTCCTTGTATGCGGCGTTTATAAGCTCTGCCGTACCCTGAGTGGTTGCAGCGGATATTTCGTAAACGGCAAGCCCCTTGCTTTCGGCAAACTCCTTGAACTCCGCTATCTGCTCGGGTGTTGCCATATCGCACTTGTTTGCGGCGATTATCTGAGGACGCTGTGCAAGATCTTCCGAGAAGTTTTTAAGCTCTCTGTTGATTATCTCAAAATCCTCTTTCGGGTCTCTGCCCTCGCTGCCCGAAACGTCAACCACGTGGATAATGAGCCTGCACCTGTCAACGTGACGGAGAAACTCGTGCCCCAGACCCACGCCCTCGGAGGCTCCCTCGATAAGACCCGGGATATCCGCCATTACAAAGGAATGTCCCTCGCTTATCTTAACAACGCCCAGAACTGGTGTAAGAGTGGTGAAGTGGTAGTTAGCTATCTTTGGCTTGGCTGCGGAAACCACGGAAATAAGCGTGGATTTGCCTACATTGGGAAAGCCCACCAGACCCACATCGGCAAGGAGCTTCAGTTCCAGGCTCACTTCAAATTCCTCGCCCATAAAGCCGGGCTTTGAGAATTTGGGTATCTGACGGGTGGGAGTGGCAAATCTGGCGTTTCCCTTGCCGCCCTTGCCCCCCTTTGCAAGCACCTTCGGCTCGTCCGAGGACATATCCGCCATAACTCTGCCTGTGGCTGCGTCTCTTACAACTGTACCTCTGGGCACCTTGATAACAAGGTCGGGAGCGTTTCTGCCCGTACAGTTCCTTGAGGAGCCGTTCTGACCCCTTTCGGCGTTAAATTTTCTTTTGTATCTGAAATCAATAAGTGTGGAAAGGCTGTCGTCCACCGCAAAGACGATATCGCCGCCCTTGCCGCCGTCTCCGCCGTCGGGACCGCCTGCTGCAACGTATTTTTCACGGTGAAAGGAAACTGCGCCGTCTCCGCCGTCTCCTGCCTTGATCTTAATGACCGCTTTATCTACGAACATAGCTTTTTCCTTTCTGCCTGTAGAGGTAACAATAATTATAATTATTATACCACTTTTTATATAGCTTTGTCAATAAAAAATCGTGATGATCGGCAAAAAAGCAAAGAAAAATACAGCATATATAAAGAAAAATAAAACCTTTGTGAAAAATATTGACAAATTTATCTAAAGGGAGTATAATATGATATATACTTTTTTATATGACACTATGGGGGGGAGTGAATAACCGAAGTGAATTTACAGCATCTTAAATATATGACCGAGGTGGAGCGAACAGGCTCCGTAACAAAGGCGGCGGCAAACCTCTTTATGGGTCAGCCGAACCTCAGCAAGGCGATAAAGGAAGTGGAAAACGAGATAGGAATAACCGTTTTCCGCCGAAGTGCAAAGGGTGTATATCCTACGCCCGAGGGAGAGCGTTTTCTTGAACGTGCAAAAGCGGTGCTTGAGGAAATGGGAAAGCTTGAAGCACTTTACAGGCAGGAGAACGCCCCAAGGCTTCTTACTGTATGCCTTCCCGAAGCGGAATATGTTCCGAATCTGCTTGCAGAACTTTCGGGAGAGCTTCCCGATGTGAATATCGAGTGTATCACCACTCCCTTTTATCTTGCGGCAGAGAATGTGAGCGAAGGGATATGCAAGGCTGCCGCAGTCCGCTGTCCCGATGACTGCAAGGACTTTTTTGCAGCACTCATAAACGAGAAAAATCTCCGCTCGGAGCAGCTTTATTCGGGAAATTACAAGCTTACAGTATCTGTGCAAAGCCCCCTTTCCAAAATGAAAAACCTGACTCCCGAAGCCATTTCCGACCTGATACGTGTTGTAAGCGGAGACAACATAAAAAATGGCGAAGCAGCGGAAAAAAAGATAGCCTTGAGAAACGGCGCCGACTCCTTGGAGCTGCTTTCACTCATTCCCGAAGCCTATATGCTTGCCGCCCCTCTTCCCGAAAGCAGGCTTGAAAAATACGGACTTTTGCAGCGTGAGATAAACTTTGGCGGCGGCTTTACCGACTTTCTCATAACCCCATCGGGATATAAGCCCGACGAATACACCGCCGCATTTATCCTTTGCCTGAAAAAAGTGATAAACGATCAAAACGTGTAACATAAAAGGAAACCGCTATGGATAAATTTGAACTTGTTTCCCCCTACAAGCCCTCGGGAGACCAGCCCCGGGCAATAGACAAGCTTGTGGAGGGACTTGAAAAGGGATATCGTGACCAGACCTTGCTTGGCGTAACAGGCTCGGGAAAGACCTTCACAATGGCGAATGTCATTGCCCGAATGAACCGCCCCACCATTGTTCTTGCCCATAATAAGATACTTGCGGCGCAGCTCTGTTCCGAGTTCAGAGAGTTTTTCCCCAATAACGCCGTGGAATATTTCGTTTCCTACTATGATTATTACCAGCCCGAGGCGTATATCCCCTCCACCGACTCGTACATCGAAAAGGACAGCGCCATAAACGACGAGATAGACAAGCTCCGCCACAGCGCCACACTTGCCCTTGCCGAGCGCAGGGACGTTATAATCGTGGCGTCGGTGTCCTGCATATATTCTCTGGGCGCACCTGAGGAATACCGCAGCAACGTCATTTCTCTCCGCAAGGGAATGGAAATGTCAAGAGAAGAGCTTCTCAGACGGCTTGTGGATATACAGTATGAGCGAAACGATATAAATTTCGTCCGCAACAAATTCCGCGTCAGGGGAGATGTGGTGGAAATATTCCCCGCCGGCTCCACCGAGAACGCCATTCGCGTGGAATTTTTCGGAGACGAGATAGACCGCATTTCCGAAATACACGTGCTTACGGGAAATGTGATATCCACCCTTGCACACACCGCCATTTACCCCGCCTCTCACTATGTAGTCTCAAAGGACCATATCCACGAAGCAGTCCTTGAGATAGAAAGGGAGCTTGGAGAGCGTGTGGAGTGGTTTGAAAAGCAGGGCAAGCTTGTAGAAGCACAGAGACTTAAACAGCGCACCCTTTACGATATCGAAATGCTTGAGGAAATAGGCTTCTGCAAGGGCATAGAGAACTATTCACGCATACTTTCGGGCAGAGAGCCGGGCAGCACACCCTACACTCTCCTTGACCATTTCCCCAAGGACTATCTGCTTTTTGTGGACGAGAGCCACGTGTCTTTGCCACAGGTAAGAGGAATGAGCGCGGGAGACAGGGGTAGAAAGACCGTCCTTATCGACTACGGCTTCCGTCTCCCCTCGGCATATGATAACCGTCCCCTTAATTTTGAGGAGTTCGACTCGAAAATAAATCAGGCGATATACGTCTCCGCCACTCCGGGACCTATCGAAAGGGAGAAGTCCGCTCAGATAGTTGAGCAGGTAATTCGTCCCACAGGTCTCGTTGACCCCGAAATAATCGTAAAGCCCGTAGAAGGACAGATAGAGGATCTTCTCAGCCAGATAAATATCCGTGCGGAGAAGAATGAGAGAGTGCTTGTAACCACCCTTACAAAGAAAATGGCGGAGGACTTAACAGCATTTCTCACGAATGCGGGGGTAAGAGTGCGCTATCTCCACCACGATATCGACACCATCGAGCGTATGGAGATAATACGTGACCTAAGACTTGGGGAATTTGACGTTCTTGTGGGAATAAACCTGCTTCGTGAGGGACTTGATATCCCCGAGGTGTCCCTTGTGGCAATTCTGGACGCTGACAAGGAGGGCTTCCTGCGCTCCGAGTCATCGCTTATCCAGACAATCGGACGAGCAGCCCGAAACAGCGACGGCAAGGTAATAATGTACGCCGACAGCGTAACAGGCTCAATGGAGCGTGCCATTGCCGAGACCAACCGCCGCAGGGAGCTTCAGCTGAAATACAACGAGGAACACGGAATTGTGCCGAAAACCATCATCAAGGACGTACGTGACGTTATCGAGATATCCACCAAGGAAGAGGTAAACGGCAAAACAAGTGAAAAGAAGCTTAGTAAAAAGGAGCGTGACGAGCTTATAGCAAAACTCACCGCCCAGATGAAGGAAGCCGCAAAACTGCTTGAATTTGAGCACGCCGCCTATCTGAGAGACAAAATAAACGAACTTAAAGAGCAAAAATAGAGAGAAAAACAAAATCTCCGGAAAGGATAGTCAAAAAAATGAGCAGTTCGGAATTTAAGATCAAATGCCGCAGGATAATAGTAAACAGGATATTTATAACCGCATTATTTCTTATCCTGCAAATAGCCTGGTTTGCCCTGTGCATAGTAAAGCTATCTGCTTTTTCGGGGTGGATAAGCGCAGCGCTTATGGTGCTTAGCCTTGCTATCGTGCTTTACATCATCTGTAAGGACGATAATCCCTCCTACAAAATAGTATGGATAATCCTGATAATGCTCCTGCCCATTTTCGGAGGACTGCTCTACCTTTTTGCAGGCAACAAAAAGCCCTCCAAGCATATGCACCACAGGATACAGGCAACAAAGGAAAAATATCTGCCGATGCTTAAAAGCTTCGGGGAAAAGGGCAAGTCTCTTGAGGAAACAGACCCCCGAGCCTATGCCGTCTGCCGCTATATAAACAATCTCAGCGGCTATCCCGTTTATTCCAATACTCAGGTAAAATATTATCCCGTAGGCGAAATGATGTTCAAGGATATGCTTTCGGAGATACGAAAGGCAGAGCATTTCATCTTCCTTGAATACTTCATAATCGGGCTTGGAAAAATGTGGGACGAAATGCTTGAGGCGCTTGTTGACAGAGCGGAGCACGGAGTTGAGATACGCATAATATACGATGATATGGGCTGTGTGGCACTTCTGCCGCCCAAGTATTTCAAGGTGTTGGAAAAGATACACCCCAACATCAAATGTCTTGCCTTCAATCCCGTAGTACCCGTCCTCTCCCTTGTGATGAACAACCGCGACCACCGAAAAATACTGGTCATTGACGGACATACGGGCTTCAACGGCGGCATAAACGTCTCCGACGAATATATAAACGAGACCGCTCCATTCGGACATTGGAAGGATACAGGCGTAATGCTCAGAGGAGACGCGGTAATGAACCTTACGGAAATGTTTCTGGAGCTGTGGCACAGCTTCAAGGACACAGAGGTCAAGGCGGATATCGTGAAATATGCCCCCGAGGTCTACGGCGAGAAATACCCCTCGGACGGCTATGTTCAGCCCTTTTACGACACTCCTCTCGATACCGAGCCGCTGAGCGAGAATGTCTATATCGAAATACTTAGCCGTGCGGAAAAATACGTATATATCTACACCCCCTACCTAATACTTGACGATATAATGAAAAACGCCCTCTGCCTTGCGGCGAAAAGGGGAGTGGACGTCCGTCTCGTCACCCCGGGAATACCCGACAAAAAGATAATCTACCGTATGACAAGGGCAAACTACACGCCCCTCCTTAAAGCAGGCGTGCGGATATTCGAGTATACCCCCGGATTTATCCACGCAAAGAGCTTCGTAAGCGACGATAAGATAGGCGTAGTGGGAACCATAAACCTTGATTACCGCAGCCTGTTCCTGCATTTTGAGTGCGGAACACTTATGTACGGCAACAAAGCGGTCTCCGACCTGAAAAAAGACTGCCTTGACACCTTTGAAAAAAGCCGTGAAATAACTCGCGGGAATATCAGACAGTATTACCGCGGAACGATGTTTGACGCTCTGCTCCGTCTTATCGCTCCGCTGCTGTAAATAAAAGAAAGGATAGATGTGTAAATGAATAGTAGGGATAAAATCCGATTAAAGCGGTTTGTACCGTTTTTGCTGCTCTCGGCAGCGGCAGTGCTCCTTGTGATGTATTTCGGCACAGTCACCTCCGCTCTGAAAGCGGTGCTGGGAATATTCAGCCCCCTGGTTATCGGCTGTGTGCTGGCATATATACTTAACATCATAATGATAAAATTCGAGAAGATATATTTTCCCCGCTCGGAGAAGCGGGCAGTGCTTGCCACACGCCGTCCCGTCTGCCTGATACTCTCCCTGCTGACGGTGATACTTGCGCTGGCTCTGATAATGGTGATAATCGTTCCCGAGATAGGAAACATATTCAGAGTGCTGAGCAACTCCTTCCCCGTATATGCGGCAACTGTTCAGCAATGGCTTGCGGAGGCGGAGCAGAAATATCCCGATGCGGCTGAGCTTATAAGGGAAAATATCGACCTTAGAAGCTTTGACTGGAAAAATATTTCGCAAACGGTCATTGATTTTGCAAAAAACGGAATGGGCGGAGCGCTGACCTCGGCTCTTACCGTTATATCCTCATTTTTCGGTGGAATAGTAAACTTTGCGGTGGGGCTTATCTTTGCCATATACATTCTCCTCAGCAAGGAAAAGCTTGCGGAGCAGACAGGCAAGCTTATGAAAAGCTATATGAAGCCCGAAAACGAGAGCCGCTTCCGCTATTTCTGCGCCACAGCGGATAAATGCTTCTCAAGCTTTATCGTGGG
Source organism: Oscillospiraceae bacterium (assembly GCA_028720105.1). GTDB lineage: Bacteria > Bacillota > Clostridia > Oscillospirales > Ruminococcaceae > Huintestinicola. The sequence goes on along the minus strand of JAQYLI010000022.1, from coordinate 12,163 downwards.
ACAATGTACCGAAGCGGTCATCTTAGGACTGCTCTGCGCTTTGGGAATGACCATTCTCCGCATACCCTATGCCTCCACCATCGGCACCCTTATCGGTGCCACCGCCCTTATCCCCATTGTGGGAGCATATTTGGGAGCGGCTATAGGCGCACTGATGATCGTTGTGGTAGACCCCATAAAAGCCCTTTGGTTCCTTATTTTCCTTGTGATACTCCAGCAGGTGGAGGGCAATGTGATATACCCGAAGGTGGTAGGCTCTTCCATCGGACTCCCGGGAATGTGGGTGCTTGCGGCTGTCACCGTAGGCGGCGGACTGGGGGGCATCGGCGGAATGTTACTTGGCGTGCCTATGGCGGCAACTGTCTATAAGCTGCTTGAAAACGATGTTCACAGAAGGCTTGACGGGGAAAATGCTGCCGAAAATTTGGAGGAGATTCCCGAAAATACGCCTGAGCCGCCTGCAGAAGAAAATGCTCCCGTTTCCCGAGAGATTACGGAAAATGACGGTGAGAACGGCGGCTCGGAAAATAGCAGAGACGTATAATTATAAACACAAAGCCACCCCCGACAGATCGGAGGTGGCTTAAAAAATGCCTGTATTACTTTATCTCAGCGTGATAAGACTGAAGGGACTTCACACCGATGTGAGTGTTGTTCTTCACAGCCCTTATGCCGTCAGCGCTTGCCTTGGCAGCCGCCATAGTGGTGATGTAGGGAACACGGTGCCTGATAGCCTCCTTGCGGATATAGCTGTCATCATATGCGCTGGTCTTGCCTGCGGGGGTGTTGATGATAAGCTGTATCTCGCCGTTTGCGATCTCGTCTGCAATGTTGGGACGGCCCTCGTAGATCTTGAATATACGCTTTGCAGGGATTCCTGCGTCAATAATCATCTCGTAGCTCTTGCCCGTTGCAAGAATTTTGAAGCCCAGCTCATAGAAATCCTTTGCTATCTGAACAAGCTCGGGCTTGTCTCTGTCACATACGCTGAGAAGAACGGTGCCTTCCTCGGGAAGTCTTGTCTGAGTAGCCTCCTCAGCCTTGTAATACGCCTCGCCGAAGGAAGATGAAAGTCCGAGAACTTCTCCTGTGGAGCGCATTTCGGGACCCAGAACAGGGTCAACCTCCTGGAACATATTAAAGGGGAACACCGCTTCCTTAACGCCATAGTGAGTTATCTCCCTGTCACGAAGCTCGGGAACGGGAGACGTTTTTCCCGTAATGGGAGCAGTCATTATCTCCGTCGCAATCTTGACCATATTTATGCTGCAAACCTTTGAAACAAGGGGAACAGTACGGGAAGCACGAGGGTTAGCCTCAAGCACATAAACCGTATCACCCTCAATAGCATACTGCATATTCATCAGACCGCATACATTCATCTCAACAGCGATTTTCTTAGTGTAATCCTTGATAGTCTCAATCTGCTTTTCGGTGAGATTTTTAGCGGGGAGAATGCAGGCGGAATCGCCCGAATGAACGCCTGCCAGCTCGATATGCTCCATAACTGCAGGAACAAAGCAGTGTTCTCCGTCGGAAATAGCGTCCGCCTCGCACTCTGTAGCGTGATTTAAGAACCTGTCAATAAGAATGGGTCTGTCGGGGGTAACGCCAACAGCCGCAGACATATACACCCTCATCATCTCGTCATCGTGAACTATCTCCATACCTCTTCCGCCAAGAACGTAGGAGGGACGAACCATAACGGGATAGCCTATCCTGTTTGCTATCTCAAGAGCCTCGTCCACATTAACAGCCATACCCGACTCGGGCATAGGTATTCCAAGACGCTCCATCATTGCACGGAAATGATCTCTGTCCTCTGCAAGGTCAATGGTCTCGGGAGATGTTCCCAAAATGTTTACGCCGTTCTTTTTCAGGTCAGCCGCAAGATTAAGAGGAGTCTGACCGCCGAACTGTGCGATAACGCCCACAGGCTTTTCCTTTTCGTGAATACTCAGCACGTCCTCAAGGGTGAGGGGCTCAAAATAAAGCTTGTCGGAGGTGTCATAGTCGGTGGAAACGGTCTCGGGGTTGCAGTTTACGATAATGGACTCAAAGCCCAGCTTTTTAAGTGCAAGAGCAGCGTGAACACAGCAGTAGTCGAACTCGATGCCCTGACCAATTCTGTTGGGACCGCCGCCAAGTATCATAATTTTCTTCCTGTCCGAAACGGGGCTCTTGTCCTCGGGCAGATGATAGGTGGAGTAGTAATATGCAGCGTCCTGTGTGCCGCTAACGTGAATGCCTTCCCACGCCTCACGAATGCCGTACTTGTAACGTGCATTCCTGATATCCTCTTCGGGCACAGAAAGTATCTGACTGAGATATCTGTCACTGAAGCCATCAAGCTTAGCCTGACGAAGAGCCTTTTCATCGGGAACCTGTCCCTTGTTTTTCATAAGCTCCTCTTCCTCATTAACAAGCTGAAGAGACTGCTCAATGAACCAGTGCTTTATCTTTGTAAGCTCATATATCTCGTCAACAGTGGCACCCTTGCGAAGAGCCTCGTAAATGATAAACTGTCTCTCGCTGGAGGGGTATCTCAGCTTTTCAAGCAGTTCTTCCTTGGAAAGCTTATTAAAATCCTTTGCAAAGCCAAGACCGTATCTGCCTGTCTCAAGGCTGCGGATAGCCTTCTGGAAAGCCTCCTTGTAGGTCTTGCCAATGCTCATTACCTCGCCGACCGCTCTCATCTGAGTGCCCAGCTTGTCCTCAGCGCCCTTGAACTTCTCAAATGCCCAGCGAGCAAACTTGATAACAACATAGTCTCCGTCAGGAACATATTTATCAAGCGTTCCATACTTTCCGCAGGGAATTTCCTTTAATGTAAGACCGCAGGCAAGCATAGCCGAAACCAGTGCAATAGGAAAGCCCGTAGCCTTAGAAGCAAGAGCGGAGGAACGTGATGTACGGGGATTTATCTCGATAACCACAATTCTTCCCGAAACGGGGTCATGTGCGAACTGACAGTTGCAGCCGCCGATAACATCAATAGCCTCAACTATCTTGTAAGCCTGCTCCTGCATTTTCTTCTGAACGTCCTCGGAAATGGTGAGCATAGGAGCGGAGCAGAATGAATCACCCGTATGAACACCAATGGGGTCAATATTTTCGATAAAGCAAACAGTAATAATGTTGTTCTCAGCGTCTCTTACAACTTCAAGCTCAAGCTCTTCCCAGCCGCTTATGCATTCCTCAACAAGCACCTGACCCACAAGGCTCGCCTGCAGACCTCTCTCGCAGACAACTTTAAGCTCGTCCACATTGTAAACCATACCGCCGCCTGCGCCGCCCATGGTGTATGCAGGACGAAGCACAACGGGATATTTAAGCTCCTCGGCGATCTTAACAGCCTCGTCAACGGAGTACGCAACCTGACTGCGGGCCATTTCAATGCCCAGCTTGTTCATAGTGTTCTTAAACTCGATACGATCTTCGCCGCGCTGGATAGCGTCAACCTGAACGCCTATCACCTTAACGCCGTACTTTTCAAGCACGCCCGCCTCGGAAAGCTCGGAGCAGAGGTTAAGACCCGACTGACCGCCCAGATTTGGCAGCAGTGCGTCGGGGCGTTCCTTTTCGATTATCTGAGTGAGCCTGTTAAGATTTAATGGCTCAACATAGGTGATATCCGCAACATCGGGGTCTGTCATAATGGTTGCGGGGTTAGAATTAACAAGTACTATCTCGTAGCCGAGATTACGAAGCGCCTTGCACGCCTGTGTACCCGAATAGTCAAACTCGCAGGCCTGACCGATGATAATAGGACCCGAGCCGATTATCATAATTTTGTTAATGTCCTGTCTTTTTGGCATAAATCAAATCTCCCTGTTCCGCAAGTATGTGCGGAGTAAATTTGCCTTTAACGGCATCTCCCTATGATAATAATACCATAATTATCTGACAATTGCAAGCAGATTATGAAAAAAATGCCGAAAAAGCAGAATTTGTCTGAGACAAAGCTGTTATGCGCCGTACCTAACAGAATTTAAAATGCTCATAATAAGCTCACGGTCTATCCTTCAATGCTCCGAAAACTTGTCCGCACTACGCCTGCTTTCCGTCTTTCGGAGTACAGCGATATATGTCGCACCTTTTGTCCCGTAAGTATCTCATAAGCCTCTGCGTTTGTCATACTTGTGATGTGTTCATTTAACGTTTCCTTTCCGACGTATAATATCACTTATTATATCGGCATAAAAAGCTTTACTTTATACGAATGAAGGAATAATTTACCGCTTACTTGCTGCTTTCATTCTCGATCCTGTAAACAATAAGAGGAATAAGCGCCCATTGAAGCGCAAGACCAAAAATGCCTGCCCCGATGCTTGTCCATATTACCGAGACGTTCACGCTCTCATTTCCGAGAGCATATACCGAGAACACTATAGCAGCAGCTCTTACAGCCCGTCCTCCCGCCTGAGCAATAAGCACCTTGCCGATAACAGGGAGCTTTGTATTTCTGAGCAGCCCCGAAGCAAGACCGTAAGCGCAAAGCTCTATCATCATAAATGGGAGCATTGCTGCCGAAGGCATACCCGAAAGGGCAAAGCTTATTAGAGGACTTAAAAATCCTGCTATCGCACCTGCATAAGGACCTGCAAGAAGTCCTGCCAGAATAATGGGCAGGTGCATAGGGAGAAAGGTTTCTCCGAGCTTAGTGCCAAGTCCCGATACCGCACCCATAAGGTGGAAAAGCTGAGGGAGAGCCACCGCTCCCACGCTCGCCACCACAGCCCATAAAGTCTGCGCCTTGAGGGAAAGACGGGGTTTGTCAAGTGATTTAACTGCTGACGACATATTCAAAAACTCCTTTGCAATTTAATATGTACAAATTATACCATATAGTGACAGTGAAATCAATAAAATTTAGTTAAAGTTTTCTGTCAGTAAGGGCGGTAGATACCGTCGGGAAATTTTCTTACCCTTCCGCACGCAGGAAAACAGGAAAATCGGGATATATCACCTCCCACAGACAGCCACATTCTTTGCATCTGTACCATACGTCTGCAAACCATTTACTGCCGTCTGACCGAAAATAGGGCTTCTGCGGCTCAAGAGCAATAAAGACACCCTCTTCTGCCTGCTGTTCAAAGAAGTTTTTTATCCCGCCGAGACAGCTTAAAGAATTTATTTCGGTCTCTGTCCGTCCCGCACATTCGCATTTTGCCGAAATGCTCATAAAAAAAGTTCCCCTCCTTTTGCATAAATAATTATAGCACAAATGTTTAAAAATGTCAATATACAAATCTACAAAATATTTCCATATATTCTTTGGAGTATTTGTTCTGAAATCCAAATAAATCTATCCATTAAAAATTTACTTTTTCTATAAAATTGCCGCTTGCAGAAAAGCGCAGATTATGAGATAATATAAATAATTAGTTTTTTACATACGAATGAAATGAGGTATTGCCAATGTCCCACCAGACAGTTATCGTTCTTGACTTCGGCGGTCAGTATAATCAGCTTATCGCAAGACGTGTGCGTGAATGCGGCGTTTACTGCGAGGTAAAGTCCTATAAAACTCCCCTTGAGGAGATAAAAGCCGCAAACCCCGCAGGAATAATCTTCACAGGCGGACCCAACAGCGTTTATCTTGAGACCTCTCCCAGAATAGGCAAGGAGATATTCGAGCTTGGAGTTCCCGTGCTGGGCATATGCTACGGCTGCCAGCTTATGGCATACACTCTGGGCGGAGAAGTGTCCACCTGTGTCACATCGGAATACGGCAAGACCGAAACGGAATATGATAAGCAGAGTGTGCTTTTCGGCGGCATATCCGATATGCCCGAAAAGGCAGTATCGTGGATGAGCCATACCGACTATGTTTCCAAAGTTCCCGAGGGCTTTAAAATTACCGCCCATACCGCAAACTGCCCTGCCGCCGCAATGGAAAACAAGGAGAAGAAGCTCTATGCCGTTCAGTTCCACCCCGAGGTAAACCACACTCAGTACGGCATTAAAATGATAGACAGTTTCCTTAAAAATGTCTGCGGCTGCACAGGCGACTGGACAATGAGTAACTATGCCAAGACCGCAATAAACGATATCAGAGCCAAGGTAGGAGACGGAAAGGTGCTGCTTGCACTTTCGGGCGGCGTTGACAGCTCCGTTGCCGCAGCGCTCCTTGCAAAGGCAGTGGGCAGCCAGCTCACCTGTATTTTCGTAGACCACGGCTTTATGAGAAAGAACGAGGGCGACGAGGTAGAAGCCGCATTTGCCGACTGGGGCATAAATTTCGTAAGAGTAAACGCCAAGGAGCAGTTTATGTCAAAGCTCAGAGGCGTGTCCGACCCCGAGACCAAGAGAAAGACCATTGGCGAGGAATTTATCCGTGTATTCGAGCGTGAAGCGAAGAAGATAGGCGCGGTGGATTATCTTGTTCAGGGAACCATCTATCCCGACGTTATCGAAAGCGGAGCAGGGGACGCAGCAGTAATAAAATCCCATCACAACGTAGGCGGACTTCCCGACTACGTGGATTTCAAGGAGATAATCGAGCCTCTGAGACTTCTTTTCAAGGACGAGGTAAGAGCACTTGGACGTGAGCTTGGTTTGTCCAACGTTCTCGTTGACCGCCAGCCCTTCCCCGGTCCCGGACTTGCCATCAGAATAATCGGCGAGATAACCGATGAAAAGCTTGATATCCTCAAGGACGCAGACTTCATCTTCCGTGAGGAGATAGCCAAGGCAGGACTTGACAAGACCGTTAATCAGTATTTTGCAGTCCTCACCAACAACCGCTCTGTAGGTGTAATGGGTGACGGCAGAACATACGATTATACCCTTGCCCTCAGAGCCGTTGAGACCTCCGACTTTATGACCGCCGAGTTCTCCCGTATCCCCTATGATGTCCTTGCTGTGGCTTCCAACAGAATTGTCAACGAAGTCAAGAACATCAACAGAGTAGTGTACGATATAACAACAAAGCCCCCCGCAACTATTGAATGGGAGTAATAAAAAATCAGTCCCGAAAACCTCGCATCAAAGAGGTCTTCGGGATTTTTTTATGAAAAATCTTGCATTTTCCGCACGGGTGTGGTAAAATAAAATATATTATGTAATTCGGAGGCGTTTAACGTGGCTGATAAAAATGAAAATATGTATAAAAAGAAAAATGCCGTAAGCAGGGACAACCGTCCCCGGTTCCCAAAAAGAGCCGTTATCACAGGCGGAATGCCCTACGGCAACAAAACGCTTCACTTCGGACACGTAGGCGGCGTGTTTGTCTTTGCGGACGTGTACGCCCGCTTTTTAAGGGACAGGATAGGCAAGGATAACGTTATATTCGTTTCGGGCACCGACTGCTACGGCTCACCCATAGCCGAGGGCTACAGAAAGGCAAGCGAGCAGGGCTTCGAGGGAACTATCCGCGACTATGTTCAGCGAAATCACGACGCCCAGAAAAAGACTCTCGAGGATTATGACATCAGCCTCGACCTTTTCGGCGCTTCGGGACTTGGTGAGACCGCCCGGTGGCACAACAAGGTCTCCGACGCATTTATCAGAAAGCTTTATGAAATGGGTCATCTCAAAAAAATATCCACCGCTCAGTTTTACGATGAAAAGGCGCAGATGTTTTTGAACGGCAGACAGGTAGTGGGCAAATGTCCCGTTCAGGGCTGTCAGTCGGAAAAGGGCTATGCGGACGAGTGCGACTTAGGTCATCAGTACAACCCCGTTAACCTTATCGACCCCAAGAGCACCATTACAGGGGAAACTCCCGTTATGAAGGACGTTGTTAACTGGTATTTCAAGCTGCCCGACTACAACGCTCTCCTTAAGGAAATGGTTGCGGATATGGAAAAGCAGGACAATGTCCGTCCCGTTGTAACAAAGACCATCAAGGAATTTCTCGAAACTCCCGTTATCTATATAATGAACGACTTTATGGACGTCTATAAGGAGCTTGCGCCCCAAATGGCTGAGCATCAGCTTATCGAGGAGCCGAAAAAAACCTCCTTCACCATTGCCTTCAAGGAGCTTTCGGAGCGTGACGAGGCTTGCAGACTTTTAAACGAGCGCCACGTTCGTTTCAGAGAGGGCAAGACCCTTGTTCCTTTCAGACTTACGGGAAATATCGAGTGGGGCGTTCCCGCACCCGAGCTTGAGGACGAAAAGGGACTTACCGTATGGGTATGGCCCGAGTCCCTGTGGGCACCTATCTCATTCACCATAGCCTACCTTGCCTCAAAGGGCAGGGACACCGAGGAATGGAGAAAATTCTGGTGCGACTCCGAAGCAAAGGTATATCAGTTCATCGGACAGGATAACATCTATTTCTACGGCATTGCCGAGCCTGCAATGTGGATGGCATTCCAGAATGAGGAGCTTGACAAAATGTCTCCCTCCGAAACGGGCGAACATCTTACAATGCCTGTTCTCGTGGCAAATCACCACATTCTTTTCCTTGACAAAAAGGCTTCCTCAAGCGGCTCCGTAAAGCCTCCTATGGCGGCAGAGCTTCTTGATTACTACACCGCCGAGCAGCTTAGAATGCACTGGCTGGGTCTTGGCCTTGGAATGAGGAGCGTAAGCTTCCAGCCGAAGCCCTTAAATCCTGCCGCAAAGGAGGAGGACAGCGACCCCGTAACAAAGGAAGGTTTCCTGCTTTCAAACGTGTTCAACCGTGTTGTCCGCACCTGCTTCTACGATGTTCAGAAGTATTATGACGGCGTAATGCCCCTGGGCAGCGTTTCCGAGGATATTATGGCTGAGTCCGAGAAGGCAGTCCTCGAGTACGAGAGATTTATGTACAAGACCGAGTTCCACCAGGTGACATACGTGCTTGACTCCTACATCAGAAAGGCAAGCAAGTATATGGCAAAGGCAAAGAACGAAGCTGACAAGTCCGACGACGACAGCGCCCGCAGGCAGTATCTTATCGACACCTTCCATATGATAAAGACCGCAGCGGTGCTTCTTCATCCCCTGGCACCCCGCGGAACCGAGATGATAAGAGAGTATATGGAGCTTGACGAGAGCCTTTGGAGCTGGGACAATATTTTCAGCACCCTTGCGGATATTCTGGGTACAGACGGCCATAAGCTTAAATTCTTAGAGCCGAAAGTGGACTTCTTTACAAGACACCCCTCACAGTTCAAGTCTGAATAAAAATTATATCATATGGGCTGTATTAGCCCAGGACGGCAAGGCAATGCTTTGCCGTCATTTTTGTGTGTTTTTACCAAAAGCAGCGGCTTATAAAAACATTAAATATACATTAAAAATCTGTGCAACTATTGCAATTTTATTAAAAATGTGGTAATATAAATTTGTATATGTAAAAGCTCAGGGCTTTTGCATAAATCAAATTACCGTGAAAGGACGGGGGTAAATTTATGTGGAGCATTTCAATGCTTAAAGAAAACGCCAAGAAAATGCTCAGCGGCTATTATTGGGTCGCTCTGGGAGCTTCGCTTATCGTTATGATACTTACGGGAGGTCTGCTTTCTCAGTATAAGGCGGACCAGAACGACGTCAACGAGATGATGAGCAGTTACATATCAGACGCGGCAGGCAGCAGCTACGGCTCGGATTTTGATTCCGAGGAGGATATTGAAAACTTTATCAACGAATACAGCGGTTCATCTGCTGCTTCGGAAGAAGAAATGGCTGAGGAATTCGAGAAGATCTTTGAAGAGGCTTTCGGAGATGTTTCCGCAAGCGATCTTGAGAGCGTTCTTTCGGTGATAATAGGCACAGTAGCCGTTATCGTCGTGCTTTCGTTACTGTTTTCGCTGCTCTACAGCCTGCTTTTTGCAAATCCTCTTACAGTAGGACATAACCGTTTCTACCTTGACGCAAGAATGGGCGACGCTCGTGTGGGCAATATTTTCAGTCAGTTCGGCAGCGGGAAGTACGGCAACACCATCAAGACGATGTTCCTCTACGACCTGAAGCTCTGGCTCTGGGGACTGCTGGGAATAATTCCCTTTATCTTCTTCGGCATTTCGCTTGTCAACACCATAAACAATGCAGGAAATATGAGCAGCGCATCAGTGGACGATGTTATGTCTCTGACTATGGAGATACTGGGCAGCTTTATCCTTGCAATGCTTGCATACATTGTGTTTATTCTTCCTCAGATAATCAAGAGATTGTCCTACACAATGGTTCCCTATCTTATTGCGGAAAATCCTCAGATGCCCCAGAAGAGAGCCTTTGAGATAAGCGTTCAGACTATGAAGGGCGAAAAGGCTCATTACTTCGGACTGCAGATGTCCTTTATCGGCTGGCTCTTCCTTGCAGCTTTCGCAGGCTCTATGATCGGACAGTTTTTAGGCGTTTCCCTCGGAAGTATCGTTACAATGGCAGGTCTTGTTTTCCTCTATCCTTATATGTACGCTACATATGCAGAGTTCTACTGCTGTATGAGAGAAAAGGCAATGGCTACGGGAATTGCCTCCTCCGACGAGCTTTGCGGTTCGTTCGGCAAGGCTGCGCAGGGCGTTCCTTTCCCCGAGCAGAGCGCAGCAAACTCTATGCCCTATCAGCGTGTGGATAACGGCTCGGGCACAAACGGCAGCTACCCCGCATATTCTCAGAATGACGCTCAGAATAATTCTCAGCCCAATGTTCCTCCCTACGGTGGAATGGACGAGATAAATACCACTCCTGCAGAAGAGCAGAATGGTTCAGACAGCAGGATATCCCTTGAGAAAAAAGACTCGTCAGATGATGACTACACAGGTCCCGAAATAAAGTAAAATGTTTCCGCCCCGATGAGATATTCCCGTCGGGGCGGATCTTATAGGGGTGAAAATAAATGAAATATCGTGAATATTTCCCGGAAGAGCTTGGAAATTTTGTCAGAGAGCAGAAAGAGCTGTGTCGGAATATTGTGAATGAATATTTCGGAGGGAAGTTTTCGCAAATTTTTGAAAACTGCGAAAAAAGTGCTGTCAGAGAGGAATACGGTTCCTGTGCAGGACTTACTCTTCACCGAGGTATCTATCACGACGGTGACGCAATGGAAATAACGGTAACTAACGTATCAAGGGGAAAAAAGCTTAAAAAGCCGACCTTGGGAAAGAATTATTACCGATATCTTTTTGATAAGGAGGACAGGCTCGTCTGCTCGGAAAAATACGACTCGGGGAGCGTTAAAAGCAGTCTTTGCGAGAAGGAGTATATTTTCGAGCGTGATGGCGTTAAGTTCGGTCTGTGCGGTGACGAGCTGCATATAGATACTCGGGTCTATGTTTCAAAATATTCCGAGGACAGGCTCCTTTACACTTATAACTATAGTGCATTAAAAATGCCTTCCGGCGGTTTTATGACCTATCTTGAGGATCTTTGCCTTTACGATTATGATGAAAGCGGCAGAAGAGAGTCGGTGATGATCTTCTATAACTTTGTTGAGCTTGATCGCAGTGGGATTCCGGATTCCCGCACGGAGCTGTATTTTTACTGTTATGAAGAGGAGGGTAATGTTACCGGTCTTGAGGATAATTCGGGGTGGTTTATTCCTTCAAAATCCGTGGGAAAAAGGCGGTATATTTCCGCTCCAAAGGCGGCGGAGCAGTTGGAAACGATCATATCGGACTGGAACGATATCCCCGAAGATGTGTATGTCCTTTCGCTTTACATTGAGACAAACGAGGGGGAGGGGAGCGCAGAGCTGTATCTTGGCTTTAATACCGAGGAGAACTGCCGCAGAATTATTGACGGCTTTGACTCTGACGATGACGAAGCAAGGTGGAACTACGCCTGCTAGCTTCAGAACGATCAGCCTCTTTTCGGTAAGGATAACAGAGTATATATAAAAAATGCGGGCAGCGGCGGCGAATATCGGCTGGCTGCGTCAGCGGTAAAGCTTCTGCATAAGTCGGGAGTTATTGCCCGTAAATTCGGAAAAGAGCTGCCTGTGATAATTCACGAACTTGAATATTACCCCGAAATTGCGGAGCATAATATCGCCGCAAACGGAAAAAAGCTTGTCCCGAAGGAATTTATTGAGTTCTGCGGCGGGATATAAAGTATAAAGCCTGCGGCATATTACGTTTTGCAGGCTTTAAGAACCTGTCTTCACAAGCATATGCACACGTCTTTTCGGCAAATTTTGCCGCAGACTGCGTTAAAAATCCTTGCCGGGCGACAGCCCGCCTGCGGATTTTTGCCTTGTCTTAGGCAAAATTATGCTCGAAAATCCGCG
>JAQYLI010000021.1 GCA_028720105.1 Oscillospiraceae bacterium | reverse complement strand
ATAATCGTGAAAAAATATGACCGTTTCAGCCGTAATATGAGGGAATATCTCAACATAACCGATGAGCTTGACAGATACGGAGTAGGCGTTATTTCTCTTTCCGAGCCGTTCAATACGGAAACCAAAGAGGGCAGAATGATGAGAAACAATCTGCTGAACTTTGCAGAATTTGAGAGAGAAACCATTGCGGCGAGAGTAAAGGACGCATACAGCACAAAGGCTGTCGAAACAGGCTTTTATCAGGGCGGTAAAATGTTCTTCGGCTTTCAGTCGAGCAGGCAGACCATTAACGGCAAGACAGGATCGGTGCTTGTTCCTTCGGAAGCAGCTCAGACTGTTATAGCTGCATATGAGGTGTATAAAGAGCCGGGGACGTCCTTGCTTGATGTGGTAAACTACATAAAGGAACATGATTTGCCTACATCATCAATGACGGGTAATGCTCCTATCAACAGAATTATTGACCGGAGTGAGATTTCGAGAATACTTGAAAATCCGCTGTATGTTCGTGCCGACAGGAATGTCTATGAGTTTTTCCTGTCGAGAGGTTTTACGATCATTGACGATATAGATGCTTTTGACGGTGTTCATGGTCTTATGTGGCACAAGCAGAAAAGCGAGGACAGATTTATCAAAGTCGGTTATCACGAGGGACTTGTGGATTCGGAAACGTGGCTTGCGGTGCAGGATAAGAAATCGCATAATCATCAGATACCGAGATCGAGGGGAGAACTCAAATCGTGGCTTGTGGGACTTACCAAGTGCGGACATTGCGGAAGAGCCTTACTGATAAATTATGGGTACAGTGTAGATAAATCCAAGATGTGGAGATATTACATTTGCACAGGGCTTAAAACCATAAAAGGCTGCTCTCGTCAGACCGAACGTCTGAAAGTCCGTCCCGATGATGTGGAGAAAGCAGTATATAAGGCTATGAAGGAGCATATTTCAGAATTTGAGGTAGCGAAAAACAGCAGTGCAAACAAGTCCTCAGAAGCGGAGAGAATCAAGGCGGAGCTTCTTCGCATTGATACAGACACCAAAAAGCTCATTGACAGGCTGATAGATGCGGACGATGTTCTTTTCGGGTACATTCAGGAGAAGATAAGCGAGCTTCACGCCAAGAAGAACGAATATGAAAAACAGCTTCTTCTGATAGAACGCAAGGTAAAGAAAATTGACACCAAGCCTTTGCTTGAACCGCTGAACAGGTGGGACGAGCTTACTATGGAAGAGAAGAACGCTCTTGCCAAAGTGATGATATCCCCACACACATCTGAGCGTTTGTAAAGCTCTGGTGGAATAAGAATGGCTTTGTCAAGTACAGCTACATCTATTACAATTTCTTTCATAGTCTCCTCCTTGCTTTAGTGCAAAAGAAAAAGGACTTCCTGTTTGAGAAAGTCCTCTAAAACACAAAAACGGCGAATTTCTTCACCGTTTTTGTGTTGGTTATACAATTTTTCTTTTGCCTGACCTTTGCTTATTTGTTTAGTTTGTCATTTTACATAGGAGGGGTAATCTAAAGATTAGTATAACACAGCTGAAGTGCTGCATTGGTAAAAGGAAACAGGAACATACATTGAAGATTTAAAATGTTATCAGAAATATTAGTTCATTTTATATTTCTGAACTGAGAAGGTGTGATTCCTTCATATCTCTTGAAAAGCTTGCAGAAATAACTGCTGCCGCAGAAGCCTGTCTCCTCGGCTATTTCTTCAATTGTTTTGTCCGAGCCTGTCAGCAGTTCCTTTGCCGCTTGTATACGGCGCTTGGCGATATATTCCATAGGGCGTGTTTCAAGATTTTGTCTGAAAAGCAGGCAGAGATATTGCTTTGATACGCTCGACACAGCGCAAAGATCGTCCATTGTGATCTGTGAAGCAAAGTTAAAATTGATATGATCTACGGCTTTCATCAATGCGGAGTTGGTTGCTCCCGATACACCTGACGAGGAGGTAAGACGATAGAATTCAATGAGAAAATCGTATAAGTATCCTGAGGCTCTGTAATTTCCGAAAACGCTGTCTGCCCGTATTGCTTCGTGCATTTTTCTGAAAATATGCTCAAGCATTTTGACCTCTTTAAGCTCAAAAATTTTCGGCTCCGAAAGCCCGAAATGCTTTAGTATATCCTCTGCTGCATACCCTGACGGCACTACCCAGTGAATATCCCACACATCACCGTCTGGGTAATACTCGTGAGGATGATGTGCCGGCATATAAATAGCTGTAAAAGGCGGAATGGGTATAACATCTCCGTCCATAAGAAGCGTTCCGCTGCCCTTTGTGCAAAACAGTATCTGCGGACAGGGATATCCCTCAGGTCTGATTATATGGTCCTGACAATGCTGCTGCCCCATATTCACAAGAAACAGCGGCAGCTCCTTTTCGGTTCGCAGTATCGGATAGTCGCAGAAAAACAAAATAATTCACTCCCTCATATTCATATTGTTATATAATGATAATATCATTTATTGACGGAAAAGTCAAGGCTGTGTATAATAAAAGAAAAATACATATGGAGGGTGCTTATGATCTCGGATAAAAAGCTTGCGGAAATTGTTCCCCACAAGCGGCAGATAAAATTTCAGCAGACAGAATTTTACGCATTCGTTCATTTCACAGTCAATACGTTTACAGATCTGGAATGGGGCAGCGGAACAGAATCTCCCGAGATATTTGGCCCCGTTAAGCTTGATGCGGAGCAATGGGTAAAAGCAGTCGTATCTGCGGGAATGAAAGGTCTTATACTGACCTGCAAGCACCACGACGGCTTCTGCCTCTGGCACAGCAGGCTTACGGAGCATACTGTTGAACACAGTCCGTTTGGGCGTGATATCGTTCGTGAGGTATCGGACGCCTGCCGAAAATACGGGATAAAGTTCGGCGTATATCTTTCCCCTTGGGACAGGCACTCTCCGCTCTACGGCAGCGGAAAGGATTATGATGATTATTTTATCGGTCAGCTTACCGAGCTGTTGACAAATTACGGAGAAGTATTTTCCGTATGGTTTGACGGTGCCTGCGGAGAAGGTCCCAACGGCAAAAAGCAGTACTATGACTGGGACAGATATTATAAGACTATCCGTGTACTGCAGCCCGACACCTGCATAAATGTCTGCGGACCCGATGTACGCTGGTGCGGCAATGAGGCGGGACATACAAGGAAGTCTGAATGGAGCGTTGTTCCCGCACGCACAAGGGATACGGAAAAAATTGCCGGAAACAGCCAGCAGGAGGATAACGATAAGTTCAGACAGAGAAAAATATCCGCCCTGGACGCCGATCTTGGCAGCCGTGAAATACTCGAAAATGAGAGTGAGCTTATATGGTATCCTGCCGAGGTGAATACATCTATCCGCCCCGGCTGGTTCTGGCATAAAAGCGAAAATGACAAGGTACGTCCGTTAGATGAGCTGATAAATATATACTATAATTCCGTCGGCGCAAACTCAACGTTTCTTTTGAATATTCCTCCGACAAATGAGGGGCTTTTTCATAAGAATGATGTTAAGCGGCTTGCAGAGATAGGGGAATATCTCAGTAAAGCATTTGCCGAAAATATTATCTCCCAAGCATATGTTTCGTACAATGGCTCGGATATTAAATCAAAGATACTTGCCGACAGCTATGATGACTTTTTCATTGCCGATACTGTGACTGCCGTTATTACTGTAAAATGGGACGCTTCCGAAAGTATCGGGAATATAATCCTCAAAGAAAATATCACGAAAAGCCAGCGTGTGGAGCATTTTGAAATAGAGGCTCTTATAAACGGCAGCTTTAAGAAAATATACGAAAACACCGTTATCGGCTACAAAAGGATAATCAGGCTTGACAAAATCAAAACCGACTGCCTGAGGATAAATATAACCGACTCAAGAACAGAACCGACAATATCATTTATAGGAATTTACAAAGGAGAATGAACTATGGATATCTCAATTATTTCAAAAGCAGGCTCGCCTAAAAGCCATATGATATTTCACGAAAACCCCGAAAAGCTTCATATCGGAACACTCCCAAACCACGCATATTTCATTCCCTTTGCAAAGGGGCAGAATCCTTTTGCCGAAAGGGATAAATCCGAACGAATTGAAATGCTGAACGGGGAGTGGGATTTCAAATATTATGACAGCATAATTTATCTTGATGATGATTTTATAAATATGCCCTTTTCCGAAAAAGTCCCCGTTCCCTCAAACTGGCAGCTGTACGGATATGACAAAGCTCAATACACAAATGTTGTATATCCTATCCCCTTTGACCCGCCCTATGTTCCCGACAATATTCCTGTGGGAATATATCAGAGAAAATATATCCATACCCCCGACGGGATGAGGAAAATCCTGACATTTGAGGGCGTTGACAGCTGCATTTATCTTTACATAAACCATCACTTTGCAGGATATTCTCAGGTATCCCACCATACGAGCGAATTTGACATTACAGATATGCTTGAAAGCGGTGAGAACATCATTACTGCCGCTGTTCTGAAATGGTGCGACGGAACCTATCTTGAAGATCAGGACAAAATTCGTCTTTCGGGAATTTTCCGTGATGTTTATGTGGTATCACGTCCCGAAAAGCGCCTTGAAAATTACCGCATTAAAACTATATTAAACGCTGATAATTCGTCCGCAGTATTTGAGATAGAGCTTACGGGTGCTGATGCGGAAATCACGCTTTCCGACAGAGACGGCAGAACTGTTATAAACAGCAAAATCAAGGCAGGGGAAAAGCGTTCATTTGATGTAAGCTCACCTGTGCTTTGGTCTGCCGAAAAGTCGTATCTGTATGACCTTGAAATACTTACGGAAAATGAAATGATCGGTGAAAAAGTAGGCTTCCGCAGCATATGCATAGATAACGGCGTTGTAAAGCTTAACGGTGTTCCCCTTAAAATTCTTGGCGTTAACCGCCACGACAGTTACCCCGACACAGGCTATTATGCAAGCGAGAAGCAGATGCGAATGGATATAGAACTTATGAAAAAGCATAACATCAATGCTGTCAGAACGTCTCATTATCCCAATGCTCCGAGATTTTATCAGCTTTGTGATGAATACGGTCTGTATGTAATTGATGAAGCCGACTGCGAATCCCACGGCTGTGTTGATGTGTATAATGATTTCAAATGGAGCTGCGAAAACAGCTACAACGGTATCGCACTGATTGCAAAGGACGAGCGGTTTAAAAATGCAATTCTTGACAGAGAAAGGCTGCTTGTTGCAAGGGATATCAACCGTCCCTGCGTAATTTTCTGGTCTCTGGGAAACGAAAGCGGCTACGGCGAAAATTTCCGTGAGGGCGCAAAGCTTATCAAATCTCTTGATGATACAAGACTGGTGCATTATGAAAGCACCCACACTCTTGACAACACTCCAAATGACGACCTTGACATAGTTTCGGGAATGTACTGGGAGACAAAGGGACTTCTTGGTTTCCTTGAAAATCCCGATGAAAAGCGTCCCCTAATTATGTGCGAATACTGTCACGCAATGGGCAACGGTCCCGGCGATTTAGAGGAATACCACGATGTGTTTTTCAGTAATGAACGCTTTATCGGAGGACTTGTCTGGGAATGGTGCGACCACGCTCTGCCTCAGGGAAAGACCGCAGACGGTAAAATCCAATATGGCTACGGCGGTGATTTCGGTGAACGTCACAACGACGGTAATTTCTGTATGGACGGCCTTTGTTATCCCGACAGAAAGCCTCATACGGGACTGCTTGAGGTAAAACAGGTATATCGTCCTGTGAGAGTTCTGAGAGGTAACAATGCCGACAAATATATCATTAAAAGCTTTCTCGCATTTGAAAATGCCGCAAATATTCTTGAGGGTTATTTTGAGATAACATCAGAGGGAGATGTAATTAAAACAGGCAGCTTTATTCCCGATGTTGCTCCTATGTGTGAAAGTGAAATTCAGATCGACATCGGAAATATTCCTGCCGATAAAAATGTGTATATCCGCTTTATATTCAAGGCGAAAGCAAATACAAGCTATTGTGAAAAGGGATATGAGATATGCTTTGACCAGATCTGTCTGAATGAAGAAAGTTATAAATCGCTCCCCGTATCGGATTTTGCTCCCGAAGTAACCGAAAGCCCTGTCGAAATAAAAATCAACGCAGGAAAAAATATATTCAGATTTAATAAGCTTATCGGATATTTTGATTCTGTTTTATCGGACGGAACAGAGCTTCTCGACGCCCCCATAAAATTCAATTTCTTCCGTGCACCCACCGATAACGACACTATGAAAGGCGACTGGTACAGAGCACATCTTCACGACTATGACACCAAGATCTACAGCATAAAAACCGATATGGAAGATAATTCAGTTAAAATAACGGTAAATCAGTCCTTCGGCTGGAATATGTATCAGCCTTTTGCAAAAGCGAAGGCAGTTTATACAATTGACGGCAACGGCGTGATGAATATAAAATGCGAGGCGGAGACCTCCAATAAGGTTACGTTCCTTCCACGTTTCGGAATAAGGCTTTTTATGCCGAAAGAGTTCGGACGTGTCAGCTATTTCGGCTATGGTCCTTATGAAAGCTATTCGGACAAGCATCAGGCTTCATATATCGGAAAATTTGACTGCGATATTGCCCATATGTATGAGGATTATATCAGACCTCAGGAAAATTCATCTCATTCCGGCTGCAAATATATGACGGTTTACAGTCACGACAGGTCTGTGACATTCACATCTTCCGCTGATTTTTCATTTAATGCTTCCGAATATACCGAGGAAGAGCTTGCAGGAAAAAGACATAATTATGAGCTTATAAAATGCGGCAGCAATGTTATCTGTGCAGACGCTATGATGGCAGGAGTCGGCTCTGCAAGCTGCGGTCCTGCTCTTAACGAAAAATACAAACTGCCGCTTCCGAAAATCTCTCTGGACCTTACAATGACGCTTAACAAAGAATAACCGGAACGGATAATTTTCATATTGCCATAAAATGATTATCAGCTCATATTTAATCGCAAAAATTCTCTTGTTAAAAAAAATAGTATGTGCTAAAATGTAAAATACAGCGATATTTGAAATGCAAGTATCTATCAGGATTTTGAAAAAAATCATAATTTGCAAAACATCGTAAAGGAAAAATTTATTATGAAAAAAGCACAGCTTATTTTATCTGTTGTAATGGCACTTGCCGGCTTTGCAGCCTGCGGAAGTCCTTCATCCGATGTGAATGAAACGACCTCATCTTCTGAAACGACGGTCAATGAAACCAAACCGGAGACTGCAGCAGTGACAGCTTCTTCAGAGGAAAGTTATTTTGAATGGGCGTCAAAGACCATAGCAGATTCCTCATATGAGGAAAAGAATACAGAGCCTTACGGTTCATTTGAATACAAGAGCTATTTTTCAAATACCGCAGGACGTGAAACAGGGGTGAATATCCTTCTTCCTCCCGACTATAGTGAGGACAAGGAATATCCTGTTCTGTACATACTTCACGGCTTCTGGGACACCGAACAATGGATGGCAAGAGATGTCGTAGGTATCCCACAGATGCTCACCGAGCTTTATTCTGATGGGAAAGCTGAGGAAATGATAGTAGTCCTGCCCTACATCTTCACCAGCAAGGAAATGCCCAGATGTACAGGTATGGATCTGGAAAATTCTCTTGCCTATGACAACTTCATAAACGACCTTACCACCGACCTTATGCCTTTTATTGAGGAAAATTATTCCGTTAAAAAGGGCAGGGAGAATACAGCTATAACGGGATTTTCTATGGGCGGCAGAGAATCGCTGTTTATCGGATTTACACGTCCCGAACTGTTCTCCTATGTTGGTGCGGTATGTCCCGCTCCGGGTCTTGTTGAGATACCCGGTTCGCCTATGCACCCGGGTCAGATAGAAGAAAGTGAGCTTTCCGTCACCGATGGAAGCGAGCCGAGACTTGTGTATATCACATATTCAGACAGCGATGGCGTTGTCGCAGATACTCCCGAAAACTACCACAAGCTGCTTGAAGCCAACGGTGTAGAGCATACAACAAAAGTCCTTCACGGCACAGGTCACGACCACACTAGTGTAAAGCCTCATCTTTACGACTTTTTCCAGGTGGTTTTCAAATGACGAAATATTTGAATATGCTCAGGAAAAGATAAAATTCCCAAATCCATTCCGCAAAATTCAGTGGACATAAAGCAATTTATGATTGGAAATATACGCTCAATTCAGATATAATGTAAATATGATAAACTGTTTTGAAGTTTTATATCTCCGAAACTTCCAATTCCCTCATTTCTTTCACCCTAAAAAAATATCCTCCGAGGCATCAGCTTGCGGGGGATAGTTTTTTAACAGCCAAAAGTTAAAATATATTCAGAAAGGACGAACAAATATGAATCCATATCTACCAAACTGGGAATACATTCCCGACGGCGAACCGAGAGTATTCGGAGACAGGATCTACATTTACGGCTCCCACGACTCAGCAGGCGCAGATGAGTTCTGCGATTATGTTTTAAAGTGCTGGAGCGCACCAGTTTCCGACCCGACAAAATGGGTATGTCACGGTGATATATTCCACACTCGTGCGGACAGAGATCACCCTTCCGACATTGATTGGGGCAGAGAAGAATCCAGACTTTTTGCTCCCGATGTTGTATGCGGAAAGGACGGAAAATACTATCTTTACGCATATATTGCAAATTCAAAGGGCTGCGTTGCCGTAAGCGAAAGACCCGAAGGACCCTTTAAGCTGCTGTCAAAGTATAAATATACGATACCCGATGAAATATGTTGCGGCGGTATCTTTATTGACCCCGGCGTGCTTGTAGACGATGACGGACGTACATATTTATACTGCGGATATCTGAGATCATTTCTCGCCGAGATAAACAGCGACAATATGTATGAAGTTCTGGACAATACTTGCATTGAGCATTTTATTCCCTGTGAAATGACAGAAAAAGGCAATTTCACCGAAGAGGATTCCCTTTTCTTTGAGGCGTGCTCACCCAGAAAAATAAACGGTACATATTATATGATATATTCTCCGAAGCATTGCAGCAGACTTGCCTATGCAACATCTGACAGCCCCACAGGACCTTACACATACAGGGGATATATTATTGACAGCGGAGAAAATTATCCGGGCGGAAACGATCACGGCTCCATTGCCTGCATAAACGGTCAGTGGTATGTTTTCTATCACAGAATGACCAACGGTACAATTATGTCCAGACGGGGCTGCGTGGAGAAGATAGAAATACTTCCCGACGGTACTATCCCGCCTGTTGAAATGACATCTCTCGGATTTGCGGACAGTCTTGATCCCTATGAGATCACTCCTGCGGATATTGCCTGCGTTCTGAAAGGCAAGGCGTTCATTACCGAAAGAAATGTATTTGAACGGGTAATAATGAACATTCACGACGGCGATGTTATCGGATACAAGTATTATGACTTCGGAGATGATTTCTCAAGCAAAACAATGGAATTTGCTGCAAAGATAAACGGAACGGGCTGTAACTGTCATATGCACATTTTTGCCGATGATGAGGAGATCGGAGTATGTGATATCGGTCAGGACAGCGGCATTGTAAAAGCAGTTGTCAAAGCCGTTACGGGTAAACACGCAGTATATTTCAGGATATCAACGGATTATCATGGCTGGACTGCAGATTATTTCAAGGACAGAAGTCTTTTCGAGCTGAAAGAATTTGTATTTATGAAATAATATGGACTTTATTTTGGTTTCAAAATTCTAATAAAAAGCCGACACCTTATCGTGCCGGCTTTTCTGTATCCCCAATCAAAATTATGACGAAAAAATCGCCGCAAAGCCTTTGACATTCAGGACTTTGCGGCGAATAATCATAATATCTAAAAAGGAAATATCAAAGCTTACTGAGCTTGAGCCTTATTCAGTTCGTCAACAACTTCGTCAACAAGAATATCAAGCGCACCCGAAAGCTCTTCTCTTGTGGTAGCCCACTCAACGCCGTGGAGAGCAGCGTTAAGACCAACGCTCTTATTTGCATTTGAAGTGGTAAGGCTTTCGATATCGCTGGACATACCGCCTGCAATATCAACAACAGGGTACTGACGAGCAAGATCGTTTATCTCATAGCGATGAGCAATTACGTCCTCAGGCCACATATAATCCTCACGGCACTGCTTGTCATAAACTTCCTTTGCGCCCTCGTCCAGAGCTGCAGCAAGTCCGCACTCTGCGTAAAGAGCAACACCGAGAGGATTTTGTGCGCCTCTGGTGAGACAGAAGCCGTCAAGCACAGCGTCCTGCCAGGGGTGCTCTGCATCGGGAGCATTGGGAACGGGTGCCATACCAAGATTTTCGGGAGGTATCTTTGTGGACCAGGACTCGGGAGGGTTCATAACAGCCCAGGAACCTGTGATGTAGAACAGCTCTCTGCCTTCACCCATAAACTGAGGCTGCTCGGACCAGTCGTAAAGGGACTTATCCATAACGAGACCCTTGTTGTAAAGATCCAGCATATTGTTCATAGCCTTTTCGATCTTCACGCTCTGCATATTAACGACAATCTCGCCGTCCTTTGCTTCAATGAAAGCTTCTCCGCCCGAACGGTAGAGAGCAAGCTCAGACCACCAGCCGTCAAGACCGCAGTTGTTGTCGGGATCGGCTTCAATAAATGTCTGGAGCATATTCGAGAAGGTATCCCAGTTCCACTCGCCTGCCTCATAAAGCTCCCAGGGGTCATCAAGACCGTATTCTTCAATGGTCTGCTTGTTGTAAAGTACAACATTGTTTGCCGAAACGCCTGTAACAAAAGCGTAGTGCTTTCCGTTGAAGTTGTACTTGTCCATAGCCACCGCAACATCGGACCAAAGCTCGCTGTCAAGGTCAATATAATCATCAACAGGCTGGAACATACCGTTTATAACGCCCTTGGGAAGGCACTCTTCATCACGGGGGAAGAAGTCAACGCCTGTACCGCCGAGTACGTGTGTGCTCAGGTCGGAGTAACGTGTTTCCCAGGTAGTGGGTATCCATTCAACGCGGCAGTCATATTTGTCCTGGAACATACTGAGTGCTACGGGAAGGGATTCGCCTTCGCTGGGGTTGATGTCCCAGTGGCTGAGGAACTTGATGGTCTTGCTTTCCAGGGTCTCGTCACGGAGCAAGGAAGCAGCGCCGCTTATCGCATCCACGTCCTCGCTTGCCATAGTTACGGTTGTGGTCTCGCCTGTGGTTGTTGCTGCGGTAGTGGACGCTGCAGAAGTCTCACTGTTTTCTGTCGTGTTTCCTCCGCCGCAGGCTGTAAGACCGAGAGCAAATGTAAGAGCGGAAATGCCGGCAACTGTTCTTTTAAATTTTTTCATAACAATACCTCCATAGTGATTTTTTGATTTATTGTTTTATTATTGTTATTCCTGACTGTTCACTGCTTCGATCATACCGTCAAAAGCAGGCTTTCTGCTAAGATCGTCATTGAAGATAAGGGGGTAATCAGATGCTATCCACGAATCGGTATCACTTATTCCCCAAAGGGTAACGCTTGTGATGGGGAGACCTTTTTTGCGAAGCTCAATAAGCTCTGACATAAACCTTTTGAAATAATCGCCCTGTTCCTTCTGCCAGTTGTCACCCTTTCCTCTGCATACGTCAAGCTCGGTCACGTTTATCTCAAGTCCCAGCTCGTCGTAATATTTCTGCAGGGCTGTCATATACTGTGTTATGTTTATATTCACATTGATATGTGACTGCATTCCGATACCGTCAATATTGCCTGCTTCTGCAACAGGACGGAGAAATGTTATTATGTCGTTCTGCTTTCTGGTCTGATAGGAATTGTAGTCATTGTAGAAAAGCTTTGTGTCCTCGGGAGCGTACTTCCTTGCAAACATAAATGCCTGCTCGATGTAATCCTCGCCTATGGTCTTGTACCAGAGGCTCTTTCTCATTCCGCCGCCGTCGTCGGCAGCTTCGTTTACAACGTCCCACGCTCTTACAAGCCCGGGGTAGTTTTCCTCGGTCCACTCCATAACATTTTTTATGTAGTTTTCCATTCTCGCAAGCATAGTCTCACGGTCGGCAAGCTCGCCGCCAATGTCGTAATTCTTGTAGAACAGCCACTCGGGAGTCTGACTGTACCATACAAGGGTGTGGCCTCTTACCGTCAGTCCGTTGTCCCTTGCAAAATCAAGCTCTGTCTTCACAGCGTCAAATTTTACAGCAGGGGAGTACATATACTTTTCAATATCCCGAACACTTTTGTTGTGGTCAAGTATGGAGTCGGGCTTGAAGCTGTTGCCCATTGTCATACTGTTGTACTGAGCTTTAATAAGTTCGGCGTAGGGCTCTTTTTTCAGAAGATTGGGAGAAGTCGCTGTGCCGATCCTGAAATAATCCTTGTACTCTTCCTTCAGTGACGGATAATTTGAGGTATCCACAAACTCTGTTGCCACAGCCTCGGGATAATATGTATATTCCCCGCATACTCTTACGGAAAAATCGTCGATATATATATCCTCAAGATTGTCGCTTTCTACATAAACAATAATATTTTCTGCATTTTTGGGAACGATATATTTTCCGCTGCCCTTTGAATATGAAGCTTCCTTGGTGTTAACGGTTGCGATAGTGTTGTAGGTGGTGTTATCGTTAACAGTGTACTGAATGGAAATTCTGACATTCGGGTTAGTGCTTCGGAACGAACCTTCGGCTTCAAGTTCGTTTCCTCTGAATTTATCAGCATTGTACTGTGCGCCGTCCCAGGAATTGTTTCTGTTGAATATTCTCAGCGCGCCCTTGTCGGCGGCAGCATCATCTTCGGTATATCTGAGGATAACAGTTCCTCTTTTTTCAGCATTGAAACTCTCATCGGAGAAGGTGTCACTGATAACGGGAGCTTCTGTTTTTTCAGCTTCGAGGCTGAGAACATCTACTGTTGTATCTGTCTCAGCGGTGGTTTCCGCAGCAGTATCCTGCACAGGAGTCTGAGCGGTGCAGGCTGAAAGCATAAGTGCGGAAAGCATAAATCCATAAATTCTATTCAGCTTCATTTTTATGACCATCCTTTCGTGAGAGTTTTGTGGTTTTCGTAAGAAAGTATCGGACGACAGTTCGAAAAACAAAACTCGGTTTGAAAATCTTTGATTTTCAAACTTTCCTCCTTTACGCATAGGAGCATCAAAATGCTGAACTGTAATGATTTTGATGCGTGTGCGAAATTTATACGATCTATTTAAATTCTTTGTTTGCTAAGCACAAAAATTGTTTAACCCTTCTAAAAATATTATATAATATGTTCAAGTTTGTTGCTACTCAATTTTTGCTCATTTTGTAATCAAAAATTGCTATTTTTTAATGGATATGTTTGCGTAAACCGCTGCAATATCATATCTAAGTCTTGCGAACGCTGTAACACGAATAGAAATTCTTATAAATGCGGCAATAATTGATATGTATTTCGCAATATACGGAGAGATTTTTTGACAGATTATTACAATAAAATTCAAAGGTTATACCAATTGTCTCATTAACTCTTCTACATTCTCCTATTTTCTTCATATCTTAAAAAATCCTCCTAAAAGCTGCTGCTTTCGGAGGATATTTTTTTAATGTAAAATTCCGGTTTAACCGAGGGCAGAAAATAGACAAAACCTCCTTGCTCATTATAATAAAAGCAGATTTTGCGACCGCAGTTAAAATAATGACAATATTCCGAAATTTTTTCTTGACATTAGAGTATGAGAGTGGTATAATAATAGAAAACGTTCGTTAGCTTTATCGTGACAGCAAGTTAGAAAGTAAAACGAGCATATTATTTGTGCAGAAAGAAGAGCTGCCTTAAAAATCAAAATTGATGGAGGTCAGGTAAGTACCGTGATAACTGAAAACAAATACCCTATATTGGAGTTTGATGAGAATAAGAACCTGTCTTCACAAGCATATGCGCACGTCTTTTCGGGAAATTTTGCCGCAGACTGCGTTAAAAATCCTTGGCGGGCGACAGCCCGCCTGCGCATTTTTGCCTTGTCTGCGACAAAATTATGCTCGAAAATCTATAACGAAAAATTTCTTGAGCTGATAAGAGCGTTTGACCATCAAAATAAACCCGTAGCGTTTGTTTGTGTGGCAGCACTGCCCATAGCCAAAAGCGGCGTGCTTAAAAACAGAAAAGCAACTACATATCATTTAAACGGCGCATTAAGACAAAAACAGTTAGCAAAGTTTGAGGTCAATGTTGTAAATGAACGAGTTGTTATAGATGATAATATCATTACCACATTTTGTCCCGAAACAGCACCCGATGCTGCATTTGAACTGCTGAGGAAATTAGTCGGAGATGAGAAAATGCTTACGGTAAAACACGCAATGGGGTTTTAGAAATGAAGATATATTTGTAAAGAGGAAATATTTGATATGAAAAAGAAATATTTACAAAAGCTTATGATAATTGCTGTGCCCATAATGCTCAGCAATATCATATCACAGGTACAGATGATAATCGACAGAATTTTTCTGGGGCAGATGAACACGCTTTATATGAGTGCGCTGGGAAATGTTTCTGCGCCGATGTGGACAACAATGTCATTCTGCTTTACCATAGTAATGGGAGCGTCCATACTCATAAGCCAGAGCGTGGGAGCGGGTGATGACGAAAAGGTGGAAAGCTATGCAGCTTCATTGATAAAATGGAACAATATTCTGCCAATACTTCTTTTCTTTTTCTGGCTGTTCTGCGGAGAGTATGTACTTCGTGCAATGGGAGCTTCTGAGGATATTATGCCTATGTGTCTCGGATATATGAGATTTTTTGCACCCACATTTCTTGTTGTGGGCATAGAAAGCTCATTCTCGGTAATAATGCAGACCTCAAACTACACAAAGCCACTTGTTTTCTACGGAATAATAAGGGCGGGGCTGAATATTCTGCTTGACTGGGTGCTTATTTTCGGCAGATTTGGATTGCCGGAGCTTGGCATAGAGGGAGCGGCAATAGCAACCACAATTGCAGAATACGGCGGCTGTCTGTTTGCATTTATCGTAATAACAAATAAGCCGCTTAAAACAAAGCCGTCGCCTAAAAGCATAATTACCGCTCCAGTTAAGCCTTTTCTTTCATCGGTGGGACTTGGGATAAACGCAGGACTTGAGGACTTTGCGTGGAATATGGGAAATCTCATTATCATAAGGATACTTAATTCCATAGATGTAAAAGCTGCGGGAATATATTCCATTGTTTTCAGTGTTGAGGTGCTTGCAGTCGTTGTCATCGGAGCCATCGGCAGCGGAACAATGACACTTTCGGGCGAAGCAAAGGGCAGCGGCGATATCAGGCAGTTTTCGGGTGTGTGTAAAATAGCGTATATGCTTTGTGCAGGGGTGGCAGTTGTTGTACTTTTGATCTGTCTGATCTTTCCGGAAAATATCCTTTCCCTATTTACAAAGGACGAGGAGATAATCACAGGCTGCGGAATTTACCTTCTGCTTGTGTGCCTTAATCTTTTCGGAAAATCGGGAAATATCATTATCGGCAGCGGTATCAGAGGCAGCGGAAACACACGCTGGATGTTCTTCACACAGATATTCGGCACATTTTTTGTTGTAGGCTGTGCGTGCCTTTTCGTGTATGCGCTGGGCTTTGGAATGACAGGAGTATTTCTTGCTGTAATAGCCGACGAAGCTGTACGTGCGGTGATAAATCTTTTCAAGCTCAGGGAAATACTTCACGATTGGGATAAAACAGTTGCAGCCGCAAACTGATAAAAAAACAGAGAAAGGAAAACTAAAAATGAAGGGTAAGAATATTATTTTATTATCGTCAATATGTATGCTCTTGTCTGCCTGTTCGGATAACGGAAATACACAGTTCCCCG
This sequence comes from Oscillospiraceae bacterium, assembly GCA_028720105.1. GTDB lineage: Bacteria > Bacillota > Clostridia > Oscillospirales > Ruminococcaceae > Huintestinicola. The sequence continues at coordinate 42,787 of JAQYLI010000021.1, read as the reverse complement.
AAATAACGGTCATAACCACGGAAGAAATGACGGATATTATTTCAGAGTACACTTCGGAAGATACGGAAGTCACCCTTGATATGACGGAGGAGCTTACTGCCGAAGCAAGCAGACTTATGGGAGCACTTGACTACATCGACCGTATCGGCGGCGGAAATATTCCGAAGGACGAGAAGGACACTATTGAGCAGGATGGCAGGCAGTATGCAAGGGTATCTGCGCAGTTTGAAAATACCGCAGACCTTGAGCAGTATATAACAGAAAATCTAACCGACGAGCTTATCCAAAGCAGGTATTCGCACATTACAGGCGGCGAGCAGCCTTACTATATTGATGTTGACGGAGCGCTCTATGGATATGTTACCGCAAAGGGCTGCGGATATCCCTGGATAACAGAGGACGGAAAGCCTGTTATTTCCATTTCAGATGTAAGCGAAAGCAGCTTTACCGCATATACAAAGTTTGATAACTTCGGCGGTGAATGTGAGATGAAGCTTGACATTGTTTTTACAGACGGATTTTGGAAAATATCTTCCATATCCTATGACGGAATGACATTCTGAGGGAGTTTTTGGAAAATGAGTAATTTGCTTGGATACAAGGATTTGCCGTCGGATATTTCTTCTCAGATAAACAAAGTCGTTGATATCTGGAAAAAGCATCTGGGAGAGCAGCTTGTGGGAATATATCTGCACGGCTCCATCGCCCTTAATGCCTTTCAGCCCGATTCGGGAGATATTGATATTCTTGTTGTAACAGACGGTTCACTGAAAATATCAACTAAGCTTGCGGTCGCAAAGGATATTATGGGGATAGACAGGGAACCCTGTCCCCTTGAGATGTCAGCAATAAAATTATCGGACGCAAAGAACTGGAAAACGCCCGGGATATCGGTTTTTCATTACAGTGATCTCTGGACCGAAAAATATCTGAAAAGATTTAATGACCCCAATGTGGAAGTATATGTAGTTGACCGTGAATTTCCCGACGCCGATGTTACAAGCTATATCAGGCTTATAAATCAGTGCGGCATTGTATTGTACGGACAAGATATAAAAGATGTTTTTTCGGATATTTCCGATGAAGATTTCTGGTCAGCTATCAGTGCCGATATTGACGATTATGATTTTCATAATTACGACTCAAGATACTTTGCAAGCAATATTCTGATTTTAGGCAGGATTTTGTCTTTTAAAAAGGAAAGAAGGATATTGTCAAAGTATGACGGCGGTCTCTGGATGATTGAAAATGTTCCTGATGAATTAAAATATCTGCCCGAACTTGCAATGAAGATATGGTATGAAGGAGAAAGCCACAGCATACCCGAAGATGATCTGGAAAGATTAAGAACTAATCTAGTAAATGAAATAAAATGCAGTGATTGATCATACGTAGTGTGATGATATCAGCCTCAAAATTGTAATGATACACGCTCAGACTTCGTCGCTGCATTTGCTGTATTTATTTCATTTTTCTGAGAGTTATGCTTGACAAACAATAACTTCGTATGCTATACTGTATTCAGTTAGCAAACGCTAATCGAAAGGAGGTGAAAAAATGAGTGTAGTAGTAATAGGCGGAAACGATAGAATGGCAACAAGATATAAAGATATCTGCGAGGAATATAACTGTAAGGCAAAGGTGTTCACTCAAATGCCTTCCAACTTTGAAAGCAAGCTTGGAGTGCCAGACCTTATGGTTGTTTTCACAAATACCTGTTCCCACAAAATGGTGAACAGCGTAAATCAGAAATCAAAAAAGCACGATATCCCCGTGGCAAGAGTACATAATGCCAGCGTGAATGCGCTGAAAAATGTTCTTGAGCAATACTGTGTATGACATATTTTTTTACAATAGGGTTAGCGTATGCTAATTATGCGTTGAGGTGATATTTTGTCAAAAACCGAGTATGATAATTTCGGACAAAAGCTTGCGTTTCATACAGCTCCCACTTTGCTGGGGATAAAGTGCGCAAGCCTTGTTTCTCTTTCATCGACAGAGTTTGACCTTGATTTTCACACGCAGTATTTCAACAGCAGAGCTGCCGCAAAGGAACTGAAAAGCAGGATATTATGCAGCCGCGGAAACCGTGCGCTGATGCTTGTTTACAGTGAAAAATTGCTGAAAAAACGCCTTGCGGATAATGCTGTCCGAAGTGTTCTTGCAAAATACGGATATCCCGAAAAATATTCTCTTGAAGAATGTCTTGACCGCTTATCAAAGAGTATTCGGGAGAGTGATATTTTTCCTCACGAAATAGGCGTTTTTCTCGGCTATCCCGTTGAGGACGTGGAGGGCTTTATCGAAAACAAGGGAGAAAACTTCAAGCTGTGCGGCGCATGGAAGGTCTACGGCAGTGTGGAAAATGCAAAGCGTACATTTGCAAATTACGATAAGTGCAGAACTTTTCTGTGCAATAAATTAAACGAGGGCGCCGATATTTATCAAGCCCTTAAGATCTCATAGGAGGAATTTTTTATGAAAACAGCAGTTATTTATTGGAGCGGCACGGGCAATACCGGGACTATGGCAAAGGCAGTCGCGGAGGGCGCAGGAGCGGAGCTTTTCGGCGTATCCGATTTTTCGGGCAGCATTGACGATTATGACGCAGTCGCTTTCGGCTGCCCCGCAATGGGCGCAGAAGTGCTTGAAGAGGACGAGTTTGAGCCGTTTTTCTCATCTATCGAGGATAAGCTTAGCGGCAAAAAGGTCGCTTTATTCGGTTCTTACGGCTGGGGAGACGGCGAATGGATGAGAAACTGGGAGGACCGTGTCAAGGCAGACGGTGCGGTTCTTGTGAACGGCGAAGGAGTAATTGCAAATGAAACACCTTCGGACGAGAATCTGGAAAAGTGCAGAGAGCTTGGAAAAGCACTTGCTGAATAGTGGTATATTTTTAGTATAAAGTTACCTACTGCTAACAGCAAATCTGTGCAAATATACAAATATATCAAAACTGCTTGACAAAAGCAAAAATATGGAGTATGATGATTAAGGTTAGTTAATGCTAACCTTAATCAATGTGCATAAGTTAGCTTTGTCTAACAATATGAAGGAGTGAATTTATGATGCCGCTTACACTTGCAAATACAGGCGAGGAAAACATTATCAAAAAAATCGGAGGAAATCCCGAAACAAGGAAATTCCTCGAAAATTTAGGTTTTGTGGCAGGCTCTGCGGTAACCGTCATCAGTGAGATCGGCGGTAATGTTATCGTTAATGTCAAGGATTCAAGAGTTGCTGTTTCGAGAGAAATGGCGTGCAAAATTATGGTGTAAAAGGGGGATAATGCAATGTCAACACTTAAAGAAGCAAAGATCGGCTCCACAGTTACGGTTAAAAAGCTAAATGGCGAGGGCGCAGTCAAGCGCAGAATTATGGATATGGGTATCACAAAGGGTACAGAGGTTTACGTCCGCAAGGTTGCACCGCTTGGCGACCCCATTGAGGTAACGGTCAGAGGTTATGAGCTTTCACTGAGAAAAGCCGATGCCGAAATGATCGAGGTCGGCTGATAATTTTTACATATAAGTTAGCAATTGCTAATAATGTTAGTTTTATCTAACTTTCAGAAAGGATCATTAGATATGGAAATCAAAATAGCCCTTGCGGGAAATCCAAACGCAGGCAAAACCACGCTTTTTAACGCACTTACGGGGTCAAATCAGTTTGTGGGAAACTGGCCGGGCGTTACCGTCGAGAAAAAAGAGGGAAAGCTTAAAGGTCACAAGGACGTTATAATCACCGACCTTCCGGGAATTTACTCTCTTTCGCCCTACACTCTTGAAGAAGTAGTTGCAAGAAATTATCTTATCGGCGAGCGTCCCGACGCTATCCTTAATATTATCGACGGAACAAATCTGGAGCGAAATCTTTATCTTACCACACAGCTTGTGGAGCTGGGAATTCCCGTTGTATGTGCGATCAATATGATGGACATTGTACGCAAGAACGGCGACAAAATAAATATCGAGCAGCTTTCAAAAGAGCTGGGCTGTCGGGTAGTGGAAATTTCCGCATTAAAGGGCACAGGCATAAACGATGCTGCAAATGCGGCGGTAGATGCAGCAAAAGCGGGAGTAAAAACCATACCTCAGCATAAATTCTGCGGATGTGTTGAACACGCTATCGCACATATTGAAGAATGCGTCCTCCACGATATTCCCGAGGAACAGCAGCGCTGGTATGCTATAAAGCTTTTCGAGCACGATGAAAAGGTGTACGAAACTATCAATATTTCTGCAGAGAAAAAAGCACATATCGAGACCGACATCGCCGCAGCAGAAAAAGATATGGACGACGACAGCGAAAGCATTATCACCAACGAGCGCTACATCTACATAGCCACCATTATCAAGGATTGCCTTAAAAAGAAAAACAAAGGCGGTATGACAATTTCGGATAAGATAGATAGGATAGTCACAAACCGTTTTCTTGCTCTGCCCATTTTTGCGGTGGTTATGTTTGTTGTGTACTTCGTTTCCGTGACTACCGTGGGAACATGGGTCACCGACTGGACAAACGACGGACTGTTCGGCGACGGTTTTCACCTGTTCGGAATCGGCTCTTCCGAATATGATGAAGCTGCCTCCGCTTATGCAGAGGAAAACATCTTCACAGAAGAGCGGCTTGCGTTGGCACAGTCTGCCGCAGACGCAGGAGTTGTGGGCGGCGAGGAAATTCTCGGCGCGGTTGAAGAGGCAGACCTGGGCGGCTTTGATGAAGCTCTGGGCTCCTACGGCGACAGCCTTGCAGAAGCCGGATATGACATAAATGCGCTTGTGGAGGAGCCTATGGAGGGACTTCCCGCAACAGAGGATTACGGCGTATGGGTACCCGGAGTTCCCGTCCTCGTTGAAAGCGGACTTGACGCTGTGGGCTGTGCGGAGTGGTTGAAGAGCCTTATCATTGACGGAATAGTTGCAGGTGTAGGAGCAGTTCTTGGTTTCGTTCCTCAGATGCTTGTGCTGTTTATCTTCCTTGCATTCCTTGAATCCTGCGGATATATGGCTCGTATCGCATTCGTTATGGACAGAATTTTCAGAAAATTCGGTCTTTCCGGCAAATCCTTTATCCCTATGCTTATCGGCACAGGCTGCGGCGTTCCGGGAGTTATGGCAAGCCGTACCATTGAGAATGAGCGTGACCGCAGAATGACAATTATGACCACAACATTCATTCCCTGCGGCGCAAAAATGCCTATCATCGCACTTATCGCAGGCGCACTTTTCGGCAACGCATGGTGGGTAGCACCCAGCGCATATTTTGTAGGCGTTGCGGCTATCATCATTTCGGGAATTATGCTGAAAAAGACTAAGATGTTCTCGGGCGACCCTGCTCCCTTCGTAATGGAACTTCCTGCATACCACTTACCCACAGTCAGCAACATTCTCCGTTCAATGTGGGAGAGAGGCTGGTCATTCATCAAAAAGGCGGGCACCATAATTCTTCTTTCCTCCGTTATCATCTGGGCAGGCTCCGTATTCGGAACACTTCCCGACGGCGGTTTCGGCTTCAGCACCGAGCTTGAGCTTTCGGACAGCATTCTCGGCACCATCGGAAATGCTATCTGCTGGATATTCGCACCTCTTGGCTTTGGAGAAGCTACTGCAACTATCGCCACTATCATGGGACTTGTTGCAAAGGAAGAAGTTGTCGGCGTATTCGGCGTTCTGGACTTCATGGGAATGACGAAGCTTGCGGGATATTCCTTCCTTGTGTTCAATCTTCTCTGCGCCCCCTGCTTTGCGGCTATCGGCGCTATCAGACGTGAGATGAATAATCCAAAGTGGACGGCTTTTGCTATTACATATCAGTGCCTGTTCGCATATGCGGTATCTCTCATAATCTATCAGTTCGGACTTCTGTTCACAGGTTCGGTAAATGTTATCGGTCTTATCTGTGCAGTCATCGTGCTTGCGTTTATGGTGTATATGCTTGTACGCCCCTACAAGGAGAGCAATAGGCTGACAACAAGTGTTAAGGTAAATTCATAACTTATTCTGTTTGCGTTCCTATGATTTTACATAGGAGCGCAGACGTAAATTTTCGGAAAGGTCGTGACGATATGGCTACGGTAATTATTGGTCTGATAGTGGCAGCGGTTCTCTTTCTTGCGGGAAGACAGCTTTACAAGGATAAGAAGCAGGGAAAATCGCTCTGCGGAGGAAAATGCTCCTGCTGCCTTAATGGCAGCACTTGTCCCAACGGCTGCGCTTGTCACGGAGAAATAAAAAAGTGAACGGGCTGACATATTCACAGAAGAAATATCTTTTCGCCATATACAAGCTTGGGCAGAACGGAGAAGAAGTAAAGTCATCGGAAGTTGCAAGGCTTGTGGGCGTAAGCAAAGCAAGCACTGCCGAATGGCTGTGAAGCTCTGCGAAAGCGGATATATTCGAAAGGCGCATTACGGACAGATAGGTCTTACGGAAAGTGGCGTTAAGGCGGCAAATTCCATTTACACAAGCTGTATCATCATTCGGGATTTTCTTGAAAAGGATTTGGGTCTTGAAGCAAGAACTGCTGATTCCGATGCAGCTAAGATAGTTATTCACGCTTCCGAAAAAACGGTGAACCACCTTGCCGAATTTCTGCTGAAGAGGTGTTAGTTTGAAGATCAAAGATTTTCAAACTCCGAGTTTTGTTTCTTCGGCTGCCGCCTCGATTTGCTTCGCAAACCACAAAACTCTAAAGAAGGAATGTTTATCAAAATGGCAACGGGAATTATTATAGCTCTGCTCATTGCGATATGTATAACAGCAATAAAAAGCTATCTGAAAAAGCTTGCTCACGGCTGCTGCGGCGCAGGAGGAGATGACGAAAAAACGGTGTAATGAGCCTGCAAAAGAAAAATTTATGACAGGACAGATAGATGAAAAAAATCGGAAGAAGACTGTGATTATATTATAGCACGTCTGCGCGACTTGTCAACACCTTAAAGAACAAAAGTACCGATTTTGTATATCTGAACAAAATCCTGTTCTTGATATAACAGAAATAGCACAATTATTCTAATTTCTGGGGCTGCTGCAAAGTCGTGCAGACAGCCTCTTTATGTGAAAAGGAAAGTGAAAATGATAAAAACACGACTGATAAAAGCAGTTCCCGAATCGAAAAAATACATAGCCGCAAATGTGGTCTGTCAGCTTGTGGGACTTGCGGCAAGCACGGCGGCTGTTATCTCAATTGCCGATTTTTTGCAGAAGTTGTACGAAAAAAATACGTCAAACGGAAGTCTGTTTCGCCTGATAATTATAGTTTCCGTTTCTCTTGCAATAAGAGCTGTATGTATAATGCTGTCGGAAAAAGCAGGCTTTGACTCGTCAAGATCGGTAAAGCTTGTGCTACGCAAAAAAATAATCGAAAAGCTGCTTCGGCTGGGCTGTTCATATAATTCTCAGACGGCTACCGCAGAGGTGGTGCAGCTTGCGGGAGAGGGCGTTGACCAGCTTGAAACCTACTTCGGAGCATATTTGCCCCAGTTTTTCTATGCAATGCTCGCACCTGTTTTTCTCTTTGCCGTCACATCATTTTTCAGCCTTAAAACAGCGGCAGTGCTGCTGATATGCGTGCCGCTGATACCAATGTCAATAGTTTGTGTGCAGAAGATAGCAAAACGGCTCCTTGCAGATTATTGGGTGCAGTATGCAAAACTTGGTGACAGCTTTCTTGAGAGCTTACAGGGACTTACAACGCTGAAAATATATCAGTCGGACGGACATATCTACGAAAAAATAAATACCGAATCGGAGCGTTTCCGCAGGATAACAATGAAGGTGCTGACAATGCAGCTTAACTCCGTTACGGTAATGGATATTTTCGCATACGGCGGAGCGGCGGCAGGAATTATTCTTGCGGTACATGGGTTTTCAAAAGGAGAAATATCTCTCTGCGGATTTATCTCTATCGTGCTTTTGTCGGCGGAATATTTCCTGCCAATGAGAAAACTCGGCTCATTTTTTCATATTGCAATGAACGGAATGGCAGCAAGCGATAAGATATTCCGTCTCCTTGATCTGCCCGAAAAGGAGAACGGTACTCTTGAAATCAATTCGAGTGTAGTCGCATTTGAGAACGTGAATTTCTCCTATGACGACAGCCGTGAGATACTTAAAAATATATCAATGTACTTCCCCGAAAAAAGCTTTACCGCAATTATCGGTGAAAGCGGCTGCGGAAAAAGCACAGCGGCAGGAATAATATCGGGCAAAAATAAGGGATATTCGGGCAGCGTAAAAATCGGCGGCAATGAGCTTCGTGATATTTCCGAAAAAAGCCTTACAGAAAACGTAACTCTCATAAGCTGCGGCAGCTATATTTTCGGCGGGACCGTCAGAGAAAATCTTCATATGGCAGACGAAAATGCCGACGAAGAAAAGCTGTGGAGCGTTCTCGAAAGAGTTCGCCTTGCGGAATTTTTCAAAGGCGAAAATGGGCTTGATACACAGCTTTCGCAGGGCGGCGCAAATCTGTCGGGCGGACAGCGGCAGCGGCTTGCTCTTGCTCGCGGTATTCTCCACAACAGCAGAATTTATATTTTTGACGAAGCAACATCAAATATCGACATTGAAAGCGAGGAGTGTATCCTTTCGGAAATACGCAAAATGTCCGCCGAAAAAACGGTGATAATGATAACTCACCGCTTTGCAAACGCCGTAAATGCGGATAAGATATACGCCTTTGAAAAAGGACACATCGCCGAAAGCGGCACTCATTCGGAGCTTGTGAAAAGCGGCGGGATATACGCAAAGCTGTGGGAAAAGCAGTCGGCACTTGAAGCCATAGGAGGTATATGTGAAACGGAGTAAAATAAAAATAATGCTCTCTCTGGGAGCAATAGCAAAGCCGCTTTTGTACATAATGATACCTGCGGTGCTGATGGGTGTTGCAGGCTATCTCTGCGCCGAATTTATCACCATTCTGGGCGGCTGTGCGGCGGTGAATATCCTCGGATCTGAGACTGCTTTTTCGCTGAAAACAATACTTGTGATTATCGGAATTATCGCCGTTCTGCGAGGAGTTCTCCACTATGCGGAGCAGTATTCAAATCATGACATTGCGTTCAGGCTGCTTGCAATTCTGCGTGACAAGGTGTTCGGAAAACTCCGTGAACTGTGTCCTGCAAAACTTGAGTGTAAGGACAAGGGCAGCCTTATTTCCGTTATAACCTCGGACATCGAGCTGCTGGAGGTCTTTTATGCTCACACAATTTCGCCCATTGCAATAGGCATAATTACCTCTGCGATAATGGCTGCTTTTATCGGACGGTATCATTTTTCTCTTGGGATGATTGCCGTTGCGGCATACATTTTTGTGGGCGCAGTAATTCCTGTTATCATATCAAAAATATGCGGAAGCGCCGCAGAAGATTTCCGCAGAGAAAACGGAAAATTAAGCGGATTTGTTCTTGAAACGCTCTACGGCATTTCGGAAATTATACGTTTCGGCTCGGGAGAAAAGCGCATTACCGAAATGGAAAAGCGCACGGAAAAGTTATCTGAAAAAGACAGGATATTAAAGCGCAATAACAGCATATGCTCGGCTCTTACAACAGTTTCCGTGATCATATTTCCTATAATAATTCTTGCCGTTTCTGCGGCTTTGTATCAAAAAAACATCATCGGTTTTGACGGAGTGATAATTCCAACCATTGCAATGTTTTCCTCATTCGGTCCCGTTATCGCACTTGCAAACTTAGGCGGCGGATTGCAGCAGACCTTCGCTGCTGCCGATAGAGTTCTTGACATACTTGAAGAAAGTCCTTCCGTTCACGAAATTATGGGCGGCGCAGATATAAAATTTACGGGAGCAAATGCAAATAACGTCAGCTTTTCCTACGGTGATGAAAAGGTGCTTGATAATGTTTCTCTTGACATTCCCTCAAACGGAATTGTGGGCATAACAGGCAAAAGCGGCAGCGGAAAATCCACACTGTTAAAGCTTTTTATGCGCTTCTGGGAAACAAGCTCGGGAAGGATATTCATATCGGGCAAAAATATCAATTCTATCAGGACAAATTCTCTTCGGGACAGCGAAAGCCTTGTCACGCAGGATACACATATTTTTAAGGACACCATTGAAAATAACCTTAAAATTGCAAAGCTGAACGCAACTCGTGAAGAAATAGAATCCGCCTGCAAAAAGGCTTCCATACACGATTTCATTATGTCCCTGCCCAAAGGTTATGAAACGGAAGCAGGGGAGCGGGGATATGCTTTCGGGCGGAGAAAAGCAGCGAATCGGTGCGGCGAGAGCTTTTCTCCACGATTCGGAATTTATGCTTTTCGATGAGCCTACAAGCAATCTTGACGCACTTAACGAAGCTGTTATACTGAAATCAATAGCCGAACTGAAGGATAAGAAAGCTATCCTGCTGGTTTCCCACAGAGCCTCCACAATGCGCATTGCGGACAGTATATATTCCGTTGAAAACGTGAGGAAATGCTGATGAAAGCTCAGGACAAGCGTGAACGGGAAAAGCAAATTGTCACGGAAATGATAAAGCTTTACTGTCGAAAAAATCATCATACAAAAACGCTTTGCGGCGAATGTAAAGCACTTGCGGAATATGCTTCGTTGAGGAGCGATAAGTGTCCCTTTATGGAAACAAAAACATTCTGCTCAAACTGCAAAGTACATTGCTACAAGCCCGAAATGCGTGAAAAAATTCGTGCAGTAATGCGCTTTTCCGGTCCGAGAATGATACTTTATCACCCCATAATGGCGGTGCGGCACGTTATCGAAAACCGAAAAGAGAAAAGGAGTATAGAATGAATATCAAGAAAATTTTGTATATTATTGCAGGCTGTATCGGACTGGGACTTGGGGCATTGGGAGCGGCACTTCCGCTGCTGCCTGCGTTTCCGTTTTTAATGCTTGCAGCGTTCTGCTTTGCAAGAAGCTCGGAAAAGCTGTACAATTGGTTCAGGAATACAAAGCTTTACAAGAACAACCTTGAAAGCTATGTTCAGGGTAGGGGAATGACAAAGAAAACCAAAATCAGAATTATGATAACAGTGACTCTGCTTATGTCCGTGGGATTTGTTATGATGGGAAGCGTTCCCGTGGGCAGGATAGTTCTTGCCTGTGTTTGGGTGTTCCATATCATTTATTTTGCGTTCGGTGTAAAAAACTGCGAATGATCGATTAAAACATTGAGAGGTGATTGGTTTTGACAAATACGCAAATGCTCCGGGGATTTTTAATACTCGTTCTCGCAGCTATATGATCTTTCAAAATTATCACCAAAAGTAAAGCTCCTGCATCACTATAAATCAGATAGTGATGCAGGAGCCTTTTGCAGTATTCCATAAATCCGGTTTTATAAAAAAGCTGCGGGTCGGACTCGAACCGACATATTCCCCTCTTGGCGGGAGGGAGTTTTACCGGTTAAACTACCACAGCTGCCCCTGAAAGAGCAAGGCTCTTTCACACACATGTGAGGGTGTGGCTCTGCAAATGCACGAGGAATGGCATATATATTATAGCACAATAATTATATTAAGTCAAGATTGACAGTTTATTTTTATAATGTTATAATGTTAAAAAAGGCAGGTGGAAATATGCGGCAGTGTCTTATATGCAAAAGGCAAAATATCGAGCATTACGGAATATGTCCCGACTGCGAGAAAATGAATGCTCTGCACAGGGCTGTGAGCGCCGACCTTTCGGGCTACACGGCGCTTGTTACGGGGGAAGGATAAATATCGGCTATCACACCTGTCTCAGGCTGCTGAGAAACGGCGCAGAGGTCATTGCCGTGACCCGCTTTCCATATGACGCAATGAAAAGATATTCCGCCGAGCCTGATTTTAATGAGTTCGGAGACAGGCTTCATATATGCGGATTTGATTTAAAACGTGCGGACAGAATGGATATGCTTATTTCCTATGTAAAGGAAATGTTCCCGAACGGTCTTGATATTCTCATAAACAATGCCGCACAGACCATACGCAAGGCACCGTCATATTATGCTGAGCTTGCCGCAGGGGAGGAACGGCTTAGGCTGGAATTTTGCGGTGAGCTGCCTGCCCGTATCCTGACTTCGGGAGAGGAGGCGTATGAGCTTCTTCCTGCAAGCAGTGACAATGACCTGTCACTTTACGAAACGCCCCACCATAATTCCTGGGTGGCAAAGAGCGAGGAGATTTCCGCCGCAGAGCTGCTTGAGGTACAGCTTATAAACGTGACTGCGCCCTTTCTGCTTACGGCTCAGCTGAAAGGTCATATGGCAAAAAGCGCTCACCCCAACAGGTTTATTATAAACGTCTCCTCGGTGGAGGGGCGGTTCAATCATAAAATAAAGCTTGCCCGTCACGTTCACACAAATATGGCAAAGGCTTCTCTTAATATGATGACCCATTCTCTTGCAGGGAAATTTGCCGCGGAGCGAATTTATATGTACAGCGTTGACCCCGGCTGGATATCAAATCAGTTCCCGTCGGAGTATGATGTCTCAAAAAATTTCAAGCCCTATCTATCCTTTGATGACGGTGCGGCACGTATCTGCGCCCCCATATATGAGCATCTGAACGACGAAAAAAAGCCGAAAGACATTGGCGCACTTTACAAGGATTACAAAATAATGGAGTATTAAAATGGATATATTCAAAATGCTTTCCGATATTGCAGCGGTGCTGAAAAAGCCTTCGGGGAATACTTCTGCCGATAAAAAAAGTGAAAAGCCGGCTGCTTTTCCTGTTGTTTCGGATAATCCCAAGCCCGATACAGAAGTCCAAAACAACGAGCTTCATTTAACGTTCAGGGAAGCTCAGCAGGCAGGCTTTCAGTTTTGTTATACAAGAAAAAAGCAGGTTATCATTACAAGTATTCACGTTAAATCGGAAAAAATAATTATCCCCGCATATATTGACAACCACCCTGTTGTGAGGATAGCCGACAGCTGCCGTCCCATTGTTGAACCTAATATAAAAAATGCTGTGCTTGTTTTTCCGGATACTCTGACTGAAATAGGTGAAGGTGCGTTCAGAGCATTCAGAATACCGGGATGTAATATCAAGAAAAAATTGTGGGGACCGATTTTTACGGAAATTTATTTTCCCGAAGCCTATGTGCGAATAGGCAAGCTTGCCTTTTACGATCAGACAAAGCTGAAAAACCTTCATTTCGGTAGAAAGGCATTTATTGAAGGCAGTGCTTTTGGCAGGTGCACAGCTCTTGAAGAGGTGAAGCTGAAAAGCTGTTCTCTTTTAGACGAGTGCTTCGGCAATTGCACAGCGCTTTCAAGGGTATCGTGGGAAAAGGCTGAGTATTGCGGCGATAGGGTATTTTTCGGTACACCTTTTGAGAAAAGCTGTGATGTGCTTATCACAGGCGATGTTCTTCAAAGGGTCAGTACAGATGACAGGGTATTCACCGTTCCCGATGGAATTAAGGTTATAGGACAGGATGCCTTTAAAAGCATAAAAGCTCTTGAAAGAGTTATCCTTCCACCCTCTGTAAGAACAATAAGCAGAAACGCCTTTAAGGACTGTGAAAAGCTTTGGGACATTGATCTGAGAAATGTGAAAGTGATTTATGGCGACGCATTTAAAAACTGCCTAAGCCTTGACAGCAGAGTCAGAATAGGTGCCGATATCAAGTTCCGAGGTTATCCGTTTACGAGAACGGCACTTGAAAACGAAAGCGTCACAAAGGACGGCATAGTTATTAACGGCGTTCTTTTTAGCATCAGACCGGATTTTTCGGGCAGCCTGTGGCAGATATCCGATAATGTCCGCATAATATCGGGCGATATGAGCAGATATGATCTTGAAAGACGGTGGAGCAAAATATCGGGAATGGAAATAGTTTTTCCCGAAAGTGTTACGAAGATAAATGATATAAATCTTTTTTCCTTTGCCAAACGGCTTACGTTCAAAAATCCCAATGTGCAGATATACAGCTCAAATGGACCTTCGACGGTTTACCGATTCGTCAGCACAAATATAACGCTTACCTTTATCACCCAAAACGGCAGTTCCGAAATTCCTGTTGCCTTTCCGAAAAATATCGGCAATAATCCCGCATATAGGAAAACCATTGAGCTTTATTACAGGGTGTTCGATGTAATGTTTGATATAAATGCCTATGATGAAGGGATACTCGACACGGGAATGCCTATGGATATGCTCATTGATATTGCATACAAGCGTCTGGCGGGCGGATATAAGCTTACAGGCAGGAGCCGCACACGATATGAGGAATATTTAAGGCTCCATATCCGCAGGGCGGTAAAGTATGCAAAAAAGCAGAGCGATACGGAAATGCTTTGTTTTTTAGGAGAACGGTTTCCCGATATGCATATAAATGAGCCTTGATCGTATTGTCCGATTTTTTACACAGGTAATATGCTATAATTATCTTAACGGATATAAATACTGAAATTTTGGGAGGAATAAAAATGGCTTCGGCAAATATCATAACGGAAGAGCTTATCCGCTCGGTTGCGCCTAATGCGGCGGCGGTGTCAAACGGAAAGAAGATCTCCGCTTCGGGAGATTTCAGAGCGCTTTCAAAGACTGCGGACGAAACACTTATCTTCGGCGAATGTATGGGCAGCGGAAAAAATCCCTATCATACCTCTGCGGATTTTTCGGGGGAATCGCCCGTCTTCCGCTGTTCCTGCCCAAGCAGGCAGTTTCCCTGCAAGCACAGCCTTGCGCTGATGTTCGAGTGGCTGGCAAAAAAGCCCTTTACCGTTTCTGAGATACCCGAGGACATTGCACAGAAACGTGAAAAAGCCGCAAAACGCGCCGAAAAAGCGGCTATGCCTACCGAGGAGAAAAAGGCTCCCAAGCAGAACAAGGCTGCTGCCGAGAAAAAGCTTAAAAAACAGGCAGAGGGTCTGGAACTTGCAGAGCAGTTCGTGACCGATATGTTCACAAGGGGGATATCCTCGGTGAGCAGAGCCTCTGCGGAGCAGTACAAGACTCTTGCAAAGCAGCTTGGCGACTATTATCTTCCCGAGCCTCAGGCTATAATGAATGAGATAGTTTCGGCTGCCCAGAAGCTTTCCTCAGCTCCCGATGACGCTGAAACAGACAGGCTTACCGCTCTTTGCGTCAAGCTGTCATCAACTGTAAAAAAGAGCAAGACATACATAGCTTCAAAGCTTGAGAGCGGCGATGTTCTGCCCGAGGACAGCATACTTTACGAGGCAATGGGAAATGTGTGGAAGCTCTCTCAGCTCAAGGAGATAGGACTTTACAAGGAAAATGCGGCGATAATTCAGCTTTCATTTACTGTGCTTCACGATGATATGCACAAGGCGGATATCGACACCGCATACTGGGCTGATATTCAAACGGGGGAGATATCAAAGACAGAAAATATCCGTCCGCTTAAAGCGCAGAAGTACATCAAATCCGAGGACAGTGCATTCGGAATGCATTTAATAAAGGAGCTTTACCGCTACCCCGGGGGAATGAACAGGCGCATAAGATGGGAAGCCGCCGAAATAACAGACGCTGCTCCGGAGACATACCCATTGCTGATTACCAAAGCCGAGGGCAGCATTTCCGAGGCTGTGAAGAAGGCTAAGAATGAGCTGAAAAACACCCTTTCCGACCGTAGCGTGGCAATGCTTATAAGGTTTGACAGCATTGAATTTGCGGTATCCGACGGACACCCCGTAATGAAACTTGGCGGAGAGACAATTGCTCTCAGAGCAAATGAGAATTATCCCGGGACCTGTGATGTTCTCAAGGTCACAAGCAGGGAATATCTTGAAAACGGCGCATTGCTGGGCGAGCTTTTCTACATTCCCGAGGAGAAGAGAATTTATATGTGCCCTGTTTCAATCGTAACCGAAAAGGGTATTCTGAGGCTTTGCTGACGATGGATATTACAAAATTTTACGAGATGAGGAAAAGGCTTTATGCATTTGCGGCTTCAGATGGGGCTATGCTTGAAGAGTCAAGAAAATTCACAGATAAGCTGATTTTACAATTTCAGAATAAACCGAAGGGGGAATTGAAATGAACATAACTCCTTTTTATGAGCTTAAAACAAGGCTTTACGCCTCTGCGGCATCGGGCTGCTTTGCTGTAAATGAGGATTTCAGACTAAAGCGTGCCATAGAAGCCTTTGAGCCGCTGGCACAGGCAAACAAGGCGTTTATGAAGCTTTATTCGGACTGCGGAAAGCTTTTCACAGCGGACAGACCTGCGGACGTGCTTTCCGACTGCATTGCCCTTGCGGACGCTCTGGCTGTTACACAGGGCAGCTTTGCAGACTCTTCCGAAACGAAACTGTCGGAAATAAATACGGAAATGAAAATAATTCCCGTTACCTATTCTGCTTTGTCGGGGCTTTGTGAGAAAATAGAAAAATGCAGTCCTAAGCTTGAGGAGCTTACCGATAATGAAATAAGGCTTGTTTCGGACGGGCGTGTGCTTTCGGCTTTTGTTAAAGCCTCGGAAAAAGGCAATGTATATCTTGACAGCTTTGCCGAAATTGTTACAGACAAATGGGGCGAGGCTATTGTGCCAATGCTTAAAAATGCCGTTTTGCTTACGGACGAAAAAGCGTCGGGCACAAGGATAGATTACATTTATATGGCAGCGGGCGAAAAGGAAAATGGTTATTACATTTCCCTTGCAAAAAATTCCGAAGCTCCGCAGAATATAAGAATATCCGCAATAAAAGCAATGTCCCATGACCCTGCAAATGCCGAAGTACTCCTTGAGCTTTATAACACCGAAAAGGGCAAGGTGAAAAATGCGGCTCTTATGGCTGTGCTGGAGCTTGACCCGCCCGAGGCTGAGGAAATACTCTCAAAGCTTATTGAAAAGGCAAAGGGGGAATTTGATAAGTATTCGGATTATGTACGCATATCGCCCTCACAAACTGCTGAGGAGCTCGTAAGAGCGAAGATGAATGAAACGGCACAGGTTCCTTGCGATAAGGATATTTTATTGTCGGCATTGTCCATAGAAAGAACTGTTTCGCTTTTCAAAAACAAAAGCGGCATTGCAAATTGCTATCTTGAAGCGGTGGATATCATTAAAAAGTGGGGCGCAGGAGAGCAGCTGACTGAAAATTATTATGCTTCTCTTAATGATACTCTCATAAAAAATCTGCAAAATCAGGGCAAGGAGAAATTCCGCTGTCTGATATTTGAGCTTTATAAGAAATGCCCCAATGACTTTGTTCCTGCATATTTCTTTATGAAACTTATAGATGACCCCGATGATGCTGTGTCCGTTCTTTCGGGCAGCCTTGAAAAGCTGCATTATACCGTAACAAGGCTTCTTGCCGACATCAGATATTCTTCCGCTCATAAAGCATATTTTACGGAGTATCGCTGCGGTCCTGCCAAAAACGGCAGCGAGCCTGCGGGCAAGGCTTTTCTGTTTGAAAGCTTTCCCGACAGCCTGCTTGATGTTATGTGCAGTCTGTCCGATATAAATGAAAAATTCTATGAAGATATCTGTTCCTCGCTGTTGGGATTTATCGAGGGCTGTGCGCCTTATGACAGGGAACGCATTGTTTCCGCTGTACTTGAAGCTGCTTTTGATATGGCAAATAAATACCCCTCTTACTATTGTGTTGACATTATTGCGAAGTACTGCCCCGAAAGCATGGCTGACAGGTGCAGAGGTATTGCTTCGGAATATATTTACAGTACCCTAATTACAAAGCGAGCTTCCACTTCTTGTTCAATAATAAATCGACTGCCTCTGTCCAGTTCCGACAAGATAGACGAGCTTACAGAGCTTTTAAACCGTGTTGCGGCGGCAAAGGGCAATTTTAACGAAAACACACGAAGCGATCTTATGAAACGTATCAAAAGCTGGATAGAATTTATTATGAAAGGATAAAAGCATATGTCAGATATTTTAAGACTCCCAGCAGAGGAGCTTTACAAAGCCGAGCTTGATGCTCTTATTGCAAATGAGAAAGATCCCGTTCCCACGGGCTGGAGAATGTCGCCGAAATCCGTGCTTACATACATTATGGGCGGCAAGTCGGGGAATACGGTCATCACACCCAAATATATGGGCGACAGGCGCATTGCCGAGATATGCATTGCCACCCTTGTAACAGACCGTGCCCTTCTTCTCATAGGCGAGCCGGGAACCGCAAAATCCTGGCTTTCCGAGCATCTCACCGCCGCCATAAACGGCAATTCGTCCCGAGTGATACAGGGAACCGCTGGCACCACCGAGGAGCAGATACGCTACAGCTGGAACTATGCAATGCTACTTGCAAAGGGACCCTCTCACGAAGCGCTTGTAAAAAGCCCTGTTTATAACGCTATGGAAACGGGAACCATTGCCCGAATCGAGGAAATTTCCCGCTGCGCCTCCGAGGTGCAGGACGCACTTATATCCATACTTTCCGAAAAGCGGATATCCGTTCCCGAGCTGAATGAAGAGGTTGCCGCAAAGAAGGGTTTCTCAGTTATTGCCACAGCAAACACACGTGACAAGGGCGTAAATGAGATGTCCTCTGCGCTGAAAAGACGTTTCAATATCGTTGTACTTCCCGCACCTGCCAATATTGAAACGGAAATAGAAATAGTTTCAACCCGAGTTGCACAGCTTGCCGACAGCTTCGGACTTAACGCCGAACTTCCCGACAGAACTGCGATTGAGAGAGTCGTTACCATTTTCAGGGAACTGAGAAGCGGTCAGACACTTGACGGTCAGGTAAAGCTCAAAACTACCTCGGGAGTATTGTCCTCCGCCGAAGCCATATCCCTTCTCATTAACAGTATGGCTCTTGCGGGCAGCTTCGGCAACGGCGTTATCACCGATTATGACCTGGCAGGGGCACTCCAGGGAGCGGTGGTCAAGGACGATAATAAGGACAAGGCTGTCTGGACGGAATATCTTGAAAATGTTATGCGCAAGAGAAGCGGCTGTGCCAAGCTTTATGCCGAGTGCAGGGAGAGAAATTCATAATGGCGGCATATTTCGGCGTGCGGCATCTTTCTCCTGCCTGCGCTTATTATGTCAGGGAATTTCTTGACCGAAACGACCCCGAGATAGTGCTGATAGAGGGTCCCTCCGACCTTAGCTGTCTCATTGCACCGCTTTGCAGCAATGAAACGGAAATGCCTGCGGCGATACTCGCATATACCGAGGATACGCCCGTAAAGACCGTATTATTTCCCCTTGCAGAGTTTTCCCCCGAGTATCAGGCTATGAGATGGGCGGTTAGAAAGGGCAGACGGGTAATGTTCTGCGACCTGCCTTCAACGTGCTTATTGTCCCGTCAGAATAATGAAGATGAAGAACGGGAAGAAGACAAGCCGAAGCGAGTCTCTGTTTATACTGAGCTTGAAAGAGTTTCGGGAACGGATAACGACTCCTTTTGGGAATACACCTTTGAGCAGTGCGAAAGCTATGAGGATTTCCTTGAAGCGGTTTCCGAATACGGTAAGAGCCTTCGTGAGTTTTCCGAAAATGACGAGCATAACAAGCTCCGTGAAGCATATATGCGCAAAGTGATATCCGAATGTGAAGCGGAAGTGCCTTCGGAAAAGATATGCGTCATAACAGGCGCATTTCATACCGCAGGGATAAAAGATATCCCATTTTCGGCAGATGACAGAAAGCTTACCCAAAAGCTTCCCACCATAAAGGCAAAGGCAACCCTTATGCCCTATTCCTACTACAGGCTGTCCTCCCGTTCGGGCTACGGTGCGGGAAGCAAAGCACCCGCATACTTTGAGCTTTTGTGGAACAGCAGGCTTGAGGGCGCTGTGGGCAGTTCATCGGACAGATATCTTTCAATGATAGCTTCGTATCAGCGTGAGAACGGATATGCAGCATCTACAGCCGAGGTCATTGAAGCAAAGCGGCTTGCAGACACTCTTGCGGCAATGCGCGGGGGAAAATATCCGAGTATGACCGACCTGCGTGACGCTGCCGTAACCTGTATCGGACACGGTTCATTCGGAGAAATATCTCTTGCCTGCGCCGATACGGAGATAGGCACGAAAATAGGCTCTCTGCCCGAAGGCACCGTATGCACCTCGGTGCAGGAGGATTTCACAAGGCAGCTTAAAGAATTGAAGCTTGAAAAATACAGAAAGGCTGCCGCAGAGGAGATTGAGCTTGATCTGCGTGAAAATCTGAGAGTGAAAACGGAGAAGTCGGCATTTCTTGACCTTAACCGCTCCTTCTTTCTACATCGTCTGCGGATACTGGGCATATGCTTTGCGGAGACTCAGCTTCGATCTCAGGACAATGCCACCTGGGCTGAGCGGTGGAGACTGCAATGGACTCCCGAGGCTGAGATAGAGATAGTCGAGGCTTCTCTCAAGGGTGACACCGTAAAGCAGGCGGCAGAGTATGAGCTTAATTTCAGGCTGTATGAAGCGGACAGCATAAACGGGGCGGCGATGATCCTTTCCGACGCCTTTGACGGGGGACTTACGGACTGCATTTCCACCGCTGTTTCCGCCATTCAGAAGCAGACGGCAGACTGCTCCTCCGCAGAGGACACGGGAAAAACTATCGGCACTCTTTCCTCCATTGTCCGATTCGGAAGTATCAGAAGAATAGATACGGAACCTATTTATCCCCTGATGGAAAAACTGTATCTGAGATTTTGTCTCTGTATGCCTTCTGCGGCTGTGTGCGACAGAAATGGAGTTGAGCAGCTTATTATAGCTATTGCCGCCGTAAACGATGCCTGCCTTGCCCACGATTTCCTTGATACCGACAGATTTATCACCCTGCTTTCGGACATTGCGGACAATAATTTTGCAAATCCCCTGCTTTCGGGATATGCCTGTGCGGTGCTGACGGAACGGGGAAAAATCTCTTCCGAAAAGCTGTCCGAGCTGATAAACAGGCGGCTTTCAGCAGGCACTCCTCCCGCTGAAGCAGCAATGTGGTTTGAAGGGCTTGCAAGGCGGAACAGGCGCTCCCTTATCAGCAGGCTTTCCGTTTGGGAAAAGCTGTGCAGTTTTGTAGCAAGCCTTGATGACGATGAGTTCAAGCCCGTTCTTGTGGCTCTCAGAAGAACTTTTTCCGATTTTTCTCCTGCGGAAAAGTCCGACATTGCGGAAAATATTGGCGAGGTGCTTGGAATATCAAAGGAAGCTGCGGCGGAGTTCGTCACAATGCAGCTGTCAGGTGATGAACAGCAGTCAATTGACGAGCTTGACGATTTTGATTTTGGTGATATATGATGGATAATAAGGAAATTCTCAAACGCTGGCGGCTAATACTTGGAGCGGACAGCGAAAAGATGATGGAGCAGATGGGCGGTGCTGCGGCATTGTCGGCGGAAGAGCTGCTGATGGACAGCGCACTTTCCCAGATATACGGAAATGACGGGTCGGGGCTTTCGGGCAATGCGGGCAGAGGACCTTCTTCACCTAAGCTTACAAAATGGCTGGGCGACCTGCGCACCCTGTTTTCTCCAATGGAAATAAAGGTCATACAGAATGACGCTATTGAAAGAAAGGGCTTGAAGCAGCTGCTTTTCGAGCCCGAAATGCTTGAGTCAATCGAGCCCGATATAAATACAGCTTCGCTTCTGCTGATGCTTAAAGATCAGATACCTCAGAAGTCAAAGGACAACGCAAGAGCGTATATCGCAAAAATTGTGGAAGACATTAACCGCCGTCTTTCGGACGACATAAAGCGTTCTGTGACATCTGCTATGAACAGGAGAGCGCACTCACCCATACCCTCTGCGGCGGCACTTGACTATAAGCTGACTGTAAGGCGAAATCTTAAAAATTTCAATACCGACCTTAACACAATTCTTCCCGAGAGATTTTATTTTTACGAAAGAGCCTCCCGTTCCGCTTCAAGAACGGTCATTATTGATATTGACCAGAGCGGCTCAATGGGGGAGTCGGCAATATATTCCTCTGTGGTGGGGTGCATACTTGCAAGTATGAACTCACTGAAAACTCACGTGGTGGCATTTGATACAAATGTGACCGACCTTACAGAGCATTGCTCCGACCCTGTTGATCTTCTTTACGGAATACAGCTTGGCGGCGGTACGGACATCGAAAAATCGGTGGCATACTGCACTGAGCTTATTGAGGAACCCGAAAAGACCACAATGGTCCTTGTGACCGACCTTATGGAGGGCGGCAACAGAAACGGACTTATCCGCAGGCTTGAAGAATTAAAGCAGTCGGGAGTTAATCTTGTGATACTTCTTGCCATATCCGACAGCGGAAAGCCTGTGTACGATGCGGCAATGGCGGACAAGGCAGCGGCTCTTGACATTCCCTGCTTTGCCTGTCCGCCGGAAAAACTTCCCGAACTGCTTGAAGCGGCATTAAAGAAACATTCTCTCAAAGGGTTTGAGCAAAAATAATTACGAGCATTTTTAAATAATCAAAAATAAAGCTTGACAATGAGCGATAGTCAGATAAAACTGCTTCACTCGTTGTCAAGCTTTTCAGCGTTTACTTTCGGAGCTTTTCGGATATTTTCTTAATAACCTCCCTGTCGTCGTCGGACTTTATCCTGTATTTGGTTCTGGAGTAAAAATTGTCGTTTGTGTCCCAAATAACAGGTACAATGCCTTTATCGGTAAGCTTCTGAAGAACTACCTCAACACATTCCGAGGAGGTCTTGTATACTGCGTTTCGGGCAAAATTTGAGGAAGGGTAATTCACTGAGGTCTCGCCCATAAAAACGGGGATATTCTTCGACAAAAACGCTTTGTCAAGCAGGTCTATCTGCGAATCGGTATATTTTACCCACTCGTCGCCGCCTATTTTATTTGTCCAGTACATCATATTGTCAACGTAATGCACCGATACCATCAGCCTGTCACTTATCGTATCTGCGGGCACAACAAATTCGGGAGAAGTTGTATTGTCAATATTTGTCCAGTAGCCCGAAACGATAAGCACGCGCTCTGCATTATTGCCGCCTGTGGCTCTTACTGCGTCCACAAAGGTCTGATTGAGGGTGTTTGTCATTTCGTAGGCGTCCTTTTTGGAAAGCTCTGTAAGCTGTCCTTTTTCGTCAAACTGATTGCCCCCGAGATATTCGTTATATCCCTCAAATATGACTGTATACGGATAATCCTTGAAATATTCGGCTATCTGTGTCCATAAATGAGTGAATATATTACTGCACTCCTCGGTTGAATTGCGGCGGATTATAAATTCATCGAAATGGTGAATGTTTATCACCGCGTACATATCGGCATTCATACAGTAATCAACTATTTCCTTTACCCTTGCGATATATTCGGGATTTATAGTGTATGTACCGTCATTTTTCATCATATTGCCCCAGAAAACGGGAATACGGACGGTATCAAAGCCCTCCGCCTTTATACCGTCAATGACCGCCTGAGTTGTTTCCACAGCGCCCCAGCAGGTCTCATAATCACGGGGAGTATTGCTTCCTATAACAGGTATCCATTCGTATGAGATCTTTTCGCAGCCTGAAGCGCTGTACGCCTCCATCGTGTTTCCGAGATTAAGCCCGAGTCCCATATCCGCAGCTGTTTCCTGAGCTGTGGGACTTGTTCCCGAGGCAGGGCTGTTTTCTGTATTAACACACGCCGAAGAGCTGACAGACATAAATACTGCCAGAATAAAAGAGATAATTTTATTGTTCATTTTATGTATTCCTTTCCGTTATATATACCCTTTAAATAGCATATAAAATGAATTTACGCCTGATTTTTTTTATCGCCGTAAAATCCCATCTCACCCCGATTTCATCTTATTCAACTATTATTTCTTTTCTGAATTTTATGACCAGCCTCCAGGTTATAAACAATACTATTAAAAACAATAAGATCACACTGCCAAGCTTTAAGTTCCTGTAATAGTCATAATGTATATCAACATCAATCGTGTTATTGCCCATAGTGTAAAAAATATGTTCATTGCCCCAGAGATCCTGCTCATAGCTTATTGTATAATTATCGGAAGATAATTTATATTTCGGAGTAATTTTTTTTGAATACGTTACATCATTAACAGCATTGCCATTAAAATCATAAACATATTTGATATATTTATTGTTAGCTTGAACAACAAGATGCTCGTCAATGCTGCCTATAGCAATGCTTCCCCGAAAATTAAATGTCACCCTTTTAACAAACTGACCTTTATTGTTGTAAAACAGCAGGTCGTGTCTGTTTTCGCCATTTCTGAGTGACAAACAAACAGCGAAATTACCGTCCCCGTTTCCCGCAACTCCTGTCACATATTGCGTTTTCAACGGTAAGTATAAAAAGGCAAGGACGATCATTACTGCAAATACAGCGGTAAATATAATTCCGAGCCGCTCTTTTGAGGACGTTTTTTCACTCATAGTCTGTCTCACTCCGATGTCAGCTTATGCCTGTTATCTTCTTGTATATCTCATAGCTTTCAGCCCATTTTGCTTCGTTTTCGGGACGATAGATCTTTATATCCTCCGAGCGGCGTATAATTTTCCTTGCTTCCGTAATATTTTCTATTGCGCCTAAAGAAATAAGCTGTATCGCACCGTTGCCGTATGCGGTGGCTTCAACAGGCCCTGCGTTTACGGTACAGCCGCAGGAGCAGGCAGCAAGACTGCAAAGGAAAGTATCCTTGATACCTCCGCCCACCATATATATCTTATCGTATTTTCTGCCCGTACATTCGGATATTTCATCAAGAGACTGTCTGTACTTTAAAGCAAGGCTCTCGTAAATGCACCGCATTACCTCTCCGAGAGTCTGCGGCACGTACTGTCCCGTGTGGGCGCAGTAGTCCTTTACCCTCTGAGGAATGTCTCCCGGGGGAACAAATTCGGGGGCAGCAGGGTCTATGAAGCACTTGAAAGGCTCGCTTTCACGTGCCACTTTTTCCAGGTCGGCAAAGGAATATTCCTGCCCCTGCTTTTTTAGGTATCTCCTTGTTTCCTGAATAAACCACAGCCCGATGATGTTCTTGAGGGATGTGGTCTTTCCGCCGAAGCCTGTTTCGTTGGTGATGTTGTATTTTGCGGAAAGGGGAGTGAGGACGGGACTGTCCGTTTCCGTGCCGAAAAGCGACCAGGTGCCGCAGGAGATGAATATGAAGTCCTCCTCCTCGGCAGGGACTGCTGCGGCGGCGCACTGAGTATCGTGACCGCAGACTGCCGTTACGGGACATCTCGGAATGCACAGCTCCTCCGACAGTTCTTCGGTGAGCATACCTGCCTGTGTTCCCGAGGGGATAATTTCGGGGAATATGCTTCGGGGCAGTCCGAGAGCGTTTATCACCTTGTCCGACCAGTCCTTTGTTTTTGCGTCAAGAAGCCCTGTGGTGGAGGCAATGGACAGCTCGCTGTGAAGTTCTCCCGTAAGGAAGAAGTTTAACAGGTCGGGGGTGAGCAGTATCTTATCCGTGCGGTTTAATATCCCCTCTCTGCAAAGCCTTAATGACAGCAGCTGAAATGCGGTGTTTATTTCCATTATCTCTATTCCCGTAACTTCATAAAGCTCCTCGGGGGATATCATTTCAAAGGCTTTGGGGAGTATTCCGCTTGTGCGGCGGTCGCGGTAGTTTACGGGATTTTCAAGCAGCGCTCCGTCCTTTCCCATAAGACCGAAATCCACTCCCCAGGTGTCTGTTCCGATGCTTTCAAAGCCGCCTTTTGCGTTTGCCTTGATAATTCCCTGCTTTATTTCAAAAAAAAGTCTCAGGATATCCCAATAAAATGTACCGTGGAGCATTACGGGATCGTTGGAGAAGCGGTGCACCTCCTCCATAGAGAGCCTGCCGTTTTCAAGTGAGCAGAGCATTGCCCGTCCGCTTGAGGCTCCGAGATCAAACACCAGCACGCTTCTTTTTCCGTCGGGCATAATCTTTCCGCCTTTCTGTTACTTTACTACGCCTTTTTTGAGTATTATGTTTGCGTAAATTGCTTCCTCGCCTGTTGCAACAATGGCATAGGCATTTTTTGCACGCTCGTAAAATGCAAAACGCTCGATCATTTCTATCTTGCAGTTTTCGGGCTCGTACTTGTTTATTATCTCCTTGTATTCCTCCCAGATAGTAGGTACAACGGGGTCGCCGGGTACTACCTCCATAAGCATTACGGGCTTTTCGGTGTATGTGTCTAAGGGGAAAAGCTGCATTATTGCGTCAAGCAGCTCGGGAACGCCGTGACCGTCACAGCGGATAACTCTCTTGCCATAGGTCTCGGCGGGAAAATTTCCGTCTCCGATAACAAGCTCGTCACCGTGACCCATTTCCATAAGAGTCTTGATAAGCTCGGGGGAAATTATTTTCGGTATATTTTTAAGCATTGGAAAATCCTCCTTTATTTATTGTTAACGTAAATTACACGTCCATCTTTTCGAGACTTTGCTTCGGGATACGGCTTGTCGGAATAGCCGAGAATGCAGTTGCCGATACCCTTGTATTTCTCGTCAATGCCCCATTTTTTCATAAGTGCCCTGCCTTCTTCCGTCTCGAAAACCTCTCTTGCACGGTGTATCCAGCAAGAGTCAACGCCAAGGGAATGAGCGGCGTTCAGAAGATTTCCCATTACAAGTGCCCCGTCCTCCATATAGGTGTGTACGGTGCTGTCGGCGAACACGATTATTACCGTGCCTGCGCCGTAGAACGGGTCAGTATTGCTGCCCATAACGGCTGCGTTCAGCATTGACAGGTCGGCGATAAGGTCTTTATTTCTTACAGCAACCATTATTGTGGGCTGTCTGTCCATACCGCTGGGGGCGAATTTTCCTGCGGTGAGTATTTCCTCAAGCACATCGTCTGGCAGGGGTCTGCCGTCATAGGAGCGGACGCTTCTGCGCTCGGTGAGGCATTTTATAACTTCGTTCATAAAAATATCCTTCCTTTCATATTCCATTGCTCTCAGCCTAAAACAACAACATCATCGGTCTGCTCGGTCAGGGTGATATCCGATATGGTAACGTCTACGCCGCGGTTTTCGGCTACCCTATGAGCCTTTGCGATTATTCTGACTTTGTTTTTTTCAAATACTTTTAACAGTATTTCGTCCTGCTTGCTTTTGGGGATAAATTTCAGAAAATTTTCCAGTACCCCGGGGGTTTCGGCGGCATTTTTAACCATATCGGGAATTGGCAGGTCCTCTTTTTTGATGTAGGGGAGCAATGCTCTGATCGCCTGTGCATAGTTTATTTCATCAATATCTATTTTAAGTTCAAGCTTCATTCTGCTGTCCTTTCTGTTTGAGAAATAGAATAGGGGTAAATGTGTGAAAACAGCCTGCCTGCGTATTCATTCATCATTCGGGTGTAATCATCGGGCTCAAGGTGTTCCGATGTGCCCATTACATCATAGGTAACACCGCCCTCGGTTATCTGACAGTCAACGGGTTTCAGACCGTTATGCATATAGAAATTTCTCCGCTTTAATCGTTCATCATAATTGGGTGCAGCTTCATCAAGAGTTTCAAGAGCCAGAAATAGCAGCTGACCGTCATACATACGTCTGAGCGTTCGGATAATAGCAGAGCCGAAGCCTTTGCCTCTTTCGGCCTCCGATACTGCAAGGTAAAACAAGTATGAAAGCTTGTCCTTTGAGATGACATATGCAAGCCCTATCCATTTACCGTCGGCGTATATTCCCCAGAAATCAACGTCATCTCTGCCTGTCTTTGACATAAGCAGGAAAAAAGGAGGGCGTTCTTCGGGGGGAAAGGCGTTCAGATAAAGCTCCTTGATCTGTTTGTATTCGGGAAGCGAGTATTTAACTCGTTTCAGGGTCATTCGCATTTTTGTTATCATTCCTTTTTATGATTTTTGCTCCGATGATGAAAATTACGCTGTTCATCGTCGGAGGAAATATCACAAAAACATTACAAGGGCGCTCTGCGGTGAACGCCCCTGTTTTGCTTTGCGCGGAAAGATATTATTCGTCAGATGAGGGATCTGTAAAGCTCTGCGATCTCCTCAACGGAAGTCTCTCTGGGGTTTCCGGGACGGCAGGCGTCATCGTATGCGGACTGGGAAAGGAAGGGGATATCCTCAGCCTTTACGATATCCTTCAGGTCTTCGGGAATTCCAACGTCCTTTGCAAGCTGCTTAACTGCGTCAATGGCAGCCTTGCGGTATTCTTCCTGAGACATATCATCAACGCCCTTAACGCCCATTGCTCTTGCTATCTCACGGTATTTTTCCCCTGTTGCGGGAGCGTTATACTCCATTACGGTGGGGAGGATTATTGCGTTTGCAATGCCGTGAGGTGTGTCATAAAGCGCGCCGAGAGGGTGAGCCATTGAGTGTACAATTCCAAGTCCCACGTTTGAGAAGCCCATACCTGCGATATACTGTCCCAAAGCCATATCTGTTCTGCCCTCGGGAGTATTTGCTACGGCATTTCTGAGACTTCTGCCGATAATTTCGATTGCCTTTAAGTGGAACATATCGGAAAGCTCCCAGGCACCTGCGGTTATGTAACCCTCGATTGCGTGGGTGAGAGCGTCCATACCTGTTGCGGCGGTAAGACCCTTGGGCATTGAGGACATCATATCGGGGTCAACAAATGCCACAACGGGGATATCGTGGGGGTCAACGCACACCATTTTTCTGTTCTTCTGAACATCGGTGATAACGTAGTTAATAGTTACCTCTGCGGCTGTTCCTGCGGTGGTGGGTACGGCGAGGATAGGCACGCACTTGTTTTTGGTGTCCGCAACGCCCTCAAGGCTTCTTACATCGGCAAATTCGGGGTTGTTGATGATTATGCCCACAGCCTTTGCGGTGTCCATAGAAGAGCCGCCGCCGATTGCGATAAGATAATCAGCGCCCGCTGCCTTGAATGCGGCAACGCCCGACTGAACATTTTCGATTGAAGGATTGGGCTTTATTTCCGAGAAGATCTCGTAGGCAAGCCCTGCATTGTTAAGCACATCGGTTACTTTTTTTGTAACGCCGAACTTGATAAGGTCGGGGTCGGAGCATACGAGAGCCTTTTTAAAGCCTCTGCCCTTTGCTTCGTCTGCAATGGCTGCAATTGCGCCCGAGCCGTGATAAGATGTCTCATTAAGGATAAATCTGTTTGCTATAATTTACCAACTCCTTTATATTTTTGCAGATAGATCTGCATTGGTTACTTAATTTAACTGTTTTACAGCGGCTTTTTACGGTGTGTGAAAATATCCTCGTAGTCGCCGCTTGTGGGAGGAGGCTTTATATCGTCCATACGGGTGCTTTCGGGGTTCTTTTTTGCACGCTTCATTCGGGAGGCAAATTCTTCGCCCGAGGTGCGGCGGTTGGGCTTATGCATATATATTTCCGAATTGAAGCCCGGATAGCCGAACTGCCCTTTCAGCACCGACAGCACCTTGTACTGCCGCATACACAGAAACTGAGGAAGTGCAAAGAGCAATAGAAACGGCACTCCCATCATAAAGCTTTTCTGTGATATCATTACAAAAATAACACGCAGGAGGAATACGGCAAGTGCGTACACAGTCCATTTTTCACGCTTGCAGGAGGAAAAGATGCTGAACACAACAGATACGGGGGCAAGGAGACTTTCAAGCAGCCCTATAATATTTTCGGTGCCGAGATGGATCGGTATGCTTATCATATCGAACAGGGAAACAACTCCGTTTATGATAACGCAGAGAAAGCCTGTCACATAAAACAGCTTGTCTATCCGTATCATAAGCCGCTGATTGCGGTCCATCTGTGCAATAAGTTCCCGTTCGTCCATCTGCGTCCTCCATATGAACTGTTACTTGTCTCCGTAGGGGTATTTTTTGTAGCCCGGGTGCCTGCCTGTTACCTTGTAGTTTTCACGCATACTGCAGAGACGGTCTATGTTTTCACGGGATATTTCTCTTTCGCCGCCCAGCAGGTGAGCGGTGAGGGATATCTTGGCGAAAAGCTCCAGAGTCTCCATTCTGTAGTAGGCGGTGAGCAGGTCTGCGCCTACGGTAAGTGCCCCGTGATTTTGCAGAAGCATTACATCGTGCTCCTTGAGATAGGGAGCAATGGCGTCGGGTACTTCGTATGTAGAAGGGGTGCCGTAGGGGGTCACGGGAACGCTGCCTACAGCAATGACCGCTTCGATCATAGTATAGCCGTCAAGAGCTTTGTTTGCCACAGCATAGCCTGTGGCAGTGGGAGGGTGGGCGTGAACAACTCCGCCTACGTCCTCGCGCTCCTTATAGCAGCGCAGATGCATTTTTATCTCCGAGGAAGGACGGTAGCCGTTTTCAGCTTCAATAACGTTGCCCTCGCCGTCTATCCTTACGATCTTTTCGGGGGTGATGAAGCTTTTGGATATGCCTGTGGGGGTGGCGAGAAATGTGCCGTCGTCAAGCCTTACCGAAACGTTTCCGTCATTTGCTGCGACCCAGCCCAGCTGCCACATTTTATGGCAGACATCGCACATCTGCTCTTTTACTTCGTTAATATTCATAAGATTAAAATCCTTTCAAGGGAATATTTATGTTTATATTATACAACATCTATTTCGACAAGTCTACATATTTGTGTAAATTTAAGCTTAGAATTTGAAAACGTTTTTTTAGGCATTTTATACAACACCGTATTTCGGCTTGTTTTGACATAAAATAATAAAAAGTAAACTATATTGACAATAATGAAAGATTATGGTATAATAACATAAGATGATATATATTGTATGATTTTTACAATATGAGAAAGATGTTTTGCTATAGGAAAACAGAAAGGCGGTAGTGATATGCTCCAGCGTTCCAGGAAGATACTGATAATATCCGATGTTGAAGATATCGGTCAAAGCATAGATAAAATTCTCGGACCCGGATATGAATTTTTTCTTACTCCTGCCGATGAGCCTGTGTTTACTATAGGCGGCAGGACTCTCCCCGACGTTGTTGTGCTTGATATTGCCGACCCTGCTCTAAGAGCGGAGATAGCGCGTACTATGCACAACGACGAACGTGTGTCCGCTCTGACAGTCATCTGCCTTGAGAACGAGGGAGAGAACGATGAGAAAACGGAAAGCTATGCAAGCGACTCGTTTTTCATTGTTTTCCGTTCGGAGGATTTTCACGAGGTCGCTGAAAAGATCAAAAGTATTTTTGACGAGATAAGCATATCTTCCGGGACCACAGAGGACGAAAAATCCGACGATGAAATGTTTGCCGAAGCCCAGTCCTGCCTCAACAGTATGGCATATCAGCTCATCAAGGCAGTATCTCTGCTTGCGGAGGTCAAGGATCCCTGCTTCAGAGGTCACTCAAGGCGTTCTGCTTCTCTTGCGAGGGAGATACTTAAAAGAATGGGCGGTACCGAAGAAGAACAGATGAAAATATACTGTGCCGCTCTTGTTCACGATATCGGAATGGTGGCTATTCCCGATTATATTGTCGGCAAAAGAGCGTCTCTTTCGGAGGAAGAGTTCAACGATCTGAGACAGCACACCATTATCGGCTCTAAAATTTTCAAAGGAGTTACCCAGATACCCGAGATAAATCAGGGTATCAGATGGCATCACGAACGATATGACGGCACAGGCTATCCCGACGGACTGAGCGGCGAGGATATCCCTCTTGCCGCAAGAATAATAGCCGCTGCCGACGCTTACGACTCGATGACCTCCGAAATGGTTTACCGCAGCAGTATGCAGCAGCAGCAGGTACGCGAGGAATTTATAAAAGGCTCGGGAACGCAGTTTGACCCTGAGATTGCAAAGGTAATTCTTTCCATAATTTACGACGACAAGAATTTTGAGCGCCGCCAGATATCCAAGAATGACTGGAAGATTCTTCTTGTGGACGACGATCCTATGATACTCAAAATGGCGGAGTATATTCTCAGCCGCTACAAGCAGTATAAGATACTTCAGGCAAGCTCCGGAAGGGCTGCTTTGAAGATACTCAGAGAGGAAACCGATATCGACCTTATCCTTCTTGATGTTGAAATGCCCCTTATGGACGGCATTGAGACGCTCATACGCATACGTTCCGATGAACTGACCCGCAGTCTGCCCGTTATTTTCGTTACCGCCGACAGCTCCAGGGAAACTCTTAGCAAGGCACTTAAATTCGGCATAAGCGGTTATATAACCAAGCCATTTACACCTACGTTCTTTGTTAAGAAGATAAACGAGATACTAAACAAAAATATCTGATTTCCGGCGGAGCGCTTTCCTGCTCCGCTTTCTTATTTTAAATTGAGTGAATTTTTGTAATATTCTGATTTTTTTCTATTGAAAAAAGTGTGCCTTTGTGGTATAATCAAAATGTATATTTATTTTTGAGGGGCGGTTTTGTAAAATGAAGCATATCAGTTTAAAAAACAGCTCTATCAGAAATCAGATGCTGATAATGTTTCTCACGGTAATACTGCCCCTTTTTGCGGCAAGCATAATGCTGCTTATCAATTTGCGCTCCGGTGCAGCCGATAAGATCATCAGCATCGCAAACGTCAAGGCTGACAGTATCCGTACAAGAATAGCAGATACGGTAGATTCAGCCGAGTCGGCTATGGATATGTTCGTCACAGATGAAAATGTTATTGCATTTCTGGAGAACGAATATGAGAGCAATGCCGAATATTACAAATATTACAGCCGAGGCCCTCATAAGAGATATCTTGATTCATTCCCTCAGATAGAAAGCATAAAGGTGTATACCGAGCGCAGCGATTTTGTGTGCAACGCCGATTATATTTTTGCGGA
Organism: Oscillospiraceae bacterium; assembly: GCA_028720105.1. Lineage (GTDB taxonomy): Bacteria > Bacillota > Clostridia > Oscillospirales > Ruminococcaceae > Huintestinicola. The sequence continues at coordinate 10,209 of JAQYLI010000021.1, read as the reverse complement.
CGAGCAGATCAAGTCTCAGACCTGGTATGAAAAGGCAAGGCTTGAAAGCAATGACTTTTTCTGGGACGTTATTATTGACCGAACGGACGGAAAGGCTCATCTCGGCTGCATCAAGGCGATCAAAAAGGAAAATAAGGTCATAGGAGTGGCTTCCGCGCTTATCTCCGATAGCTGGATAGGAAGAAGCGCATCGTCGGAAGACAGCAAGAGTATCCTGTGCGTCGGAGACGGTAAGGTCTTTTTCAGCAATTATGAGGGCGCAAAGGAAGGCGGCAGGATAGAATTTGACGAGTCGATATCAATGAATGGCAGAAATGTTATGGAAGAAGGGCTTCTGGGTTTCAGGGGATATACCATAACGGAAAATTTTAATTATGGAGAGAATTTTCAAATCGTTTTCCTTATCCCTTCGGGAGTTGCTGACCTTGAGATAAATAAGCTGTCCATAATATACGGCGGTTATTTCTGTCTGTTCTTTATCCTTTCGCTGCTCATTATCGTACTGTTCACCAGCGTTTTCTCAAGGCGCGTCACTCTGCTCAGCGAAAAAATGCACGCTGTGGCAGGAGGCGATTTCAATGTGGAATTTACCGACGAAGGTCACGATGAGATCGCCGAGCTGTACACCGACCTTGAGCAGATGATCCACAGTATGCAGACTATGATGAACGATGTTTATCAGGCAAAGCTCCAGAATGAGGAATTTAAATTCGTTCAGATGGAAGCCGAGTTCAAGGCTCTTGCCAGCCAGATAAATCCCCATTTTCTTTACAATACCCTTGAGACCATACGAATGAAGGCTTTTTGCAACAATGACAAGGAAACTGCCGATCTTGTGAAGAAACTGGGCAAATTTATGCGCCGTTGTCTTGAATTTAAGGACGGCGAGGTAACGCTCCGCTCCGAGCTTGAGTTTACAAACGGCTATCTTGAGCTGCAGGCAGCGCGGTTCGGGGACAGAGTTTCCTACAGCATTTATTCCGAGGTCTCAAAGGATTATATGATACTGCCCCTCGTAATTCAGCCTGTGGTAGAGAACGCATTTGTTCACGGCATTGAGGGCTGCAAGGATAACGGGCATATCGACATAAAGGTATATTACAGCGGCGACAACGTAATTATCGACGTCAAGGACAACGGCAGCGGAATGAGCAAAGATAAGCTCCGTGAGCTTGAAGCAAAGCTAAGACGGAACGATACCTCTTCGGGCAAGAGCATAGGACTCACAAACGTAAACAAGCGAATTAAAATGTACCACGGCGAGCAGTACGGACTTACAATAAAAACCAAGGAGGGCGAAGGAACCACCATAAGAATAACCCTTCCCCGCAATCCCGTTTCACGCAATTCGGCTGCAGGAAGCAGCATTACAACAGATTCGGAAAGGCGATGATACATAATGTTCAAGGTGCTTTTGGTAGATGACGAGCCTAACGTAAGAATGGGCATAAAAATGATGATACCCTGGGAGGATATCGGCTGCGAGATCATCGGTGAAGCGGAGGACGGCGACGACGGCCTTTCAAAGATAATGATCTCCCGTCCCGATATCGTCATCGCAGATATCAAAATGCCGGGAAAGACAGGCATTGAAATGACCGAAGCCGCAAAGGCTCTGGGCTTTAAGGGCAAGGTCATTATCCTGTCTGGATATTCGGATTTCAGCTATGCCAAAACTGCCATTTCTCTTGGAGTGGAGAATTTCATTCTTAAACCCGTTGACGAGGACGAGCTTACCGAAGCCATAAAGGCGGCAGGGGAAAAGATAAGAAGCGAGCGTGAGAAAAGCTATCAGCAGGAGATCGGAAACGAGTATCTTTACGAACAGAGGGTCAAGGGTCTTTTTGCAGGCGACGAGGGTCACATTGCCGACGCTGCCGCCGCAGGGGAGTATTCCTCCTACTGTGCGGCTGTCATAGGCTTTGATGACGGACAGGATCTGGGTTCGGACAGCGGTACGGCAGTTCGGAAATTTTTTGATAATATGAAGAATGTGGATATCGTCCCGGTAGATATAAACGGCGTGCTGGGACTGCTGTTCAAGGACTGGGAGTACGAGGCTGTGAAGGAGGCGCTTATACGTCTTAACGAGTCCCTTATGGGGCGGGCGTTCATCGCCTGCGGCAGCAGCGTTAGGTCTCCCGGGGAGATTTGCAGGTCATACAGCGAAGCAAAGGGAATTTATGCCAATAAATTTATCTTCCGCCACTGCGGTATCGCCGCCCCAGATCTGCTTAAACAGAGCCGTGATAATGACGATACGGATTATGCCTCACAGCTTTACGCATATATGGAGATAAACGACACCGAAAAGCTCAGCCGTACTCTCGATATGTTTATGGAGTCTATGCAGACGATGGACAACACCCCCGAAAAGGCGAGAATAAGCTGCATCACCCTGCTTATGGATATCCGATCGAGAATAGTCAGGAGCGCTTCGGATAAAAAGCCCGAGACGCTTATTTCCGATGAATTTGTTTCAAGGATAAGCGGTCTGTCAAGTCTCAGAGATATTATCGAGGAAATGCGCAAATGCCTTATCGGAGTGTCCGACGCCTGCTTCAGCAAGACCACCAAGAGCAATATGGAGAGGGTGGTCCAGTACATCAGGGCAAATTACAACCGTGAGCTGCGCCTTGAAATGCTCGCAGGAATATTCGGCTACAACAGCGCATATCTGGGCAAGGTCTTTCACCAGTACACAGGAGAAAATTTCAACAATTACCTTGACGAGATACGTATTTCCGAAGCTAAAAGGCTCCTTGCCGAGGAGGATTACAAGGTCTACGAAGTCGCGGAAATGGTGGGCTATTCCAACATAAACTATTTCCACAATAAATTCAAGAAATATGTAGGGGTAAGCCCTCTCAGCTACAAGAAGTCCTTTGGTAAGGACGAATAAGTGCTATGTTAAAAAATATATAGGGTCATATATTTTATATATTTCAAAAAAAGCTTACGATGTGATATCATAAAATTGTGTGCAGAAAATGCTGATTTTCGGCGTATACTGCCGATTTTAAGGTATATAACTTCTGCTCGTTTGCTCGTATTTCTACACGAAAGGACAGTGTGCAATGTATAAAATTGTAAGAAAAAAGGCTTTAAATCCTACTGTTACCCTGATGGATATCGAAGCTCCCGCAGTTGCAAAAAAGGCTGAGCCCGGTCAGTTCATCATTCTGAGGACTGACGAGAACGGCGAGAGAATACCTCTCACCGTTGCCGATTATGACAGAGAAAAGGGAACTGTTACCATTATCTTCCAGATCGTGGGAGCAACCACCGAAAAGCTTAATCATATGAACGAGGGCGATTATCTGCAGGATTTTGCAGGCCCTCTCGGCAGAGCAACTCACACCGAGGGACTTAAAAAGGTGGCTGTTGTGGGCGGCGGCGTTGGCTGCGCCATTGCATATCCCGTTGCAAAGAAGCTTCACAGCGTTGGCTGCGAGGTACACTCCATTGTTGGCTTCAGAAGCAAGGACCTTGTTATCCTAGAGGACGAGTTCAAAGCCTGCTCCGACAAGCTTTGTATGATGACAGATGACGGCTCTTACGGTACAAAGGGTCTTGTTACAAACGCTCTCAAGGAGCTTATCGACAGCGGCGAGCAGTATGACGAGGTTATTGCTATCGGTCCCCTGATTATGATGAAGTTCGTTGCCGCTACCACTAAGGAATACGGCATTAAGACAATTGTATCTATGAATCCTATTATGATAGACGGTACGGGAATGTGCGGCGGCTGCCGTCTCACTGTAGGCGGAGAGACAAAGTTTGCCTGCGTTGACGGTCCCGAATTTGACGGTCATCTTGTTGATTTCGACGAGGCTATGGGACGTTCTACTATGTACAAGCCTTTTGAAAGAAAGAAGCACGAGGAAACCTGCAACTTATTCAAGGAGGTAAAGTGATATGCCTAATATGTCGCTTAAAAAGAATCCTATGCCCTCTCAGGAGCCTGAGGTAAGAAACAAGAATTTCCTCGAGGTGGCTCTCGGATATACCGAAGAAATGGCTGTGGACGAGGCTCAGAGATGTCTGGGCTGCAAGAATATGCCCTGCGTAAAGGGCTGTCCCGTTAATATCGACATTCCTGCATTTATCAAGGAAATTGCAAACAAGAATTTCGAGGGTGCATATGGAATAATTTCCAAATCAAGCTCCCTTCCCGCAGTATGCGGACGTGTTTGTCCCCAGGAAACTCAGTGCGAGGGCAAGTGCGTAAGAGGTATCAAGGGTGAGCCTGTGGGTATCGGCAGACTTGAGAGATTTGCAGCCGATTATCACAACGCAAACTTCAAGGGTGAACCCGAGAAGCCTGCTTCAAACGGCAAAAAAGTCGCAGTTATCGGCGCAGGTCCTGCGGGTCTTACCTGTGCGGGCGACCTTGCAAAGAAGGGCTATGATGTTACAGTTTTCGAGGCTCTTCACCTTGCAGGCGGCGTTCTGGTTTACGGTATCCCCGAGTTCAGACTTCCAAAGAGCATTGTTCAGCGTGAGATAGACGGTCTTAAGGCAATTGGCGTACATATCGAGACAAACGTTATCATCGGCAAGACCATTACCATTGACGAGCTTTTCGAGCAGGGCTTTAAGAGCGTGTTTATCGGCTCGGGCGCAGGTCTGCCCAGATTTATGAATATTCCCGGTGAGAACCTCAAGGGCGTTTATTCCGCAAACGAGTTCCTCACAAGAGTTAACCTTATGAAGGCTTACAAAGAGGACAGCGACACTCCCGTTAAGGAGAACAAGAAAGTCGCTGTTGTGGGCGGCGGAAATGTTGCTATGGACGCTGCACGCTGCGCACTCAGACTTGGTGCAGAAGAGGTTTATATCGTATACCGCAGAGGCGAGGCTGAGCTTCCTGCAAGAGCGGAGGAGATCGAGCACGCTAAGGAGGAGGGCATCATCTTCAAGACCCTCACAAATCCCGTTGAGATACTTGGGGACGAGAACAAGTTTGTAAGCGGTATCAAGTGCGTTTCTATGGAGCTTGGGGAGCCTGACGAGTCGGGAAGACGCCGTCCCGTTGTAAAGGAAGGTTCCGAGCACGTTATCGACGTTGACTGCGTTGTAATGTCCATCGGAACATCTCCCAACCCCCTCATCAGAAATACCACCGAGGGACTTGAGACAAACAAGCACGGCTGTATCGTTGTTAAGGACGAAAGCGGTCTTACCTCCCGTGAGGGCGTTTATGCAGGCGGCGACGCTGTAACAGGCGCAGCTACCGTTATCCTTGCAATGGGCGCAGGAAAATCCGCTGCCGAGGCTATTGACGAATATCTTTCTAAGTAAGATGACTTGTTTCACCGTACCCGGTTTACGGGTACGGTGAATTTGTATGGGGTAGGAAATGTGAAGAAGCAAAAAAAGGAAAAGATCAGCATCAGCGAAATACTTGTAGCTATTTATGTGGTTGCTGTGGTGATAATATTTTTTCTTCCCGGTGTGTTGGGGCTATATGATGTAATGGTCGGAAAAAGAGGGCTTGGAAATACGATCTCTGCTATTCTTATCAGCTCGGGGTCTGCGCTTTCTCTTTCTGTTCCCATATTCATTATCGGCATAGGTATTCTCAGGGATCTTATTAAGAAAAGGAAGGAAATGAAAAGCTCTTTATTTCCAATAATAGGGATAACATTTCTCACTATCACAATTCCCGTAGTTTTATTCTGCAGTATCAACAGGACACGTTATGCCGAGCAGCAGTATTTCTCCGATAATGACGAAGGATTAGGAGATCTCCCTATTTTGTCAGACTGTATTTCCGATTATTTCTCAGATGAATATGACGAACTTGTTGTTAATGATATTTGGTTAGATAGTAGGAAACATATTTCTTCATCTGGCAGGGGCGGAAGATCATATCATAAAGAATATATTATTTATGGCTACAATAACGAGGTAAAGCTTTTTTCTGCTCAGATAGGAAAAGAGGACTATGATTCATTCAAAAAATCCCTGCCGAAGGGCTTTGACATTACGGTGACTGTGTATAAAAAATCCCGCTTTATCAGAAGTGTTGAGCCGTCTGTGGATTTTGGCAGAGAGAAAAGCATTGAGCATTTTTTTGAAATATCCGTAAGCGGTGATAAGATAATCCGCTCAGAAAACTTGAGTGAATATGAAATTGACAATCTCACTTGGTGCGAATTTAAAAAGGGCTGCAGCACTCAGATCGATAATGCGCTTTGCGGCATAAATGCTGAAAATTCCCTTGAGTATCCATATTCTGTGAGGGGTGATGAAATATGCCTTTTCGCATGGGTGGACGGGGGATATAAGAGGGTAAGCAACATCATTTATAAGGAAGATATAAGCCAATGAAAAAATACATCATCAACTCAAATGACGCAGGGCAGCGTGTGGACAAATTCATACAGAAAGCTGCTCCAAAGCTGCCGCAGAGCGCAATGTACAAGGGAATACGCACGAAAAATATCAAGCTCAACCGCAAGCGCTGCGAGATATCCACAAGGCTTTCCGAGGGAGATGTGCTGGAGCTGTATCTGCCCGATGAATTCTTTGAGGAGGACGATTCGGGGGAGAAGTACGAGTTTCTCAAGGCTCCCAAGGATATCTCGGTGATATACGAGGACGAAAATATCCTGCTTATGGACAAGAAAAACGGTCTTGTGGTGCACGAGGACAACGACGGTACGGTGGACACCCTTGTTAACCGTATGCAGCACTATCTTTACGCAAAAGGGGAGTACGACCCTGCGGACGAGAACAGCTTCACCCCCTCTCTGTGCAACAGGCTTGACAGGAATACGGGAGGTATTGTCATTGCGGCTAAAAATGCGGAGTCCCTGCGTATCCTCAATCAGAAGATAAAGGACAGGGAGCTTGAGAAGAAGTATCTGTGCATTGTTGTGGGAGTGCCGCCCAAAAAGTCGGACACTATGACTGCATATCTTTTCAAGGACAGTAAATCCAATACCGTTACCGTTTCCGACAAAAAGACCGACCGCAACAAGACCATTATTACAAAGTACAGGGTACTTAAAACCGACGGAAATCTGAGTCTTGTTGAGGTTGAGCTGCTTACGGGGCGCACTCATCAGATAAGGGCGCATATGGCTTATATCGGCTGTCCGCTGCTGGGAGACGGGAAGTACGGCAGCAACAAGGTGAACAGGAGCTATGGAATTAAAACTCAGGCACTTTATTCCTACAAGCTGAAATTCGCCTTTTCCACCGACGGGGGATTGCTCGAATATTTAAATGGCAGGGAATTTACCGTTCCCAAGGTGTGGTTTGAGGATATGTTTCTTGAAAAATAATGTTAACAGAATGTTCGCAGAATGTTAGTTGTAATATTAGTATAATGACCGTATAATAAATGTTAGATGTCTAACTGATAGATGTCTAACATTTTTTGCTTGGAGGCGATAAGGTGAATTGCTCAGAGGGAGCACCTACAGAAAGGGTGGAGCATATTGGAGCATATGTAAACCGCCTTTCAAAGGATATCCGTTATTCAATAAACGGGTATCTGCTGGAAAAGGGGTATTCTATGACGGGCGAGCAGTGCAGGATACTGGGGTTTATCAGGTACTGCAATGACAGCGGAAGCTGCGTTTTCCAGAAGGATATCGAAAACAGCTTCGGCATAAAGCGTTCCTCCGTTGCAAGTATTCTTGCAAATATGGAAAAAGGAGGCTACATTATCCGTGAGGTGGATAAGTCCGACGCCCGTATAAAAAAGGTCATTCTTACCGACGAGGGTCAGAAATTACAGACGGAGATGGGTCTTACTATTGATATGATAGAGGATATTATCACACGGAATATGTCGGATAAGGAGAAAAGCGAGCTTATAAGGCTCACACAGCTTGCCATTTCCAACATTGAGTCCTCGGGGCTTCTCGGGGAGCAGTGCGGAAAGGGCAGGGAAAAATTTAAAGAAAAGGAGACTTCCGAAAAATGCTGAAAAAACTGCTGTCCTGCGTGGGGGAGTATAAAAAGTACGCAATACTTACTCCCATTGTAATGCTGGGCGAGGTCATTATGGAGGTACTTATACCGCTGGTAATGGCTTTTATGGTTGATAACGGAATTGGTAAGGGCGATATCTCCTACACCATTAAAATGGGTCTGCTGATGGCTGTAATGGCAATATTCTCTCTTGCCTGCGGCGCTCTCGGCGGAAAATTTGCTGCACAGGCAGGTATGGGCTTTGCCAAAAATGTGAGAAAAAAGCTTTTCGACAAGGTGCAGGATTTTTCCTTTGCAAACGTGGACAAATTTTCCACAGCATCTCTTGTTACAAGGCTTACCACAGACGTTACAAACGTTCAGAACACATTTATGATGATCATCAGAATGGCGGTGCGCTCGCCGTTTATGCTTATCTTCGCACTTATTATGGCTGTATCTATCAATGCAAAGCTTGCAATGATATTCCTCATTGCAATTCCCGTTCTCGGTATCGGTATGGTAGTAATTACCTCAACCGCATTCCCGAGATTTGAGAAAATGCTTGCAAAGTATGACGCACTTAACTCGAGAGTTCAGGAAAATCTTATCGGTATCAGAGTTGTTAAGGCGTTTGTACGTGAGAAATTTGAGGGTGAGAAATTCGTTGCTTCTGCAGATGATGTACGTGCCGCTCAGGTAAAGGCTGAAAAGGTAGTCATTCTCGGTCAGCCTCTTATGCAGATAGCTATGTATTCCTGCATTGTGGCTGTTATCTACTTCGGCGGAAATATGGTCATAGGCGAAACTATGCTTATCGGTCAGCTTTCAAGCTTTATCACATACATCACCCAGATACTTATGTCACTGATGATGCTCTCTATGATATTTGTTATGACCACTATTTCTATGGCTTCAATGCACAGAATTGTGGAGATATTCGACGAAGTGCCCGATATTGCCGATAACAATGCAGACCCAGCGCTCCTTCCCGAGGACGGCAGCATTGTTTTTGACAATGTTTCCTTCAGCTATGCCAAGGACAAGGCTAAGCTCAATCTGAGAAATATCGACCTGAACATTAAAACGGGCGAGACTATCGGCATCATAGGCGGAACGGGTTCGGCAAAATCCACTCTCGTTCAGCTTATCCCGAGACTTTATGATGTTTTTGACGGCAGGATATTGGTGGGCGGTCACGATGTAAGGGATTACAAGATAGATAATCTCCGAAACGAGGTTGCCATGGTTCTCCAGAAAAACGTTCTCTTCTCGGGAACCATAAAGGATAATCTCCGCTGGGGCAATGAGAACGCAACCGACGAGGAGATAATCGAGGCGTGCAGACAGGCGCAGGCTCACGATTTTGTTATGAGTTTCCCCGACGGCTATGATACCGATCTGGGTCAGGGCGGCGTTAACGTTTCGGGCGGTCAGAAGCAGAGACTTTGTATTGCAAGAGCTTTGCTCAAAAAGCCTAAGATAGTTATTCTTGACGACTCCACCAGCGCTGTTGATACCGCTACAGACGCAAAGATACGTCACGCATTCAAGACGGAGCTTGCGGATACCACCACAATAATCATTGCACAGCGTATTTCCTCCGTTGCCGAGGCAGACAGGATAATCGTTCTTGACGACGGTAATATCGACGCTTTTGACACTCACGAAAATCTTCTCAAAACAAATGAGATCTATCGTGAGGTCTACAACTCACAGCAGAAAGGAGCTGAGGAATAATGCCTCCACGCAAGCAGCACGGACCCGTTCAGAAGCCAGGAAACGCAGGAGCGGCTTTCAAGAGAATACTTGGCTATGCTTCGGAATATAAGGCACTTCTGGCGCTGGTCGTAGTATTTATCATATTAAGCTCCCTTGCAAATATTATCGGCACATCGTTTTTGCAGGTGATAATTGACGATTACCTTACCCCGATGATAGGCAATAAGGACGAGGTACTGTTCGGTCAGTTTATAGGCACTCTCGCTAAAATGGGGCTTATATACGCACTTGGCGCACTTTCTACCTTTGCTTATGCAAGAATTATGCTCACAGTTTCCACCAGGACACTTTTCAAGCTTAGGACAGATCTTTTCACTCATATGGAGACTCTTCCCATAAAATACTTTGACACCCATACTCACGGCGATGTTATGAGCCGTTATACAAACGATATCGACACCATACGTGAGATGATGTCAAACTCCATTGCAAGCTTTATTTCATCTGCTGTTACCGTTGTGGGCGTTTTCGTGATGATGGTATACTACAGCTGGCAGC
>JAQYLI010000020.1 GCA_028720105.1 Oscillospiraceae bacterium | reverse complement strand
CGGTAACGGTAGAAATAATATGCACCGCAAATGGAATATATCGGTCAGTATATTTGTATCGTTATCGAGCCGACAGTCTGATGTCCGAATAAATTACAGAACGTCTCGCCGCGGGTCGTCACCCGCCAAATTTCGATTTGTAGGTATGATAATACATATACGGCATAATGTCTTTATACCCGAAAAATCAACCATCAATACAAAAAAAGTTCTGCCGCTTTTTAGAGCGGCAGAACGTAAAAAAAATAAATATTTTGGTTATTTATCAGTTCGGAGCCTTAACGGTAAAGGTCACAGAAATAGTCTTGACCCTCTTGCCCTCGGTAAGGGGCATTATCTGAGCGGAGCAGTCGGAGAGATCGCCGTCGGCAGTTCTTGCCTCGCCGGGAACAGAGTTTACCCAGCCGTTGTAGAGATTAACTCTGGTGCATTTTCCATCATCGGAGCAGGTGTAACTCTTGCCTGTCATCTCATACGCTTCGCCGTTTATAAGTATCTTGTCAATAGTGTATGTGTAGCCGGGGAAAAGCAGCTCGCCGTTTGATATTCCCAGAGCGGAGAATGCCACGCCCTTTGCCAGTCCGCATTCGGAAAAGTCAAGGCTTACGGTGTAGGTGCCCTCGCCCGTTATCTGAACGTTCTCGGCTTTAAGTCCCGTAGTGCAGTTGGTGGGGTCGTACCGGTCGCCAACGCTGTAGGCAATGCCGTAATCGCTTGAAGCGTACATCAACCAGGCAATAGCCATATCGTCCGCGGGGGGCAGGTCGATTGAAGCCATCTGTTCCTCGGAAGCCTTCTTTGCAGCCTCCTCTATCCGTGCCTTTGCTTCGGATTTTACCGTTTCGATGTCCTTGCTTTTCTCGTTTTCATATCTGCGCGATGAGAATATCTCTGCAAGGGTCTCGTCGGCAAGGGTGTTTGAAACTCTCTTGTAGAAATTGCTGCAGTCCCAGAGAACGGGGCAGAAATCGTAAAGGTCGCAGTTGTCAAGGAGATTGGAGTAGAATTTGTCCGTGTCGGGCTTGATGCCGCCGTTCTTCTTCATTACCGCATATTCGCCGATAACAACGCCGTAGCCCTGCTCGGAGAATTTGGAAAGCTGCTCGAAAAGACCGTTCTGCTCCTCAAAATCTTCGGGAGACCCCCAGTGGTCAACGCTTTCAGTGCCGCAGTAGTCCCAGGGAGTGTAGTAATGTACGGAAAGGAGAAGCTTGCTGTCAGCCGTATCCTCGGGCATTTTGAAGCGGTCGTCGCAGGTGAGGGCAATGTCCGTATTGTAGCCTGCGATAAGCAGGAAACGGTCTGCGTTATTGCCGCCCTGGGAGCGGATAAGCTTTACAAATTCGCTGTTTATCATATTTGCAGTCTCGTAGCACTCGCTCTTTTTGAGAACGCCCTCGGAGCCTGTGATGTCCTTGTCATTGAGACGGTCGCCCAGCTCCTCGTTTGCGGACTCGAAAATGAGCTTGTAGGAATAGTCCTTGAAATGCTCGCCTATCTGACCCCACATAGACTTGTACATTTCAAGCGCCTTGTCTCTGGTCGCCATATCCTCCGAGCCGAACATTCCCCACCAGCCGCCGTCCCAGTGGTCGTTGACGATAACGTACATATCTGCGTCAAGAGCGTAGTTCACCACAGTTTCCACACGGTTCATAAGCCGCTCGTCAATGGTGTAGTCGCCTGTCTCGAAATTCATACCGTTTGTCCAGGCAACGGGTATTCTTATGGTGTCAAAGCCTGCGTCCTTCATACCCTGTATCATCTCGGCGGTGGTGTAGGGCTGACCCCAGCCTGTTTCAAAGCCGTCGGGATTTCCGCCGCCCTTGTAGCCCTGATGATTGTAGGCTTCAAGGGTGTTGCCGAGATTTATGCCGTTGCCCATTGCCCTTATCATCTCAAGGGAGGTCATTGATTTGATTTTATCCTCCTCCTCGGGCGACAGGGACACTTGTGAAACGGCTTCGGCAGATGTTTCAGATACTTCCTCGGACACTGCCTGCCCGTTTTCGGCAGTCTTTCCGCAGCCTGCCAGCATTAAAAGAGCCATACTTGCGGCTGTCACTGATGATAACGTTTTCATTTTCATAGCCTTTCCTCCAAAAAGATATTTTGCACATATAACTGCATTGTTTATCTGCAACAATAATATCACATTTCTGCCGAAAAAACAAGGCTTTTTTTACAATTTTTTATGCCGATAAGGTAAATATTACCAAACAGGCTCAATGATATGGTCAATGTAAATAAAAATGGACATATAATTTTAAAGTTTCTGTACAAAATTATATCAAACTATTGCAATGCTTATACAAATGATATATAATATATATTGTAACAGTAAGGCTGATTGTGTAATTTGACAAGAAATATCATTATCCGCCGATATACAAACTAAAGTAAGGAGCGAACACATTATGAACGACTACCGTGCAGAGAATATCAGAAATATTGCAATTGCAGGACACAGCGGCTCGGGAAAGACCACCCTTGCCGAAGCCCTTATCTATAAGGCAGGAGCTTCCGACCGTCTCGGAAAGACCTCCGACGGAAATACCGTATGCGACTATGACCCCGAGGAAATAAAGCGCAAGGCGTCTCTCGGCGCATCTGTTGCCTCCTTTGAATACAACGGCTTAAAGCTCAATCTTCTTGACGCACCCGGTCTTTTCGATTTCGAGGCGGATATGCTCGAGGCTGTAAGAGCCTCCGACACCGTTATGATAACCGTTTCGGGCAAATCGGGCGTTAAGGTGGGCACCGAAAAGGCTTACAAGGCTGCCCGTAAGGCAGGCAAGGCAACAATGTTTGTAATCACAAAGGTTGATGACCCCGATGCTAATTTTTACAATGTCCTCACCGACCTGAAAACCGTTTTCGGTCCGACCGTCTGCCCCGTTATAGTTCCCGTTATCAAGGACAGACAGGTGGTTTCCTATGTAAATCTCATTGAGATGAAGTGCTATAAATACGATGAAAAGGGCAACGTCAGCGAGACGGAAATGCCCACTTCCGAAATTTCCGAGAAGATGGATTACCGTATGGACGGCCTTGTAGCCGCATTCTCCGAAGCCGTTGCCGAGACAGATGACGAGCTTATGGAAAAATTCTTCGAGGGCGAGGCTTTCACTCAGAAGGAGCTTGTAAAGGGACTTCACGACGGTATGAACAAGGGACTTATCACTCCCGTTGTATGCTGCTCGGATATCACAATGGGCTGCATTGATATGCTCCTCAAGGAAATATGTCTCCTTATGCCCTCTCCTGCGGATTGTCCTCACGCTGTTGCATATTCGGGCGACGATATCGAGGAGATCATCTGCAAAGAGGACGCTCCTCTCAGAGCATTCGTATTCAAGACCGTTGCAGACCAGTTTGTGGGAAAACTGTCCTGCATAAGAGTTATGAGCGGTGTTCTGAAGGCTAACACCGAGTACATAAACGCCACCACCGGCGAGACCGAAAAGATAGGCAAGCTCTATACCCTCTGCGGCAAGAAGCAGACAGAGGTAACCTCCGTAGGCGCAGGCGATATCTGTGCTGCCGTTAAGATAGGAGCTGCCACCAATGACACCATCTGCGAGGGCAAGGTCGTTTCTCTTGACAAAATAGTATTCCCCAAGCCCTGCTACAAAATGGCTGTAAAGGCTAAAACCCAGGGCGATGAAAGCAAGATAAGCGCCGCATTTGCAAGACTCTGCGAGGAGGATCCCGCCCTGTCCTTTACTCAGGACGCTTCCACAGGCGAATTTGTTATCGCAGGTCTGGGCGAGCAGCACATTGAAGTGGCTGCGGCAAAGCTCAAGAATAAATTCGGTGTTGATGCCGCTCTTGCCCCCGTCCGCATCGCATACAGAGAGACTATCCGCAAGAAGGTCAAGGCGGAAGGCAAGCACAAGAAGCAGTCGGGCGGTCACGGTCAGTACGGTCACGTATGGATCGAGTTCGAGCCTTGTCTCTCAGACGAGCTTGCATTTGCAGACCCGCGAGTCGGACGAGCAGTTCCCACGACCTTCTTCCCCGCAGTTGAAAAGGGACTCAGAGACTGTATGAACAAGGGAGTGCTGGCAGGCTGCCCCGTAACCGGCGTAAAGGCTATCCTTGTTGACGGCTCCTATCACCCCGTAGACAGCTCGGAAATGGCATTCAAGACCGCCGCTTCCATCGCATTCAAGGAGGGTATGAAGCAGGCTGACCCCACTATTCTTGAACCTGTGGGAACTCTGAAGGCTCTTATCCCCAACGATAACACAGGCGATGTTATGGGCGACCTCAACAAGCGCCGCGGAAGAGTTCTCGGAATGAACCCTGCGGAGGAAAAGGGTATGACCGAGATAGTTGCGGAAGTTCCCGAAAGAGAGATGCAGACCTTTACAATGCAGCTTCGTCAGATAACAAGAGGCAGGGGCAGCTTCGAGTTTGAATTTGTCCGCTACGAGCAGCTTCCTGCAAACCTCGTTTCAGACGTTATACTTTCGCTTAACAGCGCAGAATAACATAAATTCGGCGGGGAGCGTTTCGTTCCCCGCTTTTTGAATATGATTTAGTGAAAAATATTAAATTTTGTGATAAAAAATTGACAAAATAAAGAAACTCATTTCTATTGACAAATCAGGGAATTTGTAATAAAATTATAGTGTGTGATTTCAGTATCGGACTGGATCGCCTTAATGAGAGAAGAAGAAAAAAGAGAGAAAGATGGGTCGCTAATGAAAAAATTTTTATCTGTTCTGATCGCAGCCGCAGCTGCATTTACTATGAGCACAGCCGTTTATGCCGAACCCGAAAAAAACGACAATCCGGGAGAAGCTACCATTACCTTTGATACTGAAAAATCTCTGAAGTATATACATACTTTCGGAAACGCCACCGACGCAGGTCTTACAATGGAGCTTACCGAAAAGGGCGCTCTTTCCGGCAAGGCGTTAAAGCTCAGCGAAAGCTTCAAGGGCACTCTCAGCAACCGTTACGGCGGATTTTATCTTGAAGCGTCGGATTTCGGTCTTGAAAGCTTCGGCGGCTATACTATGAACATTTACATCAACGCTTCCACAAAGGCTTCAAAGGCTACGGATCAGTTTGAGCTGTTTACCGACGGAACAGGCTGGCAGTCGGTGAATTTCCTTACAAGCAGCGCAGGCAGCTACAGAGCCGCTTCCATAACCATTCCCGCAAATTCCAAGAACACCAAGGTGGGCGTTTCCTTCCCCATAACCCAGGAATTTGATGGCGAGCTGGGAATGTTCGATGACATCACCATTGTGGACAACTACGGCAAGACTATTGCCAATGTGGGCGATATTGACACCTCCCTTTATCAGGGTCCGGGCGGATTTGTTACCGTAATTACCACCATTCTGTTTATTCTTGTAATACTCGCAGTTATCGGCGGCGTGGCATACTTCGTGGTCAAGACGCTCAGAAAGTACAGATAAAAGCAAATTTTTATAATGAAAAAATCGGCTGCTTCGGAGGCAGCCGATTTTTTGTATATGTGAAGGGAAAATACATAATAATACTAATCTTTAACCAACCTATAGACAAATTCGACAGCCATAACGAAGCCACTCGTCGTCAAGCTCCCTTGCCGGGCGACAGCCCGCCTGCGGTCGCTTTCCTAGATTGGCTTCGTTCTATCTGCCGCCTTTGTCTA
>JAQYLI010000019.1 GCA_028720105.1 Oscillospiraceae bacterium | reverse complement strand
TAGACAAATTCGACAGCCATAACGAAGCCACTCGTCGTCAAGCTCCCTTGCCGGGCGACAGCCCGCCTGCGGTCGCTTTCCTAGATTGGCTTCGTTCTATCTGCCGCCTTTGTCTATAGAACGATTAAAGATTAGTATAAGGTGCAGAAAGGGTGTTTCCGCCAGAGATATGAGCCTTTCCTTAGGGCAGAATGCAAGCTACATCAATCGCATAGAAAACGGTGCAGCCCTGCCCTCAATGACTGCTTTTTTCTATATTTGCGAGTATCTTGAGATATCTCCCAGGGATTTTTTCGATTACGGCAATGACGATCCCGTACTTGCGGGGGAGGTGGCTGAGGAGCTGAAAAAGCTTGATTATGTTCAGCCGGGTCACGTTATGAGCATTGTGAAGGATATCCTCAAAAAATAAGCGGTCAGAAAAAACGGACTGTTCTCCGAATATGGAGAGCAGTCCGTTTTGCTTTCAAAAATTATTCCTCAGTCTTAACGACCTTGATGCCGAGAATATCAAGGCTCTCGTCATCTACCTTTGCAGGGCAGTCGCTCATAAGCTCGGAAGCGTTCTGCACCTTGGGGAATGCGGTCACATCACGAAGACTGTCAGCGCCGCACATTATCATTGCCAGACGGTCAAGACCGATTCCCATACCGCCGTGGGGAGCTGCACCGTACTTATATGCGTCCACAAGGAAGCCGAATTTCGCCTGTATCTCCTCGTCCGTAAGTCCCAATGACTCGAACATCTTCTGCTGCAGCTCGTAATCGGTAATTCTGATGGAGCCGCTGGAAAGCTCGGTGCCGTTCAGAACAAGGTCATATGCCTTTGCAAACACCTTTTCGGGGGCGGTGTCAAGATACTGTAAGCACTCGTCCATAGGCATTGTGAAGGGGTGGTGCATTGCGTCCCAGTGTTTGGTCTCCTCGTTCCATTCGAAGAAGGGGAACTCGGTTATCCAAAGAAAATTGAACATTCCCTCGGGGATAATGTCAAGCTGCTTTGCAGTCTTGAGTCTCAGTGCGCCCAGAGAGGAGAGAACGGTGTTCTTCTTGTCTGCAATGATGAATACAACATCGCCCTTTTCGGCTCCTGCCTTTGAAAGGATAGCCTCAAGCTCGCCCTCGCCTAAGAATTTGCCGAAGGAGCAGTTTGGAGCGTCGTCCACCCAACGGATATATGCAAGACCCTTTACGCCTATGCCCTTAACATATTCGGTGAGCTTGTCGATCTCTTTTCTTGTGAAGGTCCCTGCGGCGTTCTTTGCGGTAATGCAGCGGACTGTGCCGCCGTTTTCGATAGCCGAGGTGAATACTCCGAAGCCGCAGTTTTTAACGGTGTCCGTAAGGTCGGTTATCTCCATTCCGAAGCGTGTGTCGGGCTTGTCGGAGCCGTAGCGCTCCATTGCCTCGGTGTAGGTCATTCGGGGCAGGGGAGTGGGGATATCCTTGTCAAGAACGTCCTTGAAAAGACGTCTTACAAACCCCTCAGCCATCTGCATAATGTCCTCGGTGTCCACAAAGGACATCTCAAGGTCTATTTGTGTGAACTCTGGCTGTCTGTCCGCTCTCAGGTCCTCGTCTCTGAAGCAGCGTGCAAGCTGAATGTAGCGGTCGTAGCCTGCTATCATCAGCAGCTGCTTGTATATCTGGGGAGACTGGGGCAGAGCGTAGAAGCTGCCGGGGTGAACTCTTGAGGGAACAAGGTAGTCACGTGCGCCCTCGGGAGTGGACTTTATCATCATAGGAGTTTCAATCTCGATAAAGCCGTTTTCGTAGAAATAATCACGTGCGGTCTTGGCTATTTTGCTGCGCATAATGATATTCTGCTGGAGGGGACGTCTGCGGAGATCGAGATATCTGTATTTCAGACGAAGCTCCTCGTTGGTGTTGGAGTTGTCCACTATCTCAAATGGAGGGGTCTGAGCCTTTGCGAGGATACGCAGGTCGGTTACGAAAATTTCGATATTACCCGTTTTTATCTCGGCATTCTTGCTCTCTCTTTCACGAACTGTACCCTTTGCCATAAGAACGAATTCCGAACGGCATAAAGAGGCTTTTTCAAAAATTTCCCTGTCGGTGCTGTCGTCAAATGCCAGCTGAACGATACCCGTTCTGTCTCTCAGGTCAATGAAAATGAGATTTCCCAAATCTCTTGCCTTCTGGACATAGCCGCCTACCGTTACCTCGCTGCCGATTCCATCGACCTCGCCGCAGTAATGAGTGCGCTTGAGTCCCTTCATATTGTCTGCCATTTTAATAACTTCCTTTCAGTTAAAATTCCGCTGCCAGCATATCCGCTGTGTGGATATTGGCAAAATTATCAATAAAGCTGCTGTCGAGAGATATTTCAGTCTCCTCGCCGCTCTTCATATTCTTGAGCTTTGCCTTGCCCTCGGTAAGCTCATTGTCTCCCAAAATCATCGAGAACGCCGAGCCTATCTTGTTGGCGTATTTCATCTGCGCCTTAACACCTCTGCCCATAACGTCCCACTCGGCTCTGTAGCCCTCGTCTCTGAGAGCCTTAACAAGAGAAGCTGCCTTTATGCCTGCAGCATCGCCCATTGAGCCGATGTAGATATCGCATTCACGAGGTGTGATAAATTCACAGCCCTGCTTTTCCATTGTCATAATGAGCCTTTCAAGACCCATTGCAAAGCCCAGCGCAGGTGTGGGATTTCCGCCCATTTCCTCAATAAGACCGTCATATCGTCCGCCGCCGCAGACTGTTCCCTGCGCACCGATGGAGGTGGTTATAAACTCGAAAACGGTCTTTGTGTAATAGTCAAGTCCTCTTACGATCTTGGGGTCAATGGAATATTTTATTCCCATTTCGTCAAGATATTTTTTCAGAGTTTCAAAATGCTCTTTGCACTCGTCGCAGAGGTAATCTATCATAAGGGGAGCGTCCTTGCCTATCTCTTTGCATATCTCGCTCTTGCAGTCAAGAATTCTCATAGGATTTTTCTCAAGTCTTGACTGACAGGTGGGGCAAAGCTTGTCCTTATTAGGCTCGAAAAATTCACGGAGCTTTTTGTAATATTCTGCACGGCAGTGAGGACAGCCAATAGAATTTATGTGAAGCTCGATATCTTTAAGACCAAGCTTCTCTATAACGCTGTTTGCCATAGAGATCATTTCAGCGTCGGCGGCAGGGGAGGCACTTCCTGCCATTTCCGCACCAAATTGGTGAAATTCCCATAATCTTCCTGCCTGGGGCTTTTCGTGACGGAAGCAGGAAAGAATGTAGAACACCTTCTGAGGGAGAGCCTCATTAAGCAGTCCGTTCTGCAATACGGCTCTGATAGTGCCTGCAGTGCCCTCGGGACGGAGAGTGAATTTGCTCTCCCTGCCCATAACTGTGAACATTTCCTTCTGAACCACATCTGTAGTCTCGCCCACAGAGCGGACGAAAAGCTCGGTGTTTTCAAAGGTGGGTATGCGTATTTCCTTAAAGCCGTAGTTTTCGGCTACATCGGCGGCAACGCTTTCAACCGTCTGCCACTTGTGAACTTCCGAGGGAACAACGTCCTCCATACCCTTTATTCTTGTGGTAATAAGCTCCATAATCTTGTCCTTTCTGAGTTTGATTTTTTAAAACAAAAAAGCCGTCTCCGAATGATAACATTCGGGACGACTGTAAAACCGTGGTGCCACCCGTATTTGCACGGATAAACCGTACCTCAGGTTCCTTTAACGCAGGAAAACACGTCAGGGATTATTATCTCCCCACAGCTCATCGGGCGTCATTCACAACAGTTTGTTTAAGCGCTTTCAGCATACACGCTCTCTCTGAAAAACTTCCTGCGGCTACTCCTCCGAGTCAAAGCCTTTGGCAGTATATAGCGCACCAATCCTGTGCGCCTTATTATTATACAGCATTTTTCTCCGCTTGTCAAGTCAGAAAAATGTAATTTTCAAAAAAATCAGTCAACGGGATTAAGAAGCTGTCTCCAGTCAAGATCTCCTCTTTCGAGAGCGTGAATGAGCGCTTCTGCTGTGGCAATGTTTGTTGCAACGGGAATGTTATGAACATCGCAGAGTCTGAGAAGATTCATTTCGTTTGGCTCGTGGGGCTTGGGTGAAAGGGGGTCTCTGAAAAACAGAAGAAGGTCTATCTCGTTGCAGGAGATACGTGCGCTTATCTGCTGGTCTCCGCCCTGAGAGCCGCTGAGGTAACGCTGAATATTAAGACCTGTTGCCTGTGCGACCATTTTGCCTGTTGTGCCTGTGGCACAAAGATTGTGACGGGATAAAATGCCGCAGTAGGCTATGCAGAACTGAACGAGAAGTTCTTTTTTTGAATCGTGTGCTATAAGTGCAATATTCATTTCAATTCATTCCTTTCCCATTAAAATCCGTCATATCTTACTGAAGCAGAACCTTGAAGCTGAGAGGAACGTCCTCTCCCTTGATACGCTTTGAGATAGCGTCAAAAGCCTTGAAAGCAAGGGAAGTGGACGGAAGCGGCTCGCCCTTTGAAGTAGCAATCACCACAGCGTCGTCATCAGGAATTACGCCGATAAGCTGAACACCTACGGTGTCAATTATCTCGTCAAGGTCCACGATAAGATCCGCCTTGAAGAGGTCGGGATTTACCTTGTTGATGATAAGGCGCTGCTTCTTGTTGCCGCGTTTGTAGAACTCGTCCGACATTGTGCGTGCGTCTCTTACGCATACGGGGTCGGGAGTGGTATTGATAAGGATAAGGTCGGACTGCTCAACAACGTCGAATACGCTGGCGTTGGTTCCTGCGGAGGTATCTACGATTATGTACTCGTAGTACTTTCTCATTTCCTGGCAGATATTCTTGATGGTCTCGGCGTCAACTCTTGCAAAGGGATCCTCGGGAGCGCAGACAATGCTGAGGTTTGTAGCGATCTTTACCTGTGTAGTAGCTTTATAGATATCACATTCACCGTTTAAAACGCTGCCCAGATCGTATTTGATGTCGTCTTTAACGCCAAGCATAATATCGAGGCATCTAAGACCGAAGTCAAGCTCTATAATAAGCGTTCTGTGACCCTGCTTTGCCAATGCAAATCCAAGCTCGGAGCAGATTGAGGATTTGCCGGTACCGCCCTTACCGGATGTTACTGCAATAATTTTAGACATAGAGGCTCCATTTCTCCGCAGTCGTGGAAATAGAACGGTTATTGCGCCTGCTGTCCTTATACTGCGGATTCAGACAGCCTTGTAATTAAAAAACATCTTGCCTGCCACGAGCACCGCTCCGTGCAGACAATGAGCGCAGACCTATTACTATTATTGTACCATAAATTTGGAAAAAGTCAAAGGCTTTTTGCCTACTTTGCACAATTTCGTTATGTTGTTATTATTCAAAATATATTCTTTGTATATTTTATACAAAATATTTCTCAAATACATTTTTTACACAAACTTAACAAAAATGGAATAATTGTGAAATATGTCGAAATCGGTCAAATTATTCTCCCAGAAATTCTACATTGACATAAACCGCCTGAGGTCATCGGGTGAAAATCTGAATTGTTCCTTTATTGTATCCGCTTCAAGAATGAGATGACCGTTCTGCCACTCCTTGAAATCAATGTCCTCCAAATCATCGTTTTCATAATTCGGGTCGATAATATTGTGTATAGTCCGTATCTTGTCGGGTGGGGAGAGGGGGTCGCTGAAATCAAGCACGACCGTATCGTATGGCGCCGCCCAGAAGCACCCTCCTGCCGCTGCAAAATTATTTTCGTGGCAGTAATGAAAATCGGTCATTATGAAGGACTCGCCGGGGCAGGGCGGTTCTTCTGCATTATCGGGATAATATCCCAAAGGGACGTAGTGAAGCTCCTTTCGGTCGGAGAGCCGCAGAACGGAATAGCCGTAAAGGTCCTCTTTGTAAATCAGATACAGTCTGCCGTCGGAATGGGTGAATATCTGCGTAAAGCTTGTAAAATCGTGATCGTCGCAGAGCTGCCACCGCAGGACAACGCTTTTGTCGGGTGAAACAAGCGTCTGCTCATATGCGGTGAGGTTCGGACGCTCAGAATTGTTTTCATATAAGGAATATTCGGTGCTTTCAAGGATAAAGCCTGCTTCAAGGGGCATCTTTTCCGTTTCTCTTTTGTTATGCGGCATAAATATTTTGGATATATACCGCTGCCTGTGTTCCTGATACTTTTGGGTATGGTAAATGTTTTCAAAGCTTGTCATTGTCATCACATCCTGCTTGTATTATATCATATTGTACAAAAAAATGCAATAGTTATTCTGCGCTTTATAAAAATGTGCATATACTCTTGACAAATGCGGAGCAATGTGGTATAGTAATGTTAAAGTAAATTTACTTATTTCAAGGAGGTACTTTTTTATGGAAAATATGGAAAATGTTGAGATCTGCCACTGCATAGGCGTTACATATGCCGATATCGAGAACGCTCTTCACTCTGCCGAGGTTTTCAGCGATGTTGAAAGGGAGTTTGAAGAGGTTCAGAAGATCACTCACTGCTCTACAGGCTGCGGCGGCTGCCACGACAAGATTTTGGATACAATTTCCGAGATTATGAGCAAGTAATATTTCACCGCTGATTTGCTTAATCGGCGCGAAAAGGTTACAAAGCGGCTTTTGATACAACGTGTCAGAAGCCGCTTTTAATGTGAATATATCAAAATCGGGGGAGATATGACGATTTTTCGTCATAAAGGGGAACGGCAGATTTATTCATCACTCAATTGCTGATGAAATATTTTTTACTCTGCTTCTGACGGGTGTGACAGCGTTTTTTTGTTATACTTTATATTATGCAATGATTTGATTTTCAGAAAATATGCTTGATTTTTGGTGTTACCCGTTATATAATTAGTATAGGTCAGATATTTTTGGTAATATTTCGGAAAGACGGTCATTTTTATGAGTGTCAAAGAGATAGTTACGAATATTTTATTGAGCCTAACGACGAAACTAGGGCGGCTATCGAAGAATGTGAAGCAATGCTTAATGACCCCGAGGCACGAAGATATAAATCGGTTGACGAGCTTTTTGAGGATTTGTCCGCCTGAAATAAAAAATAACTGACAAGGAGCAGAAAGCCAATAGCTTATTTAAGAGGTTCCCTGCTTTTGTATGTAATAAAATTAAAAAGGAACTAACTTCATATGTACACACTTATAAAAACCAACGGAAAAGCCCGCAGGGGACAGTTTGAGACTGTTCACGGAACATTTCAGACCCCCTGCTTTATGAATGTGGGAACTGCGGCGGCTATCAAGGGCGGCATTTCCTCAATTGATCTGAAAAATGACCTCAAGTGTCAGGTGGAGCTTTGCAACACCTATCATCTTCACGTGCGCCCCACCGACAAGGTGATAAAGGAAATGGGCGGTCTGCATAAGTTTATGAACTGGGACAAGCCTATTCTCACCGACAGCGGTGGATTTCAGGTGTTCTCATTGGCAAAGCTTCGCAAGATAAAGGAGGAGGGAGTTTATTTCAACTCCCACGTGGACGGTCGGAGAATTTTTATGGGTCCCGAGGAGTCTATGCAGATACAGTCAAATTTAGGCTCTACCATTGCTATGGCGTTTGACGAGTGCGTGGATAACCATATGGCTCAGATAACTCCCGATATGGACGAGCAGACTAAAAACAGGATAATCCGCAAGGCATATGATTACTCGAAAAATTCCTGCGAGAGAACCACACGCTGGCTGTACAGGTGCAAGGAGGAGATGGCAAGGCTAAACGCTCTTCCCGACACCATTAACAAGCACCAGCTCCTTTTCGGAATAAATCAGGGCTCGGTTTTCGAGGACCTGAGACTGCGCCATATGGAGGAAATTGCAAAGCTTGATATGGACGGCTATGCGGTGGGCGGTCTTGCGGTGGGCGAGCCTACCGAGGAGATGTACCGTATCCTTGACGCTGTTGTTCCCGTTATGCCCGAGAGGAAAATACGTTATCTTATGGGCGTGGGAACTCCGTCTAACATCATTGAGGGAGTGGCAAGAGGAATAGACCTTTTCGACTGCGTTATGCCCAGCCGAAACGCCCGTCACGCTACCATTTTTACCTGGAACGGCATTATGCACGCCACAAACAAAAGCTATGAGACCGACTCCCGTCCTCTTGACCCCGAGTGTGACTGTCCCACTTGTAAAAATTTCTCACGTGCATATATCCGCCACCTTTTCAAGGCGGACGAGCAGCTTGCAGGCAGACTTGCGGTTGCTCATAATCTGTATTTCTACAACACTCTTATGGAGAGGATAAGAGAAGCTATCGACAATGACGAGTTTGAAAGCTTCAGGGCGAAATATTCGGGGCTTCTGGCGTCCAAATTATCCGACTGAAATCGACGTTTAAATTATATCAATAGAACATTCATTAAAATTCTTAAACAGTTAACAAAAAAGACTGATAATAAAAGTGAAAATGTGGTAATATAATAAATGCGTTAGGAAATATCCGGAAAGGAAACCAAAATGTATAAGCTTGTTATTTTCGACCTGGACGGTACGCTGGTCGATTCTCTGGAAGATCTGGGAAACGCCTGCAACAGTGCGCTGCAAAGCTTTGGCTATCCCGTTCATCCGATGGAGAGCTTCCGCTATTTCGTGGGAGACGGAGTGCCGATGCTTATCCGCAGGGCATTGCCCGAGAGCGACCGCACCGAGGAGAACATTTCAAGGGTCAAGGCTGTATTTGACGAAATATACGGGAAAAATTACAATGTCTGCACACGTCCCTATGAGGGCATTCCCGAGCTTCTCCTGCGGCTGAAAGCAGAGGGAATACTTATCGCAGTCGCTTCAAACAAGCCCGATAATTTTACTCAGACCATAGTTTCGGAAATGTTCGGAGATGTTTTCTCCTATGTTTCGGGCAAAAAGGACGGCTTTGAGAAAAAGCCAAGCCCTCAGATAGCTCTTCATATTATGGAAAAGCTGGGCGTTTCTCCCGAGGAAACTTTATTTGCGGGGGACTCGGCAGTGGATATGCAGACTGCTCTTAATGCAGGCTGCGACAGTATCGGCTGTCTTTGGGGCTTTCGCACTTTAAAGGAACTCTTAGATAACAAGGCAAAGTATATAGCACGCTCTCCCGAGGATATTTATAACGCTGCCACAAAATAATTTTATCTCATATCCCCGCAATTTTTTCGACGGGGTAACACGAGGTATCTTTCGGAGGTTCGCTTTATGAACGTGCAGGATATCCATATGCAGTATATCGAGGAGGGCTTCGACGAGAACGGAGTCGTTAATAAATTTGATCTGAAGCTTCCCGAAAATTTCAGCTACGCTTACGATATTATTGATAAACTCTCAGAAACAGAGCCCGAGAGACGGGCTATGATATGGTGCGACGACGAGGGACGGGAGAGAATATTCAGCTACGGCGAGCTTTCAAGGCTTTCAAACCAAGCTGCCAATATGCTTCTTGACCTGGGCGTTAAAAAGGGCGAGAGGGTAATGACCGTTCTGAAGCGCCACTGGCAGATGTGGATAGTCACCTTTGCGCTTGAAAAAATCGGAGCGATACTTATCCCTGCCACCAATCAGCTCAAGAAAAAGGACTATGTTTACCGTTTCAGAGAGGGCGACATCGACCACATTATCGCTACGGGAGACGGTGACGTATGCGAAAATATCGAGGCTGCCTGCGTGGATTGCCCCTTGAAGCTGAAATTTATCGTCAAGGGCGAAAGAGACGGCTGGATATCCTTTGACGACAAGCTTGAAAGCTATCCCGACAGTCTTGAGCGTATTCCCACCAATGTGGACGATGACTGTCTGATGTTCTTCTCTTCGGGTACTACGGGATATCCCAAGATGGTCATTCATTCACACCGCTACAGCGTTTCTCACATTCCCACCGCAAAATACTGGCACCACCTTAACAAGGACAGCCTGCATCTTACCATTTCCGAAAGCGGCTGGGGAAAATTTTTCTGGGGCAAGATATACGGTCAGATGGCGCTGGGCGCAACCATAATGACCTATGATTTCTCAAGATTTGTTCCCGGGGACGTGCTTCATATAATTGAAAAATACAAGGTCACAAGCCTTTGCTGTCCGCCTACGATGTACCGCTTCTTTATTAAGGAGGGTCTGGACGGACACGACATTTCCTGTCTCGAGTATGCCACCACAGCAGGAGAGGCTCTTAATGCCGAGGTTTACGACCGCTTTAAGGAAATGACGGGGCTTTCTCTGATGGAGGGCTTCGGTCAGACCGAAACAACGCTTATTATCGGCAATCCCTACGGCTCCGTTTCCCGCTCGGGTTCTATGGGCAGGGCAATGCCTATGTTTGATGTTATTATTGCCGATACTGAGGGAAATGAGGTCCCCGACGGCACTACGGGCGAGATATGCGTTCGTCTGAAAAAAGGCGTGAACAACGGCATTTTCAAGGGTTACTACAATAATCCCGAAGCTAATGAAAAGGCTTTTGCTTACGGGCTTTATCATACGGGAGACACCGCATACAGAGACTCGGACGGATATTTCTGGTATGTGGGACGCATTGACGATGTTATTAAATCCTCGGGCTACCGCATAGGTCCTTTCGAGATAGAGTCTATCCTGATGGAGCACCCTGCCGTTCTTGAGGCGGCTATTACAGCGGCTCCCGACCCCATCAGAGGACAGGTGGTCAAGGCTACCATTGTTCTTACCAGCGAATACAAGGGCAGGGGAGACGAGGCTCTTGTTAAAGAGCTGCAGAATTATGTCAAGGCGAACACTGCTCCTTACAAATACCCCAGAATAATCGAATTTGTTGACGAACTTCCCAAGACCATAAGCGGCAAGATACGCAGAGTCGAGATAAGGGAAAAGGACGGTATAAATTCATAAGGATAATAAAAGCGCTTCCCGGCTTCATATGTGTCGGGAAACGCTTTTTGCTTTATTATCGGGGTACGGCTGCAATTTTTATAATTCCCTGCAAAACTCCGTCACAGCTTTTCCATTGACAAAAAAACGAGCATAGCGAATTAGATTTTTCTGAGCAAGCTCATCGGCAAGCCTGATATAATCAACATATTGTGCAGGTACAAAAACAGAAAAGTCCCCGTCACAATATTATCATAGCGTCCCCGAAGCTGAAAAATCTGTATTTCTCCTCCACAGCCACCTTGTACGCATTCATAGTATTGTCATAGCCCATAAAAGCCGAAACAAGCATAATAAGAGTGCTTTCGGGCAGGTGGAAATTTGTGATAAGACCGTCAAGGACTTTGAATTTGTAGCCGGGATAAATGAAAATGTCCGTGTACCCTTCGGCTTCCTTTATCTCCCCATCGTTAAAGCTTGCAACGCTCTCAAGGGTGCGGCAGGAGGTGGTGCCTACCGCAATGACCCGTCCGCCCTCTGCTTTGGTTTTATTGATAAGTTCCGCCGTTTCCTTTGGCAGCTGATAATGCTCCGAATGCATTTTGTGACCCTTCACATCGTCTTCTTTAACGGGACGAAAAGTGCCGAGACCCACGTGAAGAGTAACAAAAGCGGTGTTTATGCCCTTTTCGTGAAGCTCCTCAATCATTTCCTTTGTGAAATGAAGCCCCGCCGTAGGAGCCGCCGCCGAGCCAAGCTCGTGGGAATAAACTGTCTGATAACGCTCCTTGTCCTCAAGCTTTTTGGTGATGTAGGGCGGCAATGGCATCTGTCCCACGTCCTCGAGAGCGGTGAAGAAATTGCCCTCGCACTCAAATTTCGCAATGCGGTTGCCGCCCTCTACAGTCTCAAGAATCTCTGCTTTCAGCCTGCCGTTACCGAAGGAGAATTTCGTGCCGGGCTTTGCCTTTTTGCCCGGGCGCACAAGTATCTCCCACACCTTGTCCCCCTTCTGCTCAAGAAGCAGAAACTCAATAAATGAACCCGTACCCTCCTTCTCGCCGTAAAGACGGGCAGGGAGCACACGTGAATCGTTCATCACAAGCAAATCACCCTTTTTCAGATGACTGCATAAATTATAAAAACGGTCGTGTGAGATCTCACCGCTCTCCCTGTCCACGCACATAAGTCTCGAGGAATTTCTCGGCTCCGCAGGGGTCTGAGCAATAAGCTCCTCGGGAAGGTCATACCAAAAATCCGAACGCTTCATAGTCTCGATATCAAGCTCGGTAACAGCGTGAATATTGGACATATTCTTGATATCCTCCGCCGCCTTCCTCGCCCATTCGGGAGCAACGGAAATATTTTTCAGATGAACGCATATTTCCTCCGTTCCGGGAATATTTTCCGAGACGAATTTATCAAGCTCCGCTCTGCTTCCGAGAGCGGCAAGATCAACGCTTATATTCTTCAAATCAAACAGCTTCCTTTCAAAATCTGTCGGGAAATAAAAAAGTCCCCTCAAAGTGACAAAAAATTTACAAACAGGTATTGACAAAACCGCAAACATATTATATAATTGACATTGATAAACTGATAGAGGCGCAGTAAAGATGAGTATCCGTTCGCAGGCACCGCAGCCGTTTACCGTTCGGAGAAAGGCGATACTGCCGAAGCCCTGAAAGCCTGCGGAGCTTTCACCGCTGAGCGTATGCCGAAGAGGTATGCGATTGTCATCATAGCTTATGTGATGGAGTGCTATCGAGCCTGATTAAATTTAGGGTGTAAAACAAAATGAGCTGTTTTACACAGGCACTTTAACATTATACACTATGATGGATCGGTTTTCAACCGATTTTTTTTATTTCTCTGTAAAATTTTATTAAATAATAAAGGAGTATTTCAGATGAAGCAGTTTAATGTTGGTATAATCGGCGCAACGGGTATGGTGGGACAGCGTTTCTCACTTCTCCTTGCAGAGCACCCCTGGTTTAACGTAAAGGTACTTGCAGCCTCCCCCAGAAGCGCAGGCAAGCGCTATGAGGACGCTGTAGGCGCAAAATGGGCAATGAAGCAGCCTATCCCCGAGAAGTTCAAGGATATGATAGTTATGGACGCAACTGCGGATATCGAAAAAATCGCATCACAGGTGGATTTCGTTTTCTGCGCCGTTGATATGAAGAAGGACGAGATAAAGGCACTTGAGGAGCGCTACGCAAAGGCTGAGTGCCCCGTTGTGTCCAACAACTCTGCTCACAGAGGAACCCCCGATGTTCCCATGGTAGTTCCCGAGATAAACCCCGAGCATATCGAGATAATCAAGGCTCAGAGAGAAAGACTGGGCACAAAGAAGGGCTTTATCGCAGTTAAGTCCAACTGCTCACTCCAGAGCTATGTTCCCGCTCTCCACCCTCTTATGAAGGACTTCGGAGTAAAGCAGGCAATGGTATGCACATATCAGGCAATTTCCGGCGCAGGCAAGACCTTTGAGACAATGCCCGAGATAATCGACAATGTTATCCCCTACATCGGCGGCGAGGAGGAAAAGTCCGAGAATGAACCCCTCAAAATTTGGGGTCATATCGAGGGCGATAAGATAGTAAGCGCAGAAGGCCCCAAGATATCCTCACAGTGTCTGAGAGTTCCCGTTTCCGACGGTCACACTGCGGCTATTTTCGTTCAGTTCGAGAAGAAGCCCACTAAGGAAGAGATAATCAAGGCGTGGAAGGATTACAGCGGCGTTCCCCAGGAGTTAGGTCTCCCCTCCGCACCCAAGCAGTTCCTCCACTATTTTGAGGAGGATAACCGTCCTCAGGCAAAGCTTGACAGAAACCTTGAAAACGGTATGGCTGTTTCCATCGGCAGACTGAGAGACGATATCATCTGGGACTACAAGTTCGTATGTCTCTCTCACAACACACTCCGAGGCGCAGCAGGCGGCGCAGTTTTAATGGCTGAGCTTCTTGCAGCAAAGGGCTATTTTGACTGATGAAGAGTCCGGACATCACCGTAAGACTTGCGGAAACAGCCGATGCTCCCGAGCTTTCAAGGCTCATTCACGAGCTGGCGGAATATGAAAAAATGTCGGACAAATGCACAGCCACACCCGAAAGCGTTGCCCGAATGATGACCGAAGAAAACGGGCTTCGGGGAGTAATTGCCGAAACTGAGGGAAAAGCTGTTGGAATGGCGGTTTACAGCCTTTACAAGCTTGCCACCTTTTCGGGCAGAAGAGTGTTTTACATTGAGGATATTTTCGTGGAAGAAGCACTCAGAGGCAAAGGCATAGGCAAAATGCTTTTTGACGAAATTGTAAATATTGCAAGATCACTTGAATGCATAAAGATCGAATGGAAATGCCTTGCGTGGAACTGCTCCGCAAGACGCTTCTACGAAAGCAGAGGCGGCGTTTCCGACCCCGAATGGCTCACATACACACTTGATCTGAGAAAGGATTGATTTTATGAAGAACACCATTTTTACAGGTGCAGGCGTTGCCATCGTTACCCCTATGAACGCTGACGGCTCCGTTAATTATGCCGCTCTTGGCGAGCTTATCGAAATGCAGATAGCAGGCGGCACCGATGCCATAATCATCTGCGGCACCACAGGCGAAAGCTCCACCCTCACAGATGACGAGCACAGAGAATGTATCCGCTACACCATCGAAAAGGTAAACAAGAGAGTTCCCGTTATCGCAGGCACAGGCAGCAATGACACCGCATATGCCATTGAGCTTTCCAAGGACGCAGAGGAAATGGGTGCAGACGGACTTCTCCTTGTCACTCCCTACTACAACAAGACCTCTCAGAGAGGACTTGTGGCTCATTACACCGCTATCGCAGACGCTGTAAATATCCCCATTATTCTTTACAACGTTCCCTCAAGAACAGGCGTGAACATTTCCCTCGATACATACAAGATACTTGCCGAGCACAAGAACATCGCTGCCGCAAAGGAAGCAAGCGGAAATATTTCCGCAATCGCAAAGCTCATTGCAGAGTGCGGTGACAAGCTTGATGTATACAGCGGAAACGACGATCAGATCGTTCCCATTATGGCTCTGGGCGGCAAGGGCGTTATCTCCGTTCTCTCAAACGTTGCACCCAAGCAGACCCACGAGATCGCACAGCTCTGCCTTGAAAACAACTGCGCAGAAGCCGCAAAGATGGCTGCAAAGTATCTTCACCTTGCAAACTCCCTCTTTATTGACGTTAACCCCATTCCCGTAAAGGAAGCTCTCAATATGATGGGCATTGCCGTAGGTTCCTGCCGTCTGCCCCTCTATGAGATGGAGGACTCAAAGAAGGAGACTCTCGCTTCTGCACTGAGAGAAGCAGGACTTATCAAGTAATTTTGACAATAATATCAAAATCGGGCGGCTTGTTGCCGCCCGAGCTGTATAGCTATATGAAAGGAATGTTAATATGATAAATGTGTCCATAACAGGCGCAAACGGAAAAATGGGTCACGTTATCACCTCCATAATCGAAGGACGTGACGACTGCACCGTTATCAGCGGCATTGACCTTAACACCGCCGACAACGGCAAATTCCCCATTGTTTCCGAGCCTGCTCTTCTTCCCGAAAGGCCCGATGTTATAATAGATTTCTCCCACCCCTCCGCACTCGACAAGCTTCTTGACTATTGCCTTTCCACAGGCACTCCCGCAGTTATCGCCACTACAGGCTTTTCAGACGAGCAGATAGCTAAGATTAAGTCTGCGGCGGAGCAGGTGCCTATATTCTTCTCATTCAATATGTCTCTTGGCATAAATCTCCTTGCAAGCCTTGCAAAGACCGCTGCAAAGCTTCTCGGAGGTCAGTTTGATATTGAGATCGTGGAGAAGCACCACAATCAGAAGATCGACGCTCCCAGCGGAACCGCAATTATGCTTGGCAACGCCATCAACAGCGTTCTTGACGAAAAGTATCACTTCGAATACGACCGCCACTCCCGCAGAATGAAGCGTGAAAAATATGAGATAGGTATGCACGCCATCAGAGGCGGCACGATTGTTGGCGAGCACGATATCATCTTCGCAGGCAGAGACGAGGTCATCACTCTTTCCCACTCGGCGGCTTCAAAGGAAGTATTTGCCGTAGGTGCGGTAAATGCGGCTGTGTTCCTTGCAAAGCAGAGCGCAGGACTTTATGATATGTCCGATGTTATCAACGAACTTAAATGATCGTGATATGACAGATAGATGTTTTCATTTTTTGAAAATGTGGTTTCTTGTTTTATAATACTATTGTTAATAAATCGCTCCTGCTTTTGAGGCGGAGCGATTTTTCTTGCCAAAATTTGGTTACAAATATCACTGCTGTATTGTAAATGTTAAATAAATATGATATAATATAAATAAATTAAAAATGTAACGGGTGATTTTATGAAAAAATTTGCGGCGGCTTTTTTATCGGCGGCGGTGACCGCAGGCTTATTTTACGGAGATGTATATGCGGCGGGTAATGCTTCGCTTGAACTGTTTGACAGCGGATATTACGCAAAGACGGCGGCGCAGGACCAGGTTATGATCTCGGTCACAAGAGATGCTCTGTCTACCGAAGAACTTGAGGAGTTTTACACCCAGTGCGACAGGCGTTTTAACAGCAATTTTTGCAGATTTTATGAGGATATGCCCGAGAAGATAATTTTTTACAGGGACGGCAGGAAGATATCCGAGCACCCTGCCTGTGTGACATTTTTTTACGACAAGGGTCTTGCTCCCGGCACCTATGAATATTCGGCGGATTTTGTTATGCGAAGCGGGAAAAGGATAAGCGCAGGTGAGAAGATACGCTATACGGTTTCGGGGGACGAGATAATTATTTGCCGCAGAGCTTATGATGAAAATTCGGAGAGCCTGAGAGTTATTTCCTCCTGTCTGAGCGAGGAGGATTATGAAAATATTGCAAAGCTGGAGGGGCTTAAAGAGCTGACAGTTATTTTGGAGGGCGGAGCTAAGTTTAAATGGGAATATTTTAAGGCTCTGCCTGTTGAAAAGCTGGCGATATATGGTGATAACAAGGATAAAACGGCTTTGGATATTAACGGGGCTTCTGTGCTTCAAAATGTTAAAGAATTGAAACTTGTTGACGGCAGATATGACACTGTTGATCTTATCGGAGAGCTGTCTGAGCTTGAAAAGCTTGATGTACAGGACTGTTACATAGGCGACTGCGGCGGAATTGAAAGGGCTGTGGGGTTAAAGGAAATAAAAGCATATCTGGACTGCGGCAGGGAATGTGATATTTCAAAGCTTACAAATTTGGAGAAGCTTTGCTGGGAAAAAAGGTATGGAGATACGGGGATAAAGTCAAATTTCTGGGGCAGGCTCACAAAGCTTTCAGAGATCAGGTCGGACTGCGTTTCGGTTTCGTCCTGTGATGTTCTTCCGGACAGTTTGAGAAAGGTTTGCCTGACGGGTAAGGATATCTCTCTTATCCCTTTGCTTCGGCTGAAAAAAGGGGCAGAGATAGAGCTTCATTCACCGGAGAAAAATTTTGATGAAAAGCTTTTAGCGGCACTGGAGCGCAGGCACAGAGTTGAGGTCAATATGGAATATCCCGATTCTTGTATTGTATTTGCATACGATAGGGATCTGGACGGACTTTGGGAATATGATGAGGAAGATCTTGATATGTCTGATCTGCATAATGTGGACGCTGATGATGGCAGCGATTTTGGGTGCGATCCCGATTATGACGGCGACGGGCTGGGGGACGGCTGGGAGGCTTTATGCGGTCTGAGCATTTACAAGTATTCATCGGACGGTATCAGCTGTGACGCAAAGCGTGATATTGATGGAGACGGGCTTTCAGCGCTTGCGGAATTCAGAAACGGCTCATATGACATATATCCCGACTCTGATCGTGACGGGCTGACGGACAGAGACGAGATAATTAAATATCACACAGACCCATATGATAATGACAGTGATTTTGACGGGCTTAAAGACAAGGAAGAACTTGAACTGGGGCTTGACCCCAACAATATC
The DNA here is from genome assembly GCA_028720105.1 of Oscillospiraceae bacterium. Lineage (GTDB taxonomy): Bacteria > Bacillota > Clostridia > Oscillospirales > Ruminococcaceae > Huintestinicola. The sequence goes on along the minus strand of JAQYLI010000019.1, from coordinate 1,761 downwards.
TGCTCGGACGGGGAGACTTACGATAACAAGAGACTTTTTGAGCAGAAGGTGTCGGGAGTTATGAGGTATGACGGCAGTGAAGAGAACTTGAAATTTGACATAAGCGGACAGTATGGCGGTATTCTTGGAAACAGGCTGACGGGCAGTTCAATAATTTTTTTCGATAGCAGTAAGCGCGAGGATAAGGCTAAGGAAATTGGTATATGCATTGGAATAGGATTTGACAATTGGTTGGAGACGAACTATAAGCTGGGAAATATCGATACAAATTCGCAGCATATAAATTTATACACCAATGAGCCGGATAAATTTGAGACAATTGTATACGGCTGTTTTGACGAGGAAAATGATGACTGGGGGTACAGGAAAGCCAAGGCTGTTTACAACAAAAAAGAGGGTCGGTATGAATGTGACCTGAGCGAGTTCGGGGCAAGTTACTGCGAGGCTCTTCTCGTTCCGAAAAAAATATGCCCATATTCTTCTTGAGGATAAATATGAGCTTTATGAAAGCGAGAGAGGATATGATCTTTATGATATCACTGTTGAATAATAATCGGGACTATGTTACTATGAGAAAAAAGGAGATGCTATTATGAGTGAGAAATTTATGGCGCCGCCCTGGCTTAAATATCCGCAGCTTTTTTATGGCTGCATTGGCTGGAGAATGGGTTACGGTGAGAGTTATATGGAAGAATATCTTAACTGGTTTGACGGACTTGATGATGATAGGAGAAAAGAATTTGAGGAGAAGTTTCCGAAGCCTGTTTCCTGGGACTATTCAAAAATTATGAAGAATGGGGATTATTCAATTCCTAAATGGCGATGGCGGAATAATGGACTGCCGAAATATTCGGCGGACAATATTGACAGAAACAGCGAAAAGATTTTCTTCTGGAAACATCACCCCGTATCGGACAGCGTAGGCAGGGAATGTTTCAGTCAATGGTATGAGGCGGGATTTTCGGTGGGACACAGACATTTTTGGTGTGCCGAGCAGTTTATGATGGCTGAGAAAGCAAGACTTTTCGGGGATACGGAAGCTTATGGAAAGATAATGGCTTCAAAAGAGCAGGGTGAAATAAAGGCTCTAGGAAGAGGCGTCAGGGGATTTGACGAGGAGATATGGGACAAGTTTAAATACTGGATAGTTGTTAATGGGAATTTTTATAAATTCTCGGAAAATGAAGCACTCAGAAAATACATAATGAGCACGGAGGGTGCAGTGCTTGCAGAAGCAAGCCCTTTTGACAGGATATGGGGTATTGGTATTGCTGAGGATAAGGCTCAGCGTTGTGATGTTAAGGAGTGGCAGGGGGAAAATCTGCTGGGTTTTGCTCTTATGGAGGTCAGGGAAGAATTATTAAGGCTTTGGAAGTATGCGGAGGAGCTGGATTTTAATTATATGCAGTGAAGAGAGTTGATCAACTTGCACTAAATATGGCTGTAAAACGATGAGATGTATAAGACATAAGTTACAAATTTGAAAAACTTGTCAAAAAAGGCTTGACATTTTGAAATGGATATGGTAAGATAAAAAAGCTGTCGGTGATACGAAGTAAACCGAAAGGAAAAACGAGGTAAAAGCGGCGGCGAGTGTTTACAAATCATTCAAAAAGAATATACAGAATATTCATTGACAAATCTGAATGAATGTGATATACTAAATAAGCTGTCTCGAAAGAGAGAGCGAACTCAGAACCTTGAAAATTGAACAATGAACGACCAAGAAACCCTTGAAATTCCGAGCTTATCGAAAGGTAA
>JAQYLI010000018.1 GCA_028720105.1 Oscillospiraceae bacterium | reverse complement strand
CGGTTGTTTGCATTCATTTTCATTCCCAACGGCTGATTAAAATCGCTGAATGTGATCTGTGAATTTCGATTAAACTTATACATATGCTCCTCCTGAAGTGCAAGCTTTTTTACTCGTTTCCGCTATTTTCCTTGCACTTCTATTATACCACTTTTGCTTGTTTTTGTCTATATTTCTGGCTTTGGGGGGTGTTGAGGAGAGACTATTTATACTTCCGCGGCCCGGAAGAGAAATATCCAGATATACTATCCGCTGAATTGCCTCTCGCCTGCTTGAACCCTTTGCCTTGTCACGGTAATCCGTCAGCTTTTTATACCAGTATTCGCTTTTTTCAAAATCCAGAAGCATTGAATAAAGCATTGACATAGCGGACATCAGATAAACATTGCTTTCAATATCCGCTTCCGAAAGCATAAGATAATACTTTCGCATTTCGATATAATATCCCGATTCAGGATTTTTCCTTGAATTTCTGATAAGAAGCTCACGGATACGGGCGGACTCATTGTATTTGGCATATAGATCCAACGCCTTGTCGTCCTCGCCGTGAGCCTCGTAATATCCGCCTGCAAGAACAGCATACTGATGAAGCTCCTCTTCCGAAAATTCCTTGACGGCTTTTCTCCGCAGCGCTTTCAGAAGCTGGGGACGGAGAGTGTAAACGCCGTTTTTTTCATCAATGAAGTTTCCTGCGTCCATAGCCTGTTCAATAAGCCCGAGTACAGCAGAATTTCCCGTGACCGTTATCGCAAGCTGCTCGGTAAATTCATCAGCGATACATATCTTCATAAGAAAATCCACTATCCCGGTATTCATCTCGGAGATAATATTATTTTCAAGATAGTTTTGGAACATAATGCTGTTTTTTTCAAAAAGCTCCCTGCCTATCTTATCGCCTGCAAGCAGCTGCTGTGCGGTAAATTTTACTCCGTACAGTTTTCCCTCGCTGCACTGCCTCTGAAAACGCAGTTCATCAGCGGTAAGAATTATCCCCTCCGACCTCATATACTTGTCGATACCCTCTTCGGACAGCGCAAGATCGTCTTCGGTTATAAGAAGCATATTTTTGGTAATAAATGTATCAAAAAGCCAGCCTGGCATTCTGCTTCTTCCGGCTATTATGACCCATATATCCTTTCTTCCGCAAAGCGCTTTTATCTCACTGCGTATCTCCGCACTTTCCACAGCGTTGATATTGTCAATGACAACTGCAGCTGTACGGCTGAACTTTTCGGGAATACGGGACATATCGCAGCTGTTCTGCCTGCAGGGTATGTAAATATATTTATCATTTTTAAATATTGCCTGATAAGCTCTGTTTTTCCAAAGCCCGTTGCTCCGTAAATATAAACGTTTTGCTTCAATATCTTTGCCGCATCAAGCTTTTTGAACGCTGCCGCAGGCTTTATATAGCTGCTCACTCCACATCACTCCCTGTTAATCATACCACATTTTTGCTGATTTGTCATCTGTTTTTTTAGTAGAAAAGGCAGGAAAATCTGTCATTTAGATTTTCCTGCCTGAGCTTATGAAAGCTCGCTGTAATAAATATCTTTGCCGTCAACGGTAAAGTTTACAAAATCCGTAACAAAATAATCTCCGAAAATATCGTCAATGGTAAAGCCGTAAAGATATTCTCCGTCATAAAGCAGATCAAAGTATATTTCAGGCTCACCGTCAAAAACATATTCGTCTCCGTAGTAATAATATTCATCATCGCTGTCGATGGCAGAAGCATAGTAAAGCGGAGTTATGGAGTCGCCCTCGCTCAGTTCATATACGTTTCTTGCCGCCATACCGTTTTCGTCAATGCCGTCCCATATTCCGTCAATGGTTACGGTATCATTCTCATAGTCGTGGATTATTCTGAGATTTGTTTCCTCCCCGTTTATTAAAACGGGAGAAGTGTAAATGTCATATCCGTCACATTCCTCAACAACGTAAACCGCAAGTATCTGCCCGTCGGGGAGAGAAAACCAGTATCCGTCGAAATTATCCGTAAATATGCCGTTTTCCCAGTCCGGAATAATATCAACGCTTACTCCCAGCTCAATTAAGTCGTCCATATCCTCGGATATCATATAAACATTTGCCTGAACGCCGGCAGTGTATTCAAGCGATTCGTCCGTAAGAGAAAAACCGAAGGTGCCGTCTTCAAAAAACTGCGGCTCGTCATAGAATACTATAAGCGGGCTTTCTCCCGTAGGCTCGCAGTCACCGTAGCAGTCCCAGTAATCATCATAGTCTTCCGTATCATCAGAACTGAGCCAGAGATCAAGAATTGAGGAATTATCGTAATCTTCTGTGTTTCCCCCTGTTGAACTTCCGTAGATCGTTCTGTCCACAAAGGAAAGGTAATATGGGCTTACCGCCACGTCTCCGAATATTTCTAGCTCAGCAGAGCCCTGAAGCTGCAAAGGATAATATGCAGACAGACCGCAGGCTTCCGAATGATCCGAACCGTTCCTCTTGTAGATGACTGCCTTGTCGATTGCTGATAATACCTCATCTGCTCCGTCGGCATAGCCTGCTCCGGAGCTTACTATTCCTGCCAGGTCTACCATATTTGTATAGCCTTCAGACTTGTTGTTTCCACCGTAATTATCGGCGTTTTTAACCTTTCTTACCACCGCGGAAAGAACTGAGTTATCCTCTGAAGCTTCATAAAGATTTTTGGAAAAATCATTAAAGCTTACAATAATGCCGTCAATTTCCGAAAGGTCAATAACGGAAAGAGTAGCGCCTGATTCCAGATCTATCTCCTCACAGCCCTCGTAGAAACTGTCGCATACTATCCTGCCAAGCCCTGCTCCGTCGGCATAGGGGTCTTCGCCGAGAAAATCTCCTATGGCGGTATAATCCCAGCCGTAGCCCGGTTCCGTTTCCTCGGAGCCGTACATATATCTTGAATATGTAGCCAGAATATTTGCGGTCTCAACAGTGCCCATAAGGCAGGCGTCAAAGCCTATAAACTCGAATTTGTCCGTCATTGAGACAGAAGCAGCCGCAAGAGCGGAATTTATCTCAGTAAGTGAAAGACTGTCACTGCCCCACTCCCGAGATACTTCCGCCGCCGTGATTCCAGAAGATAAGTCCCATTTTTGCGGCAGGGCATTTCTGTATTCCCCATTTGAGGAAATCCTCGAGAGTATCTGCCGAGCCCATTGAAGCGGCAGGCTGCTCGTCAAGCAGATAAATTTCCCCGTCGGATATCTCATATCTGCATATGCCGTCCGAACCTATGACATTGTTCTGCCACTCATACGTGCCGCCTGTCTGAACGATAAATCACACATTGCTGCCCGTAGAAGCTTCCAGCATTTCCTCTATATCATATGTAGCAAATCCGCTGTCGCTTTCCAGGTCGGTTCCGCAAAGATTACAAAAACCGTCCAGGTCCCGGCGTCGCCCATAGGGACCGAGCTATTGCTGCTTCTGTTTATATATCAAGCCTTCCGCTTTCATCAAGCTTCATTGAAACGCCAAAAGGGGCGGCAGAATTTTTATCAGTATTATCCGAAACGTTTTCTGTTTCCGACAACGCCGATGTGTTGGTGTCTGTATCGTCAAAATAATTTATATCCCCGTCGTCCGAACACCCGCACAAAGCAAGTACAGCCGCCGCACAGACTGCCGCAAGTATTTTTTTATTTCTCATAATTTTTTTCTTTCAAAAAATACAGGCAAAGCCGACTAATGCAGCAGTCGGCTTTGCCTGTATTAAGGAGGATATGAAGATTAAGTTTATCAGCTCATGAGGCCGACAGCTGTTCCCATATATACCACTGTTTCGTCAGCGGAGAGATACTGTCCCTCATAAACTGTTCCTGCAGGATTGAAGATGTATATCTGATCGTCCTCGGACTCTGCAAAACCGATATTATAGCTGTTTCCGGTGTATACATCTGAAACGGAAAGCTTTGTCCAGGTGATGCCGTCCTCATCGGTCTCTGTTTCAGCGGTGTAGGAACCGCAGATAACATCGCCCGAGCCATCGGGGCAGTATACGAAAAGCGAAGCCATCTCTGTTCCCGAAGGAGCTGTGAACATTGAGAAAACAAGCTCGTTCTGCTCCTCGTCAACAGCGTAAACGCCTACCTGTATCATATCGGTGGTGACATCAAGAAGGGTGAAGTCATCGGAGGCGCTGTCCTCCTCTTCTTCATATTCCTCGGCTTCTGCTTCGGTCTCAGGCTCTTCTTCAGCTTCCGCTTCGGTCTCTGCCTCAGTTTCAGCAGCTGCTGTAGTATCTGCGGGAGCCGCAGCAGTCTCCTCGGGAGCCTTGCTTCCGCCGCAGGCTGTCATAGCTGCTGCGAGCATACACATTGCAAAAATGGCTGTAATCTTTTTTTTCATAGAATTTCTCTCCTAAAATATAATATTCTGCATATTTGTTGTTGCATTGACCTTATTTTATCATAGGGAAAAAAATTTATCAATTCGTTTGTTACATAAATATTACAAACAAATTACATCTACTTTTATTATGCTTTACAAGATTTCTCTTTTTTCATAAAACTCACCCAAAAAGGTGATGACAAGTTTGAAACGCTTTGCTATAATATTGTAAATATATCTTTAATATTTTTCAATGATGCCATAAGTTATTATAATAAGCGCTTTTCTGAAATTTTTAATTGAGCAAAAATGCGTTGACACTGTTAAGAAAATATGATATAATATATAATATTATTATCAATGTGTTTTATTTTTGCCGTGCTTGCTTTGAATATTGCTTATCGTGATCACGAGGTGTCAGAAATGATTGGAAAATATAAAATAATTGTGCTTTGTACCTGCCGAATTCAGGACGGTGAATGTCATGAGCTTGTTAACGAGCTGGACAAGCAGCTGAACAAAATGGACTGCCGTCTTTTTGTATATAACTGCGTTTCCAAACCGAACACCAATACTGACAAAAATGCACAGACTTCTGTTTTCGATCTGATAGACCCTTCCTTCTGTGACGCAGTTGTTATCCATTCCTACCGTTTTGATAATTCCGGCTATTGCGAGTCTCTTTCACAGCATTTTCGTGATATGGGACTTCCCTGTATATCCCTGGGAGAGCATATCAGCGGATGTCTGAACATTGAATACCGCCACAAAGACGGCTTTGCCGAGATAGTTTCCCATCTGGTAAAGTATCACGGATACAAGGATATTCATATGATAGCCGGAGTTAAAGGCAATTCCTACTCCAACGAGCGTATTGAAGCTTTCAGAGAGGTGCTTCAGGATAATAATATCCCTTTTGATGACAGTATGGTAAGCTATGGAGATTTCTGGTCTGTACCTGCTGTTGCCGCCGCTGAAAAGCTTCTGAAAGAAAACAGACTTCCGCAGGCGATCGTATGCGCCAACGACCATATGGCGGTGGCAGTTTCCTATTTTCTTCAAGGTCAGGGCATTTCCGTTCCCGGTGATGTGGCTGTTGCAGGCTATGACGGCATAGAAACGATATACAGCGCCGAACCTGCGGTATCATCTGCCGGAATATTTCCATCGGCTATTGCAAAAGCGGTATGTGAAACAATAAACCGTATATTTGTACAAGGTGCTTTCGAGGAAAATATCCCTATCGTGCCCGAACCTATAATAAACGAATCCTGCGGCTGTACTTGTGAAAAAAAAGAGCTTAAATTTAATGCCTCCGCTCCGTATAACGAGCTAATAAATAAATTCTACCGCTTTCAGGACGAAAATGTTATCCTGTCGGACGTGAGCGAACGCATACAGCAATGTGACAATTTTGAAGATGTGGCTGCCGAAATGCGCAAAGACGACCTTATGTACGCTATGACCTGCGTTATAAAACGCGAATGTACCGACAGTTCCGTAAATCCCGAGGACGAAATACAAATGCATTTTGGAGACGAGCTTTTCGTTCTTTATGACAGCGATGATTGGGATAAAAAGCGTAATAATGGAGAAAAATTTATTCCATATGATATGAACGGCAGGGATATTATTCCGAATTTGAATGAATATCTGAGCAACGGACGGTGCTTTATCTTTACAGCACTTGGATATCTCGGAGTACCCTTAGGGTATACCTGCTTTCATTTTTCAAGCTATATACCCAGCAATTATTATAAAATTCCCCAGACAGTAAATATGCTTAATAACGCCCTCGGCGGTCTGAGAAGTCTCAGACATCAGCATTACCTTCTGAACAGGGTGGACGAGATATCAAGAACAGACGCCTTAACAGGGCTTTGCAACCGTCACGGCTTCTGTATTGAATATGAGCACATTCTCCGCGGTCTGGGCGAAAAATCACTTGCGGTGATCATGTGCGACCTTGACGAACTTAAAACTATCAATGACAAATTCGGCCACGACAACGGAGACTATGCAATAAAAAATGCTGCGCAGGCTTTGAAAAAAGTTTGCCCTCCGGGGGCTGCCTGCACCCGTTTCGGCGGAGATGAGATGATGGCGGTATTCCCCTGCTGCGGAGCGGAAAATGATATACGACCTCTGTTTTACAAGGCTCTCGACAATATCAATGAGGTCTCGGGAAAACCCTACAAAGTAGCGGCAAGTATGGGCATATACATAACTCAAAAGGACGAAAGGCTCTCCTTTGACGAGCTTATCCGTTTTTCCGACAAGCTTATGTACGAAGAAAAAACACGCAGAAAAGCTGCAAGAATATAAACTGTACCGATCCCGATATGAAATATTTTTTGTATCGGGATATTTTTTGTACAAAAATCTGATATAAATGTCAAACATCTGATATTTATTTCAGATGTTTCAGAGTATAATTTAACTCATAAAGCTGCAGCACCCCCCAAAAAAATAAACGAAAGGAAAGAAAGTTATGAATTTTAAAAAACTTATTGCAGGTCTTACAGCAGCCTGCACCGCACTTTCAATGGCAGCAGTTTCAGCATTCGCCTATGACGTAAACAAGGACTTTAAAACAGGCTGGAGCATTAACACCACCATTCCCGCTTCCGAGTTTGAAGAGCTTACCGAAAACTCGGTTATCACAATTACATACACAGCAGACGCATCCCTTGCCGAAAAGGAAGACCATTCCTACTGGGTAGTCAAGCCTATGATAAATGATGCAGGCTGGCCTTTCATCAGTGATGTTACCTGCGGTGCGGGAATGACTCTTTCCGAAAGCGGAGATTCCTATGCGCTCGATGTTGACGGCACCGAAGCACAGTTCTCCATAACAGGAGACAGCATTGAACACCTCAAAACAGCAGGTATGGCTCTTATGGGTCACGGTATTACGCTTGAAACAATTACTATTGATAACAATGCCGTTCTCGAAGCTGCTCCTGCTGACGAAGAAGAGCCTGCTGCAGAAGCGGAAGAAGCTGCTATCGAAGAGACAAAAGCACCCGAAGCCGAAGAAACAGCTGCCGAAGAAGCTGAAACTCCCGATGTACCCGAAGAAGCTGCTCCCGTTTCGGATAACACTACCGAAATGCCTGTAACAGGAAACGGTTCCGCAGCCGCAGCTGCCGCAGTAATGACTGCCGCAGCGATAACAATGACTGTTTCTAAGAAGAAGTAATTTCATTTCTCCTCCTTTATTTAATATTTGCCCGAATGCCGGTTCAAAAAAACGAACCGGCATTCGGGCTTTGTACTGAACATACAAACATACAAAAATCCTGCCGTTTCCAAAATTTATCGGAGAACGGCAGGTCGTTTTTTTATTCAGAAAGCAAGCTTGGAAAGGAACTCTACAGTCGTTACACGCATACGCTTTCTCGCCTTTGGAGAAAATCCGTGACCCTCGTTTTCATATACGTCAAGACGGCAATTTTCAAAAGCCGAGCAAAGCTTTTCGGAATATGATATATCCACAAGCTTATCACTGTCCCCGTGTAGCAGAAGTACGGGGTTTTTAAATCTGCTTACTGCCTCAAACACATCATATTCGGGCAGACCCTCTCTGAATGTCCTTGACAGCTTCATTCCCATAAATTCTACAGGCTCGGTCATTTTTTCGGGATCCTCAGCTATCCAGTTGTCGGGTATGCAGAATGCAGGATACAAAAGCGCCATACCTGCTATCTTATCGGTCATACGGGCTGCGGTGAGAGCGGAAACAAAGCCGCCCTGACTTTCGCCGTAAAGATATATTTTCTCTTTGTCAGCAAAGCCGCACTCGGACAGCATAGCGATAACATTCATCAAGTCGGATATTTCGGTCTCAATACTCATATCAGTCGAACTGCCGCCGCTTTTGGAAATTGTCGAGCCGCCGCAGAAATCAAAGCAGTATGCCGCAAATCCATTATCCGCAAGGCTTTGGGCAATGTCCAGAACGTGGGAATAAGAGGAGTTATAGCCGTGGCATAAAATAACCACAGGCAGCCTGCCCTTATGCTCCTTCGGGAGATAAAGCACTCCGAATATTTTGTTTTCCCCGCTTTTGCAGGGAGTTTCCGTTGCTGTAACGTTCATTTCTGCGCTTCCTTTCAAGTAATATCATTTATTCCTCAAATGGAGTAAAGGAAATTGTTTCATATTCAGCCGTAAGGGGCATTTTGCTTTCGTCGAAGGCTTTGAGCCAGCTGTCAACGCCTATGCCGCACCAGGCATTCATCATTATCTTGCCCGGGGTAACGGGAATATTCTCCTCTGCCGTATAGACCTCCGCACCATCCACAAACCAGACTATCTTATCCTTATGCCACTCAAAGGCATAATCGTGAAAATCCTCCGAAGCGTCAAAGCCCAGCTCGTAAAGATATTCGTGATTGCCCTTGCTGTCGGTAAAGTAGTTGAACTGAACCTTTGTTGTGTCTTTGCCCAGAATTTCAATGTCTATCTCGTCCCAGGGATTATTGTCGGAAGGTCCCGTGTAGGTAAAGAAAGAGGAGACAACACCGTCATTTTTAATGGCTTTCATTCTTACCTCGTATCTTCCGTAGCCGTAAAAATCCTTTGAACGATACTCGCCACCCGAATAGGGAACGCTTCCGCCTTTGGTGTCCTTGTCGATAATGAGCTGCATTCTGCCGTTTTCAAAGGTGCAGTTTTCCTTTCGCCAGGTCACATTGAACATACTTCCGTTGCACCAGCCGTCGGCACATTCAAAAAGCCCAGAGGAGCCGTTTTTAAAGCTGATTGCGGAAATATCCTCTGCCGCCTGTGTCACCGCTGCTGTTTCCGCAGGGGCAGGAGCCTCGGGTGACGCTGCACAGGAGCATAAAATCGCACCGCAGGAAATGAGTGCGGCGGTATAAACAAGTATATTTTTCTTTTTCATATTTTTATCTGTCCTTTCAAATTTAAATTATACCTCCATTATACATATTGAATCATATAAATATATCAGATATCTGCACTTTATATCATTTTTTTGCACTGCTGTGCTTTATATCTCCCCAGTTGTCACGATAGTATTTCTTTCGGAATTCATTTGGAGTCATTCCCGTATATTTTCTGAAAACGCTGATAAAATGGCTGTGAGATGTAAATGCAAGATAATTTCCGATATCAACGGGAGAATAATCGGAGTATTTTAGCATATTCTGAGCCGTCTCCACGCGCTTTACCGCAATATATGTGCATATGGTCACACCCACTTCTTTTTTGAAAAGGCGGGAAATATAGGAGGGGCTGAGAGAAATATATTCCGCAATATCCGCTTCCGATATCTTAGAATGAAGATTGTCGTAAATATAATCCATTGTCATAATAACAGGCTTTGAATACACGTTCCCGTGAGCAAGCTTGTTCATCTGACGGGTAAATTCCAGAACGGCTTCCCTGTGCAGAGCGTGGATATCCTTTTCGCAGGTGCATTTATCGGCTTTCAGAATATAGAGATCACTCAGCGTATAAGCTGTCTCCATCTCCATACCGCCCTCAACGCAGAAACGGGTTATGAGAGCAATGGTGACAATAAAATGATATTTCAGATTTCTCAGAGGATCCTGTGAAAGAACGCCTGCTCCGCTGCTGCCCAATGGGGTCATCAGCCTTTCAACGCTGTCGGTATCGCCGCTTTTTACACAGTCATAAAATTCAAATTCCTTTTCAAAGGGCGAATGTCTGAACTCGTATTCCCTGTTCAGAAACGCCTTATATGTAAGCTCTTTTTCAGACTGAGACATTTCATCACCCCACTGTTATTATTATATCACGTCAACATAAAAATTGCAACAAAATTTTGATAACAAAAGCAAAAAATTGATATTTGTCCAAGCGGAAATATGTTAAATTATAAGTACAGTAAATCACGGCAAGAATTGTTCAAGCAATATGAGGAGATGTTATTATGAAGAATTTGAAGAAGACTTTGGCATTCGTATCAGCACTTGCACTTATGGGAACAGTAACAGCCTGCGGCGGCAGCAATGAAAGTTCTGTCACAACAGCTGCGGAGACCTCCCAGACAACAGAAACTACTCCCGCAAAGGAACTGAACGAGGAAGATAAGGCTGCTGTTGCCGAAATGGATATCGGCGAAGATGAAAAGCTGGAAAACGGTACAGTCAAGTGGCTTTCCTTCTGGGACTTAAATCCTGCAAACGGCAAGCCCAAGTCCGTTGAGCTTGAGCTTTTCGAGACAAAGTACGGTGGAAAGATCGAGTATATCCCCACTACATACGAGACCCGTTACAGCGATCTTTCAACACAGGTCCTGGGCGGAACTTCTCCCGACCTTTTCCCTGCTGCAGACCTTGATACATTTCCCGGCAAGGCTATTGCAGGAATGTTTGAACCCTTCGACGATTACCTTGATTTTGACAGCGACCTCTGGAGCGTAGGCGCAAAGAAGCTTTCCGACGCACATACTCTGGGCGGCAAGCACTATGTTGCGGTAGTTTCCACCGACGCAGGCTGCGTATGCATTTACAACAAGCGAACCATTGAAGAAAACGGTCTTCAGGACCCTGCAGAGCTTCTCGAAGAAGGCAACTGGAACTGGGATACCTTCAAGGATATGTGCGTGGAATTTTCCGACCCAGAAAATAAAAAGTACGGCTTTGACGGCTGGTGGTTTGAGATAAACTTCCTCCTCACCACAGGCAAGCCCGTTATTGATATGCAGGACGGCGTTATCACAAGCAACCTGTTAAGCGCAGAGATGGAGCGTGCAGAGAACTTTATGCTTGAGATGAACAAGATAAACCTTCCCCTTCCCAAGGCTGAGTACTCCTGGGTAGAGCAGCCTCAGAGAATTGCAGAGGGCAATACTCTGTTCTATCCCTGCGGTATCTGGGCACTTTACGAAGCAGACCTTTCCAAGTTCGGTGCAGAAGGCGAGATAATGTTCGTTCCTATGCCTAAGGATCCCGAGGCTGACAATTATTATCTGCCCTCAGGCGTTGACGCATATGCTCTCTGCAAGAGCGCACCCAATCCCGAGGGAGCTGCAGCGTTTATGAAGTGCAAGCTTATGGCTGTAGGCGACGAAAAGACTCAGGAAATAGCAGAGAAGCAGTACAGAGAGGACTACGGCTGGACTGACGAGATGATAGATATGTGGCACAAGACAAAGGAGCTTACCAACGAAAATCCCGTTATCGACTTCTATGCAGGCACCTCCTCCGACATTTACGATATGGTACATAACCCCATCAAGGACGCTTCCTACAACGGCAAGGACTGGGCTACCACCCGTGATGAGATTAGCGGGGCTGTTCAGAATGAGATCGACGCTCTGAACAAGGAGATCTCGGAAAATTTCTGATATGTAACTGAAGCCCCATCTTCCTCTGCTCCGCAGGGGGAGATGAAAATACATTTGTAACTGAAAGGAACAATTTATGGTTAATTTTACAGGCTACAAAAAAGGAGTTAACTTAGGCGGCTGGCTTTCTCAGTGCTGCCATACAAAAGAGCATTACGACAACTTTATCACCGAAGAGGATATCAGAAAAATATCCACCTGGATGGTTGACCACGTCCGTCTCCCCATTGATTACAATCTTCTCGAGGACGAAAGCGGCAATTTCATGGAGGACGGCTTTGCATATATTGACAATGCAGTAAGCTGGTGCAAAAATACCGGACTTAATATTATCCTGGACCTCCACAAGACAGCAGGCTACTCCTTCGACAAGGGCGAGGGCGAATCCGGATTTTTTGAAAGTCCTGCTCTCCAGGAGCGCTTTATGAAGCTTTGGGAGCGCATTGCAGAACGTTATGCAGTAAGCGACGGCACAATTTCATTTGAACTGTTAAACGAGGTTACTGAACAAAGCTACAGCGTTACCTGGAACAAGCTTATAAAAAACTGCATTGAAAGGATACGCCGCATTGCTCCCGATACCTTTATTCTGGTAGGCGGCTACTGGCAGAACAGCCCCGACGCAATTCCCGACCTTGAAGCGCCCTATGACGACAAGGTGGTCTATAACTTCCACTGCTATGACCCTATGAACTTTACACATCAGGGCGCATATTGGTACGAGGGAATGGACACAAGCTTCAGAATGAGATTTGACAAATGCGATCCCCCCGTAACACCCGAATTTTTCATTGACAGATTCAGCCGTGCATATGAAGCTGCAAAGAAAAACGGCACCGTTCTGTACTGCGGTGAATACGGAGTTATCGAAAATGCAGAGCCCGAGGACGCCCTCAAATGGTTCAAGGCTATAAATACCGCATTTGACAAACTTGATATTTCCCGTGCGGTATGGAGCTACAAGGAAATGAACTTCGGTCTTGCAGACGACAGAATGGATAATGTAAGAAGCGAGCTTATACATTATTTATAATATCATAAAATGTGCCTCTCCCCTCACAGGGAAAGGCACATTTTTTTATCAGAAATCAATAATTCCAAGACCTTTAAGCACAGAGCTTACAAAGATAATGAGAATGAATACAGGCGCGATATATTTGATAACCACAGTATAAAGCTTTTTACTTTTAAAGGAAGAACTTATTTCAACCTCAGAAGTCACCGTGTCCACTTTTACAACATAGCTTACAAAAATGCAGGTCAGGAAAGCCACGATGGGCATAAGAACGTTGTTGCTGATAAAGTCGAAGAAATCGAGTATTGAAAGACCGAGTATCTGAACGCTTTCGAGGAGACCAAATCCCAGGGAAGAAGGAACTGCAAGTATCATTGAAGCGATAACCACGATAAGGCAGATAACAGGTCTTTTTAGCGATGTTTTTTCCTCAATAAATGACACTATCGTTTCCATAAGTGAAATAGCGGAGGTCAGAGCCGCAAACAGCACAAGGATAAAGAATACCGCACCCATTACCGAGCCGAAGGGCATACTGTCGAAAACCTTAGGAAGAGTGATAAACATAAGGCTGGGACCGGAACTCAGCACCGACTCGTCTCCGCCCGAAAATGCGAAAACGGCAGGAATGATAATAAGTCCCGAAATAAACGCTATACCCGTATCAAAAAGCTCTATCTGACGGACGGAGCTTTCCAAATTGCTGTCTTTATCCATATAGGAGCCGTAGGTTATCATAATTCCCATTGCAAGGGACATTGAATAGAAAAGCTGTCCCAGAGCAGCAAAAACAAGGCTGATTGAAAATTTGCTGAAATCGGGTTTCAGATAATAAATAACACCGTCCATTGCACCGTCTCTTGTTACGCTGTAGACCGCAATTATAACGGACAGTACGACCAGTACGGGCATAAGTATGCGGCTTGCTTTTTCAACGCCTTTCTGCACGCCGAGCATAACTACAACGGCGGTAAGAATAAGAAAAACGCTTAGCCATATAACAGGTTCGGCTGTTTGAGATATAAATTCCGTAAAATAAGTATCACCTGCCGCCGCCTTGCCCTGTCCCGAGCAGAATGCGATAAGATATTTTACTACCCAGCCGCCGATTACGATGTAGTACGGAAAAATTATACAAGGAACAAGGCTTGCAAGCACGCCTGCAAATCCCCATTTTTTATTCATCTCGGTAAATGCGCCAAGAGCGCTTTTTCCCGTTTTTCTGCCGATGGCGATCTCGGTTATCATAAGCGCAAAGCCGAATGTAACGGCTATCAGCAGATATATGAGCAGGAACATTCCTCCGCCGTATTTAGCCGCAAGATAGGGAAATCTCCATAAGTTGCCCAGACCCACAGCCGAGCCTGCGGCAGCAAGGATAAATCCTATCCTGCTTGTAAAGCTTTTCTTGTTTTCCATCAAAGGCCCTCCTGTTTGATCAAATCCTGTTTATTATATCATATAATCAAATGTTTTTCAACCTTTGATATGCAATAATCTTATTTAAAAAATATAGTGAACATATCTCTTATATGTCCCTGCTGCTTACCAGCAGTTCCTCGGCATTTTTCAAGGCGGTGTCGGTGATATTTTCGCCCACCATTATCCTTGCTATCTCACGCTTGCGCTCCTCAAAATCGAGACGATGAACAGAGGTATATGTTCTGCCGTTTTGGGTCTTCTTCTCAATAAGCAGATGATTGTCCGCCATTACCGCCATCTGGGAAAGATGTGTGACGCATAATACCTGCTGGCGCTTTGATACCTGTCTCAGCTTGATGCCTATCTTCTGAGCCGCCCTGCCGCTGACGCCCGTGTCTATCTCGTCGAAGATTAGGGTGTGGATATTGTCCTTTTCGGCAATTACATTTTTAAGAGCAAGCATTATTCTTGAAAGTTCGCCCCCCGATGCTATCTTTGACATAGGCTTCATTCCCTCGCCCACGTTTGTGGATATCATAAACTCAAGCGTATCCATACCTGCGGCGGTAAGCTTGCCCTTTTCCATTGCGGCGCATATTTTTACATTGGGCATATCAAGGAATTTAAGCTCTTCCTCCACCTGTGCCGAAAATCTTTCAGCCGCTTCCGCTCTTGCCGCGGAAAGGCATTTTGCTTTTTCCGAAACGTCCGCAAGAAGCTTTTCCCTCTGAGCGGCAGTCTGCTCGATCTCGTCGGAGGATGACTCAAACTCGTCAAGCTCCTCTGCCGCGCTGTTATAACATTCAAGCACGTCCGAAAGCTCCGGACCGTATTTCTTTTTTATCCTGTTAAGCTCGTTCAGACGTTCGGTAAGAAAGGCGTATCTCTCGGCGTCAATATCTATCTTATCAAGCTCCGAAGATATCTCCGAAACGATATCCTCAAGCTCCACCCTCACATTTTCAAGGCGGTCGGAGATTGTTTTAAGAGACGGGAGTGCCTCCGAAAATGCCGAAATATCGCCGCAGGCATTGGAAACAAGCTCAACTGCCCCCGGAATTTCGCTGTCCTCAACGCCGTTTAAAAAGCTGTGCGCCTCGTTCAGAGCGGCGCAGATGTCCTCGCTGTTCCGGGCAATTTTATACTCCGCCTCCAGCGCTTCGTCCTCGTTTTCCTCGATATTCAGACTGCCTATTTCCTCGATTTTCTCTCTGAGCATTTCTTCCCGCTCGGTTTTCTCTTTTCTTTCAAGAGTAAGCTTTTTCAGCCTGCGGGAAATTTCCTGGAGCTGCTTAAAGCTTTCGTGATACTCTTCGGTCTGCTTTTCAAGTCCTCCGTAGCTGTCGAGAATGGACAGGTGCTTTTCGGGATCCATAAGTATCTGATTATCGTGCTGACCGTGAATATTTACAAGACATTCCCCTATCTCACGGAGTACGGAAACTGTTGAGGCACGGGAATTGACCCTTGCAATGCTGCCGCCGTCGGAGCTTATCTCACGCGTAAGCATAAGCTGACCGTCCTCGTGGGATACGCCCAGCTCGTCAAGCCTTTTGCATACATTGTCCGAAAGCTCGGTAAACAATGCGGAAATAACAGCCTTGTCACAGCCTGCTCTCACGATATCCTTTGTGATACGCTGTCCGAGAACGGCATTTATTCCGTTTATGAGAATAGACTTTCCCGCTCCCGTTTCACCCGTAAAGACGTTGAAATTATCCGAAAACGGGATTGACGCCTCCTCGATTATTGCAAGATTTTTTATATAAAGCTCACTGAGCATTGAAATCACCCTTTTTACTCTTGAAGATAACGCTTTGCATTTCCTTGACAAATGCGGCTGCGTCCTTTTCCGAACGCATTAACATAAAAATGGTATCGTCCCCTGCCAGAGTTCCCACAACGCCGCTGTAGCCCAGCTTGTCAAACATTGCGCAGGCAGCCATAGCCATTCCTGCGTGGCACTTGAAAACCACCGTATTCAGAGCATAATCAACAGAATTGACCGACTCTCTTATAAGCGCAGGTATCTCAGCGGAGCTTTTCTGTGGTACAAAATAGCGGTCCTGTTTTTTTATCAGCCCAAGCTCCTTTATATCACGTGAAAGAGTTGCCTGCGTGACCTCGATACCGTGCTTTAAAAGCTGTTCTCTGAGCATTTCCTGAGTTTCTATGGAACTCATTTTTATTATCTCAAGAATAATTTCGTGTCTCTCTGATTTTATCATTCCGACTACCGACCTTTATCAAATATCCTTAATTGGGTTTAAAAGCTTTTTGTTCACCGCATTAAAAAAGGAATTTCCCTGAATGTCAATGAGCCGCAGGGATTTGCGTGAACGTGTGATGATAAGCCTGTCGTCCTGCTCCGCGCTCTCGCAAACCTGCCCGTCAATGCTCAGATACAAAGGAGTATTATCCCTTGACTTGAAAGTGACCTCAAGCTTTTTATCCGTTGAAAAAAGCATTGTCCTCGAAACAAGGGAATGGGGACAAACAGGGGTCATCTGAATACATTCAAGCCCCGGCTCAAGTATAGGTCCCCCTGCCGAAAGGGCATATGCCGTTGAGCCTGTGGGAGTTGAAAATATCACTCCGTCCGCTCTGAGAGTGCTTACGTTGCTGCCGTTTATCTCCACAAAATAATCCGCAAGTCTGCCGAACTGACTTGATATAACGATGTCATTGAGCGCAGTAAAACTGTCCTTTCTTCCTCCGCCCGCAAATTCGCAGTCAAGCATCATACGGTTTTCCACCACGTAATCGCCGCTCATAAGCCTTGAAAGATTATACAGCTCGTCAGGCTCCATAGAAGCCATAAAACCAAGCCTGCCCGTGTTTATCCCCAGCAGCAGCTTGTCGTATTCCGCTGCATATGCCGAAGCCTCGAGAATTGTTCCGTCGCCGCCTACGGCAATTATCAGGTCGCACTGCTCCGCCGCCTCGTCAAGGGGCAAAAACTTCACATATTTTTTAACGGGAAAGCGCTCTCTGAGATTATCACCGCAGAATATCTCAAATCCCATATTATGAAGCATTGAGCAGACTTTGCCCGTGGTCTCATATGCGTTCTTTTTTGAAAAATTAGGATAAATTACAGTTTTCATTTATTTGCCTTTCTTAAAGCTTTTGTGAGCCTCGGAAATTATTTTGGAACAGTCTATGGGCGTTCCCGTAATGCCGCTTTTTTGTGCATAGATAAGATACTCGATATTTCCGTCGCCGCCCTGAATTGGAGAATAGTCCGCTCCCGTAACCGAGAGTCCGAACTGACCGCAGAAGGAAATGATATCGCCGAGAACCACCTTGTGAACCTTCTCCGAGCGGACAATGCCGTTTTTGCCGATATCCGCCCGACCACATTCAAACTGGGGCTTTACAAGCATAACAGCTTTGCCTTCTTCGCAAAGAAGTTCGGATATTTTCGGAATGACTTTTTTTAATGAAATAAAGGACACATCTGTGGAAATAAACTGTATTTTCCTGTCAAAATCCGAGGGCGACACGTCTTTTATGTTAACGCCCTCCATATTTTTTACCCTTTTGTCATTTACAAGACTTCCATCAAGCTGCCCGTGACCCACATCAACGGCATAGACAAATTCTGCGCCGTTTTGCAGCATACAGTCCGTAAAGCCGCCTGTGGAAGCGCCTATATCCATACAGACAAGTCCATTTACGGATATGTTAAAGCAGCAGAGAGCCTTTTCAAGCTTTAGTCCTCCCCTGCCCACATATTTCGGGAGAGGAGCGCATATTCTCACATCGTCGCTTTCGGATATCTCCTTTGAGGGCTTTGTGACAATACTGCCGTTAACGGAAACTCCGCTCTCAGCAATCATTCTCTTTGCCGTTTCACGGCTTTTTACAAGTCCCTTTTCCGACAAGAACACATCAAGCCGCATAGCCCACCTCCAAAATTTCAGTCTGATAAAAGTTCCGATATCTTCTTTTCTATTCCCTCTTTATCAAGGAAAAATCTGCGGAGAACACTTTCAGTTTTCGCCTGCTTCACAAAGCCCTGTACGGCATTTATGCGGATATTGCCCTTGTATCCTTTACGAGCGAGAGCCGCCGTAAGATGTTCTCCTATTCCTCCGTTTTGAAGTGATTCTTCAAATACGATTATCCTGTCATAGCCCATACAAAGGTCAATGATATAGCTTTCAAGGGGGAAAATCCTTACAAGCTTTAAAATGTCGGCTTTTAAATTACCGTCTCTTACAGCTTCACATACGGTTGCTCCCGTTCTGCCGTAGCCTATCGCCAGCACCTTGCCTCCGTGGTCTTCAAAGCAGAGCATATTGTTCTCGTCAAGCTTCATTTTTGCATTGCCGCTTTCCGAACCTCTTGGATATCTTACCGCCGCAACCGAAGGGGTATCATACAAAGCCTTTCTGAGACATAGTCTAAGCTCGCTGTAATCCGAGGGGGAATATACGGTGATATTCGGTATACAGGTAAGCATAGGAACGTCAAACAAGCCCTGATGGGTCTCGCCGTCCTCCCCCACAATGCCTGCACGGTCAATGCCGAGAACAATGTGAGTGCGGCTTATGGCAGCGTCGTGTATCAGCTGGTCATAGCCCCTCTGCAAAAAGCTTGAATATACCGCAAATACGGGTATCATTCCGCTTACCGCAAGTCCTGCCGCAAAGGTAACGGCGTGCTGCTCGGCTATTCCCACGTCGAAAAATCTGTCAGGGCAACTTTGGGCAAAACGGTTAAGTCCCGTGCCGTATTTCATAGCCGCAGTTATGGCGCAGATACGTTTATCGGAGGCTCCCAGCTTTGCAAGCTCACTGCCGAAAACCGCTGAAAAGCTGTCGCTGCTTATTATCTCGGGATCACCCTGCAGCATAGCTTTGGGAGCAAGTCCGTG
Source organism: Oscillospiraceae bacterium (assembly GCA_028720105.1). Lineage (GTDB taxonomy): Bacteria > Bacillota > Clostridia > Oscillospirales > Ruminococcaceae > Huintestinicola. The sequence goes on along the minus strand of JAQYLI010000018.1, from coordinate 19,171 downwards.
GAACGCTCCGGGATTTTTTTCCGCAGGACGGTAGCCCTTTCCCTTTACGGTGTTTACGTGGATAAGCACAGGCTTTTTCGCCGCCTTAGCAGCCTCAAGAGTTTCCTCAAGGATTTTAAGATCGTGACCGTCAACGGGGCCTAAATAAATGAAGCCCAGATTTTCAAACATCGTCGCCCCCGCAGGCTGTCCGTTTGAACGGTAAAGCAGCCACCTTACAGCGTCCTTTGAAGCAAGCATAAGTTCCTTCACCGGCTTGCCCACAACGGGAGTTCGGTCAAGCAGGTTTTCAACGCTTTTTTTCGCTTCAACATAGGCTTTTCTGCCACGAAGCGAGGACAGATATTTCGCCAGCGCGCCAACGTTTTTGGATATGGACATCTCGTTGTCGTTTAAGATAACAATAAGATTATCATCGCTTTTTCCTGCGTTGTTAAGCCCCTCGTAGACCATACCGCCCGTAAATGCGCCGTCTCCCACAACTGCGATAACGTTATGGTCATCGCCCTGCAGCCGCATTGCCTTTGCGATACCGCAGGCTGCGGAAATGGAATTGCTGCTGTGACCGCTTATGAAAATATCGTGTTCCGACTCCGAGGGTTTTGCAAATCCCGATATTCCGCCCTCCGTTCTGAGAGTGGAAAACTCGTTTAATCGTCCCGTGAGAAGCTTATGGGTATATGCCTGATGTCCCACATCCCAGATTATTTTGTCATATGGCGAGCAGAAAACACGGTGGAGAGCCATTGTAAGCTCTACTGTGCCCAGATTTGAAGCAAGGTGTCCCCCGTTTTCTGCGACCGTATTTATAAGAATATCCCGTATATCCCTGCACAGGCTTAGGCATTGGGGTATGGAAAGCTTTTTGAGATCTTCGGGCAGATGAAGCTCCTCAAGCCTTACGGTAGTATTATCTTTCATTTTAATTTTTCCTTATTATATTTTTATGGGCATAGCAAATGCCAGAATTATTCCGAGTACGGCACCGCTTGCCACTTCAAAAGGATTATGTCCCAGATATTCCTTCATCACCGCAATGCTTGTATTGGCTGCCTGGGCGATATCCTCAAGGGGCTTGCCTGAAGAAGCAGGCTTGCTTTCAAGTATGCGGTTAATCCTGTTGATAGCCTTGGCGTGCTGTCCTGCGGCTCTGCGGACACCCATCGCGTCGTACATAGTTATAAGCGCAACTATGCACATTATTGCAAACTGAGTGGAAGCCACGCCCTCAACACGATAAACTCCCGCTGCCGCCGAGCATACCATTGCCGAATGTGCGCTTGGCCAGCCACCTGCTCCGAAAAGCCTTTCAACGCTGAATTTCTTGTATTTTATCAGATTGATGAAAGTCTTGAGAAGCTGAGCAATGCACCAGCCGAGAATGGAAGTTACAAGGACATAATTATAATACTCCATAATCAAATAACATTCCCTTTCCTTTAAAATTCCCTTTTGAGAAGATATGCGGTAAGCTGTGAAAGAAAACTGCTGTCGGGGAAGCTTTCCGCTATGGAAACCGCTTTTTTTGTAAGCTCCTCCGCCTTTTGCTTTGCCGCTTCAAGACCGAATACAGCAGGATATGTAGCCTTATTCAGCTCAGCGTCGCTGTGAACGGGCTTACCGAGAAGCTTTTCGTCTGCGGTGATGTCAAGGATATCGTCAACTATCTGAAATGCAAGTCCCAGAGCTTCGGCATATTCCTCTGCCTTTGGTATCATATCGTACCTTTCGGCACAGATACAGCCCATTTCACAGGCGCATTTTATGAGAGCGCCCGTTTTCATAGAGTACATTTCAAGGAGCATTGGTGCGTCAAAGGGCTTGCCAACATTTTTTACGTCAATGGTCTGACCGCCTATCATTCCAATGATGCCCACCGCCTGAGACAGACATTTTATAAGCTTTACTCTTTGCTCATAAGACAGCTTTTCATCGGAGGCAATGACCTCAAAGGCGTAGTTTTCAAGTGCGTCTCCCGCAAGAAGAGCTATGTCCTCGCCAAACTGCTTGTGGCAGGAGGGCTTTCCACGCCTGAGATCGTCATTGTCCATACAGGGCATATCGTCGTGGATAAGTGAAAAGGTGTGTATCATTTCAAGAGCACAGGCGCAGTCTACAGCCTTTTCCTCCGCATTGCCGAAAATACGGGCAAATTCTGTGACGAGGACGGGTCTTATACGCTTGCCCCCTGCCTCAAGGGAATATTCCATCGCCTCGGCGCAGACAAGCTGACGGGGGGCGTTTTCCTTTGTATAAGCGCCCATAAGCTCCTTTAATCTGAGATTTATACGTTCCGTTCGCTTTTCAAGGATTTCCTTCATCATCAAAGCTCCTCCGCACTTGTAACAGTCATTACGGCTTTTTCGGCGTCCTCGAGAAGCTTTTTGCATTTTGCAAGCTCGTCTGCGCCGCTTTTGTAAAGCTCAATTGCCTCCTCAAGAGGAACGTCCCCCTCGGAAAGTCTGCCGATTATCTCATCAACGTGTTTAACTGATTTTTCAAAGCTCATTTATCTAATCTCCTTTAATTGCTACCTGTTACAACGGCGCTTGCTTCGCTGTCCGCAAATTTAAGGGTTATCCTGTCCCCCTCGGAAAGCTCCTCTGCCGATTTGATAAGAGTGTTTTCCTTGTATACAAGGCTGTATCCCCTTGCCATTATTTTAAGCGGGCTGAGGGAATCAAGTGCGGCGGCTTCCGAAGCTAATTTGCTCCGCTTTCTTTCAAGGCAAATGTTTATTGCTTCCGTAAGCCTTTTTTCGTTTGAAATAAGCCTTTCTTTCATTGCCGATATTGCCGCTGATGGTGTGTAATTTTTAAGCTCCGACTCTATGGCAAGAAGCTCCTGCTTTTTTCGGGCGATAACGGCTGAAAAGGCATTGTCAAGAGCCTTGCTATAAGATGTTATAGCCGCTGCAAGTGCCGACATATCGGGGACTGCAAGCTCTGCCGCCGCAGATGGGGTGGGAGCGCGCAAGTCGGAGGTGAAGTCGATAAGGGTGGTGTCGGTCTCGTGTCCCACGGCGGATATTACGGGGGTATTCATAGAAAAAACGGTACGTGCGATCTTTTCGCTGTTAAATGCGGAAAGATCTTCGTATGAACCGCCGCCCCTGCCGCAGATGATAACGTCACACCCGCTTTTATCCGCAAATTCCAGCGCGTCGCACACCGAGTCAACAGCGTACTCACCCTGTACAACACAGGGAAAAATGACCGCCTCGCATATGGGATATCGCCTGCCTAAAATGTTAAGTATATCCCTGAGAGCGGCTCCGCCCTTTGCGGTAACGATGCCCACACGTTCGGGAAATTTCGGAACGGGCTTTTTATATATGGGGTCAAACAGTCCCTCGGCGGCAAGCTTTTCTTTAAGCTGCTCAAAGGCAAGATACTGCGCGCCTATGCCGTCGGGCTGGATATCGGTCACATAAAGCTGATATACTCCGTCACGCTCGAACACCTGCAGGCTGCCCATAACGATAACGTTCATACCGTTTTGGGGCATAAACTTCAGTGCACTCGCATAGCTGTTGAACATTACTGCCTTAACAGAGGACTGCCCGTCCTTTAAGGTAAAATAGAAATGACCCGTTCGCATATGGTGGGTAAAGCCCGATATTTCGCCCTTGACAAGAAGTCCTCTAAGCTTGCTGTCCTCCTTGAGTTTGAAGGACATATATCTGTTGAGCTGTGATACGGTCAATATGCTGCTCATTTTATCTGCCTTTCATAAGTTAAGTATGCATAAAGCGCAATGCCTGCTGCATTATCGCAGGAAAATTCGGGTGCGGAGAAATAGACATTTTCCAGTTTATGGGATAGTAAATCCTTGATATATCCGTTTGACATCACTCCACCCGCAAAGATAACGGGCAGCTTTCCGTACACCCCATAGGCATATTCGGTCATTTCATACACCGAGGAAAAAACTGCGTTAAGGATATATCTTGCGGTGTTTTCGGGGGTCTCGCCGCTTCGGAGCATTGCCTGCGCCTTGTTTTCAAAGCCCGAAAGACAGCAGGAACCGTTTTTCATAACTGCTCTCGCCTTTATGCTTTTATCCGCCTTCCCAGCTATTTTTTCAAGGGCGGCTCCGCAGGGAAAATCAAGCCCCATCATAAGCCCTGTGCGGTCAATAAGCTGTCCTGCTTTCAGATCAAGTGAAGAAGCGGTCTCTGTAACTTTGATAAGCTCCTTTTCATCAGGCTCGCAGTAAAGGCAGTCGGTGGTCCCGCCGCTTACGTGAAAGGCGATGAAGGGCGCATTTATCATAGAAAGCCTGTCCGCCGAATACAGAGCGGCAAGGATATGCCCTATCTGGTGGGAGGTCTTATAAACGGGAATACGGCTCACTGCGCCGATACTATCCGCAAGTCCTTCTCCGCATAAGAAACAGGGCATATATGAACCCTCGATATTTCGCGGTCGAAATGACGCTCCCACGGCGGTGATACCACTGTTTTCGCCCCACCCTGAAAACAGCCCCTTTACTATTTCGGGGAGCTGCTTTGTATGCTGAAAAACAGCGTCGCTCTGACGAAGCCCCGCTTCTCCGCTTTTTACGGAAAGAAGCTTTTTTTGCGACAGCATTTTTCTGCTTTCGCTGTCAAAAAGCGCCGCCGAGGTGGTGTAGTTGCTGGTATCAAGCCCTAAAAAAAGCGACATTATTCCTCGTCTCCCCCGGCCTTTTCGGGAATGTTCTTTTCGGGTATTTTTCCGCTGCGTGAGAATGAGCCGAGAATGCCGTTAACAAACTGCTTGTCCGTATCAAAGGCATACTTTTCCGTAAGCACAACAGCCTCACTTATGGCAACGCTTGTGGGAACGGTCTCTTCGTAAAGGCACTCATATACGGCAAGTCTTAAAACTGCAAGGCTCACCTTGCCTATTCTGTTTACCTTACGCTTTTCGCTGTATTCGGAAATGATACCGTCAAGCTCCTCCGCTTTTTCGGTAACTGCCTTGAAGATACGGCAGACCTCATCGTTGAAATCATACTCGTCTGCGTCCTTTGCGGAGTCGATTATCTCATCGCAGGTGTCGTCCCTGAACATCTTTTCAAAAATAAGCAGAAATGCAGCTTCTCTTATATGACTTCTCTTTAATGCTTTACCCATATTTTTAAATATCCTTTCCCGTAATCAGATGTGATGATATGTGATATACGCTCTAAAGCCTGTGAGAATACCGAATTTTTTCGGTACTCTACAGGCTTGTTATTACACCCTTCACTTTACTATGCAAAAGCGAAGAATATATTCACTGTTTCTATTATATCACATCTTTGAGAAATACACAACTACTTAACTTCAAAAATTCTTATATTTTCCGCAGGAATTGTCACCTCTGTTAACAAAATGTCTTTTATCTGTGCTGCTTCGTCGGCGGCAAGCCCCTCGGAACGGACAACTATGCTTGCTGTCTCCCCGTCAAGATATACAACGCAGTCCTCAAAGCCCTGAGCCTTGATGAGTGACTCTATCTTGCTTTCGCTCTCTGAAAGCTGAGAGAGATTTACCGCTTCCATTGTGTATGCCGCATTTTCCTCCTCCGTAAGGTCTCCGCCGCCCAGAATTGCCGAAAGGGTCTGTACGGCGTCGTCACGCGATGTCATTCTCGATAGCCTTGCCTGGGCAAAGTAATCGGACGTGTCCACTCCTGCGGAGACCTCCTTTACCTCCTCGGGGCTGTCAGAACTCACAAAGGCTGCTTCGCCGTAATTCACTCTTGCATTTTCGGCAGATGAAATATCAGCGTCAGCGGCGATCTCCTCGCCCACCTCGGAAAATACATAGTTCATATAGACCGCTATTCCGAGAACAAGGGTAAGACCTGCAAGGATTATCTGCTTTTTTCCGATGATAAGATTTGGTTTGCGCATAAGTTTTTCCTCCGTTTTAAAAAAATTTATTCCATAGCTGTAACGTATATTTTGCTTGGGGGAATGTCAAGAACTGCTGTGATGGTGCGGTATATCTCCTCACGCACTCTGTCCGACCGTCCTCCCTCGCAGACCGCCGCAACGCCCGTTATTACAGGCGTATTGACCTGCTTTAAAAGCGCCTCCTCTCCTTTTTCGGTTCTGACTGTAACGTACCCGTTTTCTTTTTTGTCGCCGTTTACGCTTTCAGACTGAGCATATATGTACTCCTCGGTGGAGCTGACTGTTATCATCACCTTTACTTCGCCCACCCCGTCTATGGCGGAAAGAAGCTCTTCAAGCCGCCGCTCCGTTTGGGGGCAATAGTCTGTCCACACACTTTCTTCCTGCGTTTCGGGGACACTCTCTTTCTGTACTTCATCTTCCTTACCTCCGCTTAATAATATCATAATCATTCCCGCAATACCGAGAAAAGCCGCTATGGTCATTGCTTTTTTGCTGCTTGTGAGCCTGCTGTAAATATTTTTCAGCTTATCAAGAAGTTCCATTGTCCTTATCCTCCGTTTTTACAATTATGAGCGACCTGTCCACTCCCAGCGCTTCCGCCGCAGTTTTTGCCGCCGCTTTACTGTCCGACCTGTCTGCGAGAATGATCTCTGCTCCAATAATAGATATGCTGCTATCGGCGGAATTATTTATATCTACAGATATTTTTAAAGGGAATATTCCTTTCTCCGAAAGCGCCTGTCCCAGGTTATCGCTGATATTTGCGCTTATTAGCCTGCCCGTTTGCTCATTGTAGATATACGAATAATCCTCGGGGATATTTTCGGAAATGTCGGACATATCAAGCTTAAAATCCCCTTTGGCAAAGGGACTGAAGATAACGAGAATAAGGATAAGGGAAAAAATTATATTCATCTGACGTGAAAATTTTTCCGAGGGGGTCATATTGTTTATTACGGAAAAAATTATTCCCAAAATGCACGCCGAAGCCGATACCGAGCAGAGCATATCCATATAGCTTTCCCTCCTATGCATTTACAGTCCCCAGACCTGCCGCCATAAGTATGACGGTGGATATCACAAACATCACCCCAAAGCAGGCAAGCACTGCGGCTGTCAGGGATAATACCGACGCTGTGCCTTTGAAAAATGTGCCAAGCTCCTTTACCCCGAACATTTCCGCAGCTGCCTCCCCTGCGGTCATTGCAAGATAAAGGCAGAGAGTCTCGAGGACCGGGGGCAGAAGAGTAACGCATAGGGCGATTATACCGAAGGCTCCTGCCGCTCCCCTGAGAAGCCCAAGCCCTGAGCGCATTGTTGAATATGCGTCCGCTACGGCGCTTCCAACTACGGGAACAAAGTTTGATACCACGAATTTTGCCGCTTTTACGCCGAGAGTGTCCGCCGAGGCTCCCACGATGGACTGAATGGAAAGCAGCCCCGTAAAGACGGTCATTCCAAAGCCGAGAAGAAGTGTGGTCATCTTTTTCATAAGCCCCGTCACCGATGACAGGCTGAATGTGGGGTTTACGGCGTCAATAATATTCATTGCCATACAGACGGATATGACGGGCATAAGCATATCCGAGGCGATATTTACCGAGATTTCCGCAATAAGCAGGACTATGGCATTGTAGCTGAGCGACGATGCGGCGTTTCCTGCGGCGGCGGATATCCCTGCAAACACGGGTACATAGCAGAGCATAAACTCGCTGCCGCTTTTAAGGGTTTGGGCGGCGTTTTTTATGCAGGTCTCCATTGAGGGGACGGTAAGGATTATGGCTATCATTACGGTTATAGTCCTGTAAAGCCCGATGCTGCCTTTATTTCCCAGAGAGTCTGCCGCCGCTCCCGAGGCGGCTCCCAGGATTATGACCGACAGGACTATCCCGAAAAGCCTTACGGGAGCGGCGGCGCTGTATTTCAGCTTTTCCCACATATAGGAAATTACGGTCTTGGGAGTGAGCTTTGTTATGCTGTCGGGGTCATCGGGGGAAATGCCCTTATCCCTCAAAAAGTTTTCTGCGTCATAGGGCAGGGCTTCGGATATTTCGTTTATGCCGTATTCCTCCGCAAGGTCGTCAAGGGATATTTCTTCGGCGGATACCGAAAACGAAAACAGCATAAGCATTAGTACAGCCGTTATTATGGCAAGCAATATCTTTTTCATTTTAGTGTCCTTTAGTATATAAGTTCCAGCGCAAGCTGTACGGTCTTTTCAAAAAGAGGAAGTGAGATAAGGAGCAGGGCTGTCTTGCCTGCCATTTCCGACTGCACCGCAAGGGTGCCCTCGCCGCTGTCACGGCAGATGTCGGAGGCAAGCTGAGTGAGGTAGCATATGCCGAGACCTTTGAGCATTATGGTAAGATAGGCTTCATCGGCAGATACCCTGCCGTACATATCCTCTATCCGCTCTATTACGGGAACGAGACTGCCAATAACAGCTGCGGCTATTACTGCGGCAAGGGCTGTTTTTATTAACACGCCGTACTCCTTTGCGGTGTTGTCAAACACCCGGCACATTACGGCGGCAAATATGCACACCCCTGCGATAATTATAAGCTTATCCCCTGTCATAGCTATATACCGAAGGTCTCACGGACAGTCTCGAACAGCTCGCCTATCTCGCCTATCATAAGCATAAGCACCACCACAAGCCCTGCAAGGGTCGTCATAAGTGCCTGCTCGTCACGCTCTGCCTTTTTAAGCAGAATGTTCAGCACCGCTACGATTATCCCTACCCCTGCAACCTTGAAAATAAGTTCGATATCCATTGCTTTACCGTTCCTTTCATCATTAAACAGCTATCACCGCAATAAATGCGCCTGCCACCGCTCCAAGCGCTCTGTACAGCTTTCCTTTGGCAAGATACTGCTCCTTTGCTTCGGCAATGAGCCTGTCCGTTTCCTCGCAGAGTATGGAGAGGGCTGAAAGCTGACCGTCGCAGTCGCAGGAGCCGAGTATCTTTCCTGTCCTTGATAATACGGAAACGCCCTCGTTGGGGAGATCACCTGTATTTTCGGATAATGCCCTTTCCCATATCTCGTCAAAGGTGGCAAGTCCCTTTTCAAAGCATTCATCGGAATATTTTTTTAATGGGGAGATAAATTTAAGCCCCGACAGTTCCCTGTCCTCGGACAGACGGCGGACTATTTCGGAGACTTCAAGGGCTTCGTAGCGTATCATAAGTCTGAGAGACTCAAGCATTATCCGCACCTGCTTTAATGCGCTGACCCTCGCTTTCAGTCCCTCTGCCGCAAGAGAGCCTGTCATTATCGAGGTTATGAGCAGAAGCGCCGTTCCTATGAGCTTTATCATAATTCGTCCCCCCTTTCTTTAAGCTTTATAAGCTCCTCGGACTTGTATATCCGTTTTATATGCCTGTCCTCAATCAAGGCGGCGAAGTCAAAGGCTTTGCAGGCAATGAGAGGATAGACACTGCTGTCTGTAAGCTCTCTCACGCTGCCGCTGTGCATTGATGCGGCTATTTTTACTCCGCTTATCCACGCCTGTCTCAGGGCTGAGATATCATCGTCCGAGCCTATCTCGTCGCAGACTATCATTCTCGGGGACATTACACGTATAGCTGTCAAGATACCGTCTGTTTTGAAAAAGCCGCTGAAAACATCGGTATTTGCTCCCACGTGATTATTCGCATTTCCGCCGCTGACGGAGGCTATCTCGAAACGCTCGTCCACAAGGGAGACGGGGTACTTGTCCCCCACCTGACGGCAGAGGTCTCTGAGTATGGTGGTCTTGCCCGAGCAGGGTGCACCGAATATGAGGACGCTTTTTAGTCCGCTTCGCATAATGCTGTGGGCTATCTCGTCAGCCGCCCCGAACACCTCTCCCGCTATGCGGAAGTTTATGCCGTTTATGTATTTGAGGTTTTCTATTTTTCCCGAGGGAGAATAGACCGCCGTACCGCATAGACCTGCTCTGTGACCTCCCGAAACGGTGACAAAGCCGGTATTTATCTGGCTCTGGCAGCTATGCACCGAATAGCGGCAGACTGCTTCGAAGGTGTGCCTGATGTCCTCCGATGTCACTCGGAGAGCTTTGTCCGCCGAGGTCGTATATGCGCCGCTTTCCGTGAGATAGATGTATTGGTCGGGTAAGGTTACGCAGAGGGGTGCCCCCGAGCGGAGCCTTATCTCGTTGATGTTTCCTCTTACTTCGGTGAGGGCTTTTGAGACGCGGGGACTGAAATATCTGAGAACATTTGAAACTGCCGTCATTTTTACTGCCTTCTTTCTGTTATTTGTACATTCTATTCGGCTGTGGTGAGTTTTATGCTTGAGATAAAAAATAAGCGTATCGCTCACCGATTAAAGGGGTGAACGATACGCTTGGCACTATTGTGCTGATTTTATAACTTTTTTTGGTGGATTTTGGTTATTTGTACGAAATTTGAGCGATTTGAGACTTTTGTTCTCTTTGGTATTGACGAATTGGTACAGATGTGCTATAATATATAACAAAGCCGCTTGCAAATTTTAGCGGCTTTCAAACAGATTTATTTTAAATCGTAAAGGGATATTTCGCTTTCGTGGCGCTTGGGTCTGCCCATAAGCTCACGTATTGCGTCTCTTGGGCTTGCTCCGTTATAAAGCACGTTGTAGCACTTTTCGGTTATGGGCAGGCATATCCCGCATTTTCTCGACAGCTCATATGCTGCTTTGGTGCAGAAATAGCCTTCCACGGTTCCCACCTGCTTTACTGCTTCATCGGGGGAAACGCCCTGCCCGATAAGTATTCCCGCACGCCTGTTGCGGCTGTGCATACTGGTACAGGTAACGATAAGATCGCCTACCCCCGAAAGTCCCGCAAAGGTCTCCTGCTTGCCGCCCAGAGCCATTCCAAGACGGGATATCTCCCATATTCCACGGGTCATAAGGGCTGCCTTTGTATTATCCCCGAAGCCCATTCCATCGCATATTCCTGCGCAGAGGGCTATGACATTTTTAAGCGCTCCGCCGATCTCGCAGCCGATAACATCGTCATTGTTGTAAATTCTCAGGGTGCTGTTTGACATTACGCTCTGGACATATTCCGCCTGTGAGGGTATTTCGGATGCGGCTATTACGGTGGTGGGCATTCCGATTGCCACTTCCTCGGCGTGAGAGGGTCCTGTGAGGACTACTATCTTCTTGCCCGTTTCCTCGAAAATTACCTGGCTAATGAATTTGAGTGAGCCGCCCTCAAGTCCCTTTCCCGTATTCACAAGGACGGTTTTTTCGTCGATATAGGGTGCGACCTCCTTTGCCACAGAGCGAACGAAATTTACGGGTATTCCGAAAATAATAAGGTCCTTGCCCTTTGCTTCGGAAATATCGTCGGTGAGTCTTATTTTTTCGCTTATTTTTACGCCTGGAAGCTTTGCCTTGTTTTCTCCGTCCCGTCTGATATCGTCAAGCTCGGTGCGGAATTTTGACCATACGGTAACGTCGTGTCCCATACCGTTCAGCATTACCGCAAGGCTGAGTCCGAAGCCGCCTGAGCCGAGAACCATTATATTTGCCTTATCCATGGACATTTCCTCCTTTATTTCACTTCGTCCGAGTCGTTCATTACACCGGTATCCTTTTTCTTGCTGCCAAATTTATTCTCGGTGCCGTTTCTGAGGCGCTGTATATTTGAGCGGTGCATATAAATAAGAAGTATGCTGGTGCAGAGCACAAGACCTGTGTGGAGAAGCGCTCTGGGCGCTCCCACGTCATAGATAAAGAAATGAACGAAAAATGTGATGATGGGATATACTGCCGCCGCAAGTATGGAGCCTAAGGAAACATATTTTGATATCGCCACAACTAATGCAAAGAACGGGATAACTATGCAGAAGGTCACAGGGTCTATCACAAGCAGTATAGAGCAGGAGACAAGCACTCCCTTGCCGCCCTTGAAGCCGTAATAGAGGGGAAAGATGTGTCCGAGAATAGAGCAGAGTCCCGATATGTAGCCGATTGTGCGCCTGTCGATGAAATAGACGCTTTCAAAATCGGCTCCTAAAAGAAGCTTTGCGATATAGATGGAGACAAATGCGGCGATAACGCCCTTTGTAAGGTCTCCGATAAGAGTTATGAGTGCGGGCATTTTGCCGTAGCAGCGAAGAGTGTTCGTAAGTCCTGCATTTTTGCTGCCGTGCTCACGGATATCCTCGTGCTTTAAAAGCTTTACGGTTATGATGGCGCTGTTGCAGCTTCCCAGAAGATAGGAAATGACCGCAGTTATCAGCAATGTGACTATCAACATTTATAGATCAACCTCTTATTTATTTTGTATCGCTGTTATCACGTTCCCTGATAACGAAGCGGACGGGTGTGCCTGTAAGTCCGAAGGTCTGACGGATCTGATTTTCGATATATCGCTGATAGGAGAAATGGAAAAGATCCGCACGGTTTACAAATACCACGAATGTGGGGGGCTTGGTGGAAGCCTGTGTCATATAGTAAATTTTCAGTCTTCTGCCCTTGTCGGAGGGAGGCTGAACTCTTGTGGTGGCGTAGGAAAGCACATCATTTAACATTCCTGTGGTTATTCTCATGCTGTTCTGAGAATTTACACTGTTTATAAGTGGGTAGAGCTTGTCGATACGCTGACCAGTTTTTGCGGAAATGAAGATAAAGGGCACGTAAGACATAAAGCTGAATTTTTCTTTGAGATCGTTTGTGAACTCGTCCATTGTGCCCGAGTCCTTTTCAACGGCGTCCCACTTATTTACGGCTACGATACAAGCCTTGCCCTGCTCGTGGGCATAGCCTGCCACCTTGGAGTCCTGGTCGGTAAAGCCCACAAGTGCGTCGATAACGATAACGCAGACATCGGAACGGTCAACTGCCATATAGGCTCTGAGGACGCTGTAATGCTCGATCTTTTCCGTTACCTTGGACTTTCTTCGTATGCCCGCGGTGTCGATAAACACGTACTTGCCGTTTTCATTTTCAATGACGGTATCCGTTGCGTCACGAGTGGTGCCTGCAATATCCGAAACTATAACGCGCTCCTCTCCTGCAATGCGGTTGATAAGAGAGGATTTTCCCACGTTGGGCTTGCCGATGACTGCCACTTTGATATATTCCTCGTCATACTCATCGGTATCATCTTCGGGGAAATACTTGAATACCTCGTCAAGAAGGTCTCCCGAGCCGTGACCGTGCTGGGCGGAAACGGGAAACGGGTCTCCCACGCCTAAGTTGTAAAATTCATAAAACTCGGGGGGAGGTTCACCTATACTGTCGCATTTATTGACCGCAAGAATGATTGGCTTTCCGCTTTTTTGCAGCATTGAAGCCACTTCGTAATCGTCTGCCGTAACGCCGCAGCGAATATCGGTGAGGAACACGATAACGTCCGCTTTTTCTATGGCGACCTGTGCCTGCCGTCTCATCTGAGAGAGGATTATGTCATCGCTGGCAGGCTCTATTCCTCCTGTATCGACTATCATAAATTCCCTGTTGCGCCACTCGCACTTTGAATAAATGCGGTCACGTGTTACTCCGGGTGTGTCCTCAACAATGGACAGGCGCTTGCCTGTAAGCTTGTTGAAAAGGGTGGATTTTCCCACGTTGGGGCGACCCACTATTGCAAGAATAGGCAGCATATTATTACCTTCCTTTCTTATTCAAATTCAAAAATCTATCTTCCGAGAATGGCGTCAAGAAGCGAGCCGCCATCGTTTTCGGCAAATCTGAGCTTAACGCCAAGCTTTTTTTCCACATCTGAAATGGTATAGTCGTCAAGGAACAGGTCTCCGTCGTGGATAATCATTGATTTGGACAGAAGAAGCTCTGTTCCCAGTTCCTTGCCTTCAAGCTGGGATATGATATCCCCTGCTGTGAGAAGCCCTGTGACGGTTATTGTTTCTCCGAAAAAGTGATTTATTATTTTATAAACTCTGCACCTTAGACCGAATTTTTTTTCGGCGGCGGCTGCAAGCTCCGATATCATATCATAAGCTGCCGCACCTGTGGCAATAGATATGTCACGCCGGATATTTTCATTTTCCTGCTCATCAAGAGCGGTGAAAAATTCATCGTAAAGGGAGCGCATCATTCCCACGCCGTTTTCATATTGAGGGTATTCCTCGTAAAAATCCGCTTTGGGAAGAGGGCGTTCGGCTTTCAGATAAAACTCGTCCGAGGGGAAAACCAAACGGGTGCCGTATTCACGTAAAAATTTCTGCTGGAACTCCTCAATAATGTCGATAGCCTTTTCTGCGCCCTCTTTGTCAAACATTGTAAGGGGGTAAAGTCCTTCTCTGAATTTGGTAAGTCCCACGGGGACAATTGCCACGCTGCTGATATTCGGCATCAGATTACCCAGGTCTGTAAGCGTTCTGCAAAGCTCGTCTCCATCGTTAAGCCCCGGACAGAGGACTATCTGACAATTCATTGATATACCTGCCTCGGAAAGCTGACGGAGAAAGTCTATTTTCTCCCCTGCAAAGCGGTTGTTCATCATTTTGCAGCGAAGCTCGGGATTGGTGGTATGCACGGAAATATTGATATTCAGCTTCATTTCGATAATGCGGTCTATGTCCTCCTGCTTTAAGTTGGTAAGAGTAACATAATTCCCCTGCAAAAATGACAGACGGGCGTCGTCGTCCTTGAAATACAGGGTATCTCTCATTCCTTCGGGCATCTGGTCGATAAAGCAAAAAACGCATTTGTTGCAGCAGCTTTGCTTTTTGTCCATAAGGAAGGTATTAAATTCCAGACCGATATCGTCATACTCGCTCTTGCGTATTTTAAGCATAAGGTGTTTTTTGTCGCGCTTTAAGAGTAGTGTAACGGTATTTTCCGAGGAATAGTACATATAATCAAGCACATCGGATATCTTATGGCCGTTTATGGCTTCAAGAATATCGCCGCTTTTTATCCCGCATTTTGCTGCGGGAGAATTGGCTGTTACGCCCGTAATTTCAGCAGACATAGTACCTCCGCAATTATCACTTTAAGAAAAAAGCAGAGAAGGATCGCTCCTGCTCTGCTTTTTGAGGAAACAAATCACGCTTCCTTCTTAATTACCTCAACGCCCTTGTAATATCCGCAGTTCTTGCAAACCTTGTGAGGAGCGGTAAGCTCGCCGCAGTGTGAGCATCTTGAAAAAGCGGGGGTGTCCAGCTTCCAGACAGCGGAACGTCTCTTGTCACGTCTTGCCTTGGATACTTTTCTCTTTGGTACTGCCATTATTCAGCACCTCCTTAACATTTAAGATAATCAAATTCCTGACAGCTTAACCTGACCCGAAATACTTTCTAATATGTATTTCGATCATTCAAGCATTTCTGTTATTCACAGTTACAGTCGGAAATGTTCAGATCCGCACCGCACTTCGGACACAATCCCTTGCAGTCCTCTTTGCAGAGCAGCTTTGTCGGCATCTGCAGCAGAATGTCGTTTACTGCAAGCTCGTCCAGATCAAGCTTGTCATTTTCGGTTACTACATATTCGTCATTGTCGCTGTTAAGGCTTCTGACAAGAATATGCTCAAAATCAAATGACCTGCTTCGTTCAAACCTGCTGAGACATCTGTCACATTCGGCGCTGAGCGTAAACTCTGCGGTGTAGCTGAGTGTTACCACACCTGCACGGTTATACACCACGCCTTTCAGACTTACAGGACCGATAAAGCTATAACCACGTATTTCATTCAGCCTTTCACGGGAAACCTCAGAACATATGTCGAGTTTTTCACCCGTGATCTCGTAAAGCTGCTTTAAGCCTATAACCATAATACGCTCCTGCACCAACACACAAGTTATATTATATCATATTAAAAAAGATATGTCAATAGCCTGCAAAAATTTTTTTCAGAAAATTACTTGATTGCGTACTTTGTAACACTCTCGGGAAGATCTGCCTTATCGGCGGATACTGTAAATACTACATTTACATCGTTTCCTGTGAGCTTGTCTATCTTTGCAAGAAGTGCGCCCAGAGCCTCGTAATCTGCTCCGCCGATCTTGAGGATAGAATCAACAAAGATATCCTTGATATCGTAGTTTCCTGCAAGAAGTCCTGCAACGAGACCGAAGAATGCTTCAAAGGAATAGATGCAATTTACATCGGTATCAACAATTCTTACGCTGTGACCGATATCATATCTGAGCTTGTCGCTCTTATCAATGCAGACAACATAGCCGTCGGTGTTCTGGGAAGCTGCATTGATCATATCAATGAGTATCTTAGTCTTACCTGAGCCCTTATTACCTGTAATAATCTTTACCATAATAACTCCAATCTCAGCGGCGGAAAATTATTTTGCGGAATATCGGTGCAAGACCCCCGGAGCGCCGCTGTGCAGCTCCGGGTGCTGACAGAAAAAGCCCCGTCAAAGCGCCGTATTCCTTATATCATCACCCTTATAAGGGTAGAAGCCTTTGTTTATCTGCCAAGCTTTGCTTCAAGAGCGGATCTCTGATCCTCATATCCGGGCTTGCCCAGGAGAGCAAACATATTCTTCTTGTAGCTTTCAACGCCGGGCTGATTGAAGGGATTGATGCCAAGCATATAGCCGCTTACGGCACAAGCCTTCTCAAAGAAGTATACCATATATCCAAAGCTCTTTTCGGTGGTGTCCTCAAGTTCGAGAACGATGTTGGGAACGCCGCCCTCGGTGTGTGCCAGGATAGTGCCCTCGAATGCGCATCTGTTTACTACGGACATATTCTGATTTGTGAGGAAGTTCAGACCGTCAAGGTTCTGAGCGTCGTCCTCAAGGAAAAAGTCCTGCTTGGGCTTCTTAATGTCAACAACGGTCTCAAACATTACTCTTGAGCCGTCCTGAATGAACTGACCCATAGAGTGGAGGTCGGTGGAGAAGATGCAGGAAGAGGGGTAAATTCCTCTGTTATCCTTGCCCTCGCTCTCGCCGAAGAGCTGCTTGAACCATTCTGCCATCATTGCGAAGGAGGGGTCATATGCCTCGAGTATCTCGATGGACTTGCCCTTTCTGTAGAGGATATTTCTGATTGCTGCGTACTTATAGCAGTCGTTATTGTCAAAGCCTGCTTTAAGCTCCTCTCTTGCCTGAGCTGCGCCTGCCATTACAGCGTCGATATCACAGCCCGAAACGGCGATGGGAAGAAGTCCTACTGCGGTGAGAACGGAATATCTGCCTCCTACGTCATCGGCGATAACGAAGGTCTCATAGCCCTCCTTGTCGGAAAGCTCCTTGAGAGTTCCTCTTGCCTTGTCGGTGGTGGCGAAAATTCTTTCCTTTGCGCCCTCCTTGCCGTACTTCTTCTCAACCAGATCTCTGAATACTCTGAATGCAAGAGCGGGCTCGGTGGTCGTTCCTGACTTGGAAATAACGTTTACCGAGAAATCCTTGCCCTCACAGATGGAAAGTATCTCATTGAGGTATGTGGGGGAAATGTTGTTGCCCACATAGTAGATGTCGGGGGTGTCCTTTTTAAGGTTATTGTAAAGAGGCGACTTCATAAGCTCGATAGCTGCTCTTGCGCCCAGATAGGAACCGCCTATGCCGATAACGATAAGGATATCGGAATTAGACTGTATCTTCTTTGCGGCAGCCTTGATCCTTGCAAACTCGTCCTTGTCATAGTTTACGGGGAGGTCGAGCCAGCCCAGAAAGTCGTTTCCTGCGCCTGTTCTTTCCTCAAGAGTCTTTGCGGCAAGCTCAGCCTGAGCTTTGACTGCTTCCATCTCGTGAGGAGCGATATAGCCTTCAAGATATTTGGTATTAAGTTTAAAAGGTGCCATTTTTTGTATCCTCCTAAAAATTCACATTTCTCTCCAAATGAGACAATCAATCCATATACAAATATTATATTACTATATTTTCAGAGAATTTGCAAGATTTTTTGGCAACATTAACTCGATTATCGAAAAATTAGTTGATTTAACTAAAATCCAACAATATATTTCAGCACATCTGACAATATATTTAGAACATCTTTTTTATGTATATCCTCCGCCGCACTAAGCTGCACAGTTTTAAGGAGCCTGTCTTTGCAGTAAAATCTCAGCTCGCCTATCTTGTCTCCCCGTCTGACGGGGGCATACACAAAGGAAGGCAGGATAACACGGACTTCGACAGCCCCTTCCGAGCCTTTGCTTATGAGCGCATTCCCCGTTTGTTCCGCAGATATGGCTACCTCTATACCGCAGCCGTTCTTTACCCTGACCGTATCGGGCATTTCCTCGGGGATATCAAGGGATATGACCGTATATCCCCCGAAGCCTATGTCAAGAAGCTCCTTTGCAAGCCCCAGGGCTCTGTCCTCGTCCTTGCAGTCCATTACGGCGCAGACAAGGGAAAAACCGTCACGGCAGGCTCCTTCGGCGGCAAAATATCCCGAGGAGGGTCCTGTGCCGCATTTGAAGCCTACCGAGCCTTTGTATCTGTGTCCCATTGGATTTGAGGTCACAAGCTGAACTTTGCCGTCCTTGATATCCTCAAGCCTTGTGACAAATATCTCCGTCAGCTCCTCGTGCTTTGAAAGCTCGCAAAGGAGCAATGCGGCGTCATAGGCGGTGGTGTGCTGCAGTTCGTCATCATAGTAGCCCGTACATTCGGTAAAAAGGGTGTTTTTCATTCCAAGCTCCGCCGCTCTGGCGTTCATAAGCTCTGTGAATTTCTCCTCGGAGCCGCCTATTTTTTCGGCGATAACGCAGGCGGCATCGTTGGCATTTCCGATGATAACGCCCTTTAAAAGCTCGGACAGAGTGGATTTTTCTCCCGGCATAAGCCATATCTGTGCGCCCTGCTTTGAATTGGCATTCTCGCTTGCTGTCAGCACCGTTTCAAGGGTCAGCTCTCCCCTGTCCATCGCTTCCGCCGCCAGCAGGACGGTCATAAGCTTATTGAAGGAGCCCATCTGCACGGGCACATCACCGTTTTTCTCGCGAATGACCGTTTTTGTATCAGGCTCCATCAGGACATAGCTTTCCGTATAATCCCTTACAGGCTTATCCTCTGCGAATATCGCCGATGCGAAAGGGAGTATCATTATTGCACTGAGAAATATTGCGGTAATTTTTTTATATGCTCTTTTCATTATATCACCCGTACATTCTATGCCGATGTACGGATAATTAGGACAAACATCAATGAACAGAAAACGGCTGCCCCGAAATAAACGGGACAGCCGCCATAGACTTGTTTATTCAGCTCATTCAACAATGAACTGCTTGATGTTCTCAAAGAACTCGGAAGCGTCGTCTGTGTGAGCCTCAAGAGAGATGGGCTTGGAAAGATCGAGGCTGAAAATACCCATAATAGACTTAGCGTCTACAGCGTATCTTCCGGAAAGAAG
>JAQYLI010000017.1 GCA_028720105.1 Oscillospiraceae bacterium | reverse complement strand
GCCTCTTCAATAGGCATAAGCATCACAATATTACCTATTTTATTAACAGCAACCTCGTTAGACGAAAATCTGTATTCCTTTGGCAGTCTTACCGCCTGGCTTCTTCCATTTTCAAATATCTTTGCAGTCATCATAATATCGTCTCCATTATCATTAGTATATATCATAATATATACCTTGTCAAGGCGTATTCCTAACGCTTTGGTCAATACGTAACATTATCCCACGAATAATAACAGTGTGCATCAGACTGTACATTTCCCCGGAAAAATTTTTGGTATTTACTCCTGACCCTTCCAACACTTCATTTGCAGCCGTTGTACACTTCTCTGAATTTGACTCGGTTATCATTTTACGGACATAGCTGCATATTTCGTTATGCTTGTCAATATAGTCATTTATTTTCGGGAGCATTCTTGCAGGGGCAGCTCTTTTGTTATCAAAATCCTCAAAGGATATAACATCATTAAATGAAACTTTGTTTTCATCATAACAGGGATTATCTTTCAGTCCATTTATAAAACAGGAAAAATAATCACTCATTATCTCCTGCTCAAAAGGTCTGAAAAACTCATAATTGCTCCAGTCCATCAGCTCACATTCACATATGTTGGACATGGAGTTAAAGCCTTCAACATTCAGATAGGTGTTTTCGGTACTGTCACAAAACTCGTCTGCAAATGACATAAAGATATTAAGATGAGCATAAAAATTCTTAACGTTTTTGTGATTATCACATCGACCTGTTATATCAAAATACAATCTGCAAGTATTTTCATATGATCTGCAAGTGTTTTCCGCTTGATATATTCTCCAAATAGTGGTATAATTTTTTCAGAAACATCTAAACGGAAGGTGACGATCAATGAATAATGTAAAAATCAACCCTATAACCTCTCTCGATTATCCCGATCCCGATGTTATAAGGGTGGGTGATACATACTTTATGGTATCAACTACCATGCATTTCTTTCCCTGCTGTGAAATACTCCGCTCCTTCGATCTGATGAACTGGGAACACGCCTGCTTTGTATGCGATACTCTTGATAATACCCCCTCTCAACGGCTTGAAGACGGAAACATTTACGGTAAGGGAATGTGGGCTGCGTGTCTCAGGCACAATAAGTGTAAATTCTACGTCTGCTTCTCCTGCAATGACACCCACAAAACATATCTATACACCTCCGATGATATATACGGCAGATGGGAAAAGAAAATTATAGAAGGATTTTATCATGACTGTTCCCTGCTGTTTGACGATGACGGCAGAGTGTATATTGTTTACGGCAATAAGGAAATATGGCTTACGGAGCTTAGTGATGACCTGTCCTCACCGAAAGAGAACGGAGTTCACAGAAGAATAGTTTATGACAGGGATAACCCGATACTTGGCTATGAAGGCTCACATTTCTACAAGATAAACGGAAGATATTATGTTTTCTTCATTCACTCCCGTCCTGACAGATGGATGCGCTGCGAAGCATGCTTCTCAGCAGACAGCATAGAGGGAGAATTCACAGGCGGTGACTGCCTTGAGGACACTATGGGATACTGTGGTCAGGGAGTTGCACAGGGAGGCATTGTTGACACTCCCGACGGGAAATGGTATGCAGTTTTGTTTCAGGACAGAGGAGCGGTAGGCAGGATACCCGTTCTTATCCCTGTTTCATGGGATAATGGCAGACCTGTTTTCGGTGAAAACGGTAAGATACCCGAAAGATTTGAGATCTCATCTTCAAGGGAGGGATACAACTACGCTCCACTCACCTCCTCCGACGATTTCAGAGGGAAAGACCTGAAGCCATGCTGGCAGTTCAATCATGAGCCTGACAGAAAATATTATGCCATTAACAGTCAAAAAGGGTACTTCAGGATAATCTCAGACCGTGTCTGCAGCAATATTCTGCAGGCAAAGAACACTCTCACCCAGCGAATGACCTTTCCCCGATGTACAGTACAAATCACTATTGACATAAGCGGTCTAAAGGACGGCGATATTGCAGGCATATGCGCACTTCAAGGCTGCTATGCATGGATAGGTGCAGCTGTGCGACAAGGAACAAAATATATTGAGATGAATTCTATGGGTGAGGACGGAACTGTTTCCAAGGAAAGCGTTCCGCTGAACTCCGACAGACTTACCGTGGGAATATCCGCTGACTTTGAGAACATGAAAGATGAGGCTGTGCTTTATTATGTTGAGAAAGGCGAAAAAATACAGCTTGGAAGTAAGCACAGATTATTCTTTAAGCTGGATCATTTTACAGGCTGCAGAGCAGGATTGTTTATGTACAGTACAGAGACCGCGGGCGGATATGCTGATTTTTCAGATTTCAGAATGAACTGAATATATAATGGGGCTGCTGCAGAAAATTTACTGCAGCAGCCCTCTTGCTATATTGTCTGAATCATTATAGTTATCTTATCCCTTGAATACCACCTGGAAATAGTCGTAAAGATGGGGCTTTACACTGGTGTGGTCGTGTCCGGTGCCATGGAGGACCTTTTTTGTATACTCCACACCGTTATCATCAAGCAGCTTGCAGTAGCTCTCGTGGAACTCTCCTACAACACCGTCGCTGTCCGAATATGTGATATACACAAGCTTAGGCTCACTTCCATCGGTAACAGAAAGCTCACTTTCCTCGATCTGACCGGGGTGCATAGGTGAACCGGGGATCTCAACAAGTCCGGGTGCGGGACATACTGCACCCACATAGGAGAACAGATCGGGTCGAGTGAATCCGATAAAGAGAGACTCTCCGCCTCCCATGGAAAAGCCTGTAACAGCGGTATTTTCTCTTCCCTTTTTGATTGAATAGTTTTCTTCGATAAAAGGCATAAGATCGGTGGTATAATGCTATTCCAGCGCACGCGATATCTATTTCCATTATAAGTGCATTCTGCATTTATCAATCCATTAGTATCGGTAATTGAAAATTGAACAGAAGGCAGCTTTTTCTTCAGCTCATCACAAATGTCACAAGATTCAGTCGTTTCATTTGTATCATTACTTTCATAGGGTTCATCAACCATGTCTGAAACACTGAGAGGCTCAACATTTTTAAATGTTAATTTTGTAGTTATATTTGCATGGTTTTCAAAAGAGAGACACAATTGCTGGGGATCTTCATCTCCAAGATCAACGTCTTCAAATTCATATCTTGGTATTATCACAGAATATATACACAGATGATCCATATTACCGGTTTGTGCATTTCTCTCCTGCGTGTATCCGGAAACAAGAATATTTTTAATGGCAGTATGTCAAAGCCTATGTTCCTCAAACCAAAGATGAACTGATTTCAGATTGGGATACATTCCTTGAAACATCTTCATACAGCTATAAAGCATATAATTCGATAATTGCGGACATGTCAAAGTATAAACTTGATTTTACTGTTTATAGTACAGATGAAGTTAGGCTTTATAATACAGTCGTAGATGAAATGGGCAAAAAGTTCGTTTATGATGCTCAAAAGAAGCCGGTTACAAATTCTTCAAGCACATCAATAACAGTTTATATTACCCCAACAGGCAGTAAATATCATTTTGACAGCCATTGCAACGGTGGCTCTTATTCTGCAACAACATTGGAATCAGCTAAAAATAGTGGCTATACTCCCTGTGGCAAATGCGTAGGTTGAGTAAATACGAGGAGGATTATATGATAATTTACAAGTGTCCATCATGCGGCGCAGATATTCAGCCACTTTCCTCACTTATATATACATGTGAGCACTGCGGTACAACCTTTTCTTTTGATAATGAGAAAGATGTAAGAAAAATGGTTGTTAAAATAAAACAGATAAAGATTGCTCTATCTGATTCGGATTTTGACAAAGCTGAGAAACTTTGTAATAAAGCCATCGATATTGATCCCGAAAATGCCGAAGTATATTACTTAAAGCTTTTATGCAAACATTTTATTAATACAGAAGAAAGATTGACCAATTATGCTCTTATTCCTGATAAAAGATCAACATGGGGCGTTTCAATGGATGATGAATACAAGAAAGCATATGCATTTGGTGATGATGCAATGAGAAAAAAACTTGAATCGTTTAATTTATCTGTTATTTATAACGGTGGTGTAGATTGGCAAAACAGGCAGGAATATTTGAAAGCATATAACTCATTAAAAAAAACTTCCGGATATAAGGATAGTGATGAAAGAGCTGAAATTTGCAAAAAATTAGCAGAAAACAGTGTGAACAAGAAACAGAATTACAGTAGTGCTCCTAAAAATGCGCCCAAAATCAGCAGAGGAATATGGTATTTAACAGTACCAGGACTTTGTTTATCAGCATTATTTATAATAATACAGTTTCCTAATATTGGAAAGGGACAACAAAGTATAAACATAATTGATATCATAATGTTTTTTATTGGAAGCGGACCTATTTTTGTAATATGCGTGTTACCAATTATAATTGGAATTATTTTACAAATTATATACAGCGTTAGAGATAAGAAATAGTATGTTCATAAAAAGGGCTGACCAAATAATGATCAGCCTTTTTAGTTGATGGAACGCAATTATTGTTCGCCTTTTGTCGGCTAAAGCTGCAAAATGTAATTCAAAAAACTGATAACTAACTATATCTTTTTATGTGGAGCAGAGATATGCCAACAATTTTGGTCTTTATTTGGATTTGGTCTTTAATGCTGCAAAAAGATACCTGAAAACAGCAAAATCGAATTTGCGCAAATTGCCGTAAAACCTCGTAGAATAGGCATTTGTGACGAATTACAGAATAACGCAATATTTGATTTGGTCAATTCAAATCCCGTTTGCGGCACCAGTCCCCTGAACAACGCAGATACGTTGCTCAGGGGATTTTTTTGCCTTTTTGTAATATGCTGCAAAGCTCAGAAAACATCCGCAGTTCTAAAAATGTTCTAAAAATTTTTTTATGAGAGAAAAATTCTAAAAAAAGTCACTCTGAAAGCAGAAATCTTCTGATGTTCAAGTGCTGATAGCCGTCTCTGCTGAGATCAAATTCATCAAGGGACAATACAAATTTGGGATAATTATCGGGAATGCCTCGGAATGCACCGAATTCACGTTGGATCGTTTCCTCGCTTGCCAGCAGATATGTTACCTGATAATATGACTTCTGTCCTGCTTTCTCCGCAACAAAATCAACCTCAAGGTTCTTGTTCTTTCCCACGGTCACAGTGTAACCACGTCGAAGCAGCTCAATATAAACGATATTTTCAAGCACCTGCCCGATATCCCTCATATTGTTGCCGTACACAGCTTCACGGATACCGTGATCGGTAAGATATATCTTTTCCTGAAATTGTAAGATATTCTTTCCGATAAGCTCCTGCCTTGAAACCAGATGAAACAGGCAGGCACTCTGACAGTAATCAATATAGTTGTAAAGCGTTTCGTTTGAAATGCTTCTGTTCTCGCTTTTCAGATATTTTGTAATGCTTGAGGCTGAAAACACATTGCCGATATTACCGATAAAATACATCAGCATTCTTTTGAATTGCTCAACATCCCGTATCTTGTTCCGGGATACGATATCCTTTATCATTATGGAATCATATATGTCGCTCAGATACTGCTTTTTGTCGTTATCCCCCAGCGGGAACTGATAAAGAAACGGCATACCGCCCCACTGCATATAGGTCTGAAAGACTTCCGCTTCGGATTTATCCGGCATCATCATCATAACTTCCTTGAAAGAAAAGGGATACACGTTTATTTTCACATATCGTCCCGCCAGATATGTCGCAAGCTCGCCCGAAAGCAGCTTGGCATTTGAACCCGTAACATAAATATCACAGTCGAAATCTATCATACAGGAGTTTACAAACTTTTCCCAGCCGCAAAGCTCCTGTATCTCATCAAGAAAAAGATAGACCGTTTCTCCCGTTTTTTCACATACTGTTTTGATATGCTCGTAGGTGCTGTCAACGCTGCTGACATAACTTACAGCTTTGGACTCAAAGTTGATTGAAAGAAAACGTTCTTCCGATATACCCTGTTCTTTCAGTTCGTCCTGTATAAGCGTCAGCATAACGGATTTTCCGCAGCGGCGAATACCTGTCAGGACCTTTACTATGTTCTGTCCGATAAAAGGTCGAATTCGTTCCATATACATTTCTCGCTTTATCATAGTCATCATCTCCTCACATATATAGTATATCACAAACTATAAGTGATAATCAAGTGATTTTTAAAAATAGTTTTCGATATACCGAAATTTAACGCATAATTACAAAAAATCTCATTATAACAAATACCGCTCCCATATTCGGTGTATGAGAGCGGTATTATTATCCCAATGCCTTTGAAATCGCATTGGCAGAGGCAATCTTTGAGTTGTATTCAAGATGGCTGTAAAAGTTTGCGGTAACGTTGTAGGTCGAGTGCCCCAGCCACTCCTGGATCTGCTTCATGGAAATTCCGTTTGCAAGCAGAAGACTTGCACAGCTGTGGCGGAGGTCGTGAAAACGCAGCGGCTTAAGCCCGTGCTTATGACAAGCTTTGTCTTATTGAAGACGGGACTGATGCGGTTATAAATTCATTGGTTTTCTGACAGATTTATGATACAAAGATAAAAGAGATTGCCCATATGCCCGAATATGAAAAAACTGCCGCTGTCAAGGTCGTCTCTGACCTTTGACAGCGGCAATTTTATAGTATAGCAGAAATCACTTTTCCCGCTTTTCAAGAAGCTCAGCGGGCAGGTACTGAACAAGTGCCGCCTCAAGCTTTGAGGGAACTATGGGCTTTTCAATAAAGTCCGAAAATCCCGCATTAAGATATCTTTCCCTTGCGCCCGACATTACATTGGCTGTCAGGGCAATAACGGGGATATCGGCAAATCTTCCTCCCATCTTGCGGAGCCTGTCCAGCGTTTCAACGCCGTCCATACCCGGCATTACGTGATCGAGAAGTATCATATCATAGTGATTTTCACAAGCTTTTTTGAGACATTCTTCACCGCTTGCGGCTGTGTCGGGCTTGATGCCTGTACGCTTGAGAAGGTGAGTTACAAGAGTAAGATTAAAGGAAGTGTCATCCACCACAAGTATCTTTGCCGAGGGCGCATAGGGGATTTCATCGGGCTTTTCATTCTCTATCCTCTTTTTCTTTGCGTCCTCGAAATTACCTGCGGGGCGGCTGTCTGTCACCTTCTGGGGAAGAACGAAGGAGAAGACCGAGCCCTGTCCGTAAACGCTGTCAACGTCCAGCCTGCTGTTCATCTGCTCAAGCAGGCGGACAACAATGCTCATTCCGAGACCCGTTCCCTCAATATTGCGGTTGCGCTTTTCTTCAAGCCGCTCGAAGGCGGTGAACAGTCGGCTCATATCCTCTTTGCGCATACCGATGCCTGTGTCCTCGACCTTAACGCGAAGTCCTGTCATACCCTCTTCCTCTGCTTCAACACAGTCCACTGTAAAGGTAACGCTGCCCTTTTCGGTGTACTTTACGGCATTGGTGAGGATATTTATAATAATCTGCTTGATCCTGAGTTCATCACCATAAAGACGTGATGGAATGTTCTCGGCAATATTTACGTTTAGCTTCAGATTTTTTTCCTTTACCTTTATGGATATAAGGCTGCAAATATCGTCGATCATTGCAGCGGTGCTGTACTCAACGGGGATTATCTCCATTTTGCCTGCTTCGATCTTGGAGTAATCCAGGATATCGTTGATTATGCTCAGCAGCATTTTTCCTGCGCTTCTGATATTGTATGCATACTGCCTGATGTGCTCCTCGGAGCTTTCGCGCAGTATCATTTCATCCATACCGAGCACAGCATTGATAGGCGTCCGTATCTCGTGGGACATATTTGAGATAAAAACATTTTTTGCCTTGTTGATATTGTCAAGCTCCTTGTTTTTCTCTTCCACAGCAGCTATGATATTCTCCTGATGAAGGAGACGGAGCATATCCTCGTTGATGTCCTGCACCGTATATACAAAAATGGGATTATCGCGGCTGAAATCCTTCATACGGCTGAAAATAAGCCGTACCCATATGTATTCGCCCTGTAAATTCTGCATCTGTATTTCCATACGGAAAAGCTTTGTCTGCTCAAGCTTTTCTATAATATGCTCGGGGTCGGAAGCAGAAAGGAACATACTCTTGTCATTGGGCATAAACATATTTGCTATCATATATCGCCACTGGGAGTATTTCATGTCAAGATAATCCTGCCGTTCGGCGTTTATCTCGGTGGTGGCGGAATTGCGGCAGGTGTCATTTTTCAGGTCAACTATCATAGAAAAAAGATAGTTTTCCTGAATGGTGTCCATTTTCATTTTTTCAAGATTGTCGGAATTATTGCCCTCTGTGTTTTCCATAAAATATATGGTGTTTTCGGTTTCAGCTGTCTTAATTACGCGGTAGATGAAGCTTTTCAGTCCGCCCTTGGAGGGCAAAGCAACTTTTCCGCTGAAGCTGTCGCGCTTGAAAAGTGTTTCATCTACGAATGCATCATAATTGTGATTGCTTTTAATTTCTCCCGAGCTTATTTGCTGGAATATTCCCTTGTAAAGCTCGGTCAGACTGCCCGATGACCCTACAGCAGCTCTGAAATCATCGTCTGCGAAAAGCTCTTCAAATGTATTGGCAGTCGGGTCAATAAGATAGGCTGCGGCGCATTTGGAAAATATGGTCTGTGAAATGCGTCTGAGCGTCTGCTCTTTGCCTGCAGTGTCCATACTTTTACCTCCCTAATTTTTAATATGTTTCCGGTCATTATCTGAGATCTGTTTATAGTATAGCAAGTATTGTATCACTTGTCAATCCGCCCCGAATTTCGGAATTTTTGCAGCATAACAGCAAAGCCGATCTGCAGGCTTATTTTTTCCGCGTTCGGGCAGCTCATCGTACATTTCATTAAAAATGCGTTCCAGAAGTTCTCTGTTGTCCGTGTCCTCCACAAGCAGCATCGGCTTCGCTCCCTCGTAGGGCGGCTCCAAAGGCGCGTCGGGAAGAAGCCGTTTTGCAGCATTTACGGGCTTTACAAGAAGCCTGTCATCACATATGTATGCGGCAATTTTTTTGCGATAATAAACGATATATTCGCCCATCATTGATTTGTATGTGATATCCTCAAGTCCCGAAAGACTGTCAAGGATATATTCGAGATATGATTTGCTTGTTGACATAAACGCTCTCCTTTATAAAATCGCTTTTACGATAAGCCCGATAATTATAAGCCATATGATAATTATAGGCAGAGAATAATACCACCGCTTTTTTGGCGACACCCTTCCTTCGGCGGCTTTTTTTGTGCACTCCGCCAGCACGTCACTCGGGATAAGCTTTACGGCTATGGCGATAAGCCCCGAAAGGATAAGCACATCGTCAAGGAAGCCCAGAACGGGTATAAAGTCGGGGATAAGGTCAATAGGGGACAGAGCATAGCCCAAAGCTGCCCCTGCCGCAATTTTTGCCATAAGGGGAGTATCCTTGTGACCCAGAGCTAAGAAAACTGCAGGAATATAGTTTTTGAGAATTGCCGCACGCTGTTTCAGAGTAAGCTTTTCGTTTATTGCTTCCCCGAACTCCTCCCACTCGGCGGTAATGTTAGAGCAGGCAAATCTGATGTGATACCACTTCCGCTCGTCGTCCTCTATGTTTATTTCCGCCAAAAGCTCATATCCTCCGTCACATTCTTGCACCGAGAGCGAAAAAATGTCCATATCTCCGCCGCCGCAAAGCCTTTCTTCAAGCGAGGGAAGCTCGCTTTTGTAAAGCTGCCGTTCCTTGCTTTTCAAGACGGAATTGACTTTTACGTTAAGGGCGGATATTCCATGAAGAAGTGCGCTTTTTATACGGTAGTCCGAAAGGGTGAGCCATAGCTTCGGTATACAGCGCTTTTTGCCCGTATTATTTCCCGGTGCGTTCTGTTCGGCAATACAGTCCGAAATGCAGATAACAAGGTCTTTTCCGTTTATCCGAACGGAGTCTATTTCGGAATATGGGAAATCATAATAGTTCAGATCGGTATTTTCGGAGGAGTATTTCATATTGTCACACCTGCAAATTCCTTTTCGCCCACGATAACAGGGCTTTCGATGTAGCTTACTTTGCGTTCACTTCTGTTAACGCTTATTTCGGGTTCATTTCCCATAAGCCGCTCAAGGGCAAGACGGGGAATGTTCACCTCCGCCGCAAGGCAGGAAAGCTGAACTCCTCCCGACATTCGGGTGTTCACCTCAAGCAGATAGGGCTTTCCGTCGTGATACTTAAACTGAACATTGCAGGGCATTTTAAGTCCCGAGCGCTTTAGAAATTTCTCGCAGAAGCTTACAATTTCGTCCTCGTATTTTACGGTGTAGATACGTCCCTGAGATTTGTATCTGGGGATTATAATGCTGCCGCCCTCTCTGTAAAAGCAGTCGGCGCTGACCTCCACTCCCGTAAGATAGGGCATCATCAGAAGTGGCTTTGAAAAATCGTAGTCCGACAGAATGGCCTGTGCATTTTCATAGCTTATTTTCATTCCGGGAGCCTTGTAAAGCCCGCTTGTATCGCTCATAAAATTGTCGATAACGCGAAAGCTCACCGCGCCTTCATCAGCGGCAAATTTGAAGCAGGCACGTTCATACTGCGCCGTAATAGCCTTATACGCCTGCCTGAGATCCTCAAGGCTCTTTACCTCAAACCGCAGGGGAACATACCCGGGAGCAAAGCTTTCAAACCATTTGTATGCCTGTTCTTTGTTTCGGAGAGTGGCAAGCATTTTGGAGTCGGTGTCCATAAGCAGCTTTATGCCTTTTCTCTCAAATAAATGTGAATTTTCGGCAATAGCTCCCATTCCCCGACGGGGAACGAATACTTCAATATTATGCTTTCGGCAGAAATCCAGACAAAATGACACGTATTCCTCCTCGGGCAGCTCAGGCTCGGTGTACCATTCGTCACAGGCAAGCCCCACAACACTATTGGGATTGCTGCTTGAACCGATGATAACATCGCCCTCGCCTTTCATTAAATTTATTATATGATAAGCGGTGCTGAACCAGTGGTTGAACCATATCCTCATAATTATTATATTCCTTTCTCGAGAGTTTTGTTTTTCGGACGATAGTCCTAAAAACAAAACTCGGTTTGAAAATCAGATATTTTCAAACATCTCCTTTGACATAATATGCCTTCCTATGACATTATTTTACCACTAGGGGAGTAGTATGTCAAGGAAATAAAAATCTGCCCTTGCTGTCGGTTTGGGAGTATTTTTCCCGTTTGATAAAAAAACGCTTGCGGAAACGTTGTAAATTTATCCAAAATACCCGCAACATTTCACAAAATAAGCTCTTGACAAAGTCGGGAAAAGATGGTACAATTGTAATTGTGTCGAATACATTTGTATTTCATACAAGGACTTGAAGAAAAGCTTTGTGCTTTCCGAAAGAAGTGATCTTTAGAAATGTCAGAACCAAGTATTACAAACGATACCGACGCTTCGGAAACCAGATACGCAGTTGTAAGCTGCGATGTTCTTCCAGAGGTTTTTATAAAGGTAATGGAGGTAAAAAGGCTCCTCGCCTGCGGAGACGAGAAAAGCTCCGCTTCCGCCTGCAAACGGGCGGATATATCCCGTTCGGCGTTCTATAAATATCGGGACAGCGTTTTCACCTATGAGGAAAAGCTGAAGGGACGGACGGTTTCCCTTTATGCGATACTGAGAGATACCCCCGGAGTGCTTTCCTCGGTGCTTGCCTGCCTGCACAGGTGCAATGCAAACGTGCTGACCCTGAACCAGAGCGTTCCCATTGACGGCGCGGCGGCGGTGACGGTAACGGTAAAGCTTTCGGGCAGACCGATGGACGGCGCATCTCTGCGGAAAGAGGTATGCGGTGTTGAGGGCGTTGTGGAAGTTAGGCTCATTTCAGAAGAATGAGCGGCTCATTTCCGAAGAATAAGTGGCTCAAAAGCTTATTATCATCTTTGTTTTTGCGAATAAAGATATTTATATTTATAGATTGGAGATAAACATTATGGCAAAATTAGCAGTACTGGGACACGGAGTTGTAGGCTCGGGAACGGTGGAGCTGTTCCTTAAAAACAAGGACAAAATAAACAAAAGAGGCGGACTTGACCTTGAGCTTGGCTATGTCCTCGATATCAGAGACTTTCCCGGACTTCCTTATTCCGACAAATTCACAAAGGATATAAACGATATCTTAAATGATGATGATGTTACCGTTGTTGCGGAGGTAATGGGCGGCGTTCACCCTGCATATGACTTTGTGCTTGCCTGCCTGAACAAAGGCAAGAGCGTCTGCACATCAAACAAGGAGCTTGTTGCCAAAAAGGGCGCGGAGCTTCTCAAAGCCGCAAAGGAGCATAACTGCAACTTTATGTTCGAGGCTTCCACAGGCGGCGCTATCCCTATCATAAGACCCATTCACCGCTGCCTTGCCGCAAATGACATCACCGCCTGCGCAGGTATTTTAAACGGCACCA
The DNA here is from genome assembly GCA_028720105.1 of Oscillospiraceae bacterium. Classification (GTDB taxonomy): domain Bacteria; phylum Bacillota; class Clostridia; order Oscillospirales; family Ruminococcaceae; genus Huintestinicola. The sequence goes on along the minus strand of JAQYLI010000017.1, from coordinate 254,354 downwards.
CAAACTTTATCCTCACCAAGATGATTACCGAGAAAATGTCCTTTGAGGACGCTCTTGCAATGGCTCAGAAGCTGGGCTATGCTGAGAAAAATCCTGCCGCAGACGTTGAGGGCGACGATGCCTGCCGCAAGATATGCATACTCTCCTCCCTCATTTTCGGCAAGCACGTTTACCCCGATTGGGTACACTGCCAGGGTATTACAAAGCTCACCCTTGAAGATGTGGCATATGCGGAAAGCTGGGGCGGAGCAGTTAAGCTTATCGGTTCCGTAAAGCGCACCGAGGACGGCAAAATTCTTCCTATGGTGGCACCCAGATTTGTATGCAACGGCTGTCAGCTTTCCCATATTGACGATGTATTCAACGGAATTATGGTATACGGTGACGGCTTTGACGAGGTAATGTTCTACGGCAGAGGTGCAGGAAAGCTGCCCACCGCCAGCGCAGTTTTAGGCGATGTTATCGACTGTGCAAAGCACAAGACCACTATCCTTTCCCAGATGTGGGAGGACAGCGCAGACAACAGCTTTATTGCAAATTACAAAGAGGACAGCGTTTCAATGTATGTTCGTGTACAGGGTGCAGATAAGGCTGAGATAGCAAAGCTCTTCGGTGATGTTGAATACCTCACCCGTGAGGGTCAGCCCGAAAATGAGCTTGCTTTCATCACTCCCACTCTCGTTGAAAAGGACATTGACGAGAAGCTTGCTTCAATAAGCGGAACTGTTCTCGGAAAGATAAGAGTTCTTGATATGGCAGGCTGAGGCAGGCTGAGGCAGGCTGAGCCTGCAGCCGTTCGTTCTATAGTTTATTCGGACGGCGGGCAGGCGGCTCGGTAACGCAGCAAACGAGTAACCGACAAAACATAATATTTCACATAATAAACCGCTTTCGGAAATCTCACAGACTTCCGAAAGCGGTTTTTATTACACATATATCTTCCGTTACCGAGCCGCCTGCCTCAGCCTGCTCACTCAACAGAAACAGTTTCCTTTTTCTTCTCGGGAGCAGGTTCCTTTGCCTTACCCTTGCAGAAATAATCAATATAGCGGTCAATGCAGTGATCGACTATCTCAATAGCCGCTTCTCTGTCCTTTATCTCGTCAATGGCAGTTTCCTTGCCCTCAAGCTGCTTGTATACCTTGAAGAAGTGGGACATTTCCTCGAAAATGTGACGGGGCAGCTCGCTGATATCACGATAGCTGTTGTATGTGGGGTCATTGAAGGGGATAGCAATGATCTTGTCGTCAATAGCGCCGTTATCAAGCATTGAGATAACGCCAATGGGATAGCACCTTACGATAGACATAGATAGAATAGACTCGGAGCAGAGAACCAGAACATCAAGAGGGTCTCCGTCCTCGGCATATGTACGGGGAATGAAGCCGTAGTTTGCGGGGTAATGGGTAGAGGTGTAAAGCACTCTGTCAAGCTTCAGCATACCCGTTTTCTTGTCCAGCTCGTACTTCATCTTGCTGCCCTTGGGAATTTCGATAACAGAGTAAAAATTGTCCTTAACAATTCTGTCGGGTTCGATATCGTGCCAAATGTTCATAGAATCATTTCAGTCCTTTCGGATTATTTTTGCGCACGGGGCGCTTGGTTTCTTCGGTTTCCTTTATAATGTAGCTGGGTCTGCCCTTTATTTCGGTGTACATTTTGGAAATGTACTGTCCCGTAACGCCCATACAGAAAAGCTGTATACCGCCGATAAGGCATACAAGGGCAACTATAACGGGATATCCCTCCATAGGCTCTCCGCAGATAAGGGTCTTTACTACCATAGCCACCGCCAGCAGGCAAAAAACTATTCCCATAATAAGTGATATCCACAGGGGAGCGGTGCTGAAAGCAAAAATGCCGTCCAGGGAATAAAGGAAAAGCTTTCTGAAATTCCAGGTGGTCTTGCCTGCGGCTCTTTCGGTGTTTTCCACCTCGATATACTTGGTGTCAAAGCCCACCCAGCTGAAAATGCCCTTGGAGAAGCGGTTTTTTTCGGGCATATCCAGAATGGCGTTCACCATCTGACGGGTCATAAAGCGGAAATCCTGAGCGCCGTCAACGATATGGGTCTGAGAAATGCTGTTTATTATCTTGTAAAAGGAACGGGCAAAAAAGGAAAGAGTCTTTGACTCGCCCTTTCGGGAAATACGCCTTGTGGCGGCACAGTCATATTCGCCGCTTCTTACGTAATCATACATCTGAGGAATAAGCTTCGGAGGGTGCTGGAGGTCTGCGTCAAGGATAACGCAGTAATCCCCTCTTGACTTTTCAAGTCCTGCCAGCATTGCAGCTTCCTTACCGAAATTTCGGGAAAAGGAAACATAGCGCACACGCTTATCATCTTCCGACAGTTCTCTGAGTATTTTCAGAGTATCGTCCTTTGAGCCGTCGTTTACAAAAACAAACTCAAAGGCAAGGTCGGAAATATTCTCATTATAGTATTTTTCCTTCATACCGTCCGTAACGGCGGTTATCTCCCTGTAAAAAAGCGGGAGAGACTCCTGCTCGTTGTAGCAGGGAACGATCACCGAAATAAGCTCCATTTTTACGAGTCCTTTTTTCTGCGGAATATGCCTAAGATATTACTTTGTGCCGTACATTCTGTCTCCTGCGTCGCCGAGACCGGGAACGATGTAAAGCTGCTCATTAAGCTCGGGGTCAACAGCCGCACAGAATATCTGAACATCGGGGTGAGTTTCGTTTACCTTTTTGATGCCTCTTTCGTTGGCAATGATGCACATAAACTTAACGTTCTTTGCTCCTGCCTTCTTAACCAGGTTAACGGCTTCGCAGGCAGCTCCGCCCGTCGCAAGCATAATGTCCGCAATAATAACATCTCTGTTTGCGATATCCTTGGGAAGCTTGCAGTAATATTCAACGGTATCGGTGGTCTCGGGGTCTCTGAATGTGCCGATATGACCCACCTTTGCGGCAGGGATAAGGTTCATAACTCCGTCAACCATTCCGAGACCTGCTCTGAGAATGGGAACATAAGCAAGCTTTCTTCCCGAAATGACCTTTGACTTTGCAATTCCGAGAGGAGTCTGAACATCAACTTCCTTGACGGGAAGGTCTCTCATAGCCTCGTAGCACATAAGCATAGAAGTTTCGGAAACAAGCTCTCTGAACTCCTTAGAGCCTGTTGTAACATCTCTCATAAGGGAAAGCTTGTGCTGAACGAGAGGGTGGTCGATAACTGTGTATTTTAAGCTGTCCATAATAGAACCTCCAATTAAATTATTCGTTCTCGATAGCGGTTATCTGGTCAACTCTGCGCTGATGTCTGCCGCCCTCGAAGGAATTTCCGAGAAATGCGTCAACTATCTCGCAGGCAAGACCCGAGCCAATAACTCTGCCGCCCATACAAAGGACATTTGCGTCATTGTGGAGACGGGTGTATTTAGCCATATAGCAGTCTGTGCAGACAGCGGCTCTTATGCCCTTGCACTTGTTTGCAGCAATGGAAATACCGAGACCTGTGCCGCAGATTAGAATAGCAAGCTCCGCTCTGCCCTCGGTGACTTCTGCACATACTTCCTTTGCAACTAAGGGATAGTCGCAGCTTGTGCCGTCCATACAGCCCATTTCTTTAAGCTCTACGCCCTTTTCCCTAAGATATTTAACAACTTCCTGCTTTAATTCAAAACCTGCGTGGTCGCTTCCGATAGCTATCATTACGATCATTCCTCCGTGATAAAAATTACATTTATACATATTATATCACACTTGAAAAATATAATCAATAGTTTTTAAGATAAACTTTTTGCGGGTGATGACCCGCGGCGAGGTCGCGCTGTTAGTTTGCAAGAATTAGTTAGCTTTGTCTCCGCACCGATAGATATAATATCAGCCATATATGTCAATATTTGGCAAACTATTTGCTTAACTTCTCAATAAATCTGTAAAAACATTTCGTTACCGAGCCGAACCCGCAAATGTAATAAAAAAAGTCATTGACAAGCATTGGCGGAAAATGTATAATAAAATCATTAAAATCTCCCGAAAGGAAATCAGAAAGCAATGATAAATCTCCGCATACCCGCCACCAGCGCAAACCTTGGCGCAGGCTTTGACGCTCTGGGACTTGCCCTCAGCTATTATAACTATGTAAATATGGAGGAAAGCGACGGCTGCCATATCCGTTCCCTGGACGGCACGGAAATACCCGCAGACGAAAGCAATCTTATCTACCATACCGCAAAAACCGTCTACGATATCTGCGGAAAGCCCTTTAAAGGGCTTTCCATCGAGCAGACCAACAATATACCTATGGCAAGGGGACTTGGCAGCTCCAGCGCCTGCATAATCGCAGGACTTGTGGGCGCAAACAAGCTTATGGGCGAGCCTCTTTCCCTTGACGAGACCGTTGACCTCTCCGCCCAGATAGAGGGTCACCCCGATAATACCGCCCCCGCACTTCTGGGCGGCATCGTAACCGCCGTGTTTGACGGAAAAAGCGTCCATTGGGTAAAGCAGGAGGTTTTTACTACTCTGAAATTCATTGCAGTCATACCCGATTTTGAGCTTAAAACCGAAAAGGCAAGAGCCTGCCTGCCCAAGGAAATTGCCCATTCCGATGCTGTATATAACCTGTCCAGAGCGGCGCTTTTCTCAGCGTCTCTTCTGACGGGAAAATACGAAAATCTCCGCACCGCCGTTCACGACAGGCTTCACCAGCCCTACAGAATGGAGCTTATCCCCCACGCAAGGGATATTTTCGATATCGCCTACACAAACGGCGCATACGGTGCATACATAAGCGGCGCAGGTCCTACACTTATGACCATTGTAGACTCGGAAAACAAATTCTTCGGCGGAAAAATGCGCTTTGCCCTTGACAATATGGGTCTCACAGGCTGGGAGGTAAAGGAGCTTCATATTGATAATACAGGTACTTGTGAGTGCTCCGGCACCTGCGAGTGCTGAATATAAAATCACTTCGGTCTGCTGCAAAGCTTTTGCGGCAGACCGTTTTTTGGTTGTATGTGAATTTTATAGTGCATAATTTACAATATGATTTCCAATTTTTTATGCAAAAGCAACCTCCAAACAAATTTTTTGTGTTTTTTTATAAAAACTAAAGACAAAACCATTTTTTTATGTTATAATTATACTAATCAAAGATTTTCTATCCGAAAGGGAGTGTGCAGAGTATATGACCTTTGAAAAATCCTGCGGAGCTATCGTTTACCGCAAGCACCACGGGAATACCGAAATACTGCTGATAAAGCATATCAACAGCGGCCACTGGTCCTTTCCCAAGGGGCATATGGAGATGGGCGAAAGCGAGACCGAGACCGCTCTTCGGGAAATAAAGGAGGAAACGGGGCTTGATGTTCTCCTTGACCCCACGTTCCGTGAAAGCGTTACCTACTTTCCACGAAAGGACACCCAGAAGGTGGTGGTCTACTTCATCGCCAAGGCAAAGACCTTCGATTACACGCCGCAGGAGGACGAAATTGCCGAAATTCGCTGGGTGGACATCGGTCATGCCGTCACAATGCTCACCTATGAAAACGATAAGACCATTGTGAACAAAGCAAGGTCGGCAATTTGTCTGTAAAAAAACGCAGAAATTTCAAGGCACTTCCGAAATGTGTTCGGAGGTGCCTTGCTTTATTCTTTTTTCTTTATAATTCGGTCAGCCGCAACTTTAAAGAATAAATAATAAAGAATAAATTATGGATTTTGACATTCACTCATTTATGACTGTGACCATCCCCCTCGCACCGTCCACCGTAACCATATCACCCGTTTTTAAAACTGTGGTAGCATTGCCGCAGCCCACCACTGCAGGAATGCCGAATTCCCTCGCCACAATCGCAGCGTGAGAAAGGGGTGCGCCGATGTCGGTGATAATAGCCGCCGCTCTGGGGAACACCACCGTCCAGCCGATGTTCGTTGCGGGAGCCGCAAGAATTTCCCCGGGAAGAAGCTCCTCGGCGCAGTCCGAGCTGAGAATTACCCTCACCCGACCTGTGACCACGCCTGACGCTCCGGGAAAGCCCTTGATATCCGCCGAAAGGGAATCGGTGTCCATTTTCTCCGAATAAAAATCCTGTCTCCTGTTCTCGTCAGCAAGCCATTTCTCGGGCTCAAATCTGCCATAAATAAGGTTCGGGAAAGGAGGATAGGAAAGATATCTTTCATAATTCTCCCGCCTTTCGGGAATATGCGCAAGCGCCCTTTTGTCACCCTTCAAAAGCTCCATGACTTCGGTAAAATACAGCATAAACACATTCTCGCCTATGCCGGTTATCTCGCCTGCTCTGAGCAGAAATTCCCTCATTATGCAGAAAAGCTTCACGCCCTTGCTCCGCACCTCCTCACGGGAGCGGTTAGCTTCCTTAAAGCTGTGTAAAGTTTTTTCAAGCCATTTTGCCTTGCGGGGGAATTGCTCCTTGAATTTTCCGACCGCTTCATTATAACGCTTTTCGCTGTCAGCCCTCATTTTATGTACATCTGTGCCCGACCGCAAATGCTCTTCAATAATATTGTCGGGGAAAGCCTTGTCCTCATAGGGATAGGGAGCGGAAAGCTCCATCTCGTTCACGTGCCTATGACCGCAGAGCCGTATGTATTCCTCACGTGACATATCCCCTCTTATAACGTCCTCAAGGAGAAGCAATGGCTTCATACTGTCAAGAGTTCCCGCACCGCCCGAGCAAAGCTCATTTGCAAGCTTCTCGCCGCAAATATCCGACAGTCGCTTTTTTGTGGTGAAAAGAGGGAAAATGTTCACTCCCCTCATTATGGCTCCAAGAGCGTTTGACAGAAATTCGGTTCCTTTTGTCTCCCAGAAGTCAATCAAAGAATTGTTGTCGGGGAGACAACGCACCTCATTTATCAGCTCATCGGCAATTTCTATCATTCTTTCCTTAAATTCACGCTTATCCTTGCGGCTCGTCTTCTTTTTGTCCCTCGAAAGGAAAAGCTTCCTCATTTTTCGCCTGAAATTTTTCCTGTCAAAGGGAAATACGGGAACCCTCACACCCTCGGGCAGTTCTCCCGCAATTTCCTCTATCATTTTAAAAGCCGACTCTTCCTTTGCGCCCAAAGCCACCATAAGCGAGCAGATAACGCTGAGATTTGCATAGGGCTGACCGCACACATTGTCGATAAAGCAGGGCATTCCCATAGCGTCGCATATCAACTCAAGCACGCTGAATGTGACGGGGGAAACGGGGCGCATAAAAATTTCCCCCACATTGGTTTTCGACAGCAGATATTCTCCCGCAAGGCTGCCGTTTACCTTAAAGCTGTCCCTATCCATACGTTTAAGAGATGTAATGGGGCGAGCCTGCAGGATATAGACCTTTCCTCCCGATACCGCCCATTCAATGTCCATAGGTCTGCCGTAACCGTTTCTTATACGTTCGCAGCATTTGAAAAGCCCTTTTGCGTACCGTTCAAATTCACCCTTTCCCGTATAGGAAAATTTCATAGCATTAAAGGCAAACTCCTCGGCGTTTTTCTCCCCCGAAACAAGAGCCTCGCCCTCGCCCCTTACGTAATTTCCCCGCATTGCCGCAGCGCTGCCGTTTATTGGGTCGGAGGTAAATACCACTCCCGCAAATTCGGGTCTCACAAACCGCTGAATGACCACCGCAATGCCGCCGCTTTCCGTTCCCGAGCTTTCCGCATATTTCTTCACACGCAGACTGTCCGCCGAAGCTGCGACACGTTTCACCGCAGAAACAATGTCCTGACGTTTAACATCTGTCACCGTCTCGTAAGCGCCCGCAAAGGAAGCGTTTTCCCCGTCCTCGCAGAGAGCCGAGGAGCGCACCGCATATGTGTGCTTGTCCGAAAGCGTTGATATAAGCGTCTCAAGCTCCCTCAAAGCCTCGGGGAGCAATTCCCCGTCAAATGCACTTGCTGTGATAACAAAGCCCTCGGGAACGGGCATACCCAGTTTTGTAAGCCTTGCAAGGGAAGCGCCCTTTCCGCCGCATAAAGCGCTCACATCTTCCGAAATTTCCTTAAATGAAAATATGTACTTCATAATATCACTCCCCCAGAAGCATATCTATCCGCATATCAATGAACCTGTGAAGCTGCTCTGTGTCCCGAAGGTCAAGTCCCGAAAATTTTGCAAAATCCTCAAGCCTGTAAATTACAAGCTGCATCATACTCGAAAGCTCATATGCAATGACCTTACATTCCTCCTCGGACTTCCGTCCTCCGAAATGCTCCCTTATAAAAGGCAGACTTGACGGCTCCTTGGAAAGATCCCTGTGCAGCAGCACATAGCCCGTAACTGCCTTTGTGAACTTATACTCCTTTATGAGAAACTCCGCCGCCGCATAATGCATTTTCCGAAGCTTTTCTTTCGGGGAAATATCCGAGAAGACAATGCTTTTTATCCTCGGGTCATCTCTGTAATCCTTCTCGTTTCGTGAAAACGCCTCAAAAAGCAGCGCCTCCCTTGAGCCGAAGCAGTAGTTTATCATCGAAAGCCTGACTCCTGCCCTCTCCGCAATAGCCCGTGACGTGACCTCCGAGCCGTCAGCACATTCATTCATCAGCGCCGCCGCAGCATTCATAAGCTTTTCCTTAGTGATACCAAGCTTTTCTTCCTTTTTCATATTCACATCTCCAATTATTGAACGCGTTCAATTTTCTCGATTATAACATACTTTAATTTCCGTGTCAAGTGAATTATGAAATTTTTCCGAATACGGAAACCACCACATCGTCCTTATCCCTGCATACCACCTCCGCATAAAGCTCTCCGTCCTCAAATTGGGCAAGAGTCTTGCTGTCGGTGACGATACGGGGAACAAATCCCTCCTCAAAGGAACCGTTATTCTCAATAAAAATGCGGCATTGTTCACCCGAAATATCCGCCCCCTCAAGAATATACCGCGCGGACAGCCGGGTCTTTCCGTCCTTTGAGATATGCTGAGTATCAGTTCCCGTGCCCATGACCCTGCCGTTGAAATATTTTCCCTCAGCCGTTCCCAAAAAGTCTATCATACATACGTCCTCTTTGCTGCCCTTGACGCTGACGGAACCGTTTATTTTAACAAAAACATCAAAAAGCTTTTCCATAAAAAAACTCCTCCTTTATAAACCAATCATACACCAAAGACCGAATTTTTGCAACATAAAAATTGCAGGATAAAAATTCCCGCAAAAAAATCAAAAAAGCTCTTCCATTTTCCACAGGGATTTGGTATAATATAAGAGTGTAGACTTTTACAGCAAAAAAATATAAACGAAAGGAACAGAAAAAAATGACATTCTGCAAAAAACGCACCGCTCCGCTGTTCATAGCTGCCGTAATGCTTATGAGTATGCTGTGTACGCTGTTTTCATATCAGACCTCGGCAATAACCTTTACTCCGAATTTCACCATTTCCAGCGAAGCGGCGGTAATGATAAATCTTGACAAGGACGCCGTGGTATACACCAAAAATGCGGACAAGAAAATGTACCCCGCTTCCCTTACCAAAATAATGACCGCAATGATCGTCCTCGACAACGTGAGCGATCTTGACAATACATACTTTGAAGCGCCTCTGGCAGTGTTTGACGAGCTTTACGGACAGAACGCCTCGTCGGTGGGACTTGAACGGGGAGAAGAGGTCTCCGTAACCGACCTTCTCTATTCCCTTATGCTCAAATCCGCCTGCGAGTCTGCAGGAGTCCTTGCCTATCACGTAGGGGGCGAAAGCACCGCCAATTTCGTTGATATGATGAATGCAAAGGCAAAGGAAATAGGCTGCACAGGCACCAATTTCGTAAACCCCCACGGACTTTATGACGATAAGCAGTACACCAACGCTAACGATATGGCGCTTATAGCAAAATACGCCGTAGAGAATTACCCCAAGCTTGTGGAAATAGCCGCCACCCCCGAGTATGAAATGCACGCCACCAATGTTCACGGAGAAGGCTGGGCGCATATCTACCACACAAACAGTATGCTTAACCGCTCCAGCAGCTATTATTATCAGTACGCCAAGGGCTTTAAAACGGGAACTCTGGACGAGTCGGGCAGAAACCTTGTAACTCTCGGCTCAAGAGACGGAAACAATTATCTTCTCGTCACAATGGGCTCCCCGATGTACGATGAAAACGGCGAGTCGGTATATCATCACTATGATGACCACAAAAACCTATACGAATGGGCATTCGAGAATTTTGAATACAAGCAGATAGTCCAGTCCAATCAGGAGATAACCGAGCTTCAGGTAAGATTTGGCGAAAGCAGCGATTTTGTCCGTCTCGTGACCTCCGAAAGCTACAGCTGTATGTGGCTCAGGACCATAGACACCTCCCGCCTCACGGAAAAAATAACCATAGACGAAAGCCTTTTAAACGAGGACGGCACCGTCACCGCACCAATTGCCAAGGGACAGGTTTTCGGTACATATACCCTCTCGATGTCGGGAGAAGAAGTATGCTCCATACCCCTTGCGGCGCAGGACGACGTTACCCTTTCCCAGCTTGCCTACAGCTGGGATAAGGCAAAGCAGTTCATCTCCTCGGGCTGGTTTGTAGCTGCCGCTGCCATAGCCGCCGCCCTGATAGTCATATACGCAATAATCTTTGCAGTGTCAAAGAAGAAAAAGAAGCACAGACGAGTTAAGAGAAAGAGAAAATTCTGATAAGAAAGACCTTTAAGGAGAGTCAGGCAATGTCCCGAAGAATAAAAAAGGCTCTATATCCCCTGCTTGCGGCAGTTGTAACAGCTGCCGCTGCAGGGGCTTTCTGCCTTTTTTCGTCAGAGCCTTCCGAAAACGGACGGGCGCTTATTTATTTTACACAAACAGATGCGGCGGAGGGCATTGTAAATACCGAGGTCACCAGAAGCGTTTCAGCCCTAAGGAAAGCCGTAACTGAGGAGAATTTCCTCACAAGCGCAGGAGCCGCGTCGGGACTTTCCGCAGAAGAGCTTAAAGGCTCCCTGTCGGTGGAAAGACTTGGGAACACCACGGGAGCGGAAATAATTCTAAGGGATCTTCCTTCCCCCTCCGAAGCCCCCATAATCCTCATAAATCTTCTCTGCCTTGCGGAGCAGAGCGAGGATATCCCTCCCTTTGAGGTCATATCCTATTTTGATATGCCGAATACTCCCGCCCTGCCCTATATCCCCATTGCCATTTCCGCAGGACTTGCGGCGGGTCTTGTATGCTTCCTGTTTATGGAATCCGCAGGCAATGAAAGACCTCGCTACCGCCCCGAAAAAGCGGATACGGAAAACGACTATCATTTCGCCCTTACAATGCAGGAATATATCGATGACGCCTGCCGTTCATCGGTAAGCTTAGGTGAGCTGCCCCTTTCCGCCCCCGAGGGTCTGGAAAAAAGCGGATATACGGAAGCCGCCGGGCAGCTTATCTCCGCAAGCGGCAGCAAGCCCCCGAGAGTGATAGCCATTGCTCCCGACTTCCGCACCTCGGGAGGGGATATATCTCCCGTCACAAAAATAACCTCCTACCTTGCCTGCGCCTTAGCGGAAAACGGTCACCGCACAGCTCTCATTGACTGCTGCCTGCAAAAGCCCGAAACAGCAAGGTTTTTCAAAATAACTCCCAAGGGCAGCCTGTCCGATATCGTGTGGGGAAACTGCACCATCTGGGACGCTCTCACCATAAACGCAAGAAAAGGCGTTGACGTCATTGCCGACAGCAAAAGCGTACCCTCTCCGGCAGCGGTTTTCTCCTCTCCCGCATATGAACAGCTTATCGAATACCTTTCCGCACAGTATGATGTGATACTGCTCTGCGCCCCCAAAGCGTGGGACTGCACCGAATGGGAGCTTGTGACAAGAAGCTGCACGGGTATCGTTTTGATATGCGGAGAGGAACCTATGCACCCCGAGACCGCCAAGGGAATACTGGGCTTCAAGCAGGGCTTTACCGCCCTTTGCTCTGTAAAAAAGCCGCAGAAGGAAAACTGACCTACGGGAGGCGACATATTATGAGTGGGGAAAAGCTTTCCTCAAAACAGATACTGAAAATCATTTTCGGGCTGGTGCTGATAGTGGTCGGGCTGTGTCTTAAAGCACCTGAAATCATTTCCCGTTATTCCCATGAAAGCTTTACCGCAGGCAATACGAAATTCGTATGCACCGTCTCCGAGCTTCCCGACAGCTGCTCAGCCATTTATATCCGCCCCTTTTCGGCAAAGGAAATCTCAAAAAATCACGCAGAATATTGGGAAGAAAACAGCTTCTGCCTGCTGACAGATCACAGCCTGACCCTTGAGGAGCTTGAACACATCTCGGATATCAATACGGAAAAGCTGGTATTCCAATGGGTAAGTCCCGAGAGCCTTGACCCTCTGAGCCGTATGAATGGTCTGAAGCTTTTATGGCTTAATACAGACAATGATGTTAAAGCAGAGTTTGGCGGAAATTTCCCCTCTCTTGAAAAGCTGTACATTTATGACAATATGGACAGCACAGGAAATATAAGCAGGATAACCACCCTCAGGGAGCTGGAACTGCAATGCGGCGAAGGTCTGACCGAGCTGACGGGATTTGAAAGGCTCACCTCCCTTGAGCGGCTTGATATCAGGGGAACGAAGATCAGCGACATAAGCTGTATTTCGGGGTGTACAAAAATGCGTGAGCTGTATATCAGCGGCACAGACGTGTACGACATATCCCCACTGAAAAATATGACCGAGCTTGAGGTATTTGATGCCTCTCAAAATCATGACCACCAAAAGGAAAAGCTTATTTCGGACATCTCCGCACTTGCGGATAAGCCGAAGCTTAGGGAAGTCGATCTGTACGGAACGGACGTGACGGACATTTCCCCTCTTTCGGGAAATACCTCTCTTGAAAAAACAGAACTGAGCTACACTCCAATTAAAAGCGCCGCTCCCCTTATGAACCTGTCTAAGCTTTATGATGTGGGAATGTATCACTGCGATAATATAAGCGACAGCGAACGGGATGAATTTTTCGCATGGTACCGCAGCCTTGACCACGATGTGTATTACTGCAAATCAAAGCTTTCCCAAAACGAATAACAGTCTATGCGAAAGGAACACCGCTATGAAAACTTTCACCGTAAACCTTGAACCACCCTATAAAAAAGCAGGACTTTCGGGAGAGGGACTTTCTCCCTCGCTCACCTGCATTATCCACGATACAGACCCGAGTCGTAAATTCCCCGCTCTCATTGCCGTCCCCGGGGGAAGCTATGAGCACTGCTCAAAAAGAGAAGGGGAGCCCTGCGCCGCAAGATGGTATTCCCACGGCTATAACGGCTTTGTGCTGGAGTACAGCTGCGTGGATAAGCCCTTTCCTACTGCACTTTTAGAGCTTGCTGAAGCGGTGGCATATATCAGAAAAAATGCCGATGAGCTTTGCTGTGACGGCAGGATAATCCTATGCGGCTTTTCGGCGGGAGGACATCTCTGCGCCAGCCTGGGCGTTCATTTTGACAGGTATGCAGAGCTTTTTGCGGAAAATATCCGCCCCGATAAAATGATACTTTGCTACCCCGTTATTACAACGGGAGAATATACCCACCCCCTGTCCGCAAAAAACATTGCCCCCACAGAAAAGCTGAAAGCTCTTGCTTCTCTGGAAAAGCACGTCTCGGAAACCACTCCCCCCACATTCATATGGCACTGTGCCGATGATACTGTGGTCCCCGTAAAAAACAGCCTGATGTTCGCCGCTGCCCTGTCGGAGAAAAAAGTCCCCTTTGAGCTTCACATCTTCCCCAAAGGCGGTCACGGCATAGCGATGTGCGACAGTACCACCATTAAAAACAACGACCCACGATATATAAATCCTGTTGCCGCACAGTGGTTTGACCTTGCCCTGCGCTGGGAGCAGAAGCCTTGATTTATTATTTATTTTTTTAGTATATAGCAGGCAAAAATATTCGGAAAGTTTGTGCTATTTGTATATTGATATTTATAAACATTTGTGCTATAATAAATTTACAGCACGTATGAGCGAGATATACTTTTGAAAGGACAGCCAATGAAACATAATAATCTCACAGCCTTTATTTTTGCAGCCTTTGCAGCCTTGTTCCTCACCGCCTGTCATCAGGAAAAAGTTCCCCTTTCCCCCTACGAGCAGTATTACCATACCGCCGAGAATATTGACTCGGAAACCATATGCGAAGCCTTTGGCGCAGAGCTTGAAAACGTCACCGTAATGTCGGCGGAAAACAGCGAAAAGCTGAGAGCCGCCGCAGGTGATATACGCATAAATAACAGCCGCATTGCCCTGCCCCTCCTTGTATCCGACCTGCCCGAAGGCTTTCGGGTACAGTACGGAAAGGGCGAAAGGCTTGATAATGATTATATGTATTTTGACGGCGAGCTTATTTTCGGCGGCGAGCGCCTGGAAACGGGTGACGGCGGAGCCATTATAAAGGGCGGCGAAAAGCTTGCCGACCTTACGATCCTCAAAGGCAGCGGAATGAGCGAAACGGAGGGAGTTATCTACTCAATGACCCTCTCCTCGGACATATGCAAATGGAGCATTGGCGAAGCGGATATATGCAGTCCTGCGGAGCTTGAACGGATTTTCGGCACTCCCTCCGCCGCAGAGACCCTTTCGGACGAAAATGTTTCCGACCTTTTTTATGTTTCGGACAGCTGCGAATTTGCCGAGTTTATGCCCTCTTCCTCCTCGGTGATGATAGGCTCCCTTGACTGCACCCGCCTTGAGGAAAACAACGCTCTCTGCGAATACGTTCCCTACAATGATTTTGATAATATGACCGACCTGCCGTCGCTGACGGGAGAGCCGAAAAAATTTGAAGCACTGTCCGTATTCAAAGACGCCGAAGTTATCATAGGCGATTTTTCCTGCGCCCCGTACATACCCGTAAGCAGCCTTGAGGGCGATATCAGCCTTATCCCTCTGGAAACCGCTCCTATGGAGGGCACGGAAAACCTGTCCGACAAGTATCTCCTGCTTTATAAGGGCAGATATTTCGGACTGACAACGGCAATGAGAATGCCCGACAGACCTGCCGATGAAGGAATGATATATGCCTGGTATCTGGCAGACAGGGAAAATCTCCCCTGTGACGCCTCTCTTGCGGGCATACCCGTTTCACAGGACACGGAAAGCCTTGCCGCATATTTTGAAAACGGAGAACTAAAGGAAGACGGCAGTTTTGTAATGTACGATATATACGAGCTTGAGGGACAGAGCGTTTTCGTTTTCTATACCCGAAACAGCGGCATATCCGCTCTTCTGATACAGTCCGTAAGCGAATAATGAAAGGAATTAACAAATAAATGAAGAAGCTGAAATGTGCCTCCGGCTGGTTTCAGACAGAGCGGGGCTGCCCTGCGATGTATCTCTTGCGGGTATACCTGTCTCCGAAAGCAGGGACAGCCTTGAAAAATGTTTTAACTTTTACTCCATAGACCCGAAATGTGACGATTTTGAGCTATACGGCTTAAACAGCACGGGGGATAAGGATTATTTTGTCACATATTTTCGCCGCGGCAGCGGAAGCTCCGTACTGATGATCGAGAAGTTCTGATTTTCAAAAATTTTCCGAGTATCAGTAAACGCTTTTTAGAAAATAATATTATTACGCCGATGTGCAATGAACTCCGAACACCGAAGTACATTGGACATCGTGCGATAATATATATTCGGAGGATAAGGAAATGACAAAGAATTCTTCTATCAAGTGCGATGTATCAAGCTGCAAGTACAATCTTGCAAATGAGCATTACTGCTCCCTCGAAACCATCAAGGTAGGCACACACGAGGCTAACCCCACCGTTCCCGAGTGCACCGACTGTATGTCCTTTGTATGCAAGGGCAACTGTCAGTAACTACTGAAAAAGAACGCAAGATAAAAAGCTTCGGAAAAACTCCCGTCCTGCCACTGAAATGCGGCAGGGCGGGTATTTTTTTATCACATACAGCTGTTGACAAATCTGCGGTTTGGCTGTATAATATAATCAGAAAATGTAATATTACCTGTAACCGTACAGCTTGAACAGGCAAACCTGAACAAAAATATATTTCAGCCTTGCTTTTGCAAGGCTTTTTTATACAGTGATCTTCAGGCAGGCACTCTCAAGAAAGGTTGGAAATAAGCTATGAACAGCCCCTTCCCCTATTCCGATACCAACAAAAGATATCATACCCAAAGCTTTTATCTTAAAAAAAGATTTGGCTGCAAGGTGATGAAAATATCCTTAAACTGCGGCTTTTCCTGCCCGAATATCGACGGCACAAAGGGAACGGGGGGCTGTACCTACTGCCTTGAGGGGAGCGGCGAATTTGCAGGCTCTCCCCGTCAGTCCGTTACCGAACAGTTTGAAGCGGTAAAGAGAGCGATGAACAAAAAGTGGAGCGAGGGGCTTTACATTCCCTATTTTCAGGCAGGCACCAACACCTACGGCTCTGCGGAGAAGATACGCTCTATGACCGAGGAGGCGCTGGGGCTTGAAAATGTGGTGGGCATTGCCATATCCACCCGTCCCGACTGCATTTCCGACAGTGTGCTTGATATCCTTGCCGATCTGAATGACCGCACCTACCTTACGGTGGAGCTGGGGCTTCAGACCGTTCACGACGCCACTGCCGCAAGGATAAACCGCTGTCACACCTACGGGGATTTTCTGAACTGCTGCGAAAGGCTTTTTAAAAGAAACATAAACGTCTGCGTTCATCTGATAAACGGTCTGCCCGAGGAGGATTTCGAGATGATGCTCACCTCTGCCCGTGAGATGTCCCGCCTGCCGCTTCACAGCATAAAGCTTCATCTTCTGCATATACTCAAGGGGACGGTCATGGGTGAGCAGTACCTCAGAGGGGAGATAACGCCCCTTACCCTCACGGAATATGTCCATATCGTCTGCGAGCAGATAAAGCTTTTCCCCCCGGAGCTTATAATTCAGCGAGTCACGGGAGACGGGGGACGGGACGTGCTGCTTGCACCCGAATGGAGCCTTAAAAAATTCACGGTAATGAATGAGATAGACAAGACCTTTGCCCGTGAGGACAGCTATCAGGGAATAAATTACCGAAAGTAAGGAGGATCTCTGTGGAAAAGGAATACAAGGGAACGTTCTTCAAGCTTATGATCACCCTTTCGTTTTTATCGGGGGCGATTGCTTTCTTTTTCGCCCTTATGTATGTGTCTGAGCCCCTTTGCAAGGCAGGATTTGTGGTGCTTATGCTTTTTTCACTCCTGTGCGCTGTGGGGATAAATGGGTTGGACGCTTCGGCGGCAGCATATATCAGGTTTTCCACAAAGCTTGCGGCGGTGGTGTTTCCCCTTTCGGTAAACGGCGGCTCACTGGCGGCGGCGATCCTGCTTATGAAGGACAAAGGCTTGGCGGCGGTCATAACGGTCATTGCTGCCTGCGCACTGTCGGTCATTTCCTCCTCGGTGCTGGTGAGGAGATATATGGAGGACGATTTCTGATACCAAATAGCAAATGCTCTCCCTGTTCAGTCGGGGAGAGCATTTTTGGTTATGATATCGCATATCACTTAAAGTTGTAACCCATTTGTAATTGCAAATGGGTAATGTATCTGATATAATGGAAACAGAAAGGATGTTGGAAATGAAAAAGCGCAGTATAAAATCATATCCGGCGCTTATTGCCGCCGCCCTGCTTCTCTGCGGCTGTTCGGGGGATAAAGGAAAAGAGATCGCCGAAACATCTCTTCCCTCGGACGGAACTTCCGTCTCGGCAGGGGAAACTGCTCCTGAAGCGCCGCCCGAGCCTTTTTCGGGATATTCCTTCGAGCTTCGGGGAGCTGCAGAAAACTACCTCATTACAGTAAAAACGGGAGAATATCCCGATGAGATAGCTGTGACTGTGGAAAATAACCGCTATGAAACGAGAGATTTTGTTATAACCGCCCCCACAGGCTACACGCCCTCGTTTCCCTATGACCAGAGCTATGCTTCATCGGCGGTGAAGATAATCAAGAATGACATTGACGACACGTATATCCCAGATATTATGCAGTTCAACTTCGATATCACACAGGAGGAGCTGGACAAGTCCGGGGATAATGCCGTATATTCCGTAAGCCGAATGTACACCGTGGATAAGAACGGCGAGCTTCGTGAGATAAATATGATAAGCGCCGAGGACACGGACGGAGACGGGGAGACAGAGGAAACTATACACGATTATCTTGACCGCACCCAGCTTTATCACAGCGAACCCGACAAATTCATCTACGAGATAACCGTTGACGACAGCAATCTGTATGACGAGAACGGCGAGCCACGTCCCATTGAGAGCAGAGTTAAGATAAAAACTCTTAAATTTGATTACAATGTTCCCTGTCTGGTGGCAGACTATGAGGATATAACAGAGGACAACACCCTTTATTTCGGCTATGCCTGCTGGGCTGCCGCAAATTCCGCCGCTCAGTATTTCACAATGACCACCTTTAACATTTCTGACTGGGAAAACTATGTGGAAATGCCCCGTCCCGAGGACAGCTCCGCTTCGGACTATTATTTCAGGATAGATGACAGCCGTTTTGAAACGGTAAAGGATCTGAAAAAATATTTAAAGAGCATTTTCACTCCCAAGACCGCCGAAAGGATATTTGCTGCCGCTCCTCAGCGGTATACGGACATAAACGGCGAGCTGTACGGCATTGCGGGAGATGGGGGATATGACTTTACTCTGGGCACTCTCACATTTTCCGATGTAAGCGTCACCTCCGACAGAATGGTTTTCCGCTCAAGACAGGAGAAATTTGACGAAACGGGCAATTTCACAGGCTACACCGACGGCGGTAATTTCGTTATCGAGCGCTGTGAGGACGGTTTGTGGAGGGTGAGCGAGTACAGGTATCCTTATTCGCTGAACTGAGAGAATGTTATAATAGTATTAAATGAAAGGACACCGAAAACCTATGAAGCTTCTTATCATCCGTCACGGCGACCCCGATTACGAGCACGACTCCCTTACCGAAAAGGGACGCAGGGAGGCAAGTTTGCTTGCAGACAGACTTGTAAACGAAAAGATAGACTATTACTACCTCTCCCCTCTGGGCAGAGCGCAGGCAACTGCCGAATACACTCTCAGGGCGAAAAATGCCACGGGTGAGACCTGTCCCTGGCTGAGAGAGTTCCACGCTCCAATTATCGACGAAAATACGGGGGAGGAGCGTATCCCCTGGGACCAGCTCCCTGCCTGCTGGACCGCAAAGGAGGAGTATTACAGCAAGGATCTGTGGCACACCGTTCCCGTAATGGACAGGGCTGATGTTATTGCCGAGGCGGAGAGAGTTTACAGCGGCATTGACGGCATACTCGAGCATCACGGCTACAAGCGTGAGGGGAATATCTACCGTGCGGTTGCCCCAAACAGAGACACGATCGCCCTGTTCTGCCACTTCGGCGTTGAATGTGTGATGCTGGGGCATCTGCTGGGCATATCTCCCGTAGTGCTGTGGCACGGCTTTTGCGCCGCACCCACTTCTGTGACCGTTCTCACCACCGAGGAGCGCAGAGAGGGCATTGCATATTTCAGAATGAACGCCTTCGGTGATACGGGTCATCTGTATGCTGGGGGCGAGCCGCCTGCTTTTGCCGCACGCTTCTGCGAGACATTTGACTCCGATGAACGGCACGACTGATAAATATCTTTACAAAATGCAACCATCGGTTGCATTTTTTGTAAGCTTTGCTTGGTTGAAAAGGATTTCGGAATACCGTATAATAAATATAACGAAAGCGGAAAGCACGTATATCCGCACAGTCTGTTAAATCCCCGGCCAAATAAAAACTACTTACAAGATTTGGCTTCAATACTTACGTTACCGAGCCACAAAACAAGAAAATTATTTCTGTTTTTTAGGCGAAATACGCTGAGCGGAAAGCACGTATATCCGCAGAATGGAGAATTTCAGATGATAGAATCGAATTTAAAGCGGCTTCGCAAGATGAGCGGTCTTTCTCAGGAGCAGGTGGCGGAGAAGCTGAATGTTTCCCGTCAGGCGGTGGCAAAGTGGGAAAGCGGAGACAGTCTCCCCGATATCTATAACTGCCGCGCTCTTGCCGACCTTTACGATGTTACCCTTGACAGCCTTTTTGAAGCTGTTACGGACAATGATAAAAAGGACATAACTCCCCGCGGCAAGCATATTTTCGGTGCGGTAAAGGTGGGAAAGGACGGCTCTTTCAAAATACCCAAAAAGGCTATGAAGATATTTGGCATAAAGGAAGGGGAACTGCTCCTTGTGCTGGGAGACGAAACGCAGGGTATCGCCCTGTGCAAGACATCTTTCTTTATTGACGTGCTTAAATCTATGAAGGCCGCAGGCTGCAAGGATATCACCCTTGAAGATGTTATCCCCTCTGAAAATGAGGTTGAATAACGGAAAGGAATGGATTATGGAAAATGCATCTGTAGAGATAAAAAATCTCAGAAAAACCTTCGGAGATCTTACCGCTGTAAATGACCTTACCCTTGACATCGCTTCGGGAGAGCTTTTCGGACTGCTGGGCGTAAACGGCGCAGGAAAGACCACCACCATAAGAATGTTATCCTGCCTTACAAAGCCCGACAGCGGCGAAGCGTTTCTGGGCGGAAACAGCATTATTACACAGAGCAGTGAGGTAAAGCGGATAATAAATCTCTCCACTCAGGAAACTGCTGTTGCTCCAAAGCTTACGGTAAAGGAAAATCTTCGGTTTATGGCGGATATTTATGGAGTCGACGACCCTCAAGGAGCGGTGGACAGAGTGATAAACGAGCTTTCTCTGGGCTCGGTGCTTGACCGCAGGGCAAAGACCCTTTCGGGGGGCTGGCAGAGAAAGGTGAGCATTGCAATGGCTCTTGTGACCTCTCCCAGGATACTTTTCCTTGACGAGCCTACCTTAGGACTTGACGTGCTGGCAAGGCGTGAGCTGTGGAATGTTATAAAAGGGCTTAAATCTAAAATGACCATAATCCTCACCACCCATTATCTTGATGAAGCTGAAGCCCTCTGCGACCGCATTGCCATTATGACAGGGGGCTGTCTCAGGGCAGTCGGAACTGCTGACGAGCTGAAAAAGCTTGCAGGCAAGGACAGCTTCGAGGACGCATTTATCGAGATAGCCGAAAGAAGCACAGGAAAGGAAGAAGATGTATGAGAACTGTAGTATTTTCGGGGAGAAATCTAAAGGAGCTGCTCAGAGACCCTTTAAGCTACATATTCTGTCTGGGCTTTCCCATTATTATGCTGCTCATTATGACAGTGGTAAACAAGAGCATACCCCCCGAAGCGGGTATGACCGTTTTTCGCATTGATAATCTTTCCGGTGGAATTGCGGTGTTCGGACTTTCCTTTGTAATGCTTTTTGCGGCGCTGCTTCTTTCTCAGGACAGAACAGGCGCATTCCTCACCCGTCTTTATGCTTCACCTATGAAGGCGTGGGAGTTTATCGGGGGCTATTACCTGCCCATAATCCTGCTTTCGGTGATACAATCGGTGATAAACTTCGCCGCTTCCTTTGTAATTGCGGCTGTGGAAGATGTTGAGATGAACGTGGGAAGGGTTCTCCTTGCGCTCCTGTCCCTTATCCCCACAGCGGTGATGTTCATAGGCTTCGGACTTCTTTTCGGCGGTCTCTTTAACAGCAATGCTGCTCCGGGACTTTGCTCCATAATCATCTCCGCCGCAGGAATGCTTGGCGGAATATGGATGGACGTGGAAAGCATTGGCGGAGGACTTCGTGATGTGTGCCTTGCCCTCCCTTTCTACCACTCGGTGAGAGCCGTTAGAAGCATTATGGCAGGCAGTACGGCTCATCTTGGAACGGATATGCTTATTGTTATGGCATACACTCTTGGGGCAATAATTCTCTCGGTCATTGTGTTCCGCAGAAATATGGTGCGGGACAGCAAATAAAGATACAATATGCAAAAACGGCTCTTTCCCTTTTTCGTCGGGAAAGAGCCGCTTTTGATCTCTGTAATTTTATATTACTTAGTAAGCTTCCAGATGTTCTTAGCGTACTCGTCAACAGCACGGTCAGCGGAGAATATGCCTGCGCCTGCGATGTTGTGGAGGGACATCTTGTTCCACTTAGCCTTGTCCTTGTAGCACTCGGAAACGTACTGCTGTGCGGACTGATAAGCGTCGAAGTCTGCAAGTACCATATAAGGATCCTTGAACTTGAGGGTGTCTGCAACCTCCTCGAAGGTACAGCCGTTGATGCCGCTGTACATCTTTGCGAGAGCCTTGCGGATAACCTCGTTGTTGTTTACATACTCCTCGGGACGGTAGCCCTGAGCCTTCTTTGCAAGAACTTCCTCGGTGGTCATACCGAAGATGAATATATTGTCCTTGCCTACCTGCTCCTTGATCTCAACATTTGCACCGTCAAGAGTACCCAGAGTGAGGGCGCCGTTGAGCATAAGCTTCATATTACCTGTACCCGAAGCCTCTGTACCTGCGAGAGAGATCTGCTCGGAAACCTCTGCTGCGGGCATAAGCAGCTCGGACATTGTTACGCGGTAATCCTCAAGGAAGAATACCTGCAGCTTTTTGCTGATAACAGGGTTCTTTCTTATTTCCTCGCCCAGAGCCCAGATCATCTTGATTATCTGCTTTGCAAGATAGTAGCCGGGAGCAGCCTTAGCAGCAAAGATGTAGGTCTTGGGAGTAAATTCCATATTGGGATTTTCAAGCAGAGCGTTGTACTCGGCAATGATGTTCAGAGCGTTGAGGTTCTGTCTCTTGTACTCGTGGAGACGCTTTACCTGAACGTCGAAGATAGCGTTTGTGTTGAGCTCTACGCCGAAATTGCGGTGAACATAATCAGCAAAACGCTTCTTGTTCTCAAGCTTGATCTTTGCAAGCTTGTCAAGAACCTTCTTGTCATTTTCATACTTGACAAAATTGGAAAGCTCGGAAGCGTTCTTCTTGAAGCCGTCGCCGATAGTCTCGGTAAGAAGCTCGGTAAGTCCGGGGTTGGACTGGAGGAGCCATCTTCTGTAAGCGATACCGTTGGTAACGTTCTGGAACTTGTGGGGAGTGTAGTTGTATTCGTTGTTGAAAACATTGGTCTTGATGATCTCGGAGTGGAGCTTGGAAACGCCGTTTACGCTGTGAGAAGCGCATACGCAGAGGAGAGCCATATGGATCTGATTGTTCTGGACGATGGACATTCTGGAAACCTTGTTTCCGTCACCGATCCTCTCCATAAGCTCTTTGCAGTAGCGGCGGTTGATCTCGCAGATGATGTCGAAGATACGGGGAGTTATCTGACGAACGAGATTAACGTCCCACTTCTCAAGAGCCTCAGCCATAACGGTGTGGTTGGTGTATGCGAAGGTATTTGTAACGATATACCAGCTCTTGTCCCAGCTGTAGCCGCAGTCATCAAGGAGGATACGCATAAGCTCAGGGATAGCAAGGGTGGGGTGAGTGTCGTTGATGTGGATAGCAACCTTTTCGTGGAGGTTGTCAAGAGTGCCGTAAACGGACATATGACGGTTAACGATATCGCCCACGGAAGCTGCGCACATAAAGTACTGCTGACGATATCTGAGGCTCTTGCCCTCAAGATGGTTATCATTGGGGTAAAGAACCTTGGAAATAGCCTGTGCAACGGTGTTCTGACCGAGAGCGCGGGCATAGTCGCCCTGGTTGAACATCTTCATATCGAAGGAGGGAGCCTTTGCCTGCCACAGTCTCAGAACGGAAACGCCCTCGCTGTCATAGCCGGGAACGTACATATCATAGGGAACTGCAACAACGGTATTATAGTTTACATAGGAAACGTGGTGATACTGCTGATCCCAGTATTCCTTAAGCTCGCCGTCAAAGTGTACCTCGATGGACTTGTCGGTCTTGGGAACAAGCCAGCAGTCGCCGCCGGGAAGCCAGTTGTCGGGAAGCTCGGTCTGCCAGCCCTCTTCTATCTTCTGCTTGAAGATACCGTACTCGTAGCAGATGGAGTAGCCCATTGCGGGATAGCCGTCTGTAGCGAGACCGTCAAGGTAGCAGGCAGCAAGTCTGCCGAGACCGCCGTTTCCGAGACCTGCGTCGGGCTCGTAATCGTAAATTCTCTCGATGTTGACGTCCCACTTCTTGAGGATATCCTCCACCATATCGTTTATTTCAAGGTTGTAAAGGCTGGTCTTGAGGGAACGACCCATAAGGAACTCCATTGAAAGGTAGTAAATTTCCTTCTTGCCTGCGGAATGGGTCTGGTTTCTGAACTTTCTTCTCTTGGCTCTGAGAATTTCTACCACAACAGCCGAAAGAGCCTTGTAGATCTGATTATCCGAAGCGTCGATGGGAGTTACATTGAACTCCACCTGCAGCTCCTGTCTGAGCTTTTCCTCAAAATCTTCCTTGTTGATAACAGGTATCATATTTCTTTCTCTCCTTCTTCAGATTTAGGGTTATCCCAAAGTGTAAAAATCTGCCTAAAAATATTATAAAATATCTGTGCAGTTTTTTCAATAGGTATATTAGACAAATATTTATTCGACAAATCAAATTAACTGTCGTAAACGTTTAAGGGAATGTGAGAAGCAGTCTCAGGCTAACTTAAAAAATATGGCTTTTTTGATTGACATTGATGTCGGAATATGTTATAATAAATTAAACTTTATCCTGCAAAATAAACCGTAAAGGCTGGAAATTTTATGACGGACAAAAATAATACCATAGCGGTCTCCGAAAAGATCATCAAAACGCATATGCTCTTTATCGCAGGCGTGTGCCTTATTTTCGGAATAGTAAATCTTGTTACGGGAGCTGCCGCAATAGGCGTTCTGACTATCGCAATAGGCATTATTGTTCCTGCAGCGGTAATGGTGCTCAAAAACAAGCTCAGCGGCTCATTAAGGGGAATTATCCTCTCTCAGGCTCAGCTGCTTGCCATTATCCTTATATCCTCCGCAAAGCACGAAATGCACGGAATGTTTCCCCTTATGCTGGCTTCTATGGCCATCGCTTCCGTTTATTACAACACCCTTAACATTAAGATACACTGGGTCATTATGGATATTGCCGCTGTGGGCGCACTCTTTTTCAAGAACTTTTTCTATCAGGACGCGGGGCTTGAGTTCCTTATCAAGGGCATTATCGGAATGAACGTATGCGCGGTAATGATACTGTATTTTATCAATCAGAGCATAAAGTATATCAAGCAGTCAAGAACTGCCGAGCAGGAGGCTTCCGGGCTTCTTGAGCAGATGAACGAGCAGGTGAGCGGCAACAAGGCGCTTATGGCAAAGCAGGGAGACGTGGTTTCCCGTATTGCAGGCATATCCGAGAGCCTTAACAGCACCGCTGCCCATATGGAGCAGATATCCTCCTCTCTCAGCGCCGACGCCGAGGAACAGGAGGCTACTATCGGAAATATCGTTTCGGATATCGGAAATATCACAAAGCAGGCTCATCTCAGCCTCAGCGAGTCCGAAAGCGCTTCCGAGTCTGCAAGAAAAAGCACCGAGACCCTTCGTGCCAGCAATGAAGAGGTACGCAATATGG
The DNA here is from genome assembly GCA_028720105.1 of Oscillospiraceae bacterium. Classification (GTDB taxonomy): domain Bacteria; phylum Bacillota; class Clostridia; order Oscillospirales; family Ruminococcaceae; genus Huintestinicola. The sequence goes on along the minus strand of JAQYLI010000017.1, from coordinate 228,916 downwards.
TAAGCGCAATGGACGATATAGCAAAGGCTTCGAGAGAGATCGAGAGCATTATCAAGACCATTGAGGACATTGCCTTCCAGACAAATATCCTTGCTCTTAACGCCGCAGTTGAGGCTGCAAGAGCAGGCGACGCAGGCAAGGGCTTCGCGGTAGTTGCGGACGAGGTAAGAAATCTCGCAAACAAATCCGCCGAGGCTGCAAAGAACACCTCCTCTCTCATAGCCACAAGCATTGAGGCTGTAAAAGGCGGAACTGTTCTCGCCGAGGGCATTGCCGACAAGATGGGCGATGTTATCCGCATTTCCGAGGACAGCGCAAGACAGTCCGAGGAGATAAAGCGTCTCGCCGAGGGTCAGACCGCTTCTGCCGAGGCTGTGAAAATCAAGATGGATCAGATAGCCGAGGTGGTGGCGCAGATATCCCGCACCTCCGAAAAAAGCGCAGATACCGCCCGTTCCGTTACCGACGAGGTAAAGAGAATGAACGATATCGTAAAAGAGTTCAACTGATGATATGAGTCTTACATAAAAACAACAAAGCAGCCACCTATGACGATGAAAGTCAAAGGCGGCTGTGTTTTGGTTTTTAGAATTGTATTACGCTACCGTATCAAAAATACTTCCCTTAGCGTCCGTTTCCGTTCCGACGGAAAAGTCGGGCTCGTTTTTCGCTTTTGTAACGGTTCTTGTCTCGCCCCCTGCAATATAGGGCTTGCCGCACTCGGGACATATGCCCGTTTTCAGCGTAACGGTCTGGGAGACTACCTCCCTGCCTTCTCTTTCGGCTTTTGCCTGATTGCGGTAAACGTGCTCCATCTCGTGACCGCGGACTGCCGACGCAGCAGCTTCGGGAGCTATTTTCGAGGCGGTCTTGAAGGAAACTCCGGGATCGTCGGAGCCGTCCCTGTATTTGCGGTTCTTGCAGGTCTGACATTCGCCGTTTTCTTCCCGGAGCTTCTCGAGCCTGCTTTCAAGGTTGCTTATCCGCCTGTCGAGAGCGGCTATTTTGTTTGACAGAGCATTTTTGTCGGTGACTTTGTTTTTTGCGCTTTCAAATTCTTCCCGCTGCTTTTTAAGCTCTGTAAGCTTTCGCTGTATATTGGTGCCTGTGTCTCCCCCGGAGGTAAAGCCTCCGAGAGCATCGGTGCCCGTTCCTAAAGGCGATATTCCCATACATTTCCCCTCCCCCTGCAATGTTTTTTAAATTATAACATATCATAACAGAAATTACAAGGGGAGAAAGCGAAAATTAACGTTTCTTTTACGCCTCAGCCTTTTCTATTTGCCGTAAATTCAGAAAAAGAAAGCTGTTCATTACATTGCTGTTTTCAGACAAAAGTGCCGAAAAACGGTTGACGTAAGGGGAAATTTATGATAAACTTTGAGTAACGTTATTGGATAAAATTATGGAAAGGAATGACTTATATGACCGAAAAACAGCTTTCGGAGCTTTTACAGGATATGACCGTTGCGGAAAAGGCAGAGCAGCTTGTCCAGCTTAACGGCGATTTTTACGGGGGAGAGGACTTCCTAACAGGTCCTGCCGCCGCCTTTCATCTCACGGATAACAAGGCGTACCGCTTGGGCAGTATTTTAGGCTCGGACGGAGCCGCAAGGCTTACAAAGCTTCAGGACGAATTTATAAAGGAACAGCCCCACCATATCCCTGCAATGTTTATGGCGGACGTTATTCACGGCTACAAGACCGCATTTCCCGTTCCCATTGCCCTCGGAGCAAGCTTTGACCCCGAGCTTGTAAGGGAGACTGCCGAAACTGCCGCAAAGGAGGCTTCGGCGGCAGGCATACACGTTACATTTTCGCCAATGGCGGATCTTGCCCGTGACAGCCGCTGGGGACGGTGTATGGAAAGCTTCGGGGAGGACCCCTGCCTTAATTCAAAAATGACCGCCGCAATGGTGAGGGGCTTTCAGGGGGAAAACTGCGGAGACAAGGGCAGAGTTGCCTCCTGCTTCAAGCATTTTGCCGCCTACGGTGCGGTGCAGTCGGGCAGAGATTATAACGTTGCTGAGCTTTCGGAAAGAACTCTTTTCGAGGACTATCTTCTCGCTTACGAGGCAGCTGTAAATGCGGGAGCGGAAATGGCTATGACTGCCTTTAACACTCTTGACCGTATTCCCTGCACCATATCCCGAAAGCTTCTTCGTGATATTCTGAGAGACAAAATGGGCTTTGAGGGCGTTCTTATCAGCGACTATAACGCTATCGGCGAGACTGTTATCCACGGAGCGGCGGAAGACAGCCGTGACGCTGCCGAAAAAGCCATAAATTCGGGTGTGGACATTGATATGATGTCCGACTGCTATCTTAATAACCTTGAGGAGCTTGTAAAGAGCGGCGAGGTGTCCGAAAGCCTGCTTGACGAAGCTGTAATGCGTGTGCTTAAACTCAAAAACAAGCTTGGACTTTTTGAAAATCCCTACAAGGACGCTTCTGAGGAGGAGGAAAAACAGCTTCATTGCTGCAGGGAGCATATGGAGCTGTCACGAAAGGCGGCTGCGGAATGTAGTGTGCTGCTCAAGAACAACGGCATACTTCCTCTCAGGGCAAAGAAAATTGCCGTTATAGGCTCCCTCTGCGAGAGCAGGGATATAGTAGGCTCCTGGGCAATTTTTGCGGACAATTCAAAAACCGTTACCCTGAGAGCTGCTCTCGAGGAGGTTTGCTCCGATATTGAATTTCAGTTTATCCCCTCCGACACTCCCGATGAAAAAGCTATCGCTGCCGCAAAGAGCGCAGAAGCCGTAATTCTTGCTCTGGGCGAAGACCAGCTTGGAACGGGAGAGTCAAGAAGCCGCACGGATATATCTCTCCCCGAGGGTCAGAAGCGGCTGTTTGAGGAAATATCCGCGGTTAATCCCAATACAGTGGTGCTCCTTTTTGGCGGCAGACCTCTTGCAATACCCGAAATCGCCGAAAAAGCGGCAGCTGTTATGGAGCTTTGGCTCCCGGGGACAGCAGGCTGTCTGGGGGCGGCGGACATACTTTCGGGAAAGGCTTCTCCCTCGGGCAGGCTTTCAATGAGCTTCCCCTACTGCTCGGGACAGCTTCCCCTGAGCTACAGCGCATTTAACACGGGCAGACCAAAGGACAACGGGGTAAAGGAATTTATACCCTTCCTCTCCAATTATATGGACGCTCCCAATATCCCTCTGTATCCCTTTGGCTTCGGACTTTCCTACACAAGCTTTGAATATTCTCCCATTGCTCTTGACAGGGATATCCTTACGGCAGACGGTGGGATAACCGCAAGCGTAAGGGTGAAGAATACGGGTGACAGAGCGGGCAAAGAGGTGGTTCAGCTTTATATCCGCGATGTTAAGGGCAGTGTTGTCCGTCCGCTGAGAGAGCTTAAAGCTTTTAAGAAAATATCCCTCGCCCCCGGTGAGGAGCAGACCGTTTCCTTTGAGATAACCGAAAAGATGCTGAGATTTTACGATATAAATATGGATCATACCGCCGAAAAGGGCAGCTTTATCCTGTATATCGGTCCCGACAGCACCACGGAAAATCGGACGGAGTTCAGACTTGTATGAGACTGAAAAAGCTTCTCGGGTTTATTCCTGCAGTTGTTATAATGGCTGTCATATTCTTCTTTTCCGCCCAGACGGGTGACGAGTCAACAGTGCTGAGCGACGGGGTCATTACGGCGGCTGCGGGAGAGGAAAATGTGGGCGGCGAGCTTCTTACTGTAATTGTCAGAAAGAGCGCTCATTTTCTGGAATACGCTGCCCTGGGTGCGGCAGTGTATTTCGGAATGAGATGGGCTGGAACAGACAAAAGGCAGGGAAAACGGCTGCTTTTATCCACAGCTTTCGGCGGACTCTACGCCGTTTCTGATGAGCTGCACCAGTATTTTGTCCCGGGACGGGCGTGTATGGCTATGGACGTGGTTATTGATATCTGCGGCGCGGCTTTCGGGGCGGTATTTATGTTCCTCATATTCAAGCTTTTTGACCGCTTGGGCAAAAACAATAAATAACAGGGCGCAAGTTCATATGATATGTTAATTGAAATTACTCTGCGTTAATGGTAAAATAAAATATATATAAAAATGGTCCTTCCCCATAGCGGGTATGGGGAAGGACCTGATATGAAAGGAATGAAGCAGATGAAGAGAATTTTGTCATTGCTGATCTCCATGGCTATGGTGCTTAGTCTTTGCTGCACAATGGGATTTTCCGTAAGCGCAGCTGAGGCAGCAGTATCTCTGCCGTGGAAAACGATTACAATTGCTAAGGGCAAGTCGGTCACACTTACTCCCGAGGTGTCGGGAAAGAAGGACTACACTCTTGAATGGTCTACCTCCGACAAGAATGTTGTCACTGTTACCTCTCAGGGAAAGGTAACAGGTGTTAAGAACGGCAGCGCCACCGTTACCGTGAAGGTAAAGGGTACAAAGGCACAGGCTGCCGTAGAGGTTACTGTAGGAACGAAGGTGTCCTCCGTTACCGTTTCGGAAAAGAGCGTGACCGTCAAGAAGGGCGGCACATACACAATTAAGCCCACAGTTTCCCCCTCCAACGCTTCAAATAAGAAGCTGAGCTATGCAACCTCCGACAAGAGCGTGGCAACAGTAAGCTCCAAGGGCGTTGTTACCGCCGTTAAGGCAGGTACTGCAAAGATCACCGTAAAGTCCACCGACGGAAGCGGAAAAAGCGCTGTTGTCACCGTCAAGGTAACTGCATCGGACTCCTCCGACAAGACGGCGGAACAGAAGTCGGACAGCACCGCAAATAAAACTATAGCCAAGGCTACAAACGGCTTTGACACCAAGAAATCCTCTATGGATATCGTTAAGGATATGGGCGCAGGCTGGAACCTGGGCAACTCTCTTGATGCTCTCGGAAACGGTCTCGGCTCCGAAACTGCCTGGGGCAATCCCAAGACCACCAAGGATATGATTGACGATATCTGCGAGGCAGGCTTCAAGACCATAAGAATACCCGTGTCCTGGGGCAAGCACTGCGACTCCAAGGGCAATGTGGACCGGGAATGGATGAAGCGCGTCAAGGAGGTCGTTGATTATGCATACGGCAACGGCGTTTATGTTATCCTCAATTCCCATCACGACAACAGCTACTATGATATCAGCGGCTGCGTAAAGAGCGAGAACACTCTTAACAATTCCGTTAAGAAGATGACCACCCTCTGGACTCAGATAGCAAACACCTTCAAGGATTACGATGAGCATCTTATCTTCGAGACCCTGAACGAACCCCGTACCGAGGGCAGTGCAAAGGAATGGTCGGGCGGTACTGCCGAGGAGAGAGAAGTGGTTTACACTCTCAATGAGAAGATCGTGAGCGCTATCCGCAAAACAGGCGGCAACAACGCATACCGTCACATTATGGTGCCTACATATGCGGCTACTTCCTCCACAAATATTCTCAAGCAGATGCAGCTTCCCGACGACGACAGGCTTATCGTTTCCGTTCACGCATATAGCCCCTATTTCTTCGCAATGGACGCAAACGGCTCGGGAAAATTCTCCGACAATGACAAGAAAGAGCTTGACAAGTTCTTCAAGGAGCTTAACAGCATTTTCGTAAGCAAGGGTATTCCCGTTGTTATCGGCGAGTTCGGCGCAACCAACAAGAAAAACCTTGATGACCGTGTTGCCTGGGCGACATACTATGTAAGCGGCGCAGGAAAGTACAATATCCCCTGCGTTCTCTGGGACAACAACTCGGGCAAGAGAAGCGGCGGTGAATGCTTCGGCGTTTACAGCAGAGAGAACAAGGAATTTCAATATCCCGAGATAGTTGAGGCTATTGTTAAGGCGGCTAAATAATTTTTTCGGACGCTGTTCGAGGGCAGGGGAGACCCTGTCCTCTTTTTTTGCAAAACCGCCTTGACAACCGGGAAAAGAAATAGTATAATTAAACTTAGATAGGTGTGAAAAGAGGACGCTATGGCTGTATATTGGATCATTTTCCTGCTGTCTGCGGTATTGGGTATACCAATGTGCGGACTGTGCGAAAAAAAAGAGAGCAGGACCGTCCTGCTGTACTGTATTCTGGCGGGAGCGGCGCTTACTCTTATATCCGCCCTGCGCTTCGGCGTGGGCTATGATTACAACCTTTACGCAGGCTGGTACTATGATCTGAATTTCGTGGATTTTGACGAGCTTCGTGGGGACAGGCAGGAAATAGGTCTGTTTTATCTCTTAAAGCTTCTGAACATCTTCACCTCGGATTATGCGGCAGTGTTTCCCCTTATATCACTGCTTATATATCCGCCCCTTATGACTTATATATACCGTCATTCGGACAACCCGTGGATAAGCGCTGCAGCTTTTCTGGGTATGGGGCTGCTTTTTAATTCAATGAATTTTATGCGCCAATTCATAGCGGCGATAATATGCGCTTTTGCCTTTGAATACGCTGTAAAGGGCTGCCGTGTGAGATATCTGCTTCTGATACTGTTTGCATCTGCGTTTCACCGTTCTGCGCTGTTTCTGCTTCCCTGCTTTATATTTGTTTATATTGACTGGAATATGATCACCCTCGCTGTGACGGCGGCGCTGTCGGCAGGGGCGTATATCTTTTCCGAACAGGCGTTAAGGTTTGTTACAAGGTTTGTCTATTCGGATTATAAGATGGAGAGCAGCAGAGATATGGTAAACGGTCTGCCGATCTTATACACGGTGATGTTCGGCGTGCTTTTCGGAGCAGCGTTTGCTCTCAGAAATCGTATGAAGGGCGAAAAACGCAGTATCAATCTGATAATATGGTGTTCGTTTGCCGCTTTTTTCTTCGAGCTTATCGGCTCAAGATACGCCATTGTTTCAAGGCTTGCACTGCTGTTTTTTATCCCCGGAGTGTGTCTCGGAGCGCCGAAAATAATTGCCGCTCTTTCGGACATTGCCGAAAAGAGAAAAAAGGGCGCAGGTCTTGCGGCTCTGCTTGCGGCGGTGCTCCTGCTTTCGGGAAATTATGCCCTGCTCATAAACAGCAATTACAATGGCGTTGTGCCATATAAAACCATATTTGAAAGGGCGGAGGTCAAGTGAAGCTGTCCTTTTATCAGTCCTCCGTGACCGAGGATATTGCACTCTGCCTGTGCGTTTCATATGTCTCCGCCTGCGTGGGAAGAGACGATATGATACCCGATGAGGCGGCAGGTCTTGTGAGAGGAGCGGCGGCGGTGCTTGTTCTTGTATGCTGGTTTGCAGCGTCTTTCTTAAACGGGCTGAGAATGAGAAAGCACTTTGCCGGGGCAATGTGTATGTGGCTTGTTATTCCGCCTGTGGTACAGCTTCTTATATCACGGGTAAGCACGCTTAAATTCAGTGAAATCGGTCTTGCGGCGGATAAGCTTTGCTGCATAATTTCAAGGCTCCCCTTTTCCGAGATCGAGAATGCTTCGGGAATAAACGGAAATTTATTCTCCGTAATGACGGCGGCACTGGGACTGACGCTGTTCGGAGCGGGATATTTATATACAAAAAAGATGATACAAGGCTGTGAAAGGAATGATACATTATGAAAAAATATTTTTCTGTTATTGCTGCGGCTGTTATCGCCGCTTCTATGGCTGTTTCCGTAAGCGCTGCGGATTATTCGGGAAATCCCGGCTACGTTCTGCCTCCTGCGGCACCCTCCGCTCCTGCGGGCAGTAACGGCAGTGTCCCTGCTGCGGGAACTTCTCTTTCCAATCCCTTTGAGGTAATTGAAAAAAAGGATATCAGAGCGGCTGTTGCAAAGGGCGAGCCTGTTTATGCTTCCTATGAGACCGCTCAGCTGAAGGCTAACGCTATGGCAATGCTTGCAGGAAAGGACGGCGGCGTTCTCACCGTTGTTACAAAGCGATACACCGCAGTTATCGACGGCGACAGCATTACCGAGGCAAAGGATATCAGCCTTGCCATTAAAATGACAAAAGCGGTGGAGCAGGGCGCTATGGTACTCAGGACAGAACAGAAAGGCTCCTTCGGCTGCACCGTTGATATCCACATTTCCGCAAAATACTATACTCAGTGCGGAGTTGACCTGAAAAACGCTCACGTTTACTATGTGGACGGCGACAAGAACGTTAACGATATGGGTGCGCTTGTTTTCGATGATGATGGAAATATCGTGGTTTCTATGACCGACGGCGGCAAGTATATCATTATGTAAAATTTTCATAAGGTCTGTAAGCGGATATCTTCGTGGTATCCGCTTTTTGTATTTCTTTTCCTGTTTTTTTGTCAGCTATAACGATTGACAAAAAATGCGGCTTGGTGTATAATTATATGGTGTATCATTATATCGCCGAGGCGGAAAGGGGAGAGGACTTTGATGGCGGATCTGCTTGAAAAGGAACAGAACGGTACAGCTTCCGAAAACTGTTCCCCCGCAGAGAAAAAAAGAGCATATGAATTTTTCAAAAGGGCTGCTGACATCATTTTGTCCTTTATCGCTTCCCTTATCATTCTCGTTCCCTGCGCAGTCATCGCTCTGCTGATCTTTGCCGAGGACGGCGGTCCTGTCATCTACGCTCACAGCCGTGCAGGACGGGGAGGCAGACCTATCAAGGTGTATAAGTTCCGCAGTATGAAGCGCGATGCCGATGATATGGCAAAATATCTCACTCCCCAGCAGCAGCAGGAGTTTAAAAAAGAATACAAGCTTAAAAACGACCCCCGTGTTACAAGGATAGGCAGGGTGCTTCGCAGGACAAGCCTTGACGAGCTGCCTCAGATATTTTTAAACGTTCTTGTTCTGGGCAATATGTCCATTGTGGGACCCCGTCCCGTTGTAAATGAGGAAACTCTCCTTTATGGAGAGGCGAGAGAGGCTTTTCTGTCCGTAAAGCCCGGGCTTACAGGCTACTGGGCGGCTTATGCGGATAAAAACACAAGCTATGAGGACGGCTCCCGTCAGAAAATGGAGCTTTATTATGTAAATAACAGGTCGGCGCTTCTGGATATAAGGATAATATTCCGTACTGTTATAACCGTTATCGACAGGATACGTTCAAAATGAACAGCTGAGGAGTATTGTATATGAAAACCGAGCTGCATATCCATACCTCACATTCCTGCGACAGTCTTTTAAGCATAAGACTGCTTGCTTTGCTGTGCAGACTTAACGCCGTTGACTGTATAGCTGTCTGCGATCATAATACCATCTCGGGCGCAATAAAAGCAAAGCAGTATTTTCTGAAACATCACATAAACGTTATTATAGGCGAAGAAATTTTTACGGCTGACGGAGAAATAATAGGTCTGTTTTTAAATAGTGAGATACCCGCAGGTCTTTCTTCCGAGGAAACGGCGGAAAGAATAATGGCTCAGGGCGGAATGGTGTATATTCCACATCCCTATGATACAAAAAGATATAAAACAGTTCTTAGAACAGATAAGATAAAAAAGCTTGCCCCTGTTACAGATTTTATCGAGATATATAACGGGAGAAATATTGAAAACAGTTTTTCTCAAAAGCAGCAGGAAACAGCAGACAAATATACCGACCCGTCTCAGACTGTCCGCGTTGCAGGAAGCGATGCTCACGCCTGGTTTGAAGTGGGAAGAAACTATATGATATCCGATAGCTATGATACAAATTCACCGTCAGAGTTTAAAGAGGCTATGCGTGCGGCTGTAAGAAAGACGGCTCCTTGTTCAGCGTTCTCACATTTCCATACAAAGATAGTGCGGCTTTTCAAGCTGCTTTTGAAAGGGAATTTTAATGAACTTTATAGAATTATCCTCAGAAAATGCGTCAAGGGAAACAAAGAAGTTAGCTGACATCATCAGTCGGCAGTATACCCCGGACGCAGTTGTTTTTGTTGCCAGAGGCGCATATCGTATAGGGCTTGAGTTAGGAGAGTATTTTAACGTCCCTGTGTTTGAGATATTTGCCGAACGGAAAAACAGCGCTCTGAAAAAGCTTGCTGCTCCCGTTCTGAGAATATTGCCCCGAAAGCTTAAATTCACACTGAGAAATGTGGAGATAAAGAAGGGCACATACGAAAAGGATACTGACAGAAATGTCTTCTGGGGAAAAATTCCTGCAGAAGCAGATCACTGCAGCTTTAAGAATATCCTGCTTGTGGACGATTCCTGCGATACGGGCAATACTTTTACCCAATGCGTCGGAGAAATAAGAAAAAAATTCCCAGAAGCGGTAATAAAAACAGCGGCAATAAATGTTTTTTCCTGTTCAAAACGTATTTTCAATACCGATTTTTATATCTATACGGACCATATCATTTCCGGACCGTGGTCGAATGATTCTCCCGAACACAAAGCTTTTATCTGCGGATACAACGAAAAATTCGGAAAATGATACGGCTGCTTAACTCAGAATGAAAGCGAGCTTCAAAACGTAATGAATGAAAATTCTCCTATAGATTTTGTTATAATATGGGTCGATGGTTCCGACCCCGAATGGCTTGCGGAAAAGGCAAAATATGCTCCCCCTGTTCATACCGATTCCCGCCCCGAGCGTTACCGCGACTGGGGGCTTCTGCCGTATTGGTTCAGAGGTGTGGAGAAGTTTGCTCCTTGGGTAAATAAGATACATTTTGTGACCTGGGGGCATATCCCTAAGTGGCTCAACACCTCCCACCCAAAGCTTAATATCGTCCGTCACGAGGATTATATCCCCGAAAAGTATCTGCCTACTTTCAGCTCACATACTATTGAGCTTAATCTCCACCGGATAAAGGGACTTTCCGAGAATTTCGTTTATTTTAACGATGATATGTTTATTACCGCTCCTGTTTCGGAGGAGGATTTTTTTAAATGCGGTCTGCCCTGCGACAGTGCTGTGCTGAATGTTCACTGCTATGCTCCGAGTCTGCCCATACAGATGATCGCAATTAACGATACGGGACTTATAAACGAGCATTTTGATATAAAGGAGACAATTAAAGCCGCTCCATTGAAATGGCTTTCTCCTTCATACGGAAAGTTCCTTCTGAGAACTCTTCCCCTTATGTTCTGCCCCAGATTTCCGGGGTTTTACCAGCCTCATCTTCCGTCCTCGCTGAAAATATCTACCACTCGTGAGCTATGGAAAGCCGAACCCGAAGCTCTTGACAGGACCTGTATGAATAAATTCCGTTCGGCTTATGACGTCAATCAATGGGTTTTCAGAGAGTGGCAGCTGGCGGAAAATAATTTTACACCGAGAAGCCTCAGCGTTGGAAAAACCTTTTATCCCGACAGAGATGGCAAGGGTGAGTTTGTTCGTGCGGCGGAATATATCTCGGGACGAAAGAAAAAGCTTATCTGCATAAATGACTGCAGGCTGACGGATAACGAATTTTCCGAATATTCAAAGCTGCTTGTAGACGGATTTGAAAAGTCGCTTCCCGAGAGATCGTCTTTTGAGCGGTAATTGAAAGGAGAAGGCTATGCCTCTTATTTCGGTGATAATCCCGGTTTATAACGTAGAAAAGTATCTTAATGCTTCTGTGGAAAGCGTAATGGCTCAAACGCTGACTGATATTGAAATTATTCTGATAAATGACGGCTCTCCCGACCGAAGCGGAGAGATCTGCAGGAGACTTGCGGAAAGAGACAGCAGAATTAAAGTAATAGATAAGCCAAACGGCGGTGTTTCCTCGGCAAGAAATGCAGGGCTTGAAAGCTCCTCGGGGGAATGGATATACTTTATGGACTCAGATGATATTATTGAGCCGGATACTCTTGAGTGCGCCATAAAAAAGGCTGATGAAACGGGTACGGACGCTTGCTTTTTTGATTATGACAGAGTGTGTGAAAATTTGACTGAGACAAAACGTTCTCTTGCCGACAAGGACGAGGTAGTTAAAAATACGAACTGCTATCGGGCTATGTTCAGCTTTAATTATTTTGGTTCAATGTGTAATTGCATTATTAAAGCGGATATCATCAGAGGGGCAGTCCGTTTTAATGAAAAGATAGAGATAGGTGAAGACCAGCTGTTTAAATTTGAATGTTTTGGCAGGATAAGTTCTTACTCCTATGTTCCTCAGGTCAAGTATCACTATATGATCAGAAGCGGATCTGCGCTTAATACTGTAAGAACGGATTATATCTGCGCATCGGATATGCTTTATGAAGGAATGATGTCGGTCAAGGAAAAATATGATTTCCCCGATTATGCCGAACGCTTCATAAATACGGTGTATATGCAGTATTTTCATAAGCTGATAATGAACACATTCTCACCCCAAAATAAGTGCAGTCTTTCCCATAAGCTGGATATAATTGACAGCTTTACCCATACTCCCAGATTTAAAGCTGCTGTCGAAAACAACGACCCGTCTGCTTTGGGTAAAGCTGTAATGATACACAAGCATTTTAACAGGAGGCTTTGGATAATAAATTATCTTGCTTACCTTATTTCGGCGTATAAAAAATCAAGAAATATTCCTTTAAAATGAAAGGTTTGCTGTATGCGATGAATAAATCTCTTTCAGTGCTGTTTGGTAGCGAACTTGCTGTTGTGCTGCTGTTCATTCCGTTTGTAAAGCCTACTTGTTTTGAATATATCAGCGGTCTGGAGTTTATTGACAGGTTTTTTGACCTTTGCAGAATTGCCGCTTTTGCGGTACTTTTAGTGTGCTTGTTTATTCACAAGCATATGTCAAAGGCAGTTTTATGTGCAGTCTTATACGAAGTCGTACTGTTTTTTTCCACATTTATAAATAACGGAAGTATAAATAATGCGAATATGGTCAGGTTTGCTGTTGGCGCAGGCTCGGTCCTGGGCTTTTGTATCCTGACGGAATTGGGGATACTGTATAATTGCAAGGTGTTTTTTAAATCTGCATTTGATATTTGCTTTGTTTTTATTGCCATAAATTTTGTGCTTTCATTGTTTTTCCCCGAAGGTATTGCTGTGAATGAAAAGGGCGCGTCCGTTAATTTTATAGGATATGATAATTTTATGTCGCCATTTCTGGTAGCCTCTATGGGCATATCGGTGATATACGGCGAGCTGTTCTGCTGCAGGTCTAAGTCTGCCGTTTTCTTCTTTCTTATAGCGGCTACCGCTATCAGGACCTGGTCGGCAACTGGTGTGGTAGGCTGGTTTATAATTGCTGTATACATTCTGTTTATTTACAGAAAAAAAGCCGCTGCTTTATTTAATTCGTTCGGCTTGTATGCTGTATATTTTGTGGCGTTTGTTTCAATAGTGCTGCTGCGCCTGCAAAACTATTTTGCCTTTATTATCGAAAAAATCCTTAAAAAGAGCGTTTCCTTTACGGGAAGGACTGCCATCTGGGATAGGGCAATTGCTCTTATCAAACGTTCTCCGCTGATAGGATACGGCGTAAGCAATGATGGTATGATAATACTTCCCAACGGTTACGGCTATCACGCTCATAACGCTTTTCTTGAAACCGTTCTTCAGGGAGGGATTTCCTCTCTTGCACTGTTTATTGCTTTGTTTCTTATATCGGGGGCAAAGCTGTATAGGTACAGAAACAGCAGTATATCGGGAATAATTTCTGTTGTAACCTTTGCTATGCTTATGATGATGACTATGGAATCATATTTTGGAGTAGTATGGGTATTCGGAATAATTATTTGGGGAAGTCGGACAGATGATATTATCAGACAGTGTGAAGAGAGCGCTTATCGGGACAAGGACGCTCAGATACCTCTTCGCAGGCGCTACATTTCCTACCGCCTGAACCGGCGTTAAAACGGAGAACCGATATGACACGAACACAAGCTTCTCTGAAAAACCTTATTACCGCCTTTATCGGGCAGGCGGCAGGAATACTTATAAGCTTCATCGCAAGGCGTGCTTTTCTCGACTGCCTTGACGAGCAGTATTTGGGAATAAGCGGACTGTTTTCAAATATCCTTACCGTCCTGTCCCTTGCGGAGCTGGGAGTCGGCTCGGCAATGACATTCGCCCTTTACAAGCCCCTTGCGGAGAATGATATCCCCCTTATAAAATCCCTTATGCGGCTTTACAAACGGGCTTATAATACCATAGGAGCGGTGGTGCTTGTCCTTGCGGTGCTTTTTGTGCCCGTATATCCGTGGTTTATGGACGAGGTGCCGGACATTCCCCACCTTACGGCAATATATCTGCTTTATGCTGCAAATACGGGAGTTTCCTACTTCTTCACCTACAAGCGTACCCTTATTATCTGCGATCAGAAGCGTTATGTGTCAACGGCGTATCACTACAGCTTTTTCTTTGCCCTGAACATAGCGCAGATAGCTGTGCTTTATGCCACGAAAAATTATTTCCTGTTTACCGCTTCACAGTTTTTGTTTACCGTTTTGGAAAATATTGCTGTTTCATTGGCGGCGGACAAAATGTACCCATATCTTAAAGAGAAGGACGTATCGCCCCTTCCCAAAGAGCTTCTCGGAGATATAAAAAAGAACATCAAGGCTATGCTTATGCACAAGATAGGCGGCATTGTGGTGCTGTCTACGGATAACATACTTATCTCAAAGCTTGTGGGTATTGTTTCCACGGGAATTTATTCCAATTACTACCTTATCACAAGCGCACTTGAAAAGGTCATAAACCAGGTGTTCACCTCAATGTCTGCAGGCGTGGGAAATCTCAATGCAGAAGATGAGGACAAGTCAAAGCTTATGACCTCCTTTTATCGGGTGTTCTTTATGAATTTCTGGGTAATAGGCTTTTCCTTTGTCTGCCTTGTGTGCCTTTTCAATCCCTTTATCTGTCTGTGGCTCAAAAACGACAGCCTTACTTTCGGAATGGATACGGTGGTGCTTATTTCGGCGGTTTTTTTCCTTACGGGTATGAGAAAAACGGTGCTTACCTACCGTGAGGCGGCGGGTGCCTTTTACTATGACCGCTACAAGCCCATTGCTGAGTCGCTTGTAAATATCATTGCTTCGGTTGCCCTTGCCCGTGTTATGGGAGTTTCGGGAATATTTCTGGGCACTGTCATAAGCACTCTGACGGTTTGCATATGGGTGGAGCCTTATGTGCTGTTTAAACACGTTTTCAAGGCAAGCCCCAAAAAATATTTCCTCCGTCTCCTGCTTTATACTGCTGTCACCGGGGCTGTATGCGCATTGACCTATTTTATCTGCGGTCTTATAACCATAGCTTCTCCCCTGTGGAATTTTATTGCAAGAGCCTTGGTCAGCATATTGCTCCCGAATATCATATTCCTTGCCCTTTTCGGCAGGTCGGAGGAATTTAAATTCTTCCGGAAGCTTCTGTGGGATATTATTTCGGGGAAACTCAGAAAAAAATCTTGACGGTCGGTGTATCTCCCTGCTGTTTCGGCAGAGAGGTACGCTTTAATCTGTGATTAGTCGGAATATCCTATTTTATTCCAAAAGAGTGCTCTATTTTTTACACAGTAACCGAAATGTTATTTATCCGTCATCAATTTTGTCTTTATACGGTTGAAAAAAAGGATATTTGGGTGTATAATAGTAATATCTAATTTAAATAAAGGAATGTAATGCGTTGGTATTTTCGGATATATTTTTTCTGTTCATATTCCTGCCCCTGTTTCTTATATGCTACTTTGCGGCTTCAAAAACAACGATTAAAAATATCGTGCTGATAATCTTTTCCCTGTTTTTCTATGCCTGGGGAGAGCCTGTGTGGGTCTGCCTGCTGATTTTCAGTTCGGTATTTGACTATTTTAACGGGCGGTTCATCGACAAGCACAAGGGCGAGAAAAAGGCTGTTCTCGGCGTGGTTGTGTCCTGCGCAGTAAATCTTTCCATACTGGGCGTGTTCAAGTACAGCGGAATGATAGTCTCGGGGATAAACGGCTTGCTTGGGCTTTCCCTGCCCGTTCCCGATTTTCATCTGCCCATCGGAATTTCCTTCTACACCTTCCAGTCCATAACCTATGTGGTGGACGTTTACAGGCAGAAGGCAAAGGCGCAGAAGAATTATTTAGGATATCTGCTGTACCTGTCGATGTTCTTCCAGCTTGTGGCTGGTCCTATTGTAAGATACAGTTCTGTTGCACGTGAAATTGAAAACAGGGACATCAAGATAAGCGAGTTCCATCAGGGCATAAACCGCCTTATTTTCGGTCTTGGCAAAAAGGTGCTTATCGCAAACTCTATGGGTATGCTTGCCACCGAGCTTCTGACCTTTGACAAGGCACCCTCCTCCGTCCTTGCGGCGTGGGCAGGCGTTATAATGTATTCACTCCAGATATACTACGATTTCTCGGGCTATTCGGATATGGCTATAGGTATGGGAATGATGTGCGGCTTTCATTTCCCCGAGAACTTCGAGCACCCTTATGTTTCCTCCTCCGTCACCGAGTTCTGGCGCAGGTGGCACATTTCCCTGGGAACATTTTTCCGTGACTATGTTTATATCCCCCTGGGCGGAAACAGAAAGCACCAGCTTCTGAATATCGCCATTGTATGGTTCTGCACGGGACTGTGGCACGGCGCAAGCTGGAATTTCATCATATGGGGACTTTATTTCGGCATTCTTCTGGTTATCGAGAAAACATTCCTGCTCAAAGTCCTTGACAAGCTGCCAAAATTCTTCGGACATCTTTATCTGATAATCGCAGTCATATTCGGCTGGGCAATTTTTTATTTCACCGATGTATCGCAGCTTTCCTCCTGCCTGGGGGCAATGTTCGGGGCAAACGGTCTTGCTCTTACGGATATCCTTACAGTCTCAAAGATAAAGGGCAGCCTGTGGCTCATAATAATTGCGGTCATTCTCTGTATGCCCGTTTACGGCTATGTTTCCAAGGTGGGCGAGCGGTTTGCTATGCAGTCAAGGGGCAAATTTGTTTTTGTCAGCGCTGTAAAAATTGCCGTTCTCGGACTTATTATGTTCCTGTCGGTAATTTCCCTTGTGGGCGATACCTATAATCCCTTCCTTTATTTCAGGTTCTGATAACTTTCGTTTTTACTCATTAACAGAAAGGAAGATATCATTGACTCTGCTTATAGTTGACGCGCAGAAGGCAATAACAAACGAGTCTTTATACCGCTTTGAGAAGTTTGTGACTAATGTTAAGCTGCTTATTGATACCGCGCGGAAATGCGGAATCGAGGTCATCTATATTCGGCACGACGACGGTCCCAGCGAACCGCTTTCAAAGGGAAATGAGGGCTTTGAGATATATGACGAGTTTAAGCCTGTCAAGGGTGAAAAAATATTCGACAAGACAGTTAACAGCCCCTTCAGAGATACGGGTCTGCTTGAATATCTCAAGGATAAAAAGGAGACCGAGCTTATCATTGCGGGACTCCAGACGGATTACTGCATTGACGCCGCTGTTAAATGCGGCTTTGAACACGGTTTTCATATAATTGTTCCCGAATATTCAAATTCCACCTTTGACAATGAATTTATGACTGCCGAGGAAAGCTATAAATACTATAACAGGTTTATGTGGAGCGGAAGATATGCCGACTGCATTTCTATGGAGGAAACGCTTCGTATTATGGATATGAAAGGCTGTAATAAATGAAAGAACCTAATAACAAGCCCGTTCAGAAGGGCAAAAAAACATATAAGCCTCAGCCCGTTACAAGAAAGAAACGGCTTATCGAGGCGGAAAAGGTATATAAGTCACGTCACGCCGTGTTTGAAAGAGTGAGCATAGTTCTGTTTCTTGCGGTGCTGTTTTTTACGGGACTTTGCCTTGTGTTCCTCAAGCGCCCCGATTTTTCCGAGTCGGAGAAGCGTGAGCTGGAAAAAAAGCCCGAGCTTACTGTAGAAAGCTATCTTGACGGCAGCTTTGCGTCTCAGTTCACCGCTTATTTTTCCGACACTGTTCCTTTCCGTGAGAAAATCGTGGAATTAAACGCAAAGTTTGACAGTATCAAGGGCATCAGCGCACCCAAATTCTACGGCAATGTAAGCGTTGTAGCAGATGATGAGGGCAACCTTATCGGTGAGGAAACTGCTGCTGTTACCGAAATACAGCCTGCCGTTTCCGAAGCATTGCCCGATGAAACAGCTCCCGTGGGTGATGTGACAGCTGCCGTTTCCGAGACAACCGTACCCGAGACCGCCGTTTCAGAAACAGAGACGGAGGAAGAGGAGGAAGTGGAGAATATCGCCGATTTTGCCAACAACGGCATTGTTGTTGACGGAGTTAAAATGTACGGCGACAATGCGGGCGTTATGCTCTTCGGCGGCAACAAGAAGATGGGCACACGCTATGCGGAGCTTATCAGCCGCTACAAGGAGGCTATGGGCGAAGATGTGAATGTGTATAACATCGTTGTTCCCACCTCTGTTGAGTTCTATCTTCCAAAGAAATTTCAGAAGTACAGCTCCTCCGAAAAGGACGCCATTGAGCATATTTATAACAGCTACACTGCTGATGTTATCCCCATTGATGCTTATTCGGAAATTGCCGCTCACACCGATGAATATATCTATCTTAGGACTGACCACCACTGGTCTCACAGGGGTGCATACTATGCCTATGCCGCACTTGTGAAGGCAATGGGCGAGACTCCCAAGGACATTGACAAGGATTACGAGGTACGGGAAATTGACGGATATGTAGGCTCTCTTTACGGCTATACCAACGACCCCATTCTTAAAAACAGCCCCGAGCTTTTCACCTACTACAAGCCAAAATCCGAATACAAGACCTATTATTATGATTATGACACCTTAAAGCCCAAGGGTCAGGGTACCCTTTTCTATGACAACGTAAGCCCCGGCTATGCATACGGCGTGTTTATCGGCTCCGACGCTATCCACACTCAGATAATCACCGAGAACAACACAGGCAGAAAGGTCTGCGTTTTCAAGGAGTCCTACGGAAACGCCTTTGTACCCTATCTTGTGGACAGCTTTGACGAGATATATGTTATTGATATCCGCTATTTTGGCAGAAATGCAGTTGAGTATATGAAAGAAAAGGGTATCACAGACGTTATATTCATAAACAATGCCTTTGCCGCAAACACAAGCTCTCTCATTGACGGCATTGAGAAGCTTTTCACCAATCCCTACGGCACTCTTGACGATGAAAAGATTGCGGCTGTTCAGCCCTATTATGCCACCTCTGAGACAACAGCTCCCGTAACTGCCGCACCCGAGGGGGATACTTCGGATAATGCTCCTGCGGAAACAGCTGCTCCCGTTCAGAGCAGCGAAACGCCCGTAAATTCGGACAATACCGGGGAAGCGGGGTGAAATGCCGATGTACGCTGACTGCCACCTTCACACAAGCTTCTCGGGGGACAGTGATACTCCCCCGAGGGAGCAGATAGAAAAGGCAATTTCTCTCGGAATGAAGCGGATATGCATTACCGATCATCACGATTATGACGTGGTTTCGGACATTGATTTTAACCTTGATTTTCCGAAATATTTCGAGGAGATGTCAAGGCTCAGAGAGGAATACAGGGACAGACTGGATATATGCACAGGCGTGGAAATGGGCTTGCAGAGCCATATTTCCGGATATCTGGAAGAGTTGTCCAAAAGCTATCCTTTTGACTATATAATCGGCTCGGTGCATTTCGTGGACGGGCTTGACCCCTATTATGACGAGTATTTCGACACTCACGGGGGAAATGCATATGAGCGGTTTTTTGAAGCAACTCTGAAAAGGATAAAGAAAATAAAATGCTTTGACGCTCTGGGACACCTTGACTACATTGTCCGCTATGGGCAGAAACGGGGACTCAAGTATTCCTATATGGAATTTGCGGAGTATATTGACCCCATTCTGAAGCTGCTTACCCAAGAGGGCAAGGCTCTTGAGTGCAACACAGGCGCACTTGCGAGAGGTATGCTTGAAACTAACCCCTGCAAAGAGGTATTTCTCAGATACAGAGAGCTTGGGGGCGAGCTTGTTACTCTTGGCTCGGACGCTCATTCTCCCGATACCTTGGGCATCTGCTTTGAAAGGGCAGGGGAAATGCTCAAAGACTGCGGTTTTAAGTATTATGCGGTTTATCGGGGAAGAAAGGCGGAGCTTTTAAGGCTGTGAGGATAGAAAGATCCCGCTTGACATAACTTGATGTTAGAAACCGACCGCTCAAGGTTGCGACTTGGACGGTCGGTTTTTTATTATCAAATCTATACAAAATTATTCGGATGCTTGACACTTATTTCCAAAAATGCTACAATATAGGAAATAATACCGAGAGGAAGTTTAATATGAATATTGATAAGCTTATCGCTCTTGTCTGCGCAGGAGCAATGACCGTAGGAATGACCGCCTGCGGAGGGGAAAAGGCGGACCCGGTAAAGACCTATGTGCCCTCTTACGAAAACGTGAAGCCGCTGGGAAGAACAATGTTTACAGATGATATGCTCTGGCTCGCATTTTCGGGCTCGGGAGCCGAGTTTACCTTTAACGGCACAAGGGCTGAGATAGTTATTGCAGGAGACGACAATGCCGAGAAGCCCGATAATGCGGATAATCAGGCGAGAATTGCGGTTTATGTAAACGGTGAAAGAGTTGTGGATGATATGATAGACCACGCCGAGGAGACTTACACCGTTTTTGAAAGCGATACTCCGTCAGACTGTGATATAAGGATAGTGAAGCTGTCCGAGACCGCAATGTCCACCTGCGCAGTTAAGTCCATTACAACAGAGGGCGGAGACATAAAGCCCGCAGAGAAAAAGGAGCATTTCATCGAATTTGTGGGAGATTCCATTACCTGCGGCTACGGCGTTGACGACGAGGACAAGTCCCATCACTTCTCCACCAAGACCGAGGACGTGACAAAGACCTATGCTTACAAGACCGCAGAGGCGCTGAACGCAGACTACAGTATGGTTTCCATCAGCGGCTACGGAATTATTTCGGGCTATTCCGACGGCAAGAAAAAGGTGGCAAACCAGCAGCTTCCCAAGTATTATGATAAGCTGGGCTTCTCCTACGGCACTTTTAACGGTAAAAAAGCAGCTTCCGAAAGCTGGGATTTCACAGGCTATACACCCGATGTTATCGTGGTAAATCTCGGCACCAACGACGAGTCCTACACCAAAAATATGGAAGACAGGGTAAAGGATTACACCGATTCGTATGTGGAATTTCTAAAGAATATACGCTCTCATAATCCCGACGCTCAGATAATATGCACTTTGGGCATTATGGGCAACGGACTTTATCCCTATGTTGAACAGGCGGTGCAGAACTACACAGAGGAAACGGGAGACGCAAAGGTATGTGCAATGCCCTTTGACGTGCAAAGCCCCGACGACGGCTACGCTGCGGACTGGCACCCAACCGAGGCTACCCACTCCAAGGCAGCAGACAAGCTTACCGCACATATAAAGGAAACAATGGGCTGGTAATATAAAACATAACAAAGCGCCCTCCACCGATGGCTATTCGGGGGAGGGCGCGCTGTATAAGTACAGTTATCAAACCGTTTGTACAGTGGAGGCTTTCTGTGAAAGGAACATTATAAATGCGTCGGGAGGAATTGGCTTGGAGTAATAATACCCCTGGAGAAAATCGCAGCCGATTTCGGAAAGAAGCTTGACCATTTCTGCTGTTTCCACGCCTTCAACCACGATTTTCTTTTTAAGCGAACGGAGCATTTCCACGGTGTGACGGAGGACGATGAACGCCTCATTGTTTTCCATAGCGGGCCAGAGAATGCTTTTGTCGATCTTTACGATATCTGTGGGCAGGGTGATAAGGTAATTTGCCGTAGAAAAGCCTGTTCCGTAGTCGTCCATTGAAAAGGAAACGCCGCGGGAAATAAGCCTGTTCATATTGCTCAGAAGTGTATCGTAGTTTGCAAGGCCAGCGGTCTCGGTTATCTCAAAGTTTATCTGCTCGGGAGGGATACCGTATTCCTCCATAATGCCGATAAGCTGAGAACCAAGCTTTTCCTGGGCGCACTGGAGAACGGAAAGATTAACTTCTATGTATTTTATGCCGTATTTCTGAGCTTTTCCGCTCTTCAGAAAACGGCATACCGACCTGAATGAAAGCTCGCCTATTTCGGGGATAAGTCCGTTTGCTTCCGCCAGGGGGATAAATTCCTCGGGGCTTACAAAGCCCAGCTCTTTGTCTATCATTCGGATAAGGGCTTCTGCGCTGGAAAAAGAGCCTGTTTTGATATCGTAAAGGGGCTGATAATACATCTGGAAGGAGTCGTCCTTTATTGCCTGCTTGATGGCGGCAAGAACCTTTAGCTCTCTTTGCTTTGCTTCAAGGGATCCGGAGGTCATTTCCATCAGGGTCTCCTTGCCGCCCTTCATTGATTTCAGCGTGTAGTCGATAGCGTCACGGATATCCTTTGCGCCGTTAACGAAGCCCGGATATGTAAGGGTGCATATATAAGGTGTTACGGAAGCTTCTATGCCGTTCATACTTATGGGGTCTTTAAAAAAATCCTGAATGACTGCGGCAAGCTCGGAGGCTTCCGCGTTTTCGGATATGATAACAAATTCCCAGTTTCCCAGATAAAAAAGCTCGCTCTTTTTCAGCCGCTTTTTCAGCTTGTCCGCAACGATGGCACATATCCGTCCGCTTTCTCTCAGACCTAAAAGCTCGGTGAAATAATTCAGTCCCTGAGGACAGAATGCAGCTGCGGAGAAGTTTCTCTTCCTTTCGATAAACGACTCGGCTGTTATGAAAAAAGCTTCTGCATTGGAACAGTTCGTAAGGCTGTCCACATATTCCGAAGGGTTTTCAAGAGAAATATAGAACATCAGAAGTGAAAGGGCGATAACGTAGTTGCCCATTATCTGCTGCGGATATGCAAGCTGTATCAGAGTGGCAATGGTGCTTAGTATGGTGAATGTCAGAATTGAAATGCTCTGAATGGTTTTAAGCTGCTTTCTGGATTGGACAAGCCGTATGAGAGTGTACAGCAGAATGAAAATGGCAATTCCCGGAAGAATGTTGAACAGCGGTCCGTGCAGATAGTTCATATCGCTGTCGAAATAAATGATGAGCTTTGTGGCGGGGGTGGTGAGCAGCAGGACGGAGTTTACAATGAGACAGGTCCTTGCGATCATTCTGTCAGCTTTGCGTTCATTGCGGCGTTTTGTTATGACCGAAACATAGACAAGATAAATTACGGATATTGATACATAAGCCAGCAGATAGGCTATGTTCACGGTATAATTGAGCCAGAGAGGATAATCCGAAGCGTGTCCCAGCATTTTTGTGGTGCAAATATGCATAACAGAGGAAATGAGGGTGCAGACAAGCAAGGCGGCAAAAAGACCGTTGGTTTCCGTATGAAATTTTTTTCTTGCGGCGTACAGTGCCATCAGCACGAGAAGAAGCGCTGCCGAGGCATATTCATACTCGGTAACATAGTTTATTGAGTTCATTTTTTCACCGTCCTCTTCGATGTGCGGGAGCTATTGCATGTCAAAATACTATGGTATACAATAAAATGATAACTTTTAACTTGTTGCTATTACTATTATGATATCACAGGAAAGGCTTGTTTGTCAACCTTTGTCGAAACAGTGCTGTTCAAATCTGCATTTTCCACAAAATGGGTAACCGTTTACAATGGCAAATTGTATCCGGGTCTGACAACTTTACAATTAAGACGAAAATAAGACGTAAAAAATGTTAAAAAAGGACTTGACAAATGGGTATGAATGTGGTATTATATTATTACCTCTTGATTGGGGTTTATTTTTTTGCGCTTTTTTCGGAAAAGTGCGTATTAAGCCCCGGGCGGCTCGGACAGGCCTTTTTAAAGCTTATCTCATTTGCCGGAGAGGGAGGCAATGGTAACGGTCATATGACAATTACCTAAACAACGAACGCTGCAAAGCAGCATTAACAGGAGGTGCCGATATGAGAGTAAAGGTAACATTGGCTTGCACAGAGTGCAAACAGCGCAACTACAACACTAAGAAGAACAAGAAGAACGATCCCGACAGACTTGAGATGAACAAATACTGCAAGTTCTGCAGGAAGCACACTCTCCACAGAGAGACCAAGTAAGGCGGAGGAACAGCTATGGCAGATAAAAAATCCGCATCAAAAGCAGAAAACAAGACTGCCAAGAAAGCTCAGGCTAAAAAGCCCAACAGAGTTGTGAAGTACTTCAAGGATCTTAAAAGCGAGTTCAAAAAGGTTGTATGGCCGTCCAAAAAGACCGTCATCAACAACACAGGAGCAGTTCTTGCGGCTATGGTCGTAAGCGGCGTTGCTATATGGGGACTCGATACTGCATTTGCATATCTTCTGAGAGGTCTTCTTTCAATGGCAGGCTGAGACAAAAGGATATATTCCCAAGTCATTTCTAAAGGTTTTCACCAAAAATATAAACGGAGGCAGATCATATGTCAGAAGCAGCAAGATGGTACGTTATTCACACCTATTCCGGATATGAAAACAAGGTTGCTCAGACGATCCTCAAGGTTGTTGAAAACCGCAAGCTTCACGATCTCATTCAGGAAGTCAAGGTCCCTACCGAAAAGGCTATGGAAAAAAATGACAAGGACGTCCTTCGTGAAGTTGAACGAAAGGTTTTCCCCGGTTATGTGCTGGTGAAAATGATCTTAACCGACGACAGCTGGTACGTTGTCCGCAATACAAGAGGCGTTACGGGCTTTGTTGGCCCCGGAAGCGAGCCTGTCCCTCTCACAGAGAAGGAAGTCGCTGCGCTGGGCGTTGAGCGGGGCGTTAAGGCAGCCGAAGCTGATTTCAAGATCGGAGACAGAGTTCAGATCACCGCAGGTCCTATGGAAGGCTTCGCCGGCGAGGTGAAGGGCATAAACACCGAGGACGGCACTGCAGATGTTTCCGTATCTATGTTCGGACGCGAGACCCTTGCTACTCTGGAAATTAGCCAGGTCAAGGCGGCGGACGAATACTGATCCCGAATTTCTAAATTTCTCTGCATTGTGATATGCAGCAACACGATTTATGGAGGTGTGCATTATGGCACAGAAAGTTGTTGGCTTAATTAAGCTTCAGATCGCAGCAGGTAAGGCTACTCCTGCTCCCCCTGTTGGCCCTGCACTCGGTCAGCACGGTGTAAATATTATGGCATTCACCAAGGAATTCAACGAGAGAACTAAGAACGATATCGGTCTTATCATTCCTGTTGTTATCACAGTTTATGCAGACCGTTCCTTCACATTCATCACTAAGACCCCCCCTGCAGCCGTTCTTATCAAGAAGGCTATCAACCTGCAGAGCGGTTCGGGCGTTCCCAACAAGACCAAGGTAGGCAAGATCACCAAGGAGCAGATCAGAAAGATCGCTGAGACTAAGATGCCCGACCTTAACGCTTCCAGCGTTGAGTCCGCTATGAGTATGATTGCAGGTACAGCTCGTTCTATGGGCGTAGAGGTCGTTGACTGATCGAATTACGCATAAGTGGGAGGATCTAAAGCTTCCGCAGCTCCCCATATGAATTATGCAGGGAGTAATTACCACTATTAGGAGGATAATAATATGAAACACGGTAAGAAATATATCGAAAGCGCAAAGCTTGTTGATAGCACCAAGCTTTACGAAACAACAGAAGCTCTCGAGCTTGCCTGCAAGACTGCCAAGGCTAAGTTTGACGAGACTGTAGAGGTTCACGTTCGTCTCGGCGTTGACTCCCGTCACGCTGACCAGCAGGTTAGAGGCGCAGTTGTTCTTCCCAACGGTACAGGTAAGAACGTTCGCGTTTGCGTATTCTGCAAGGAAGACAAGATGGAGGCTGCCAAGGCAGCAGGCGCTGAGTATGTTGGCGCTCAGGATCTCGTTGACAAGATCCTCAAGGAAAACTGGATGGATTTCGATGTTGTAATTGCGTCTCCCGATATGATGGGTCTCGTAGGCCGTCTCGGTAAGGTCCTCGGTCCCCGCGGACTTATGCCTAACCCCAAGGCAGGTACTGTTGCTCCCGACGTTGCCAAGGCTGTAACTGAGGCTAAAGCAGGTAAGATCGAGTATCGTCTCGACAAGACCAACATCATTCACTGCCCCATCGGAAAGGTTTCCTTCGGCGCTGAGAAGCTGGGCGAGAACTTTGAGACTCTTCTCGAGGCTATCGTTAAGGCTAAGCCCGCTGCTGCAAAGGGTACTTACATCAAGTCCTGCACAGTTGCTTCCACAATGGGCGTTGGTATCCCCGTTTCCACTACAAAGTACGGTGTTTGATAACAGATACTGATAAATTCAAAAGGACGGTTCGTTTTGAGCCGTCCTTTTTTGCGGGTGACGACCCGCAGCGATCTCGCTTGGGTATTTCGCTTAAGCTTTTTATTTTGTGGCACGGTAACTTTTATCGGGCTGAAACAGCAAAAAAATGTCTCGCTCTGTCACAGGCGGAGTGAGACATTTTTTATTATTTACTTGCGTGATTTGATATAGCTGTCGATAAGGTCGGCGGCAGCTTCAAAGGGCAGCCTGTCGCTTCGTATGCACAGCTCATAGCTGTCGGAGGAGCCCCATTTTGTCTCGGCGTGGTAATTATGATAGGAGGCTCTCGCCTTGTCAATTCGGGCAAGCTTTGCGTAAGCTTCCTTTTCGGAGATGCCGTCCATCTCCATTACTCTTGCTGCTCTGAACTCTTTGGAGGCGGTAATGAACACGCTTACAACGTCATAATCGTCTTTGAGGATATAATCTGCGCAGCGTCCTACTATAACGCAGGGACCTTTTGCGGCGGCTGCTCTGACGGCGTTAATCTGCGCTTCGTATGCCACAAGCTCAATGGGCTTTCCCATATAAAATCCGCCTTGCTGAGCGTTCATTACAAGGGAATACAGCAGGCTGGCAGTGGGAGTTTCCTCGAAATTCTCCATAAATTTGTCGCACAGTCCGCTCTGCTTTGCCGCTTCGGTGATAAGCTCCTTGTCGTAAAAGGGCAGTCCAAGCTTCTCTGCAAGGGTTTTTCCTATTATTCTGCCGCCGCTTCCGCAGCGTCTGCCGATGGTGATTATCTGTGTTTTTTCCATATGATATGCCTCCTCCCCGAAAGTAGAACGGGTATTTATTATTTTGATTATAGCATATTTTTTGGAAAAAATCAATAAGAAAAAATGATTTTATATTTGATATTTGTTGCTATTATACATATGGTGCAAGGGCTTTTTCCTTTTAGTTGTAATAATTCAAGAGAAAATCCCGATGAGTCCAAGGTGTTGCAGGTAATGCGGAAACGGCTGGGGAAGGCGGTCATATACCCCATTATTTCGGCGGTATTTCGTTCAGCTGCAATTTTAAGCACTCATCGCTTACCTCACAAGCCCATTTGTACACTTTTTTCTGTACAGCTTCATTATCGGTATCTATATTCCAGAAATAATCCATTAAGCTTGTCCAAAAAGTATCAACTCTTATGTTATCCTTGACAAATCCTCCCATCATATCATCCCAGCCTCCAAATAAGTCGTGTTTTTCGGGATTTAAAACCTTTTGTAATATTTTTTCCAATTCGACAGCGCCCCTATCGTCACCGTAAATGCCTTCGTCAAAAGCAATTACATACTTGCCCCAATTCATAAATCCAACAACGTTTTTATGAGCTCTGTTAACTTTATTCTCATCTGTCATTCTTTATCTCAGCCTTTCGTAGATAAAATCAACACTGAACCTCAATGTTTGTGCTGCTGCGGTTTCGGAAGGCGCTCATCTTTTCGCTGCGTCTGCCTATGGTGATTATCTGAGTTTTTTTCATAAGATATGCCTCCTCCCCGAAATGAAAAAGGGTCTTTACTGCTTTGATAATAACATATTTCTTTGAGAAAATCAAGAAGATGAAAGCGCGTTGCTGATTTCAAAGCGAAATTTGCGCAAATCTAAAATAATTGTTAAAGCCCTTGCAATATCAAAAAGTATTTGGTATACTTGCAGTATACAAGTATATTGTAAGTATACCAAATAGAACGGGAGTATATTATGGGCAGAGAGAACAAAAATGCTGCGGTTGCGGCAGTCCACAGGAAAAAAATTCTGGAAAGCGCAGGCAGGCTGTTTGCCGAAAAAGGCTTTGAAGCGGCGACCATTGAGGATATTTCGGTGGCTTCGGAGTACAGCAGGCGGACGGTATATGCCTATTTCCGCAGCAAGGAGGATATTCTTCACAGCCTTATCTGCGAAGGGCTTTCCGAGCTTAAAAGCGCTGCGGAAGAGATATCGTCACGGGAAATGGGCTTTGAGGAGCGGTGCAGGAAGATATTTGACGCTATGGGCATATTCTATGCCCGATACCCTGCCGCGGCAGAGATAATTAACGGCTTTAAGCCCTGCAGTGAAGACACTTCGGAACCGTCCCCCGCAATAAGGGAGATATTTACCCTTGGCGAAGATATAAACAGCTGTCTCGGGGGATTTATCCGCAGCGGGATACAGTCGGGATATGTCCGCAGCGATACAGTTCCCGAGCTGACAGTTTATATTCTGTGGTCGGAAATTTCGGCATTTTACGGCCTTATGCAATGCAAGGGCAAATTCATCTGCGGACAGATGTCTATTTCGGAAAAGGAGCTTTGCGATTACGGATTTAAGCATATCTTCGGTTCAATTTTTGCGTAAGGGGTGATAAGTTTGAAAATCAAAGATTTTCAAACTTACGAGTTTTGTTTCTTTGGCTGACGCCAAAGATTTCCTGACGAAAACCACAAAACTCTCGGGAAAGGAATGGTCACATAAATATGGATAACAAATCGAGTATGACTGCGCTTATGTCTGCGTTTGCAAGAGCGTACCACTTCAAAACGGCAAAAAAGCCCGTTTTTGCGGACAGTGCTGCCGAAAAGCTTATGACAGAGAATGAATATGAGGGCATAGAGAAATATATTCTTAGCGGAATTGATTTTTTTGCTCCCGAACTGAAAGGCAAGCTTTCGGACAGGGAGGCTCTCGGATATATCGTAAACACTCAGCTTGCCCCCACGCCCCTTGCAAGAGCGATATACTGCGAGGACGGTCTGATACTAATCTTTAACCAACCTATAGACAAATTCGACAGCTATAACGCAGCCACTCGTCGTCAAGCTCCCTTGCAAGGCGGCAAGCCTTGCTGCGGTCGCTTTCCTAGCTTGGCAGCGTTCTATCTGCCGCCTTTGTCTACAGAACGATTAAAGATTAGTATGAAAACTGCGGCAACGACAGGTACGGAGCAGTATGTTATTATTGGCGCAGGATATGACACCTTTGCACTCAGGGAAAAAGATTTCGTTTCTGAACACCCCGTTTTCGAGCTGGATCATCCTCTTACTCAGGCGGACAAGCTTGAAAGGATAAAGCGTTCGGGGTTTTCCTGTAATGAAAATGTGAAATTCGTGCCCGTTGATCTTTCTGCGGAGGATATGCACGGAAAACTTTTGGAAGCAGGTTTTGACAGCAATAAAAAGTCATTTTTCTCCTGGCTGGGCGTAAGCTATTATATGTCGGAAGAGGAGATCGACAAGGCTCTGGAGAACATTTCGGCTCTTTGCTCGGAGGGCAGCTCTCTGGTCTTTGATTTCGGAGACGAGGGGCTTTTCGGAAGTGCGGACAGGCGCGTTAAAAATATGCTTGCAATGGCTATGGCGGCAGGAGAGCCTATGAAAACCTCATTTTCCGAAGAAAGGCTTGCACGCCTGCTTGAAAAGCACGGATTTCTTATTTACGAGCTGCTTGAGCCGCAGGATATTGAAGAGAGGTATTTTTACGGAAGGGAAAATCTTTCGCCTTTTCCTCATATAAAAATCGTTCTTGCAGTATATAAAAATAAGAAGAGATAAGATATAAGCAAAATGTTACAGCTGTAACCAAATTGTGATTATTTTTCGGCCTATTTAGCGGAATTTGTGAAAATCGTGCAAGATGTCGAGTAAATAACGAAAAAAATTTGTTATAATAATGATTGTAGTACATTTTGAATTGTGCTATAATAAAACTATGCCAAAAGCACCAATTATAATGTTTGGAGGAAAAAATTATGAAGAAGTTTCTTGCTGCACTTGCAGCTTCTGCAATGGCACTTTCTATGATGGGCGTTTCCGCTATGGCTGAAGGCCTTGACGGAGAAGGCGACGTTATCGAAGAGGAGACTGTAGAAGAGGTTGTTGAGGAAACAGTTGTTGAGACTGAGCCTGAGGTTGTTGAGACTGAGGCTGCTCCCGTTGAGACCGCTCCCTCTCCTGCAACAGGCAACTCTCCTGTAGCTATGGCTGTTATTCCCGTAGCTCTCGCTGCTGCTGCAATCGTTGCTAAGAAGGCTAAGTAATCTGCCTTAAAATGCAGAACCAGAGTCCGCTTTCCTTTACGGAAGGCGGATTTTTTTGATGCATTATGAATTATTACATCTATAGAAAATGCACAATGAAAACGTTTAAAGTTTAGCATTTTAAATATAGATTTTTTTGGAAAATTATTGTATAATGTGTTCATAAGTAATTTTGCGGCTATGCCGCAGCTTATTGTAAAAAAACATTTTAAAGAATATTTTGGAGGAGATCAAAATGAAACTTAGAAGAATCGCAGCTGTTGCTGCAGCTTCGGCAATGGCGCTCTCTGTAGCGGCTGTTCCCGCTTCCGCTTACGAGTATACCGCATTCCTTATGTTTACCGACATTGACTGGCTCTGGGGCAACTGGGACGCAGGCAAGGCAACTGACGCAACCATCACAGGCCCCGGTACATATACCGTTTCTCTGGACAACACTCAGGCTGAAAACGCTATGTCCGCTACCAACGGCGCAAACGTATTCTGCGTTGATATCATCGGCGGCTATGCAGACCTGGCTGATCTCGATGTTACACTTGACAGCGTTAAGGCTGACGGCGTTGACGTTCCTTTCGACCCTGAGAAGATCTGCTACGGCGATATCGAGGAGAAGGGTAACTACAGAATTGAGATCCAGAACGCTTACGGTCTCACAGGAGATATGAGCGATCCTCACTACGGCGCAATTGACGCTGCTTCTTTCTCTGCTGCTGAGAAGATCGAGGTAACATTTACAATTTCCGATCCTAACGGCGCTGCTGCTGAAGAGGCTGCTCCTGCTGAGGAATCTGCTCCTGCCGAGGAGACTGCTGCTGTTGAGACAACAGAGGCTCCCGCTGCTGATACCACAACAACATCTACAGCAACAGGCAATACCTCCGCTGCTGCTCTTGCAGGCGTAATGGTTACTGCTGCTGCTGCCGCTCTTATCGCTAAGAAGCGTTCCAAATAAGAGCTGACGGAAAACTTAGCTTACAGACCCCTGTCCGTACCTTGTGTTCGGGCAGGTTTTTTACGTAATACTCCGTGGTAATTATACACAAAATTGCCGCCCAATATTTTATTTTTTCAAACGTTTACACGACTTGACATTATTCGCAAGCTGTGATATAATCATAATTGCAACAAACTAATTGATGCGGCCTTGAACAGCGTCATATATGTAATAGATCTAAGTAATGTTACATTCTGTATAATAACTTGTTTGCAGTACATTTTGTATAAGAGAAATGCCAATAAATTGTGCATCTCTCCAAAAATGTAAAAGTTGTTCTATAGATATTGACTAAATCGGATTTATGCGCTATAATATATATGATGTTAAGTTCTTATATTTCTATGTTAACATCCGTTTTGTTGTCTCCTTTCTTTTGTTCTACACATATCATTTTATGTGATCTCATCTGGCACAGCAGGGCTTTGTCCCTGCTATTTTTTTTGTGTAAATACTTGCTGATTTTTTGCCTAAATGCTTTAAGATTAACAAAAAAATGTGAACTATTTTATTCAATGTGCAGAATATACAAGCTGCCGCTTTTTGATATTGATTTTTTAATGCAATTATGATATAATTAAACTTAGTTATCAATCTTTGAAAGGTAAGGATCAATATGGGAAAAAACATAATCCTCTACGGACCTCCCGGCACAGGTAAAACCTACAATTCTGTTAATTATGCGCTGGCGATAATTTACAATATCCCTGTGGAATCGGTTATGAAGAAGGACTACAATTCAATGCTCGACCGCTATAATGAGCTGAAAAACAGCTTTGGTCAGATCGAATTCACCACCTTCCATCAGTCAATGGGCTACGAGGAATTTATCGAGGGTATCAAGCCCGTTTTCCTCGAGACTATGAACGAACGAGGCGAGCGTACACGTAAAAAAGAAATGGTTTACGTTGTAGACAAGGGTATTTTCCGTGAGTTCTGCCAGAAGGCTGCAGAGCATCCCGATGAACGCTTCGTTTTCATCATCGACGAGATCAACCGAGGCAATATCTCCAAGATATTCGGTGAACTTATCACCGTTATCGAGCCGTCCAAGCGTCTGGGCGAGCCCGAGGAGGTAAAGGTTAGACTGGCATACTCCCAGGAGCCATTCGGCGTTCCCGGAAACGTTTATATTGTCGGCACGATGAACACAGCCGACCGTTCCATCGCCCTTCTCGATACGGCTATCAGACGTCGTTTTGACTTTGTTGAAATGCTCCCCCAGCCCGAACTTTTCCGCGATACATACGTTGAGGACGTAAGCATTGAAGCGCTTCTTACCACCATCAATAAGCGAATTGAGATCCTCTGCGACAGAGAGCATACCATAGGACACGCTTATTTTATGGCTCTCAGAACAGATCCCTCTATCCAGCGTCTGGGTTCTATCTTCAAGAATGCCATTGTTCCCCTTCTCCAGGAGTATTTCTACGGCGACTATCAGAAGATACGCTGGGTGCTGGGCGATTACAACAAGGAGCCTGATGAGCAGTTTGTCAAGGCTCTTGCAATCGACTACAAAAAGACCTTCGGCGAAAACGTTGAGCTTTTCCTTGATGTGGACGATACCTACGAAATAAACGAGGCTGCTTTCTGGAACATCAATTCCTACAGAAAGCTGCTGTGATACACTGCATACTTATTGATAAGGGGAAAATGCCGTTAAAAAACGGCACATTCCCTTATTTTACAGACTTCGCACAGGAGGGCGGCATATGGGCAAAAGAGACCGATATAAGCTGCAGGAAAACAACTTCTTTAAAATTGACGGGCTGTCCGATGTTGAGGGCGGCGTTTCCATTCCCCTCGATATATTTGAAATGCTGGAATCCTTCGTGTATGACAAGAAGATGCCCGACCCCCGAGGTATCAACAGTTATATGCTGTCTGTCGAGGGCGAGGGAAACAACCGTGTTCTTCGGGCAGGCGGATACGTAGGCGCATTGGTTTTCAAGGACGGCACACAGATCGAGATTCTCCCAATGCTTTCCGCCAAAAACAACAAGGGCGAGGAGCTTTCGAGCAAGAGAATTTTTCTGAATATGCTCCAGTCAATGAAAAATCTCCCCCTCACAAATTATAACCTTAACACACGAGCTGCCGAAAACCTTAATGTTTTCGAGTCGTTTATCCTTGCGTTCATTAACGAGGTCTCGGGTATCGTCAGAAACGGTCTAAAGCAGAGCTATCAGCCGATTATCGAAAATGAGCATTTTCTGAAAGGCAAGGTAGTTTACGCAAAGCACGCAACAAAGAATTTTGCTCATAAGGACAAATTCTTCGTTCAGTACGATGTTTTTACCATTGACCGTCCTGAAAACAGGCTTATCAAATCTTCCCTCAAATATCTGAGGAACATTACCTCCTCCGCCCGAAGCAGAAACAAGCTGGACTCCCTTATCGCAAATTTTGACGGGGTGGAGTATTCCCAGAACTACAAGCAGGATTTTGCCGCTTCTGTCCTTGACAGAAGTATGGCAGGCTACGGAAACGCTCTCAGATGGGCGGAAATATTCTTGCTTAGCCGCTATGTAACGGTTACAAGCGGAAGAAATGTGGCATATGCCGTAATATTCCCCTCGGGTGAGCTTTTCGACAGCTACACTGCCTACAGCTTCGGACGTATGCTTGACAATCAGCGATTTAAAATTGAGCTTCAGAAGAAGCGTTACCCAAGACTTAACCGTCCTATGCCCCGTGACAGCGCACAGGCTCTTGCGGTTATGACCAGTCGTGCGGACGGTATGAGAGTTGTTTTTGACTCAAAGTGGCAGGCACTTTCCGCAGATGATGAAAATATGGGCATTTTGCAGACGGATATATACGATCTGTATAATTTGCTTGAAATGTACAAAGCGCAATCTGTCTGCTACATATATCCCCTTTCCGGTGAACTGAGAGAGGACCGCCGAGAGATATGCTTCAAAAACGAGGACGGTATTCTCGGACGTGTTTATTTTGTGGATATCGGAGATATGGAAAACAGCCTGTCTGTCGTTCTTGAGCATATTTTCGGTCAGAAGATCGAGGACTCCGAGCACAGGCGCGCGGCAGGAGCGGCAATGTAGCACGGGTGACGACCCGCGGCGAGGTCGCGATGTGCGTTTGTGTGGACTGTCGGCTTTGTCTCCGCGCCGATAGATTTTATATCAGCCTGCTAAATTATAAACCTTGAATATACAAAACCTCCCCCGGGAAATTCCGAGGGAGGTTTTCGTATGCCTATACGTATTATTCTTTTCCGCTGCTTACATAAATGGTTACTGTGGAACCTATGGGTACTTCCGTATTCCGTTCGGGTTCGGTAGATATTACAATTCCTTCTTCGTATTCCTCCGAAGGCACATATTTTATCTCATATTCAAGCTCGTTTGCCGCTAATATCTTCTCCGCCGTTTCGGCGCTAAGGGCTATCACATTGCATACAACGACCTGCCGCACACCCTTGCTCACGACGCACCTTACCTCGGAGCTCCCCCTTATTATGTGCGCTCCCGCACGAGGCTCGTGCCTGATTATCGTCTCCTTTGGATATTCGTCGGAATACTCTTCGCTTGAGACCGAAAGGTCAAAATATTCGGCATAGAAGGTTTTGCAGTAATTATAATCGTATCCTGTCAGGTCAACCATTTCATCAATATGTCTTGGCTCGGGAGGATAAAGGAGCAGGATGACAAATGCAGCTACCGGATATACCGCAAGAAGCGCCGATACAGAAGCGGATATTACAAAGGGAGTCGTTTTCTTTTTGTTCTTCCTTCTGAGAAATATCTCAAGGATACTTATTACAAGCACCGCCAAGAAAATAAGTGCCAACAGAAACCAGAACCTCATCTCGTTAATATACTGAGTGCCGCAAAAGTCCATTTTCTCATCTCCGTTTCATTTTTGGAATGTCCGATAGAATTATATCATTGTAGTCGCAATAAGTCAAGTTACGATTTGGATATGAGCAATTATTGGAAGTAAGACACATTCAGCTCCTCACCGAAGTCTTGCACACATAATCCGCAAACTCCTTGCCGGCCCAGCCGTCTACCTTTGCTCTCCGCATTGCGCCGAAAATGCGGGCGGTAACGCCACGGTTGGTCTTTTCAAGCTCTTTAAGAAGCTCCTTGGTGGTCTGGCGGTATGTATGCCCCGCCGCAGGACACTTGCTCTTTACAATAGGCAGCTCCGCACCCTCGGCACAGCGTATAACGTCCCTCTCGGGAGCAAGCACCATTGGTCTTATGACCGTCAGGTCACGTCTTGACATATAGCTTACGGGGGCAAAACAACCTATCCTGCCTTCGTTAAAAAGGTTCATCATAAATGTTTCCACAGCGTCGTCGTAGTTGTGACCCAAAGCAAGCTTGTTGCAGCCTGCCGCCTTTGTGGCTTCGTGAAGCGCACCCCGCCGCATTTTTGCACACAGACTGCATGGGTTCGGTTCTTTCAGCACATCAAAGACCACCTGTCCGATATCGGTGGGAATAAGCTTGTACTCCACTCCGCCCTTTTCGCAAAGTTCGGCAACAGGGCTGTAATCTGTGCTTTCCCCGTGAAACATAGGGTCAAGGGTAATGGCGGTGAGCTTATAGTCAATGCCGATAAACCGCCTCAGCTCCATAAGCCCCATAAGCAGCACCATACTGTCCTTGCCGCCCGACACTCCCACAGCGATATGGTCGCCGTCCTCGATCATATCAAATTCCTGAATAGCCTTTCTCATATATCCCAGCATTCTCTGAACGCTTTGCATATTTTCCACTCCATTGATAGATATTGTTCGGACAATGTTTCGTAAAGCATTATTTGTCCGCATATATTATAATACACTAATCTGCTATGAATTGCAATAGAAACGGGAAATTTCCCTAAAAAAATTCGGCTGACGAATGAACATCAGCCGAATATTTATTTTTAAAGGTAACGCATTTGCACCGTTACCGAGCCGCCCGCCTGCCGCCCGAATAAACTATAGAACGAGAGGCTGCAGGCTCAGCCTGCTCGTCACCCGCTTATTTCTCCTTAGCCTTAGTCTTTGCTCTCAGTGCATTGTCAAGGATACGCTTTCTTATTCTGATAGACTTGGGAGTTACCTCGAGAAGCTCGTCATCGGCAATGAACTCAAGGCTGTCCTCGAGTGAAAGCTTTCTGGGAGGAACGAGTCGGAGTGCGTCGTCCGAACCGCTGGCACGGGTGTTTGTCAGGTGCTTCTTCTTGCAGACATTTACCACAAGATCCTCCACCTTGGGAGATGCGCCCACAACCATTCCCTCGTAAACAGGAGTGCCTGCGCCGATAAAGAGTGAACCTCTCTCCTGAGCGTTAAACAGACCGTAGGTAACAGCCTCGCCCGTCTCAAAGGAAATAAGGGAGCCTGTGTTTCGCCTGGGGATATCACCCTTGTAGGGCTGGTAGGAATCAAAAATGCTGCTCATAACGCCCTCGCCCTTGGTGTCGGTGAGGAACTCGCTCTTGTAGCCGAAAAGACCTCTTGCGGGAATGATAAATTCCAGTCTCATACGGCTGCCCTGGGGGTGCATAGTCTGAAGCTCGCCCTTTCTGGTGCCCATTTTCTCCATAACGGAGCCTGTGCAGTCCTCGGGAACGTCAATAACAAGCCTTTCCATAGGCTCGCACATTACGCCGTCAATTTCCTTCATAAGAACTCTGGGAGTGGAAACGCCAAGCTCATAGCCCTCTCTTCTCATATTCTCAATGAGAATGGACAGGTGCATCTCACCGCGTCCGCAAACTCTGAAAGCATCTGTGTTTTCCGTCTCGGAAACTCTCAGGGAAACGTCTCTCAGCACTTCCTTGAAAAGTCTCTCGCGAAGCTGACGGGAGGTAACAAATTTGCCCTCTCTGCCTGCAAAGGGGCTGTCGTTAACAGAGAAAGTCATTTCAACGGTGGGCTCGGAGATCTTCACAAAGGGCAGCGGCTCATAATTATCCGCAGCGCAGAGGGTGTCGCCGATAGTGATGTTTTCAATACCGGATATCCAAACGATATCGCCGACTTTTGCCTCGTCAACGTTCTGCTTGCCGAGACCCTCGATCTGGCTTACAGTAACTATCTTGCTGTTATAAGGCTTCTTTGTCTCGTGGTAATCGCCTACGATAACAGGCTGATTTACCTTGACAACGCCTCTTTCAATACGTCCGATACCCGTTCTGCCCACATAATCGTTGTAGTCGATTGAGGAAATGAGCATCTGCATAGGACCCTCATCGTCGCCCTCTGGAGCGGGAATGTAGTCGAGAATGGTGTCAAAAAGGGGCTTGAGGTCGGTTCCTGCCTCGTACTGGCTGATGGAGCAGGTACCTGCACGTCCCGAGCAGAAGAGGATAGGGCTTTCAAGCTGGTCATCATTAGCGTCAAGGTCAAGAAGAAGCTCAAGCACCTCGTCGCCTATCTCGTCAAGACGGGCGTCGGGACGGTCTATCTTGTTTACAACAATGATTATCTTGTGACCCAGCTCAAGAGCCTTTGAAAGCACAAAACGGGTCTGGGGCATAGGTCCCTCGGCTGCGTCAACCAGCAGAAGAACTCCGTCCACCATTTTGAGGACGCGCTCTACCTCGCCGCCAAAATCGGCGTGGCCCGGGGTGTCGATGATGTTTATCTTAACGCCGTTGTACTTAACGGAGGTATTCTTTGCGAGAATGGTAATGCCCCTTTCACGCTCAATGTCGTTGGAGTCCATTACTCTGTCCTCCACCTCCTGGTTTTCTCTGAAAGCGCCGCCCTGCTTGAGCATTTCGTCAACAAGGGTAGTCTTTCCGTGGTCAACGTGGGCGATGATTGCAATATTTCGCAGATCGTTTCTTACCATAAGGATTTTCCTTTCATTTTTAGAAAATTTTTATTAAAAATCCGTCCAAACCGTATGGATATTATGCCCGATAATATTAAACTCTTACAAAAATTTCTATAAAACCCATACAAATACGTCTTTGCATAAAAAAGCCTTGCAGGAAAAACCTGCAAGGCAATTTACTGGTGGAAGAGGGTGGATTCGAACCACCGAAGCCGAAGCAACAGATTTACAGTCTGCCCCCTTTGGCCACTCGGGAACTCTTCCATAATGGAGCTGGTGGACGGACTTGAACCCCCGACCTGCTGATTACAAATCAGCTGCTCTACCAACTGAGCTACACCAGCTTGAGTTTCCTGTGTGCTCTCTCAAGCGACTATTAAAGTATATCATACCCTGCGAAAAATGTCAAGGGGATTTGCAAGGTTTTACAATTTGTTAAAATATATCTTAGTTTTCGGCTTGCCTGTGTTTCGGAGATAGTGTCCGAGGAATACCGGACAGAGTTTTTTCATACTATATTATAGTAATATTTCTTCGGAAGGACTGATAATATGAACGATAACGAAAAAGATTTTTCCCGGCTTCGCTTCTATCACGCCGAAACTCCCCCGAAACCGCCGAAGCGCAGACAGGCTTCCCGTTCGGGAATTTTCTGTGCAGGAGGACTTATCTTCCTTGCCCTGTGGAGCTTTCCCGAGGTGACAGCAATTCCTGCTGCGGATATCATTTCCCGCGGAGCATATGCTGTCTCGAAGCTGTCCGCAAAGGCTGAGCAGCTTAGCGGAGATGAGATCATAGAGTATTTTACCCGAAAAGCACCCGAAAATTCCGAAATGTCAGTGAATGATACGCCGCTTTCGGACAATACTATTATTGTAGATACGGACAAAATGAGCGAAGAAGATATTCTTATGCTGTCCCGGGGCAGCCGCCGTATGCCCTCTTCCGCCAATGAAGAAAAAATTGTGGAGGATTTTCTTCCACCCCCCGAAAGCGACAGCGATCCTCTGCCATTTCCCGACAGCTTTTCTCAGAGCGGCGCAGTCATACCCCTTTGCTATGAGTCGGGAACGGGAGATAACTACATAGACCTGCCTCTCGGCGGACAGATACGCAATGTAACAAGCCTCTCCGCAGATGAGATATACGCCGAAGCCCTCCTTGCCCCCGATTTCGGGATAATTCTCAACGCCCCCGAGTACGAACCTCAGATACTCATTATGCACACCCACACCACCGAAAGCTACCAGCCCGATGAAAGCGGATACTATGACCCCGAATACATCTGCCGTACCACTGACAGCAGCAGGAATATGGTTGCCGTGGGGGATGCAATGGCAAGGGTTTTCGAGGAGCGAGGCATACGCACATATCACGACACCACCGTCCACGATTATCCCTCCTACAACGGCTCCTATGACCGAAGCAGGGAAACGGTAGAGGAACTTCTCCAAAAATACCCCTCAATAAAGGTAGTCCTTGATGTTCACCGCGACGCTATCGAACGTGAAAGCGGCGAGATAATCGCCCCCACCGTAAATATCGGCGGGAAAAGCTGTGCCCAGGTAATGATAATCTGCGGCTGCGACGACGGAACAATGGGAATGCCCGACTGTATGAAAAATCTCCGCACCGCTTCACTTTTTGAGCAGCATATGGAAAGCAGATACAAGGGACTTACCCGCCCCGTGCT
This sequence comes from Oscillospiraceae bacterium, assembly GCA_028720105.1. Lineage (GTDB taxonomy): Bacteria > Bacillota > Clostridia > Oscillospirales > Ruminococcaceae > Huintestinicola. The sequence goes on along the minus strand of JAQYLI010000017.1, from coordinate 189,350 downwards.
TTACGATTACAGAAAGTACAATCAGGACCTTACTACAGGCTCCCTGCTTATCGAGGTAGGCGGTCACGGAAACAGTCTTGAGCAGGCAGTCTATGCAGGAGAGCTGTCCGCCGAGGGAATTGCAGACGCTCTTATATCCATAGGAAAGGAAAAACAAAAATGAAATCCGAAAGAAAAAGAAAAGCAGAATATTACCTCAGTATTATAAGCATTTACATCATTTCCGCCGCTGTCCTTGCAGTGGGGAGCGCCATTGTGACCGTAAACTGTCACAACGCAATGAGCAGCGACAAAATGACCCTTTTTGACATAAGCTCGGAGGGCGGCAGCATTATTATTACTGTTATGGACAAGAATTATTACCTCTAAGCAGGCTGAGCTTCCAAATCATAATGTATATATGCCAAAACAGCCTGTCTGTATCATACGCAGACAGGCTGTCACTGTTTTCTCACCTCAGGCAGTTTTACCGATGACATTTCGCACCAGGCAGGGAAAAATCCGCATTTCGCCGCCAGCCGTTGGGAGATGATATTTCCGCTCCAGGTGCCGTAATAGGGGATATAGCCTGCCGCAAGAAGCTCTGCGGCGCAGGCGGAGACAAGCGCCGCACCCACGCCCATTCCCCGAAATTCGGGCAGCACGTCTATGCCTATCTGAGCCATAACGGGACTGTCGTTTGAAGCCCCCGCAATGCCCATTATCCGCCTGCCGTTAACGGCGCAAACGGCTAAAATATCTCTTCTTGCGCCCTCGTTTCGGTACAAAAGAGCGTTTGAAAATCCCTCACAGGAGTAAAGCTCGCACAGCTCCGCCCCCTCGAATACTCTCAGAGAATAGCCCTCGTGCCTTGCGCCGCTTCTGAATGGCGTTTTCGGCAGATAATACTGACTTAAATGCCCCACACAGCAGCCGTGAGTGAAAAGCTCCCTGTTAAGAGCGGATACAGCGGCGGCTTCAAATATCTCCGCGCCGCCCCTCTGCTCTGCAAGCAGCTTTGCATACGGGTTCACAGCGCTTGCGGCAGCTATTACTGTTCCCATTCCCATTGAAGCTGCCCGAAAAAGGGGCGGTTCATCGGTAAAAAGCCTCCTGCCCTCGTTGTTTTTTGGCGTTGTAACGGTGTTTTCGGGCTTGAAAAAACTGTCGGGAGAGCAGTTCAGGTCTGTCCCCAGCTGCTTTGCCGCCGTAAGCTCCATATCGCTTCGGATTATCATTCTGCTCCCCTCCTTGAAAACATAAGGGCAGGAAACGGCTTCCTGCCCCAAAATAATTTAGAGTTTAAACTCTGAAATAAGACCGCTGAGCATTGAAGCCTGACCGCTCAGCTCCTCGCTGGAAGCGGCGCCCGACTGAGCGGTGTCTGCGGTGACGTTCACCACTTCGGAAATAGCGTTTATTCCGTGGAAAACGCTGTCCATAAACTCGCTCTGCTCTCTTGCAGTATCGGATATCCGTCCGATGTTCTCGTCCACACGGGCGGTGTCTGCAACAGCCTCGGCAAGCGCCTTGGCGGTGGAGTCGGCAAGTGCTGCGCCTGCCGCAACGGCTTCGGTGGTCTGATTTATAAGCTTGGAAGTGCGGTTAGCGGCTTCTGCGGACTTGCCTGCAAGGTTTCTTACCTCGTCCGCAACAACGGTGAATCCCTTTCCTGCCGCACCTGCTCTTGCCGCCTCAACGGAAGCGTTAAGGGCAAGGATATTTGTCTGGAATGCGATATCGTCAATGGTCTTGACTATCTTTGCGGTCTCTGCGCTCATTTCGGATATCTCACTCATAGCCGCAAGCAGCTTGTTCATTTCGCGGTTGCTCTCCTCCAGCTTGACCCTTGCGCCCCCGGCAAGCTCACGTGCCTCGCAGGCATTCTTGTCGCTGTCCTTCACCTTTTCGATAATGACGGACATATCGGAGTTAAGCTTCTTGAGGTTTTCTGTCTGACTGTAAACTCCCTCTGCAAGACGGGTAGAGGATCTGGCCACATTTGCAGCTCCCATATTTACCTGACCCGAAGCGACCTCGATGTTATTAAGAGTATTTCGCATAGAAGTGATAATATTCGTGAGAGACTCCTTTATAGGGGCAAAATCGCCGATATATTCCTCGGTGACGCTTACGGTGAAATCGCCCTTTGCAAGACGGTCAAGCTTTTCGGAAATATCGGAGATATACCGTCTTGTGGTATCGGTGCAGCGGGCGAAATTTGCGCAGAGTATACCGATATCATCATTTGAGCTGTAGTCAAAGCCTGCGGAAAGATTTCCTTCGGCAATTTTCTCAGCAACAGCGCTTATCTTTTTCAGCGGTTTCACGCTGACCTTGATAACTGCCACAACAACTGCAGTGCCGCCTGCAAGGAATACAAGGGTGAGGATAACGTAAACAACCGCAAGACCGTTAAGAGAGCCGTCAATGTCATTTTTGGGGCATACATAGCCTAATGTCCAGTCGGCGGAGGAAAGTTTGCTGAAAATGAAATACTTTTGAGAGCCGTCGGAGTCCTTGTTCAGATTCATATAAATGTCATCGGAAATCTGGGAAAGCACCCGGGCATAATCTCCTCCTGCGTCGGCAGCGGAAGTGATGATCGCATTTCCGCCCTCGATCTTCGGGCTGAGGGCTTCGTTTCCGTGGAGCATAATGTTGCCGCCGCCGTCAATAAGCACGGGAGAACCGTTATCGGTAAGCTTCATTTCGCCTGCAAGCCCCATTATGTAGTCAAGAGTGATGTCGCAGCCGAAAACTCCCGCAGCATTGCCGTTTTCGTAAATGGGCGATGCTACTGTAATTACCATTGCTCCCGTAGCGGTGTCTATATAAGGAGCGGTGATTATAGTGGATTTGGAATTGTAAGCGTCCTTGTACCAGCCTCTTGTGGTGGGGTCAAAGCCCTCGGGAAGTGTGGATGTGTCGGTCACAGCCATATAAAGAGCGGTGTCGTTATATGCGGTGTAGCAGTCGAGAAGAGCGTCATTCAGGGTCATAGCCGAGTCAAGGAGCTTGTCGTTAAATCTGCGGTTGCCTGCGCCGGGGACAAGGTTTCCCGCAGCGTTTGCCTGCGCCTCGCAGAAGGTAGCCTGCTCAGAGAGCCAGGCGTCCATCTTTTCCCTGTAAATGGTTATGGACTGCTTCACCGATGTCTGAATGCCGCTTTTCGTCCTTGTATAGGAGAAAGTGAAGCCTATAACGGATATAAGAGTCAGAGCGACAGCAATGGTAATTGCCACCGAAATAATTATGGATCTGATAAGCCCCGTCGATTTTTTTGTGCCGTTCATATTCCACATTCCTTTTTATTTTTTAATAAAATTCAAATAATGCCTGTGTATACTTATATTATAGTATAACATATTTTACCGCAGATTTCAACTTATTTTTTATAAAATGGGCAAATTTATTTTGCGCCGCTGCCCCGGAACGTAAAACGCATATCTGAAAGCGCCGCATTTTACCTACGAAAACGTTGTAAATAGCTATGCTGCGATATATTTGCCATAAAATGCCTGTGTAAAATTACACAAAGGAAATGTTAAAATTAAATGAAATACGACTGTCAGCGACAAAATAATAACTAAAAATGGGCAGCTTTTAACAGTATTGATTGTTAAATGTGCCGAAAGCGCTGTCAAAAGTGACGGAAATAACAAAATCGGGTTGATTTTTTTGGCGGTTGAGTTATAATTATTACAAAGTGTAACCGCTTTGTAACCATTTTGTCCCCGTTTTGATATTCTCTGAAAGAATATCATTATATAAAGAAAAAATTACGGGCAAAATCACAAGCATTTTCTCTCTGCTGTCTGCATTTTTGTCGGTATAGCCTAAAGATAGAAACAGGCTATTGATTTTAAAGGGAAAATGTGCTATAATTAAAAAGTTATCTGTTTGAATGGAAAGGAGATGCTGTTATGGAAGAAAAGCGAAACAATAAAGCTTCGCTTATCGAATGCGTGGGCGAGCAGGTATGCCGTACCGCAGGACTTACCGCTGAGTATGCCGCTCATATACTGAACAGCGCAGTCTCCGCAGTTAAGCACTCCTCCGCCCCCTTCGGACAGGACGTATCGGCATTTCTCAGGGAACTGGTGAAGATTCCCGTTACATTTATAAAAACTAAAAAGGAAAACGTTTCCGAGGTCTGCTCAAGATTTAAGAGAAGATCAAAGATATTCGGCGTCCGCAAAGCGGCTGCTATGCAGTGGAAGGAACACCGCCTGGCGGTAAGGAGAAAGGGCAGCGCATTTGCCTCTGTAATGGATATCCTCTTCCCCACAGCCTCTGTTTGTCTCCTTGTATTCTGCGTTAATACGGTAATGTCCAGAGATTACGGCGTTGCCGTTGAATATGACGGCGCTCAGGTGGGCGTTGTAAGCGGCGAAGAGGTCCTGGGCGAGGCTCAGTGCGTGGTAGCCGACAGAGTGAAGTATTACGATATCGAGGGCGATTATTACGTTACCGCCGCTCTTGCGATCACTCCTCTTACCTCCAATGACAGCGTTATCGACGAGGCTGCCCTTGCAGAAAATATGGAGGGCAGAATATCGGAGAAATATGACGAAAAGCCCGCTTCTATAGGGGAGGAAGTTCCTGCCGAGGAAGTTCCCGAGTTTGATAACGGAAAGATAAAGGCATATGCAGTTCGGGTTGACGGCGAGTTTATAGGAGCCGTTGAAAGCTACGATCAGATCGAAAATGTGCTCGATACCATAAAAGCGCCTTACGATTCGGGCGAATATGAGGAGATATGCTTCGATAAGGACGTTGAATACGACCTTGAGGAATATGTTGACGAAAATCAGATAGTATCCGAGAGCAGTATCCTACAGACGCTCACAGGAGTGGAGTCCGCCCCCGAATATTACGAGGTACAGCCCGGAGACAATCTCTGGAATATTGCAGAGAGCAAGGGTATGACCTTAGACGAGCTGAGCAGCTGCTACGCTACCTACAACGGACAGGTGGTAGAGGATCTGGAACATCAGGTGCTCAGAGTGGGAACTCTCATTCAGATAGAGTCCGAGGTGCCTTACTTGCAGGTAGAGTGCAAAAAGGAAGTTACCTTCCGCAAGGATATTCCATATGAGTCCATCACCATTGAGGACTCTTCCCTCCCCACAGGACAGGTAGTAATAGATACCGAGGGTCATAACGGAGAGCAGCGTTCAAGAGCGCTGGTTACATACAGAGAGGGTACGGCAGTAAGAAAGCGCACCCTTGAAACGGTAATAGTTAACGAGCCTGTTTCCGAGATAATCAGAGTTGGTACGGGAACCGGCGAGGACGTTATAAACTACAGCGCGCCCGAGTTCATCACCGAGGGCGGCTCGGGAGATTACTTCTGGCCCGTGGACGGCGGATATATCTCCGCTCACCAGGGCGACGGAAGAGGTCATAAGGGCATAGATATCGCTGCTCCTTACGGAACTCCCATATATGCGGCTGCAAGCGGTACTGTAATAGACGCAGGCACAGGCTGGAACGGCGGTTACGGAAACTGCATCATCATTCAGAACGATGACGGCAATGTAACAGTCTACGCTCATCAGGCAGAGCTTGTTGCTGAGTACGGCGACATCATTGAAAAGGGTCAGCTTATCGGATATGTGGGAAGTACGGGAGACTCTTCCGGAAATCATCTCCATTTCGAGGTGCGCAAGGACGGAAAGTATTACGATCCCGAGCTTTATGTATCTCAGTAAAATCGGTTTACGGCTAATAATTTGCGGCAGACGATAGATAATCTCCATCGTCTGCCCTTTTGCTGTATAAGGAAATAAATAAGACAGAGGGGTTTTTCAGTTGGCGGGCAAACGTATTTCGGAAAAAACATCAAAGCATATCTCAGCTCCCCGTGACACATTCGCAGAGGATCTGAACAGATACATCGAAAAAAGCGGAATGACCATACAGAAGCTCTCCGCAGTAACAGGTCTGGGCAGAACAGCAATTCAGCATACCATTGCTGGAAAGCTGGTGCCTGCCAAAAACTTTATCGACAGGCTTTGTGCCGCTCTTCCAATGACTCCCGAGCAGCGTGACGAGCTTACCGAACGCTATGCAAGGGAAAAAGCGGGAGAAGCGGCATACTACAACCGCAGCCACATAAAGCATATAATCGAAAGCCTTCCCCAGTACCGTATATCCGACAGGATAACGGGTATTCAGGCAGGGGAAGATGTCCTGGAAAACTGCGGATTGAAAAGCGTTTCGGGACTTGTGAACGTAAATAATCTCCTGAGAGCCGCTCTGCTGAAAGAGTCTGCTCTTCCGTCCCCTAAGCTTATTACAGCCATACCCTTTGAATATACCGTATTTTTTGAAATGCTCCTGCAGATCTTTTCAGCTTCCGGGTCGGGACTGCGCCTTGAGCATTATTTCAGAATGTACACCTGCGCCGAGGGTGAGAAGAACATCAATATGGACACTCTCCAGGGAGCGCTTAAAATAGCTATGTGCGCCGCCATAGACTATTCCCCCTATTACCACTATGTAAACCGCGAAGCAGGGGAGTATCTTCTCACGGCATACCCCTATTTTATGATATCAAGCGACTTTTCGGTTCTCGTGTCCTCGGATTTTTCCTCTGCGGTGCTTATCGGGGATAAGGAGTTGAGAGATGAGCTTATAAGACATTCCGAAAGAATAAAAAGCCGTTCCTCGCTTATGATAACAAGGGTGGGACAGGCGGAAATGTTCGGAGTTTTCGCAAACTGCTCTCCCTATTTTTACAGCAGTATCGAATATCAGCCCTGCCTTACCGCATACGTAAACGAGGATATCCTGTTAAGGCGGCTGGGAGATGTTCCCCACCGTGAAGATATCCTGCGGACAGTAAAGGAAAAATTCTATAATACTCCCAATATGGACGTAAGCCGTTATAAAAATTATTTTACCAAAGAGGGACTTATTTCCTTTGCCAAAACGGGTAAAATGACTAATATGCCGGGATATCTGCTCACTCCGATGAGCCGTGAGGAAAGAATATATTTCCTTGAGTCGATGAAAGCCGACTCGGGAAGCTATATAATGCTTTCCGAGGATTTTGCGGTGCCCTCGTTTATGCAGGTGATATGCCTTACAAACAGAACGGTCATCATTTCCTGCCTTACGGAGGAGATAAAATTCTGCTGCCTGCTCACCGAGCCGGGGCTTTGCGGAGCCTTTGAGGATCTTATAGACAGTCTCGGTGACTCGGGGCTTACGGAAAATGTGGGCATATTCACAGCAGTAATTGACAGCTGCATTGATATGATAAAAAAATCGGACGTTGAAATTTACGATGAAGGCAATGCTCTGCAAAAGGAGCTTGAAGCATAAAAAGGAGGTAGCATATGCCCGAGCTTTATGAAACAGGGGCGGAGGAAATGCCCGTTAAAGCCATTATAATAACCGTTGATACGGGAGAGTTTGATGCGGAGCTTTCCTTAAAGGAGCTTGAGGAGCTTGCCCATACCGCAGGAGCGGAGGTCGCAGCACAGGTGATACAGAAGCGTCCCACACCCGATACAGCCACCTATATCGGCTCGGGACGGCTTTCAGAGCTTACGGAAGACATTGAAGCCTTAGGCGCTGAGCTTCTCATATTTGACTGCGAGCTTACCGCCAATCAGACAAGGAATATCGAAAATATAACCGATGTCCGCACCATTGACCGCACCACCCTTATCCTTGATATATTCGCACAGAGAGCCTTATCTGCCGAGGGACGCATACAGGTGGAGCTTGCCCAGCAGAAATACCGCCTTGCCCATCTTGCAGGAAAGGGAATTTCAATGTCAAGGCTCGGCGGCGGAATTGGCACAAGAGGTCCCGGAGAGTCAAAGCTTGAGACCGACAGGCGGCATATCAGGCGCAGGATAGAGCTTTTGGAGGACGATTTAGAGGAGATACGCCGCCGCCGTGACCTTATCAGAAAGCGGAGAAAAAAGGACAGCGTTCTCACCGCCGCAGTGGTGGGCTATACCAATGTGGGCAAATCCACCCTGCTTAACGCCCTTACCGATGCGGGAGTGCTTGCCGAAAATAAGCTTTTCGCCACCCTTGACATAACCTCCCGTTCCATTGAACTGCCCGACGGAAGGAGCGTTCTCCTTACCGATACGGTGGGACTGATAAGACGTCTGCCACATCACCTTGTGGAGGCATTTAAAAGCACCCTTGAGGAAGCGGCAAATGCGGATATTATCCTTAACATTATAGACATAAGCTCCGATGATGCCTACGGACAGGCAAAAGTCACAAACGAGCTGCTTTCCGAGCTTGGCTGTGACGGCATACCCAAGATAGATGTGCTGAACAAATGCGACAAGCTGCCCGGATATGAAAATATCCCCGAGGACAGCACCACCGTAAAAATATCCGCCAAGGAGAAATTCGGCTTTGACAGGCTCCTTGAATGCATAGCCGCAAATCTCCCCGAACAGGCTGTCAGAGGAAAATTTGTCATTCCCTATGACAAGGGCAGCCTGCTTAACACTATCAGAACGGACGGAAAAATTTTCTCCGAGGAATACACCGAAAGCGGCACTCTCATTGACGCACTTGTGGATAAAAAGGTGCTTTATATGGTTGAAGAGTACCGCTATGAACAGGAATGATGAAAAATTATGCCCTATTTTCTCATAATTTTCGGTGCCGCTCTGGTAATAATATCTGTACTCGCATATAAAAAAGCTCTCAGAAACGGAGAAGAGCTTCAAAGCTTCATATCTCTTGCAAAGGAATACGAAGCTGTGGTGCTTGACACTCCAAAAGAAAAGAAGAAAAGGTCGGCAGTGATACAAATTCGTATCGAGGAGCAGAAACGCACCCTTGTCCACCGCTGTACAGAGCCGTTTCGGGAAAATTACAAGCGGGGAGACAGGATAAGCGTGTACCTTATTGAGCAGATGCCTGCGGACAGATCTCTTATCAAAGGGGACAATCGCCTTGAAAGATTTATAAGCACAGAAAGAAAGCTGCGTCTCCCTGCAAGGATATTGGGAGCAGCTGCGGCTGTTGTTGGGCTAATACTTCTTTTTCTAAGATGAAAAACTTGTGAAATAAGTAGAAATTTCCCGAAAGATATGTTATACTTAATGCAGGCTGAGCCTGCAGCCACTCGTTCTATAATTCGTTCGGGCGGCAGGCAGGCGGCTCGGTAACGTTACAAATATATTACCATAATTATATCGGAGATGATAAAGTGACTGATCGCAAAAGAACCGAAATAGGCAAGGGGATAGGTATGACCGTCCTCACAGACCCTAAATTCAAGACAGGCGGCATTGTCATAAATCTTGTGTGCAGACACACAAAGGAAACGGCTGCAGCAAATGCCGCAGTTGCCTTTATGATAGAGGACACCTGCAAAAAGTACCCCACCGTCACCGAATTCAACAGGCGGCTGGGAATGCTTTACGGAGCAAGCGTGCATACGGGCATAAGCCGCCATACGGACAGCGTGCAGATAACCGCCGCTGCGTCCTGCATTGCGGATAAGTATGCCCTTAATGGCGAGGACATCACCCGTCAGACCGCCCAGCTTCTTACAGAGTGCCTTTTTGAGCCTGTGACCGAGCTTGTAAACGGTGAGGAGTGTTTCCCCGAAAAGCAGTTTGCCTTGAAAAAGCAGGAGCTGATTGACGATATTGACGCAGATATCAACGATAAAAGGGGCTATGCCTTAAAAAATGCGGGCAGGATAATTTATGAGGGCGAGCCTGCGGGAATACCCCTCAAGGGCGAGCGCTCAGATGCAATGGCTCTTACCGCCGCGGAAGTCTATAAGGCATATAAGAATATCCTCAGAACTGCAAGGATAGAGATAGTCTGCGTGGGCTGTGAGATATCCCCCGAATGTGAAAAGCTTCTGACCGACCGCTTTTCCACAATGGAAAGAGGAGATGTGTACGAGCTAAAAAGCACCGTATCCCCCGCAAAGCCCATTCCCGCAAGCAAGACCGACAGGCTTGAGGTGGCGCAGAGCAAGATGGTCATGGCGTACAAGACCCCCGAGACGGATTATGCCGTATCAAAGCTCTTTAATGCGCTCCTTGGCGGCACACCCTTTTCTATGCTCTTCAAGAATGTAAGAGAAAAGCTTAGTCTCTGCTATTACTGCTCAGCAAGCGTGAGCCGCAAAAAAGGCGTGCTTTATATCGACAGCGGCATTGAAAAGGACAATATCGAGCCTGCAAAGGCAGAGATAATGAAGCAGGTTGAAATGGCTGCAAATGGCGAATTTACCGATGAACTGCTCCAAAAGACCAAGCTTCTCCTTACCTGCGCCCTGAAATCCGTTTTCGACTCACCGAAAGCCGCCGCAGACTGGGTATCCGACGGATATCTTGATGATGACATTTTCACTCCCGAGGAAGCGGCTGAGCGTATAAACGCCGTTACAAGAGAGCAGATATGCGCATACGGCAAGTCTCTAAGGCTTGATACGGTTTATATCCTTACGGGAAAGGAGGACTGAGCTATGACCAAGGAAATAATTTCCAACGCCCGCACAGGGGAAAAATACACAAGAGTGCTTCACGACAGCGGACTTGAGATACTTATCTGGAAAACCGAAGGACACAGCGTAAAGCACGCCCTTTTCGGCACCCGCTACGGCTCGGTGAACACCACCTTCAAGACCTCCGACGACCCGGATTTTGTTACAGTTCCCAACGGCATTGCCCATTACCTTGAGCATAAGCTTTTCGAGAATGAGGACTGCGATGTTTTCGACCTTTACGCACAGACAGGTGCCTCGGGAAACGCATACACCTCATTCGACAGGACCTGTTATCTGTTTTCCTGCACCGACAATTTCATACCCTCTCTGAGAATACTTCTGGATTTCGTACAGAAGCCCTATTTCACCGAGGAAACTGTCCGCAAGGAGCAGGGAATAATCGGGCAGGAGATAAGAATGTACGACGACAGCCCCGACTGGAAGGTGTTTTTCAATCTCCTTGAGGGCATATACCACGAAAACCCCGTAAGAATAGATATCGCAGGCACACAGGAGTCTATCGCAATGATAAACGCCGACCTGCTTTACCGCTGCTATAATACCTTCTACAATCTCCACAATATGGTGCTTGCCATTGCGGGAGATGTGGACGAGGATGAGATTCTGTCCGTCTGTGACGAGCTTTTAAAGCCTTGCGAGAATAAAAATCTCATATCTATAGTTCCCGAGGAGCCTGACAAGGTGAAGGACAGCTATAAGGAGCAGAGCTTCGAGGTAGCCGTTCCTATGTTCAATCTTGGCTTCAAATCTAAGCCCGTGAGCAATGAGGATATCGTCAGGGAAACGGTTCTTTGCAATATGGCGGAGGAGCTTCTTATGGGTGAAACTTCGGAGCTTTACAAGACCCTCTATGACGGCGGACTTATAAATTCCGCATTCTATTTTGAGACATTTTCGGGAGATGGATTTTTCGTTCCCATTTTCGGCGGCGAGTCAAGAGACCCCGAAAAGGTTCGCGAAATGCTGAATGACGAGATAAAGAGACGTATGATCGAGGGCTTTGACCCCGAAAGCTTCGAAATAGCAAAGAAGCATTACTATGGCTCTCTCATAAAGGGTCTGGGCAGCCCCGAATCCATAGCCTCGGGACTTATAAACGCAGGACTAAGAGGCACAGGAGACGCATTCTCGGTCATTGAAGCGGTGGCTGGTGCTTCTCTTGAAGACGTTAACGCCTGCCTTAAAACCCGTTTTGATACGGATAACAGCACACTTTCCGTTATCCGTCCAATAACAAAGTAACTTATCCGAAAGGACTGAGCAACACAAATGAACGAAGTCGGAAGACTTTACGGAGATAACATCGTTTTTCCGGGACTGGGAATAGATATCACCGTTGATAACGAGGCATTTTCCCTTTTCGGACTGTCAATAAAGTGGTACGGCGTGGTAATTGCCCTGGGAATGCTGCTGGCAATGATATACTGCTTCAAGCGCACAAAGGAGTTTGGCATTGACGGCGACCGTCTGACGGACGCAGTATTCGCAGGACTTATCGGAGCGGTCATAGGCGCAAGGCTTTACTACGTGATACTCCACGCAGAAAGCTTTCACGATATCAAGGAAATTTTCGCTATAAGAGACGGCGGACTTGCCATCTACGGCGGAATAATCGGCGCACTCTTATTCGGCTGTATCACCGCAAAGCTGCGAAAGCTGCGGATACTTCCCACCCTCGACCTTGCCGCAATGGGCTTTCTTATCGGACAGTCTCTGGGCAGATGGGGCAACTTCTTCAATCAGGAAGCCTTCGGCTGCAATACCACCCTCCCCTGGGGAATGTCGGGGGGCAGGATACAGCAGTATCTTGCAAATCATCAGGCTTCACTTGCGGCGCAGGGAATGGAGGTAAACCCCTATCTGCCCGTACACCCCTGCTTCCTTTACGAGTCAATATGGTGCGCTGTGGGATTTTTGATACTCCATTTTTATCATAAGCACCGTAAATTTGACGGAGAAGTTTTCTGTATGTACGTGTTCTGGTACGGCTTGGGAAGGTTCTTTATCGAAGGACTCAGAACGGACAGCCTTTATATCGGCAGCGTAAGAGCCTCGCAGATGCTGGCACTCATAAGCGCAATTGCCGCACTTGCCATTATTATCATAATGAGGGTGAGAGTGAAGAAGAAGGGTGTTGCACTTTATTGTGACAGCGAGGAGTCCAAGAAGATACTTGAAGCTGCAGCAAATGCGGAAAAGGAAGAAGTCGAGAGGAAGGCTGCCAAGAAGCATAAGGAACTCACAGCAGAGCAGAAAATCGTCGAGGACGATGACGACGAGGAAGATAACACATAGATCAACTGACAAAATCACAAAATTATAATATTGGAGGAAAAAAACAATGGCAAATCTTATCGACGGCAAGGCAGTATCCGCAAAGGTAAAGGCTCAGGTAAGAGCCGAAGCCGAGGAGCTTAAAGCAAAGGGCATATCCATAGGTCTTGCAGTAGTTATCGTGGGCGATAATCCCGCTTCAAGAGTGTATGTGAACAACAAAAAGAAAGCCTGCGCCGAGGTAGGCTTTGAGTCCTTCGAGTACGCTCTCCCCGAGGAGACCACAGAAGCAGAGCTTCTTGAGCTTGTAGAAAAGCTCAATAACGACAGCAGAGTAAACGGCATACTCGTCCAGCTCCCTCTCCCCAGGCAGATAAACGAGACAGCCGTTATCAACGCTATCCGCCCCGAAAAGGACGTCGACGCATTCCACCCCGAAAACGTGGGACATATAATGATAGGCGATTATTCCTTCCTCCCCTGCACCCCCGCAGGCGTAATGGAGCTTATTGCCGACACAGGAGTAGATGTGTGCGGCAAGAACAGCGTAGTTATTGGCAGAAGCAATATCGTCGGCAAGCCTATGGCAATGCTCCTGCTCCATAAAAACGGCACAGTTACCATTACCCACTCAAAGACAAAGAACCTGAAAGAAATATGCGCCGAAGCTGATATCCTTGTTGCCGCCGTGGGCAAGGCAAAATTCGTAACTCCCGATATGGTGAAGGAGGGCGCTGTGGTCATTGACGTAGGTATGAACCGCAACGAAGAGGGCAAGCTCTGCGGAGACGTTGATTTTGAAGCCTGCAAGGATAAGGCGGGCTACATAACCCCCGTTCCCGGCGGCGTAGGTCCTATGACCATTGCAATGCTTATGAAAAATACCCTTACCGCCGCAAAGCAGCAGAATGGGGCAGTGTGACCTCTCGGAATATAACCATTGTAGCACATTAGTTTTAAAATGTCAATAGTCAAACAGAACAAATTTTCGTAGTTTTCTTATTAAATTTTCTATGTAAAAAAATCGGACTGTTGCAATATACCAAAGCTTCATTGAAAAAAGCTGCCGCAGCTTGTGTGCTGCGGCAGCTTTTATTTTTGCTCATATTTTTACGCTCTTATCTCAGCACCCAGCTCGGAGAGCTTTTTCAGTGCCTTCTTGACAGCACCGTCAGCCTGTTCGTCGGTAAGAGTACCCTCGTGGGAACGCATTATAATGCTGAAAGCAACGGACTTCTTTCCGTCAGCTATCTGCTTGCCCTTGTAAACGTCGAAAAGCTTGACGCTTTCGAGTATCTTGCCCACGCCCTCGGTAATAGCCTTTTCAAGGTGAGCAACGGGTATATCGTCATCACATACCACAGCAAGGTCTCTTGTGGTGGCAGGGAATTTGGGCAGGGGCTTGTATGTCTTGGGAGCCGCAGCAGCCATAAGCTCGGGGAGATTGAGCTTTGCCGCATAAGCCTTAACACCTATGCCGTAATTCTCAAGTGTCTCGGGGTGAAGCTCGCCGAAAATGCCTATAGCCTTTCCGCCTGCGAAAACCTCCGCACATCTTCCGGGGTGGAATGCGGGTGCCTCACCGAAATTCTCGGAAACACCCTTGCAGGGCTCATAGGAAACATCAGCCGCACCCACAATATCAAGCAGCTCCTCGATAATTCCCTTCAAGCTGTAGAAATCGTAATTCTCGCCGTACATACCGAAAGCAATTCTTGCAGGCTCCTCGGGCAGCTCACCGCCCTTTGGAAGATACTCATTGCCCATTTCAAAAAGCACAGCCTCGGCATTTCTGCTGTTGTAGTTTCTCGCAAGCACCTCGCACATAGAGGGGAGCATAGTCGTTCTCATAACCGAGGTGTCCTCGCCCAGAGGATTTGTGATAACAACGGTTTTTCTGAGAACGCTGTCCTCGGGGAGACGTATCTTGTCGAAATATTTGGGAGAGATAAAGGAGAAGGTGGTTATCTCGTTTGCCCCAAGAGCGCAGGCAGCGTTCATAACCTTGCGGCTGAATTTCTGCTCAGGTGTAAGCTCGCCGCTTGCAACGCCGCGGATAATGGTCTGAGGAATGTTGTTGTAGCCGTAAAGACGGGCAATTTCCTCCGCAAGGTCGTTTTTGTACTCAATGTCAATTCTGTAGGGGGGAGCATATGCAATGCCGTCCTTGACCTTGATATCAAGCTTTTCAAGATACTTTATCATATCCGCTTCGGGAATGTCTGTGCCGAGAAAATTGTTTATCCAAACGGGGTCAAAGGGAGCGGTTTTCTGAGTGTCTGCGTGAGTGTCGCAGTCAATGATCGTGCGGACAACCTCGCCGCAGCCCAGCTCCTCAACAAGCTCAAATGCACGAAGCAGCGCAGGCATACACATTCTCGGGTCAAGACCCTTTTCAAAGCGTGCGGAAGCATCAGTCCTCATTCCCAGAGCCTTTGCGGTGGTGCGGACGCTTGCTCCATCAAAGCAGGCAGCCTCGAAAACAACGTCCACAGTGTCGTCCATAATGCCGCTGTACTCGCCGCCCATAACGCCTGCAACGGCAACGGGCTTCTCTGCGTCGGCAATTACAAGCATTTTTTCTGTAAGAGTTCTCTCATTTCCGTCAAGAGTGGTTATCTTCTCGCCCTCTGCGGCATTTCTTATCTCAATGGAATTGCCTTTGATGTAGCGGATATCAAATGCGTGCATAGGGTGACCGTACTCAAGCATTACATAGTTTGTGATATCAACAAAATTGTTAATGGGACGAACGCCGCTTGCACGAAGTCTTTCTCTCAGCCACAAAGGAGAGGGAGCAATTTTAACATTCTTAACAACGCCTGCACAGTAGCGTGAGCAAAGCTTCTCATTCTTTATCTGCACCTTGAGCATGTCGTTGATGTCCCCGTCAATGCCCTTGAAGGAAGGTTCTTTTATGTTAAGGGGCTTGTCAAAGGTTGCGGCAGTCTCTCGTGCCAGACCGAGAACGGAAAGGCAGTCGGGACGGTTTGAGGTTATCTCAAATTCGATAGAAGTGTCGTTAAGGTCAATAGCCTCACGGATATCCATACCGGGAACAAGCTCTCTGCCGTCCTCGCTTTTCAGGATAAAAATTCCGTCTGCAATTGCATAGGGGAAATCGTGAGTGGTAAGACCCAGCTCACCCAGTGAGCAGAGCATACCGTTAGAAGCCACACCTCTCAGCTTGCCCTTCTTTATCTTAACACCGTTAGGAAGAGTAGAACCGTCAAGAGCTGCAGGCACCAGGTCGCCCACATTTTCCTCTCTGATGTTGGGAGCGCCCGTCACTATCTGAACAGGCTCAGCCTCGCCAACGTCCACCTGACACACCACAAGGTGGTCGGAATTTTCGTGGGGCTTAACATCGAGAATTTTTCCCACAACAACTCGGGATATCTCGCTGCCCTCTGTTTCATATTTTTCAACCTTGGAGCCGCTCATTGTAAGACCCGAGCAAAGCTCCTTTATGCTCATATCTCCGATATCAACATAATCGGAGAGCCATCTGACTGAAAGATCCATTTATTATTTTCCTCCTTATTTTTTTCTGATAACAGTAATGCTTTCCGCCCGTAATGTGTTAAAATACTCCTCCATATCCGCCTTCTGATAATTCACACGGAATAAAATATCCGCATTGGGGCATTTCCGGGAAAGCAGATCATAGAAGCCTTCGTTCATATATCCGAGTCCCACAGGTATGCGGAGCTTTCCGAAGCTTCTTGTTTTAAAAACGATGTTGGTGGCGGAAGGCGAGCCGACATAGGTGTTTGTGATGACCTCTTCTATCTCATAGTAGGGAATGATAAGCCCCTCCTTGGAGAAGAGATGTTCCGAGGTGAATGCAAAAACTCTGAACTGCTCACAGCTTTCAAGCTCAGCGGATATTTTTTCGGCAGTGTTTTCGGATACCCCATCAAGCTGCCTTTTCATTGACCTGCTCTGAATGATATTCATCGAAAACAGGCCAATTCCCATTGCAATGGAAATTATTTTCCACAAAGTGCTGTAATCCGTTCCGTCAAGGAATTTTATAAGCGGGATAAGAAAAAGGGTGTAGGTGATGCTCAATGTGTTCCACAAAAACTGCTTGCGTCTGAAGTGCTTTTTATAGCGGTCAAGCAGGTTGTTTTTGTCAGTGCTTTCCATTTTATCAGAACTGACCTAAGAATCTCATATCATTCTCATAAAGCAGTCTCATATCATTGATGTGATATCTGCCCATAGTGATACGCTCAAGACCGATACCGAAAGCAAAGCCGCTGTATACCTCGGGGTCAATGCCGCAGCCTCTCAGCACCTCGGGGTGGACCATACCCGAGCCTAAAAGCTCCACATATCCCTCGCCCTTGCACATAGAGCAGCCCTTGCCGCCGCAGTTGAAGCAAACAAGGTCAACCTCTGCGGAAGGCTCCGTATAGGGGAAATGGTGAGGACGCAGACGTATCTTAGCGTCCTTGCCGTAAAGCTTTTTCATAAGCAGGTCGAGTGTGCCGTACAGGTCGCCCAGAGTAACGCCCTTGTCGATAACAAGTCCCTCTATCTGATGGAAAAGGGGAGAATGAGTTGCGTCAACCGCATCGGAACGGTAAACACGACCCGGGGAAATAATTCTGATAGGAGGCTTTCTCTGCTCCATTGTTCTTATCTGAACGCTGGAGGTCTGAGTTCTGAGGACAACGTTCTCGTTGATGTAGAATGTGTCCTGAGTGTCTCTTGCAGGGTGGTGTTTAGGCATATTAAGAGCCTCGAAGCAGTAATGGTCAGTCTCCACCTCGGGACCGTCCACGATATCAAAGCCCATACCCAGGAATATTTCCTTTACCTCCTCAAGAGTAGCAGTAAGGGGGTGGAGACGTCCGGGACGGGGAGCCTTTCCGGGGAGGGTAACGTCAATAGTCTCCTCCGCCATTTTCTTAGCGGCAGCCTCGCTTTTGAGAGCCTCGGCCTTTTCGGCAAGCTTTTCCTCTATCTCAGAGCGCACCTTGTTGGCAAGCTGACCGATAACGGGTCTTTCCTCTGCGGACAGACCGCCCATCTGCTTGAGTATAGCAGTAAGCTCACCCTTTTTGCCGAGAAACTTAACTCTCAGATCCTCCATAATTTTCAGGTCGTGACACTCCGACAGCTCCTGTTTGGCAGTCGAAAGAATCTTTTCAAGCTGTTCTTTCATTGGTTTCTATCCTTTCTGTATGAAAATAAAAAAGCCTGCACCCGAAACTTAAACCATTCAGGCACAGGAGAAATATCTATTCCCGACTTTACGGAGCATAAATTCAGCTCGTACAAAGGCTAAGGACAGACATCCCCCCGACCTTAACGCGGTCATTCGTCTGCCCCTAATAATCCTTGTCCCCAAAAGACAGGATATTCAAGGCAGCCACTCACGGGCGAACTTCGGGGTCATACGGCACAAAGGAAGTTCCAGCCGTCTGCGGCAGCAGACGCTCCCTATTCTCTGTGTATGCCAAAAGCGCACGATCCTTACTTTATCCCGGTCAGCGTGTTTTTGTACAGCGCAAAATAATTGCTTCTTATATTATACAGTATGTCTTCGGAAAATGCAAGTGTTTTTTTGAAAAAAGTGCTGTAATTACGCTTAATAAAAAAGACCGCCGTTCCAAAATCTGAGAACAGCAGTCCGAAAATAAACCGTCCCATTTGGAACGGTCAGTTTGTCAAAAAAGCTTAAAGCTTGAGCCAAATAAAAAAATTTGATTACCGAATTTGGCTTCAATACGTACATTACCGAGCCACAAAACGAGAAAATCATTTCTATCTTTTAGGCGAGGTGGCTTCAGCGACACGCTGACGGCTTCCGCATTTTGCAGGAAGCCGTTTTATTAGTATAGCAGAAAAATTGAAAGTCAGCAATGCCGCACTTTTTTGGTTTTTCAGTCCAAAGGATAATTTTTCAGATCGGGCAGCTCGTCCAGAGTGAGCACCCTCTCGTGATTATACGCCTTTGTGAGAAGCTCTATGGTGGTGTACTCGTCGTTTATCACAACGCCCAGCTTCATAGTAAAGGGGTCGCTCCAGGTGCCCCAGAAGAGCCACCTTGCATTATCATTCATAACCTTGTCGGGGTCCATAACGCAGCCGTTTTCGGTAAGTGCGATAAGCTTGGTCTTTTCGCCGTAATTTGACGCCATATCCGCAAAGCGGCCGCTCTGGGAGGTGTCAACGTGATTGCCTGCGTAAATATCCCAGCCGTTAATGTCCACCGTCTCGTCTCCGGGGTACCATTCGGGGTCCTGACCGTTCCATACCCAGATAAGATTTGTAAGGTTATGCTCGTTTGTCATCTTGTCGTACATTACGTTCCAAAGCTTCTTGTAGCTTTCGGCTTCACAGTCGCCCCACCAGAACCAGCCGCCCGCAGCCTCGTGGAGAGGTCTCCATAGAACGGGAACGCCTGCGTCTCTGAGACGTGCAAGCTGTTCGGACATATTGTCGATATCGTCCATAAGAAGCTGATAACCTTCTTCGTCCTCGCCGTTCATTATCTTGTCAAGGTCAAGCTTTGAAGCTTCCTTGTAGAATGAGCTGTACCAGGGGTGGTCGCCGCTGTTTACCGCATATCCCTCGGGGGAAGTCCAGTGCCAGCAAAGCTGAACTATTCCTCCTGCGTTCTTGTACCAGTCATAGGCGTATTCCACAGTCCGTGACTCGGTGCCGTGAGCCTTGCTGCCAAGGCTGTAGTTGCCCACATCAAGACCCAGCACAGCAAAGGACTTGCCTGTTTTTGCGGTTATCTTCTCAAATTCCGAGGATTCTCTTCCCTTCTCGGCATACTGACCCGCAAGGGAGTATTTTCCGTAAACATCGCAGAGAAATTTGTAAAGTCTCCGGGCATTTTCGTCCGCATTGGGATTGCAAAGGGGGGCTGTTACCTTGTATGTATCCTCGGTTATGGGCTTTGCCGCCGCGGAAATTATAACGCAGTCAATGTCGATATATCCCCAGCTTGGAGTAATGGAAATATCGTGAGAGCCTGCTTCAAGGTAAATATTGTTAAGAGGAGTGTCACCGAAAAACTCGGGAGAATTTGTGGTTATGTCGCCCACTTTCATACCGTCAACAAGAACGTTGTTCACCCTGCCTGCGGAGCCCATTGTCCGGAAATTAAGGTCATAAAAGCCGCTGTAGGGTAAATCGGCGGTCATTTTCACCTCGTCGCCCTCCTGGTTTACACCGTTTACAAATCCGCCGCCCGAAGCCTCGGGAAGGTCGTGGGTAACTGCCGAGCCCGATAATGCTCCGCTTTCCGCCTCAACAGTCAGCGTGAAATCGGCAGGCACCTCCGAGGGCGTGAGAGGATAGTCGGACAGATCCAGGTTTTCGTTAAACTCCGTCCTGATATCACCGAAAACAGCGTTGATGCCATCGTCTGTGCTATTGTTCATCATACTAACGTCACCCTCTTTGCTCTCGTCGGTCAGTGCTTCGTTTGAAACAGCTTCAGAGCCGTTATCTGCGCTGCTTTGAGCATTTTTGTCACCGCAGGCGGAAAATACGGAAGCGGCCATAGCAAGAGCGCATATTCCTGCGGCTATTTTTCTTATCTTACGGGACATAATTTCAGTTCCTTTCATAATATACTTTTCCGTTTATCATAGTCATAAGCACGTCTGTCTGTATCTCAAAGGGGTCGCCGTTCAGGATAATAAGGTCGGCGTCCTTGCCCACAGCGATAGAGCCTGTCCTGTCCCCGAAGCCGCCAAGCTCCGCGGCGCCGGCAGTAATGCCTTTAAGAGCCTCTTCTTTCGGCAGACCGTACTTGTGGCAGTATGCCGCCCCTGCGCTCAGGAAGTTTATGGGATTTTCGGGGTGATCTGTGCATATGGCGATCTTTACCCCTGCCTTGTGAAGCTTTGCGGCATTCTCAAGAGAAGCGTTTGCCAGCTCCGGCTTTCCCCTGTCGCAGATTATGGGGCCTACCACAGCCATTGCACCCTTTTCGCCTAAAATATCCGCAATAAGGTGTCCCTCAGTGCAGTGGACAAGCAAAGGCTCAAGCCCGAACTCATCGCATATCCTGAGAGCAGTCATAATATCGTCCGCCCTGTGGCAGTGAAAATGAGCTTTAAGCTCACCTCTGAGCAATGGCAGCAGGGCTTCGCATTTGATGTCGTAATCGGGTCTGTCCTCAGGCTCCTCCGCCCTTTCAAGCAGTTCTCCGTAGCGCTTAGCCTTTTCGAGAGCCTCTCTTATAAGAGCGGCAGTCGCCATTCTGGTCTGAGGGGCTTCGTCCCGTTCGGTGTAGTAGGATTTGGGATTTTCGCCCAATGCAAATTTTATTCCCGATCGCATAATTACAGCTTCGTCCAGACAGCGGGCAGCGGTCTTGAGAGCCAGCATATCGCCGCCTATGGGATTAAGGGAACCAACCCCCGTCACCACCGAGGTAACTCCTGCCTTTACAGCGTCGGAAAAATAACCGTCACGGAAATTTATCCCGTCAACTGAGCGGAGCTGGGGCATAACAGGGTCGCTGCCCTCGTTTACGTCAATGCCCTCCTCTCCTGCGCCGTCGCCGATAAAGCCCATATGGGTGTGGATATCAATAAATCCTGGCATAAGGATATTACCCTTTGCGTCGATATCCCCCTCTGATATTTTATCGGGACTGCCGCAGGAAATTTCGGCTATCTTTCCCTTTTCCACCCTTACAAAGCCCCGGGGAATATGGGCGTCTTCTCCGTCCATAGTGATTATTTCTGCATTATAGATGTACATATACTTAAAATTCCCCGCTTATCAGCCCAGACCGCACTCGTCGTAATCCTTCCAGCGCTCGTTGTAGTTATAGTTGCTTACCATTCTGTATGCAATATAGCCTGCGGAAACAAGGAAGAGGAAAAGTGCAGCCACAATGGGTACGGCGGTGCGTATCATATCCCTTGTATCGGGGCTGGTCCTTGTATCGCGGCGGTGCATTTCGTTTTTCATAATATCGTTCCTTTCATTGCTCAGACTTATCTATCGGAATTTATCCTATGACAATTACTCCTTAATAATAGTATATCTGAGACCGGCTTAAAAGCTTAACAATACTATTATATACTTTTCAGACAGATTTTTCAAGTGCGGCAAAGAAGTTTCAAACGTTTAAAAGCTGAAAATATCCCGTTAAGGGCTGATTTTAGTGAAATTCGGCTATATGTACAATAATACTTATATCCATATGTGCATTGTTACAACATAACATAAGTGAAATATGTTTTGACTCCCGTAATTTGTGGATATAAAATTTCGAATGTTCACAATATCGGTTATACTTTTTGTAAAAAAGCCCCCTTTGGAGGGTGAAAAAAGCAATTTTGTCTAAATGCCCAAAAATTACAGCAAATTTGTTCCAAACAACTGAAATAGACCCTTGAAATCGCATTTTTTATGAATGTAATCAACAATTTATAGTCATCTTGCACAAAATCAGCCTCATTTTTTTCTTTGACACAAAAAAGAAATTACGGTATAATTACAAGTACATTCCGATTTGTAACCGTTTTGAAACCTTTTGAAATAATTTAAGGGTGATACGGCAGGGAAAATCGGAAGTATGGTTAAACTTTCCGTATTATTCGGCAAAGTATAAAGGTGGTAATACAAGAAACGACGGCAGACGCATTTTATAAAAAGTAAGCCGTCAGGGAGATTTTTTTATGATGAACAAGATCAGGCAGATATTTTCCGACAAGCTCAGGCTTTCGGGAATAAGAGGCTGTATGGCGGCAGGAGCTGTTACTGCAGGTATCGCGGCGCTTGCGGTCATAGGCGGCGTAAATACCGATGATATATCCACAGTAAGCCTTGAAACGGACGTTATCCCCGAGGAAACTGTAACGACTGAAAAGGCTGAGAAGAAAATATATTCTCACGATATGGAGTATTTCTCCGTTGATGACATTGAAAGACTGACCTCAGAGGACAGGGAGAACAGCTCCGAAGGTGAGGAAGAAGCAGAAGTAAACGAAGCTATATTATACAATACCGACTCCGAAGAAACAGCGGAGAACGATAACGCTGACGATGCTTCCGCAGATACGGACGATATGATCTCCGAAATGTCTGAACAGGAGACAGAGGAGGACGTTCCTTCCGAGGAAGAGGCTGAGACTGAGGAAGAGACTTCCGATACTGAGGAAGCTGCTGCCGAAGATATCTCAGAAAATTCCGATGACAACGAGAACGAGCAGTCCGAAGAAGAGCAGGAGATCACCGAAAGCGTTTCCGCGCGTATTTCAGCCGCAGGCGGAGACGAGGACAACGGCGGACTTTCCTCCGCGCTTGACCTTGAAACAGAGGACAGCGCCGAGACCGAAGCTGCTAAGGACGAAGTAATAATAGTATACGAAAGCTCTGCTTCCGAGGAGACCGACGAGTCGGAGACTCCCGTAAGCGAGAACGTTTCCGCAGATGATGAGCAGGACGATATCCCCGAGGATATCACCCTTGACGATGAGGACGAAAGCACAGCCGCTCCTCAAGATGACGCTATATCGCTTCTTGACCTTCCCGAGTGGCTCACATTTGATGAAAACGGAGTGCCTTCCGAGTATGTGACCGTACTTACGGGAAATGCCTGCGCATATACCGCAGCCCCCGACGCTCTTATGTCTACGGGCAAAGAGGTATTCCAGGGCTATGTGGCAGTAGACCCCGACATTATCCCGTACGGCTCCGAGCTTTACATAGTTGCCGAGGACGGTGAAGTTTACGGCTACGCTATTGCCGCAGACACAGGCTACTCTGTACGCAAGGGACACATTATCGTTGACCTCTTTATGAACGAGTATGACGACTGTATTCAGTGGGGCAACAAGCCTGTTAATGTATACGTGCTAAAATAATAAAATCGCAAACGTCCTGCCTCATTTGTGCGGCAGGGCGTTTTTTTGTGTGACCGAAAGCCCCGTATTCCCAAAAGGAATACGGGGCTAATTGGTTAATTTTGATTTTTTGAAGGCTTTTACAGCGTTAAAAATTGTTACTTAGTATCAACATCTAGTACCAATAATCTTTTGATTGCTTTGTGGATTTTAGGAAAAACAAACTTAATGAATAGAAATACAATAACTGATACAACATTTGTCATTACGATCCACATAACGTATTCCATTTCCCAGGTTTCAGGCCATATACGTTTAGGTATTTGTATTAAAGAATAATGCACTACATATAGAATAGCGCTGTACTCTCCTAAAACACTCGTAATTTTATTATTAAATATTTTGTTATTATAATCATATTTAAATGCCAGCAAAATTATTATTGCAAATAGCATTATTTCAATAAAGTCAAAATAATCACCACTGTGTTTATTCATAAAGAAAATAACTAATATAAAACAAGTGATCTCAAATAGCTTTAAAACTATTTTTCCAAACTTAGTAAAATCAATTCTATCTTTTAATGACAAATAAAATATCACATTTCCTAATGCGACTCCACAGCAGCCTCTTAATATGCCTCCGCAGATAATACCTAATTGATCTATAGTAATTGCCAAATGCTTAAATGACATAGCTAAATAACCATATCCCAAAATAACTATTATAGGAGCTATTATTGTAGAAAATGTCTTTTTATATTTTTTCATTAAAGGGAACAGCAATAAAATTGATATTAGTAAATCAGAAAAATACCAAATTGGACCAATAATCACATCACCAAATGAAAATCCGGCTCCTAATAATAATGTCAATTCGCCTACTGATGATGAGATCATTCCGAGAAGATTACCGCCATTAAAATAATATTTAAGAGAAAAAGCAATAACATAAGCAATGATAAAAGCCGGATACATTGTTTTTATCCTTTTAAAAATTTCATTCCATGTTTTTTCTCCTATTCTATCATCCATTTGATTGTCATAAGCTTTTTTAGATAACAAAAATCCGGATAAAATGAAGAAAAACTCTACCGCTGAATATCCGCCTCTGAAAAACACTTTATTCTCTATATCGCCAACATATCTGCCATCTAGCCACATAGCGTGATGAATGACTATAATCAATGCAAATATAAACCTATAAAAATCAATTAACCCATTACGCTGTTGTTTCATGTCAATCTCCTAAATTTGTGAATTATCTTACCCCTTTAGAATATGAAGTAAATAAAGCGCCGATTAGCGGTCGTGTAAACTTACTGAAAGAATTTAATAGACAGACTATTCCTAATAGCTGTTTTAGAATTCAAGAATTATTTACTATTATACTCCATTACTTTTTTTACATACACTTGAATTATACTAATCTTTGACCAACCTGCATACAAATCCGACAGCATTATACTTATCTTCCCGTCAGCGCGCTTCTACCCACCTTGTCAAAAAAGGCGGAAATGAATATAAGGGGCGCCGAGAAATGTACGGAAGGCTCGTTTGAGGACAAGCTGTATGTATTGTCTGCATAGCATTTTGCTGCAGGAGTGCCCTTTTCAATGTGCCACTTGGAGTATTCGTCGCTGCGCTCGATGTTAGCGCCGCCTACCACCATTCCCGGAACGGGAGGGTCATTCTCCATAGAGGCGCTCATAAGGTGAGAGGGCATCTGACAGCACTCGCTTCCGCAGCCTGTAACATAGGATATGCCCATAGGATTTTTTCCGAAAATATATCCGAACTGGTCGGAAGCTCCCGAAAGATATTCCTGCTCACCGCTTATAAGATAGGCGGTGATGAAGTCCATGCAGTCGGAAAGCACAGCAAGATTGCTGCCGTAGGTATATCCGCCGCCTGCGCTTCTGGCGGTGCGGTAGCCGCTGGAATTTACGGCTATTGCCATTCTGTCGGCTCTGTCGGTGAGCCGCTTTCTGATAAAAGCTTCTGCGGAGCGGTCACGGGTGCGGCTGTTCATCAGATAGGACAGCGCCGCAAAGCCGCCGCAGGTGGAATATCCGAAGCCGTAGAATGAAGAAAGGATATATTTTTCCATTATCATCTGTTCAAAGCTGCTTTCGCCCGTAAGGGAGTACATCTCGCACATCGCCCACATAAATTCGCTTTCAATGGCGTTAAGATCCTCGCCGCTTTCCGAGGTGCTGCCAAGTCTGCGGCAGTAGTTTTCATATTCTTCTGTTCTGAGGGCGGCTATCCAGCTGAGTTCTGCTGCCTGACGAAGCTTTTTGGAAAATGCCTTGTCGATTTCGGAGAAGAAATTCGCTCCCAGAGCCACCGCTGCTGTGAACAGCAGTGCCGAAGAGCAGCTTTGCTCCGTAAAGAAGTATGCGCCGTTATCCTCCTCGGGGGAAGTCATATCGGCTCCGAATACGGATATCCCGCCGTAAACACCGCCGTCCTTGTCCTGCATTTTAAGGAGCCACTCAAGACCCCATCTGCACTCGTCTGCGATAAGTTCCCGTTCCTCCTCATTGAAGCTTTCTCCGAAAAGCTTCAGCGCATAAAGCATATCCGCCGCCGCAAGGCAGGTGCTTCGGAGACTTTTTGCATATCCGCCGCCTGTGTGCCAGCCTCCAGAGGCGTCTGCAAAGGAGCCGTGCTTTGTTACAGGCTCGGTGTGACATTCCCTGTGGGCATAGCTTCCGCAGCGTTCGGTCTCTCCCGAAAGGTCATAGCCGCAGCGGTTGGAAAATATACCGTCAAGAACGGTCTTTCGTATATTTTTATAAGGCTCGGCGGATATCTCGAAAACGTCCGACCGCCTGTAGCCTGCGCGGATAAAATATGAGCCGCAGGTATTGAAATCGGAAAAATCCGCAAGCTTTACCGTATCTCCCGACTCTCTGTCGAAATAGGGGCAGGTGAGACGTCCTGCGTAAACGCTGACTCCCGTGGCGGCTTCAACAAGATAGAAAACACCTGCCGTTACTCTGCATACGGCGTTTTTAGGCATACCCGTCATATATCCCAGGTGATTTACCTGAATGCGTTCCTTCATCTGATCGCCTCCCTGCGCCGTATATTTATTTTAAGCATATTACTATGTTATAATTATACCTTATTTTGAAATTCTATTATATCAATACCTATGACCAATATAAAGTATTATTTTTTTTATTTTTTTAAATTTGCTTGAACGGGTTGCAATAAAAAACGAACTGTGATATAATTTGTATAATATTAGATCAAGGCTGGAGGAAGATAAAATGGAGCTTGGATATAAAAGCGAAAAAATAAATTATTACGGCAGAATTGATATGAAAGAAGACGGGGCATATTTTTATTTTCCCTCGTCCTCGGCGGAGGTGCGCTTTAAGGGAACGGAGATATCAGCAAAAATAAAGGCAGATATCGTATGGGGCACAGTGTCTCTGGGCTACGTTATAGACGGACGTATGGGAAAGGTGCCTTTAAACAGGGAAAACAACGGCAGATATATGACATATCAGCTGGCAAATTCCCTTGAGCCCGATACGGAGCATACCCTTATACTTTACAAAATGCACGCTGCAAATCTGAGCTTTTCGCTGGATAG
The DNA here is from genome assembly GCA_028720105.1 of Oscillospiraceae bacterium. Taxonomy (GTDB): domain Bacteria; phylum Bacillota; class Clostridia; order Oscillospirales; family Ruminococcaceae; genus Huintestinicola. Next base: position 162,131 of record JAQYLI010000017.1, on the reverse strand, counting down.
CTTCTCCTGCGACGGTGAATTTACCGCGCCCCCCGAAAAGCCTGCGTTAAAGCTGGAATTTTACGGAGACAGCGTTTCCGCAGGAGAGGTTACGGAGGCATATGATTTTGTGGGACGCTCCGACCCTGCTTCCCACGACAGCGCATATGATAACTCCTATCTGAGCTACACCTGGCAGACTGCACGTCTTCTGGGAGCGCAGATACAGAACGTTTCCCAGGGCGGAATTGCGGTCTTTGACGATACGGGATATTTCCACGCTCCAAAAATGATAGGTATGGAGTCGGTTTATGACAAGCTGTGCTATTTCCCCGAGGGCGGCGAGCTGACGAAATGGGATTTTTCAAGGTATACTCCCGATGTTGCGGTATTTGCCTTGGGTCAGAACGACAAGCACAACGGCGTTACCGACAAGGACGATATCGACATTTACGACACAGAGACACGGACAAGGTGGAAAGAGGGCTACAAGGGCATAGTAAAGAATATCCACGCTCATTACGGCAATAATACTAAGTATATCTTCCTCACCACCCTGCTTATGCACGACCCCGAGTGGGATAAAGCTATAGACGAGGCGGTATGCGAGCTTAAAGCAGAGGGCATTCCCGCTTATCATATGCTTTTTAAGCGAAACGGAGCCGCTACCCCGGGACACCCCCGTTATCAGGAGCATAAGGAGATGGCGGAGGAGCTTGCTGATTATATCAGAGGTATATTATAATGCTTGAAAAGCTTTACGAAATAGACTTTGCCATTCTTGCATTTATAAGGGAAAATCTCAGCTGCGGCTTTTTGGACGCTGTAATGAAGCTGTTTACCTATGCGGGAAACTGGGGTATCATCTGGATATCCCTTACTTTGGGGCTGCTTATCTCAAAAAAGTACCGCAGGCTGGGAGTATCAATGGCAATAGGACTGCTCATCTGCCTTGCAATGGGAAATCTGCTGCTGAAGCCGCTTATCGCAAGGGACAGACCCTTTATCGCAGACCCCGGCATCATACTTGCCATATCGCCGCCGTCGGGATATTCCTTCCCCTCGGGACATTCATTCTCTTCATTCGTATCGGCGTCAATTCTGGCAAAGTACAGCAGGAAAGCGGCTGCCTTTGCCATTCCCACAGCAATACTTATAGCTTTTTCAAGGCTTTATTTCTGCGTTCATTTCCCTACGGACGTGCTTTGCGGCGCAGCTTTGGGAATTGCCGCAGGACTGACGGTATGCAGGCTCAGGAGAGACAGAACTTCGGGAACCCAGCTTTCTTCGGTTTCGGAGGATAAATAAACAAAACAGCCGAACTTAATGCAGTTCGGCTCAGTTTGTCGAAAAAGCTTAAAGCTTGAGGCAAAAAATATTTGATTGCAGGATTTGGCTTCAATATGTACGTTACCGAGCCACAAAACGAGAAAATCATTTCTGTCTTTTAGGCGAGGTGGCTTCAGCGACACGCTGAGCCGAACTTAATGCAGTTCGGCTGAATTTGTGTTGACTTAATTGAAAAAATATGATAAAATATAAAAGAAATAATTTCCTTTTGTTATTCAGAAAAGAGGTAATGTATCTATGAGCGTAACTGCATTCAAATGCCCCTGCTGCGGAGCGGAACTGACTTTCTCTTCCGAAGCCCAGAAAATGGCCTGCGAATACTGCGGCACCGAGCTTGATGTGGAGGCTGTAAGCGAGCTTTCACGAAACGAGCAGTCCTCCGACGATATGAACTGGAGCACTGTTTCGGAAACTACCGTGGGTCTTGAAGGCGATATCTGCACCTACACCTGCGGTTCCTGCGGCGCAGAGATAACAGGCGACAGAAGTCTCGGCGCCACCACCTGCCCCTACTGCGACAGCCCCTTTGTGGTAAACGACAAGTTTGACGGTATGCTGAAGCCCGATTATGTTATCCCCTTTAAGGTGGATAAGGATAAAGCTATCGCGCAGTTCAAGGAGTTCTGCAAAAAGCGCCCATTGCTCCCCGGAAACTTTATGTCCTCCCACCGCATTGAAAGCGTTCAGGGTATGTACGTTCCCTACTGGCTCTTCGACTGCGGCGCAAAGGCGCATTATCGTTTCAGAGCCAACAGAGTTTCCTGCTGGACTGAGGGGGATTACGACGTTACAAGAACGGATCACTATATGCTGGTAAGAGACGGCTCAATGGAATTTGACCACGTTCCCGTGGACGGCACCTCAAAGCTCCAGAAGGAGATAACCGAGGCAATAGAGCCTTTTGACCCCTCGGGTGCCACTGCATTTAACCCTGCCTATCTTTCGGGATATCTTGCGGACAAATACGATGTTTCCGCAGAGGACAGCCGCCCCAGAGCAGACGAACGCATAAAGGAAAGCGTTGAGTTTGCTTTCAGGGAGACTGCTGATACATATACGGGCGTTATGGTGGAAAATTCCAACATATCCCTTGAAAACGGACAGATACATTATGCTCTTATGCCTATGTGGCTTATGACCGCAAAGTATGACGGAAAGCTTTATACCTTTGCTATGAACGGTCAGACGGGAAGATTTGTGGGCGAGCTGCCTATCTCGTGGGCGAGGTTCTGGGGAATGTTTGCGGCAATATCGGCGGTTTCCGCTGTACTGCTGGCGATAATTCTCGGATTTCTCGGCGTATGATAAGGAGGGGTACACTTATGTTTAAAAAGGCTGTTACGGCGTTTTTAGTTTCTTTTATCACATCGGCGGCGGTGTCCCTTGTCCTTCACGCAATTGACAAAGCAGGCGAAAAGGAGGAATGAACCTATGAAGAAGATTTTTGGGACTTTCTGCGCTCTTGCCTGCTCTGCGGCTTTGCTTGCGGGGGGAATAAATGCTTCTGCGGAAAGTGAATACAAGGTATATGATTACGGCGATCTCCTGTCGGACAGTGAGGAAACCGCTCTTGAAGATAAGCTTACAGACATTGCCGTTACATACGGTCAGGACGTTATCGTTTATACAACCGACAGTATGGACGGTATGGACGCCGAAGAATTTACCGAGTATCTGCGCTCTGAGCTTGATGCAGGCATTGACGGCAGCGGTATAATCTATATGGTTTCTATGGAATACCGAGATTATGACATTTATTCTTTCGGCAGAATGTACGATGAAATAATGATACAGTCCCTTACAGATGATATGGCTGAGGATCTGCAGCCCTATCTGTCGGACGGTAGATATTACGACGCTTTTGACAGGTATGCCGACAAGGTCCTTTCGGAAATAGAGTATGTTGAGGAGTACGGTCCCAACGAGGAGCCTTCTTATGCTATACCTATAGGCATAGGCTGCGGTCTTCTGATAGGTCTTATTACGGTGCTTGTTATGAAGAGCGGTATGAAAACCACACGTGCCGAAACTATGGCGAATAACTATATCCGTCAGGGCAGCTTCAAGCTTACAAATTCCCGTGACATTTTCCTCTATTCTCAGGTAACAAGGACTAAGCGGGCTTCCGACACAAGCAGCAGCGGCGGAGGCGGCGGTCATTCCAGCGGCAAATTTTAAGGAAGTTTTATTATGAAAAACATCTGGACGGGAAAGCGGGAGAGGAAATTTTCCGCTGCTCCCCTGCTTATATTCGGTGCGGGAGCGGTCTTTACGCTGATAGCTTTGTCAAATTCTCAGAGCGCAAATGAAGAGCTGAGGCAGAGCAGCATTAAGGAAAGCATTTCCAAAGCGGCGGCGCTTTGCTATGCGGCGGAGGGGGCTTATCCCGAAAGCCTTGATTACCTTGAGGAGAATTACGGCGTGAGGACAGAATATGACAATTTTACGGTGCATTACAGCTATGCGGGGGGAAATATCCCTCCCGACATAATCGTTACCCCAAAAACGAAAGGATAATTTTAGTATGGATAGGGTTTCGGTCATCATTGCGGCTGGTGGTAGGTCTCAGCGTATGGAGGGCATCAACAAGCAGCTTGCTCTTCTTCGGGGAGTTCCCGTTATTGCCCGTTCGATGATGGTTTTTCAGGAGCTTGAGGAAGTAGGCGAGATAATCATTTCCGCCCGTCCCGAGGATATGGAAACGATTGATAAATTTGCAAATGAGTACGGCATTACCAAGTTTGCAGGCTGTGCGGAGGGCGGCGAGACCCGTCAGCAGTCGGTGGTGAATGCTCTGAAAAGGGTATCAAGAGATACTTCCCTGATTGCGGTTCACGACGGGGCACGTCCCCTTGTCAAGGCTGAATTTATAAGGCAGTGCATAAGGGACGCTTCCATTTTCGGCGGTGCGGCTCTTGCTGTCCCCGTAAAGGACACCATCAAGCAGGCGGAGGGGGGATTTGTCACCGACACCCCCGACAGGAGCAGGCTGTTTATCACTCAGACACCTCAGATATTCAAGAAAAAGCTTTATTTTGACGGAGTGAATTTTGCCGGAGACCACGGGCTTGATTTTACCGATGACTGCCAGCTTGCGGAGGCAGTGGGGGGCAAGATACATCTCACTATCTCCGATTACAGGAACATTAAAATAACCACTCCCGAGGATATGGCTATTGCGGAGGCTATTCTCGCGGCTTTGGAAAGAAAGGATAACGGGGTATGATAAGAATAGGCCACGGCTATGACGTTCACAAGATGGTCCCCGGGAGAAAGCTTATTCTCGGAGGGGTGGAGATACCCTATTCCTTCGGTCTTCTGGGTCATTCGGACGCCGATGTCCTCACCCACGCTGTTATGGATGCACTTTTAGGCGCCTGTGCGCTGGGGGATATCGGAAAATATTTTCCCGACAATGACCCTGCCTGGGAAAACGCCTACAGCATTGAGCTTCTGAAACAGGTAACGGCGCTTCTTCGGGATAAAGGCTTTGCGCCGTACAATATTGACTGCACGGTGATATGTCAGAACCCCAAGCTTGCGCCTCATATTGATATTATCAGAGAGACACTGGCAGGGGCTATGGGGATAGATGTTTCCTTTGTGAGCGTTAAGGCGACCACCGAGGAAAAATTAGGCTTTACAGGCTCGGGACAGGGTGTTGCGGCTCACGCTGTATGCACTGTGAGGGAGCTTTCGGAGTAAATAAAATTTATAGTTATAGGAGAAAAAAATTATGAACAAAAAAGCAGTTTACAAGATTTCCTACGGTCTTTTCGTTCTCACCGCTTCGGAGGGGGACAAGGACAACGGTTGTATCGTTAACACCGTTATTCAGCTTACAAGCGACCCTATGCAGATAGCTGTTACGGTGAACAAGGGCAATCTCACCCACGATATGATAAAGAATACCGGCAAATTCAACGTTTCCGTTATTGACAATACTGCCCCCTTTGAGCTGTTCAAGCATTTCGGCTTTCAGAGCGGCAGAGACTCGATGAAATTCGGCACTCCCGATTCCTACAAGTTCGCTCCCAAGTATGCGGACAACGGTCTGCTTTATGTAAGCGCATATGCAAATGCTTTTATGTCGGGTAAGGTTGTGAAGGAGGTCGATCTCGGCACTCACACTATGTTCATTGCGGAGATGACCGACGGTGAGGTGCTTTCGGACAAGCCTTCTATGACCTACGAGTATTATCAGGCAAATGTTAAGCCCCGTCCTGCCGCTCAGAAAAAAACAGGCTGGGTATGCAAGGTTTGCGGCTACGTTTACGAGGGCGAGGAACTGCCCGAGGATTTCGTATGCCCTATCTGCAAGCACGGTGCTGTGGATTTTGAAAAGATAAAGTAATGCGGGTGACGACCCGCGGCGACCTCGTTGGGGTGTTTTGCAGAAAATTTTTTATTTGTGGCACGGTAACGTTTGTCTGCTTGATAAATCGGAATTTGGCGGGTGACGACCTGCGGCGAGACGTTCTATAGTTCTTTCGAGCAACGGACATACGGCTCGGTAACGTCATATTTTTCTGACGTTACCGAGCCGTATGTTTATTGTCAAGGCAAGCTACCGAACGATTGGCTCAGGCTCAGCTTGCCGCTTGACAAAATCGCTTCAAATATGGTATAATTAAATAAAATGGGATAATATCGGCAGGCAGCCGAAAACGGGCGGTGATGGTTTGAAGAGGAATAATTTTGCGGCTTTGTCGCTGGCGCTGCTGCTATGTTCCTGCGGCAGTCACAACGAGGGTGGGGCTGAGACTTCAATAGCGTCTTCCGAGACGTTTTCCGCCGTTTCCGAAAGCACTTTCATATCCGAAACTGCCAATACTCAGCTTAGTATGCCTGCCGAAAGCGAAACATCTGCCGAGAGTTCGGAAACAACTCGGACATTTTCGGAGGTTTCCGAAATATCCGAAGTATCGGAGAAATTGACCGAGGAGACCGAAACGGAAACCGAAACCTTGCCGCCTGTTACCGAAACAGATCCGCCCGTTTCGGAGATAATCACCGAGACGGAATATTCGGAGCTTTTAAGTTCCGAGACTTCCGAAAGCTTTCCCACCGAGACAGAGCCTGCTTTGACCACCCTGTCCGCAGTTGTCAGCGAAAAGCCTGCAAAGGTGGTCGTTCCCAAAATAAAAACCGGCAGCTTTACGGGAGAGAAAATGCTCCAGAACGACCTTGCCGCCGCCGATATCACATCTGCCTGTGACGGGGTCATTATGGTCTCCTACAAGGGAGAGTGCAAAAAGGTAAAGGTGCGCATTACCAAGGGCGATACGGTATATGACTATGATCTTGACTCCAAAGGCACCGTTTTTCCCTTGCAGTCGGGCAGCGGAACATACAATATAAAGGTGCTTGAAAATGTTTCGGGAAAGACCTATGCCATTGCTTTGGATATGGACTTCGAGGCTTCCATAAAAGATGGGCTGTCACCTTTTTTACTGCCCTCTCAGTACATAAATTACAGTCAGTCGGACAAGTGCGTTTACAAGGCGGCGGAGCTTTGTTCGGGGAAAACGGGCACTATTGACAAGGCTGCGGCTATGTTTGAATATGTGACGAGCCACATCACCTATGACAAGGAGCTGGCGGCAAATGTCAAAAGCGGATATATCCCTGACCCCGACGCCACTCTTGAAAGCGGCAAGGGCATATGCTTCGACTATGCTTCCCTTTTTGCTTCAATGTGCCGCTCCCAGGGAATTCCCGCAAAGCTTGTGATGGGATATGTGAGAGGAGACGTTTATCACGCTTGGAACGAGATATACACCGAGGAAACGGGCTGGATAACCGTTGACCTGTTTCTTGACAAGGGCGGCTGGGAGCTGCTTGACCCCACCTTCTATGCCAGTGCTTCGGACAAGGCGCAGGTCTCGGATTATATAGGCGAGGGCAGCGATTATTCGGCTGTGTATTATTACTAAGTAAGAGGTGAGCCTTATGTGGCTTGTGTTTGCACTTTTGTCGGCGGTGTTTGCCGCTCTCACATCGGTGCTTGCCAAGATCGGCATTGAAAATGTGGAGTCAAATCTTGCTACTGCCATAAGAACTGTGGTGGTGCTTATTATGGCGTGGGGAATGGTCTTTCTCACAAAGGGGCAGGGCGGTATTTCGGATATTTCACGAAAAAGCTGGATATTCCTTATTCTTTCGGGACTTGCCACGGGTGCATCATGGCTGTGCTATTACAAGGCTATTCAGATAGGAGAGGTATCAAAAGTCGTGCCTGTGGACAAGCTGAGCGTGGTCATTACGCTGATACTTGCGGCACTGTTTCTGCACGAGAGTTTTACTCCCAAAACTTTGCTGGGTGCGGTGCTTATTACCGCAGGCACTCTTGTACTTATTTCAAAATGACAGGAAAAGGACGGTTATCCCAATGAGAGAAAGCATTCTTACCATTCCCATAAGCGAGATACTTGAGCCTAAGGAGGGCTGCCCCATTTGCCGTATGAGGAATATGCTTGAGAGCAGAACGGTGGAATATATTATGGGTGCAGCGATGATGGAGCCCGATGTGCGCATTGAGACAAACCGTGCAGGCTTCTGTTCGGTGCATTTTTCTCAGATGCTTAAACAGAAAAATCGTCTGTCTCTTGCACTTATGCTCCAAACTCATTTAGACGAGACCAGGGGGCAGCTTTTTTCACGCAAAAAGCTTTTTGAGCCGAAAAATGCCCGCAGGAAACGGCTTTCCGAGATAAACGAAAGCTGCTTTGTCTGCGAAAAGATCGACTGGGGTATGGAGCGGCTCATGAGGACATTTTTTGAGATGTTCGGTGACCCGGGCACAAGGCAGCTTCTTTCCGAGCAGGAATTTATCTGTCTGCCCCACTTTGACCTTTTGCAGTCTATTGCTCCGAATTACCTGAAAAAGCAGGAGCTTGACAGCTTTAACGAACTTTGCAGACAGCTTACCGAGAATTATATGAATACTCTTTACGAGGACGTTTCAAAATTCTGTTCAATGTACGATTACCGCAGCTCGGGAAAGGACGCCGACTGGGGTAATTCAAAAGACAGTATTGAACGGGCAGTGGGTTTCCTGACCTCGAGACAGCCTTGAGACACAGTTTATTACAGATACAGTCGGCTTTCAAATGGAAGCCGGCTGTTTATTGATATCCGACAGTCAGAAACAGAAAAAGTCAACTGTTTCACCAAATATTATACTGGGAATCGGTTGACTTTTTGTGCGAAATGTGGTATAATTATATCACAGAAAATTGTATATTTATTTTAGGGGTTCTCCGGAAAACTGACGTAAAGGTGTTTCGGAGGTTCCCTTCAAAAGGGAGGAATGTGTATGCCCGAGGGAAAAAAGATAATCGCTCAGATGACCGAGGATATCACCGCTTTGTGCGACCCCTGTATGATATACCTTGTGTCCGAGAAGAAAAACTCAAAGGGCGGGCTTACCGGCTTCAAGCTTTGTGTTGTGGTGCCCGACAGTGTAAGCCCCGGACCTCTGGAGACCCGTCTGCTCCTTAAAACCGACTGTCCCGTGCCCTGCGATTTTATCGTGTACAACCTTACCGACTGGAACGAGTGCGCCGAGGACGACTGCTCGTTTGCATACAGAGTCGAGAACGGCGGTGAACTGCTCTATGTCAAGAGGAGCTAAAAAGGGCGACAGCAAACGGTATTACGACTGGATATACCACGCATCGCTGGATATGATGGCGGCAGAACTGCTGGCTCCCGAGCCAAAGCTTTATTACACCGCCGCATTCCACTGCCAGCAGTGCATTGAGAAGGCTCTGAAAGGGTATCTCCTTTTCAAGAGCAGAAAGCTGCTTGACGGTCACAACCTTACCTGGCTGTGCAAGCAGGCGGCGATGATGGACAGCAGTTTTGTTCAGTGGCTGGACGAAAGTGCAGTTCTGAACAGGTACTACATCGAAACCAGGTACCCTGCCGATATTCCCCTTGAGATAGACGAGGAAACTATGAAGTCCCTGCTCAGAATGAGCAATGAGATGATGGATTTTATATGCTCCCTTACCAAGTTCGATTTCGGCAGCTACCATAAAAAAAGCAGGAAGTAAAGAGGAAGATTTTTTTGATAATTGATTTTCATACCCACGCATTCCCCGACACTCTGGCAGAGCGTGCTATGGCAGGGCTTGTAAGCGCCGTGCACAAGGCTGATATGGGATTTCCCGAGATAATGTATTCCGACGGCACCGCAAAGGGGCTTACGGACAGTATGGACAGGGCAGGAGTTGATGTTTCCGTACTGCTCCCCGTTGCCACAAAGCCCTCTCAGCCAAAGAGCATAAACGAGTGGGCAAGGGAATTTGCAAAAAATGACCCGAGGATAATCCCGTTCGGCGCATTCTTTCCCGATGACACCTTTGAGAAGCAGCTTGAGGCTCTGGCAAGAGACGGGTACAAGGGCATAAAGCTTCACGGGGATTTTCAAGGCTTTTATGCGGACGAGGAGCGTATGCTGCAGATCTACCGCCGCTGCGGCGAATACGGGCTTATATGCGTTATGCACGCAGGGCTTGACTGTGTTTCTCCCAGAGATATCCACGTTACCCCAGAGAGAATGGCGAGGGTATTTGACAAGGTGAGCGGAGTTAAATTCGTTCTTGCTCATATGGGCGGCAACTGCCTTGAGGACAGGGCGGCAGAGCTTCTTTCGGGAGCGGAGGGGCTGTGGGTTGACACGGCTTATGCGGCAGGACGGTTATCCCCCGAAAAAATGGCTGAGCTTATTCGTATCTTTGGTGCGGACAGGGTGCTTTTTGCTTCGGACAGCCCCTGGAACGACCCTGCGGACGATATCCGTCTCATTCGTGAAACGCCCATATCCGAGGAAGAAAAACAGGACATTTTACACAAAAATGCAGAAAGGCTTTTGGAAATTTCGTAAGACTGTTGTTAAAGGTTACAAAACAGACGCTTTATGAATGAACTGCCCAAAAATCTTGACAAAAAATCCTGCAAATTTGTTGCGTGTTAATGAAAATCAGGTTAAAAAATCGTGCCGTTTATTATTTTTGTACAACGGGATATGCTGTGATTTGATACATTTGGTTAATACTCCCTAATATTTGGTTACAATTTGGTTAAATTAACATATTGCTAATTTTTCGTCAAAATGCTATAATATGATAAGTATTTGAAATGCGTTTGGCAGCCGCTCAAATATGTGCGGAGCCCAGCGCGTTTCCGGTATAACGTTATTTTTTATTCGGAGGTGTCAAAGCTTAATGAAGACTTTTATCTATACGGCTACCGACGTTCAGGGCAAAGTCGTCAAGAATCAGAAAATGAATGCCGAAGATGTCAATGATTTTCTCGAAAAGATCCACGACAAAGGCCTTTTCTGTTCAAGCTACAAGGAAGCCAAGGGCGGAAGCGGCAAAAATCTTCATAAGTTCACAACCAAGGAGCTGGCTTACGACTGCCGTCAGCTGTCCGCTATGCTCACATCTGGACTTACTCTTGTAAAGAGTCTCGACATTATGCAGAGAGAACAGCAAAAGGAAGCTCCCAAGCAGATCTACCGTGAGATCTACGAGGAAGTTCAGAAGGGTACTTCTTTCTCTGACGCTATCAAAATGCAGGGCGACGCATTCCCCAACTTCTTCATTTCAATGGTGCAGGCAGGTGAGTCTTCCGGAAGCCTTGACCTGGTTATGAAAAAGATGGAGGATCAGTACACCAGCGACGCTAAGCTAAACAACAAGATCAAGAGTTCGATGATGTACCCTATTATTCTTGCGGTTCTTTGTGTTGCAATCGTTATCATTATGTTTACATTTATCATGCCTACCTTCAAAGACCTTCTCACAGAAGAGGATATGAAGGGTCTGACAGGAGCGCTGTTCGCATTCTCGGACGGCTTCAAAAAATTCTGGTGGGTAATTGTGCTTGTTATTGCAGCTCTTGTATTTGTGATCAAGTACGCTATGAAGATCCCCGATGTAAGATACAAATGGGATCAGCTCATCATCAAAATGAAACCCGTTGGTCCTCTGGTAGTAAAGGTTTATACCGCACGCTTCGGTTCTACCCTTGCTTCCCTTTATTCCTCCGGTATCCCGATGGTTGAATGTCTTGCAAAGTCCTCCAACATTCTGAACAATCTGTACATATCCAAGAAGTTCGAGACTGTTATCGACGAGGTAAAGCAGGGCGAGACCCTTTCGGTGGCTATTCAGAGAACAGGCATTTTCGAGTCGATGTTCACATCTATCATCTATGTCGGTGAGGAATCCGGTGCGCTTGACTCCATCCTTACCAAATCCGCAGCCTTCTACAAGGAAGAAGCGGACGAAGCTATTACACGTCTCGTTGGACTTATCGAGCCTGTAATGATCATCTTTATGGGTACTTGTATCGGTCTCGTTATCGCAGGTATCCTTCCCGCAATTTACAACTCTATGGGCAACATTACCTAAAGTTAAAGTATTCTATCGGGGTCGTCCCGTAAATAAAAAAATCTAAAGAAATCAGTGAGGTGACGAGAATGCTTTCATTTGATATTACTGACAGACATATCCGCATTGTTCGTGGTTCAGAGGCAAGAGGAAAGATAAAACTTTCCGCAGCCTCCACCATCGACCTTCAGGAGGGTCTGATCGTAAACGGTCATATAAAAGATATTCCCAGATTGGCAAACATCATCAACGACGAGCTCAAGGCTCACGGTATGGAGGATAAGGAAGCTGTTGTAACACTTTCCTCAAACCTTGTTATTTTCAAGGAACTCCATATCCCCAAGGCAAAGACCAGCTCCCAGATGCTCACAATGGTAACGAACCAGATGCAGCATACTATGGGTATAGCAGAGGAATACTCCATATCCTACTCCATCGCAGGAGAGGTTGAGGAGGAGGGCGTTCAGGCTCAGAAGATCCTGGCTACCGCCTGCCCCTTTGAAGTGGTTGACTGCTTCAGAAAGGTTTTCTCAATGCTGAATATTTCGCTGAAATCGGTTTGCGTTTCCTGTAACGCTATCTCCAGACTTATCCTCAGCGACAAGAAGATCGCTTCGAGAATGCCTATGCTGGTAGTTCAGGTTGACCCCACATTCGTAAGCATCAACCTTTACGAGAACAATCAGCTCTCATTCGCAAGATTTGCTTCCATTGATCCCCTGGACTATGACAACTCCGAGGATTACGTTTACGAGGCTGTTAACGAGAATATCTACAGAATGGTTCAGTTCCACAAGTCCAGAAATCCCCAGAACCCCATTCAGAACGTTATATTCTACGGTGATACAAGCGAATATATCCGTCTCACAAACGCTCTTGAGAGTATGGAGATCGCAACGAGCCAGCTGAGCGTTAATACCACAAGCATCAGCGGCTACGAGAACATCGAGGCTCTTACATATGCAAACGCTATCGGTGCAATGTTCAGAAGCAACAAGGACGTTGACCGTATCAACCTCCTTGAGACAGACTCCTCCGCAGGACGAAGCGACGCAGGATCGGGCTTCCTCCTTTCCTGGGGCGGTGCAGTGGTGCTTTCAGCTGCCGTTATTCTGGCTATCAATCTCGGAATTGGTACTGCTATCAACAATAACGACAACAAGATCGCAGAGATCGACGAGTACATCAACAGCCCCGAGGTTGCTGCAACACTTGCAGAGGTGGATCTCACACAGAGCAAGATCGATAAGGTAGCACTCTTCAAGAATGATCTTGATGTGGCTATCAAAAACTTCGATACCAAAAATCCTGCTCAGGCAGATCTTATCAATGAACTGTTTGAAACTATCGAAGGTCAGGACTGTGCAGTTAAGGAGCTTTCCTTCGCTTCCGGAGAGATCACTCTTACCTGCCTGTCAACCGATAACCTTGCTCCCGATAATGCTGCTCAGGCAATTTACGAGCTTGACAAGTTTGACAATATTGTTTATTCGGGATTTAAGGAGTCGGATGCCGGTGGCTTATCCGAGCTTGAAGGAACGGATGAAGTGTTCTACGAATTTGAGATCAAGTTTAATCTCAGACCTATTGAGGTCGAAGAGGAACCTGCGGCTGAAACCGCCGAGGACAATGCAACTGAGGAAGGCGGTGCTGAAGAATGAGTATGAAACTCTCTTACAGAGATAAGATCATTATTATCGTTGTATCTGTGCTCGTAGTACTTGGCGTTGGAATTTTCTGCTTTGCCAAGCCGAAGTACGAGGATCTTCAGGTATCCAAGGAAAGGCTTGCTGCCAAGGAAGACGAGAAGGCTCAGGTAGAAGAAAAAATGGGAACTCTCGAGGGTCTGAAAAAACAGCTGGAGGACAGCATTGACACAGTTGTCAAGGATCAGGAGAACTTCCTTAGTGAAAAGGAATACGGCGACACATATCAGATAAGCAAATACCTTATGGAGATGCTTGCTCCCGTAACCGAATTCAATATCACGGGCGTAAAAATGGATCCTCTTGCAAGCACTGACCTCAGCGCATATTTTTACAATAAGAACGCTGTAGCATATCCCCTCAAGATAAACGGCGATATTGCCGGCAAGCTTCCTCCCGAGGTCGGCTATGCATACGACGGAAGCTGGCCTGCAGCTCCCGCAAGCGTTAAGGTGGGAGGTACGATCGCGACCGTTTCTTATGAATGTGATGACAGCGCTGATGTGCTCGATGCAATTCAGCTCATTGCCGATAATGAGAAGAATATCTATCTTCTTACTTTCTCCGGTTCTTATGTTGAGAAGGAAACCGTTGACCCGAATGAGCCTCAGTTCAAGGGAGATCTTACGATAGCTATCTACGAGATCTATCCTCTTGATCCCGAGGATATCGACTCTGTTCCCGCAGCGCTTACCACAACTACAACTACGGAAGAAGCTGCAGCTGAGTAATTTTTAATAACACGTCCGACCCGAAAAAACAGAATTTGCTTTTTCGGGTGGGCTTGTTTATAAAATTACAAAATCTTTTTACAAAATCTTGCGCAAAATATTAATTTTTTAGAAAGGAAGGCTATGCTATGATCAGGCAAAAGGCAAAACCGGCTAAAACCAAAGGTGCGGCTTTACTTATGGTTTTGGCTGTAATGGTTGTTCTAATCATGATTATTGCAGGAACTTTGGCGGTCGTGTCTGCAGCACATAAACGCAACATTATGAAGTATGAAGAAAGCCAGGCATATTATACTGCGCGGTCGGGTCTTGATGCATTCTGGAATGTCCTTATGAGCGATTCTGTTCATACTGACAATACAGGTGTTGCGAAAACAGTTAATGCAACAAACAAAAGCCAGGGACTGCTCATACAGGAAGCTATAATAGGCGTTTTAAGCGAAAACCCTACAACAGGTGCGGTTACGTATAACTGCACAAATTCTCTTGAGGTCCTGAAATCCGACCACAGCAATGCTAATAAGAGCTATCTTGAATTTGAGATGGACCTTTCACAGCTTAACAATGTTGCAGCTGCCGAGGGCGGTTTCGGTGACGGAAAAGCGTCTGTCAAGGTTCAGCTTCTGGGACTTGTATTTGATGACGGTGCTTCAGGTATCGACAGAAATACTGTTTCAACTACTACTGCTGACCTTAAAGCAGGCAGCAAGCAGGCTCAGTACATCAAAGAATGCCGTATCAAGGTTTCCTGTACTGTAACAGATACTTTAAATAACGGCAGTACCACAGTTTCTGTTGAACTTTCTCCCTATGTAAACGAAAGAAGTGCAGGATCGGGTACTGTATCCACGGGAAGTGCTGCGTTTGATAACGGTACTATCTTCGGCGGACTTGTTTCTGCAGCCGGTCAGAGCTGGGGAAATGATACAAACATTGTTGGCTCAGTAATGGTAAACGGCGATGTTACAGCAACAGTATCAAAGCATATCTATTTAAAGGCAGACGAGAATGTTGTTATTAACGGAGAATTTAACAAGACAAATTCCGCAGAGGGTCATATGTTTGTTAAGCCTGTAATGCCCAAGGCAACAACAGGAAAAGAACATCCTTATGTCTACGTACAGAATACTTTCTATACATCCAACCAGACAGAACTCGGAGATAAGACTGCAGGTACTTACTCGGGAATGGTTGACCTAATATGCAGCGGTATGACGATCAAGAATAACGGTCTTCCCAAAATATACGGAAACACATATATTGATGGACCTCTCAAGATCAATTTTAGTCCTATAAGTATCAATGACACCTATTTTGACGGAAATATGTTCATCAGTGACAGGGAAGAGGTTAATCCCAGCTCAGGTTTTACAAATCTGAAGGACGGAGGTATAGATGCTCACAATAAGACTTACCTTGGAATTTTTAAACCCGTAAAATGGGGAGTAGGCTCAAATGAAAAGGTAAGACCCTATTATACTGACGGAACCAATTATTACTTTGATTTCAGAGATGACAGCAATAAGCTGTTCAAGCTTATTAAAGATGCCGGAGGAGATTTCAGCAAATTCTGCACCGGTACAATTTACTACTACTATAACGATGATAGTAGCATTGCCGGTGGACAGGGCTTTGAAGGCGCTTGGGAGTTTGAAGCTTTGTCAAAGGTTATAAAGGAAGCAACTAACCCCTCCCACCCGAACATAATTTATAAATACAGCGGAGATCCCGACAACCCTAAGGGAGCCGAGATCGCACTTGGAGGAGATTTAAGCAAGGTTAAGCTGGTTGGCACAAAAAATGACAATCTGAAGTATATCTGTAAGCTTGAGGGCGCAAGCACATTCCTTGAAGGCGCAACTGTTTACCCCACAACTCTGACTTATAATGATCCCGATAAGAATACTTCATACAAGTTCTATATGTCGCTTCCTGTTGATGACACAACAAGAACAACAGCGGAGAACGCAGACCCTCTCAAGGCGTCCAAGCTTGTACCTACGCTTTTAAGCGAATATTCGGAGTATCTTTCTATAAATATTCCGAAGACATATACGTATTCCGAGCTTGTAACTCCTCCGGCTGCCGATCCCCTGAACCCGGAAAACCTCTGGGTAAGCGGAGCAACGAAGTTTGATTTCCTGAAGGCAGACAGATCGGGCGTGATCGGTCCTATTACCTATTGGGATCCTTATAGCGGCGCATTAGGTGCTCCCGTAAGCACATACAAGTGGTATGAAGCACTGGGCGCTGTTGCAAATAACTTAAACGCATACGCAACATATACACCCAATCAGCAGCTTAAGCTCGTAAGCAATATCCTTAACGCTGTGTATAAGTGTGATGCGAGCGGAAATCCCGATTTGACTCAGAATAACGTATTCTTCGTTGATCCTGCTCTTGCCTGCGCAGAAAATAAGAGCATAATCTTTAATAACTTTGATTCTGTAACATCGTTAAACCAGACAGCTACTGAGGCAAAGGGTCTGACAGTAGAGACAGTTTCTCCTATGAACGGCGGTACAAAAGAAATTGACACCAGCGGCGGAGATGTGGTTGTTATCCTTCAGGCAGGAACATATAACAATAATCCTACTATTAAGGTAACAGGCAGCGGCTATGCATATTTCCTTTTGTCCGGAAATTATAACTTTGACAATATTAAGATCGTAGACACGTTCTATGACACAAGTTCACTTCTAAGTACCCAGAAGTATGTATTAAGCTCAAATAAGTCGGGTTACGTAAATATCAATTCGCCGCAGATAATGGTCTATGCCGATGCAGGCACTAAGATCAACTGCAGCAATAACTGCCGTCTTTGCGCATATTTTTACGGACCCGGAGCTGATATCTCACTTGCTATGTCATTTGGAAAGAACTATACAGTGCTTTACAATCACAGCAAGCAGTATGCGGGTCAGGAACTTAACAACGTTGGATTTGATATTGTAGGTTCTCTCTTTATGAAGGAGATAACCGGTAGCAATATGATGACATCAACATATGTTCCTGTTGACAATACAAGGACAACGCCCGGAGCTCCTACGATCAAGTGGACTCAGTATAAGTATTCCAACAGCGATATAATTACAAGCTAAGGAGGGATGCAGTAATGAGTAAAAGTAAAAAAAGAGTTCGCGGCTTTACGCTTATCGAACTTATAATTGCTCTGTTCATCCTTGCACTCAGCAGTACAGTGCTTGTAACGGCATATGTGTCTGCATATTCTCACGTGGTGGGAAATAATGAGCTTACAGACCGTATGAGTGAACAGCAGAAATACATTGAAAACAAGAAATCCAAAAACGGTTCAAATGTGGATGTTTTTAATGCACTCTGCGACACAAACATTACCAACGCCTACAGCGGAGTGACCACGGGCAGCATATATGTTGACCTTAAATGTACTCACGATGAAAATGGCGGTTTCCCTACCGGCAAGGACGAATTCCGAATCAACTGTGTTATGTACACATTAAAAAATCTTGATTACGGAGACGGAACTGTAGTGGCTGATGATGATCAGCTGAATGTTGACTTCAAGTACTTTGAAGGAAGCAACGCTAAGAATTGATGAGGTGATTGAAAATGGTTAAGAAACTAAAAGCATTCACGCTTATCGAGCTTATTGTTGCTATGGCTATATTGGGAATCCTAATGGCAGGAATTGTGCGTATGATGGACCCTATCCAGACGATGTTCACAACGAGCACTGCTGCTTCACAATCAGAAACTGTGGAACGCTCCATTGCTTCATACATCGTTGAGAATGTGCGATATGCAACAAATCTGGGCATTTATAAGAACGCTACCAGCGCTTCCGACGCAATGAACAAATTCCTTGCCCTGAACCCCCAAAAGCGTGATGGCACTGCTTTCACAAAAGATGAGTTAAAAGTTATATGCGTCAACAACGCAACTGATTTTTCAACTACAGGAAAAGCTCCGGTAGCCGGTGAAAAAACATTCCGTGGCAGGCTGATTGCAAAAGTAGACGGTCAATCTAATTTTAAAGAAGCTCAGCCCATTGATTACACCGGTTCCGACGGCTCATATATGGTATTCGGAGATGCATATTACGGCACAGGCGATTACTATATAAGGCTGGAGAATATCACCAGCAGCGGCTTTGATGTTGTAGTGGAAAGCGATTATTATTACACCAAGGCAAAAAATAAAATGCACAGGCGTGTAAACGCTTCTAACACTAACAATTATTCAAACTATACCGTAATGAGCGTTGCGCTGCCTAATGCATCGGTTATCCTTGAGGACGTAACCCCCGTATTTTATACTGATATTTCCAGCGGTTATGTTCCATCGCTCAGAACGACCCCTGAAAACTACTACATTGTTTACACAATTGAAAACTAAAAGAATGACCCG
Organism: Oscillospiraceae bacterium; assembly: GCA_028720105.1. Taxonomy (GTDB): domain Bacteria; phylum Bacillota; class Clostridia; order Oscillospirales; family Ruminococcaceae; genus Huintestinicola. The sequence goes on along the minus strand of JAQYLI010000017.1, from coordinate 143,570 downwards.
TGCCAAGCACGGCACGGGTCGTTTTTTTAAAACTGTTTTTACCTTATAACAAAGCTTTGAAGATACATATCAATAAGCTTTCCGCCCACAAAAGCGCCCACGGTAAGCCCGATTATGAGGAAAGGTCCGAAGGCAAAGGCGTTTGACTGCTCAGACTCTTCTTTCCTTACGGATTTGAGAATAATTCCGTAAACGGCACCCGTGAAAACGGCGATAAGCGCCGCGGTCACAGTGGCTTTTACGCCAAGCATAAGACCGCCCGCAGCCATCAGAACGACATCACCCATTCCGAAGCCGTAAACGGGAGACTGCTCCTTTATCTTTGCTTCGAGAGCTTCTTTTTTGGAAACAAGCACATTGTAATTTCTGTCGCTCTGAGAAGCCCTTTTAAGATTTGCCTTAATTCCCCTGAGTTCTTTTCTGTTCTCGTCCGCAAAGGCGTTGTAGAACAGGGGAGTGATAACAAAACCGATAAGAAGAAGCGGCAGGCTTATGCAGAACATACCGATGATACCGTCCTTCAGGGTAATTTCCGGGAATGTGAGAAGCTTTCCGTCAGAGCCGTTTATAAAGCTCAGCACGTGAGAGACAGCCGCAATTAAAAATGTGTAGACCAGAACGGAAACGCACATCTCCTGGGTGTCAACGTCCTGAAAACACAGAACTATCAGTCCTGCCATAAACAGGCAGAGCATTACGGGGTAAAGCCCGTAGGTCATAAAATCATACCGCATAAATACACCAAGAAATATAAGTCCCGTCATAAGCTCGATTATCATATAGCGTGGAGTTATCTTTGCTCCGCAGGCACGGCATCTTCCTCTGAGAATTATCCAGCTCAGCACAGGAATAAGATCGTACCTTTTGATCTGCGTTCCGCAGGTCATACAGTGAGAATTGTTGGTGATCAGGGATTCGCCCTTGGGAAGCCTGTAAATACATACATTCAGAAAGCTTCCGATAGTTATTCCGAAAAGGAAAACGAAAACATAGATCGTGACCGTCATAATGGTCTCAAGGGTATCAATGCTCAGGCTGCTCATTTTATCAGTCTCCTTTAACTGTGAAAAATCGTATCGTCCGCAAAAGCTGCGGTGACGTTACTTAATATATTACCATATATCTTATCTTTTTTCAAGCAAAAATGCGGTTTCCCGCAAAAATATATTCCGGCGTTTTTTCCGCAGAAGGGCGTTCGGAGCATCTCACTCGTCTGCGGAGAAGGAGTTTAAACACTTATGAAGAATATTCCTATTGGCCAGTATATGGTGAACGAGGGAATAATCACCGACGAACAGCTGCAGGCTGCCCTCGACGCCAAAAAGAACGATAATACGCCCGGAAAATTTTTCGGCGATTACGTAGTCGAGCTTGGCTTTGTTACCGATGTTCAGTTCGGTCAGGTCCTGGCAAGGAAAAACAATCTTACATTCGTTGACCTTGACGACCCCGAATTTGCCATTGATGTTGAGGCGGTAAAGAAAATTCCCGAGGCTCTCGCAAGAAAGCATACCATCATTGCTATCAAGATAACCGGTAAGCGTCTTACGGTTGCCTCCTATGACCCCGTAAACTTCTATATCTTCGAGGATATCAAGGTAACAACGGGTATGGACGTTGTTCCCGTTCTTGCTACAAAGGCGGCTATTACAAAGGCTATCGGTAAGATATACTCCAACGCCAACGTGGGCAATGTTATCAGCTCCGTTGAGGATCAGTTCAAGGGCGATGGAGATGTTGATGAGGACGCAGCTGAGATCGCTGAGAGAGTTGACAACGCTCCTATCGTTAAGCTCTGTACAACTATCGTTGAGAACTCCTTCCGCGCCGACGCAACGGATATTCATATCGAGCCTTTCAAGACCTATACCCGTATCCGTATCCGTGTAAACGGCGACCTTATCGAGCTTATGAACGTTTCAAACGTTGTACATAACTCCCTTATCACACGTATCAAGATCATAAGCGGTATGAACATCGCTGAGAAGAGAGTACCTCAGGACGGCCGTTTCACACAGGTCGTTGACGGAACTACCCTTGATGTCCGTGTATCTAACCTCCCCACCGTTAACGGTGAAAAGTGCGTTATACGTATCCTTGCCACAGGCGATGTGGGTGTTCGTAAGATCACAGACCTCGGTATGACCGATTATAACTACGACAGATTTTCCAGACTTATCAAGGTTCCCCAGGGCGTTATGCTGGTTACAGGTCCTACAGGTTCCGGTAAAACTACAACTCTTTACGCAGCTCTGGGTGAGCTTGCTAAGCCCAATGTTAACGTAATCACTGTTGAAGACCCTGTCGAGAAGAACATCGAAGGCATTAACCAGTGTCAGGTTAACGCAAAGGCAGGTATGACCTTTGCCGCTGCTCTCCGTTCTATCCTCCGTCAGGACCCCGATATCGTAATGGTCGGAGAAATGCGTGACCAGGAGACTGCCGAGATCGCCATCAGAGCCGCTATCACGGGACATATGGTGCTCTCCACACTTCATACAAATGACGCTGCTTCAACCGTTACCCGTCTGGTAGATATGGGTGTTGCGCCTTATATGGTTGCTACTTCCCTTATCGGTATCGTTGCTCAGAGACTTTGTAAGGTAGTCTGCGACGAGTGCAAGACACCCAGAGTTTCCACAGAGGAGGAAAACGAGCTTCTCGGCATTTCCGAGTCTGTTACGATCTACGACGCCTGCGGCTGTCCCAAGTGCAACAACACGGGTTATACAGGACGTACCGCTATCCACGAGATCCTGCTCTGTACGCCTACAATGGCTTCACTTATCGCAGCTGACGGCAAGACCGACGCAATTTCACAGCTGGCAAGAGAGGAAGGCTGCAAGCTTCTTCGTGACAACGTTGCGGAGCTGGTTCAGGTGGGCAGAACTACTATGGACGAGCTGGTAAAGCTCACATTCGCAGTATAATTTTACTGATTTCGGCATAATCATCAACAGTTAATTTTGTTTGCCGCCAAGCGGCAGATTGGAGGATAAAATGGATATTGATATCGAAAAAAAGCCTGCGGAAAGAGTTGTCATAAATATTGACAAAATTCTCGACGAGGCCCGTGTTCTCGGCTGCTCCGACGTTCACTTCACTACCAAGATCTCGCCTATCGTGCGACTTCACGGCACCTTGCGCAAGCTCAGCTCATATCCCGAGATGACTGACGGCGCTATTATGAAGATAGTTGAGCAGATGACAGGCGGCAGAAACATTGAGAATATCAAAAACAGAATCGATACCGACTTCTCATATGTTACCAAGCGTGGCTACCGTCACAGAGTCAATGTTTATCACCAAAGAGGCGACGTTGCTGTTGCTATCCGTCTTCTGAGAAATGATATCCCCACCCTTGAGGACCTTGACCTTCCCCCTATCCTGGGCGACTTCGCAATGCGTCCCAGAGGACTTATACTTGTAACAGGTCCTACAGGTTCCGGTAAATCTACAACACTTGCTGCGATGATAGATTACGTTAACTGCAACCGCAGCGCCCACGTTATCACCGTTGAGGACCCTATCGAGTATATTCACGAGCATAAGAGATGTATGATAAATCAGCGTGAGGTCGGCGACGACGTTGAATCCTTCGCCCTCTCCCTCCGTGCGGCTCTCCGTGAAGACCCCGACGTTATCCTCGTAGGAGAGATGCGTGACTACGAGACCATTACGGCTGCCGTAACCGCCGCAGAAACAGGACACCTTGTTATGAGTACACTTCATACCACATCTGCTTCGGATACCATCAACCGTATCATCGACGCATTCCCCGCTCACCAGCAGAACCAGATCCGTACTCAGCTGGCTACCGTTCTCGTAGGTATCATCGCTCAGACCCTTATCCCCAAGGCTGACGGCACAGGACGTGTTGCAGCTCTCGAAATTCTCAACGCCACCGACTCCATCAAGGCTATGATACGTGACAATAAGGTTCACCTTATCCAGACTGCTATCCAGACAGGTAAGAAGGACGGAATGGTATGTCTCGACTACGAGCTTGCCCGTATGGTTAAGGAAAGAGTTATCACCGAAATGCACGCAAGAGAGAAGAGCCTAGATATCAACGAGTTCGAGCGTTATATGAAGGGCGATATGTCCGTTCGATAAAAAGTATAATAATCAGTTTTTTTACAGCTTTTGGAGCAGCTTTCTTCACTGCTGCTCCGAAAGTGTAAAAATTGCAGTATATTTTCACCTTAAAGTTCCTTAAATAGCAATTTATTGCAATAATCAAAGATTTTTATAGTTTTCGGATAAAATTATTGCAGGCTTTGTGAGGAATAAATGTATAAACAGGACTGCAAAATTTAATTTAGTGTGGAAATTGCATTTCGTGGTGTGATACGGACGGCAAAAAAATTGCAATAATTAGTGATTTTTCAAGCTATAAAACAAGAGTTTTGTGCAACCTGCTTTAAAAGTTATGATTTTGAAACGATTTCGTGAAGTAATCCACAAATTCACAAAATTAGAGGGAAAAATATCAGAAAACTATTGACATTTACTCGCAGATAGTTTATAATGTAATTACAGTCAAGGGAGAGAGGAAAACCGAAAGGAACTCCTCAGAAAGCGAAAAGCTTAAAGCCCGAAACTGATACATTGGTATCTGCCTTACGAACGGAGGGTGTCCAATGAACAAATCAAAGCCGAAGCTGAAAGGCTTCACCCTGCTTGAGCTGATAATTGTTATCGCGATACTTGCAGTTATGATGGCAATTCTCGTTCCGAGTATTTCCGATTACATAAGAACGAATCACATTCGTTCGGCAAACAGTCAGGCTCAGCAGATCTATATGGCGGCTCAGGATTATCTGGTATATGAACAGATAAAGGGTACTACAACAAATGATATCGTTTCAGATTCTTCTTCTATTCCAACACTTTGCTGGATAGTGGTAACTACAGAGCCGGGCTATGACAGCAGCCAATATGATGATACAAACAAAACTACGGTGGTAGCTTCTTCTGATATCAATTCTGATTTTCTTACTAAGAATGACAGCACTACCGGAAGTAAGGATTATTATCGTATTGCAGATGGCATTGAGTCAAGACTTGGCTCGGACTTCAAAGGTTCCTGGATGGTCGCATTCTACCCTAAGACCTTTACAGTAGCGTATGCAGTTTTCAATGACTACTACAAGACTACTGCACAATGTGAAGATGCTGTCAAGCTTATCGGCACAGACAGCGAACAGCCTGATGATGCTTGTGCAGGCAGAATTTACAAGTCTGAGTTTAATGTGGGCGGTGCTCCCGAAGAAGCTCAAGAATCCGATTTTATGCACGCTGATACCGATGAAGTCGATCATATGTATACGGGTCAGTATCCTATTCCTGTTCCATATTTATAATGTATAACTTCAGAGCGACATAGACTCTGTAGCTTATAAATCAAAATTTTATTATTAAAAAAGGAGGAATTTCCTATGAGAAATTCAAAAATGAAGGGCTTTACCCTTATCGAGCTCATCGTTGTTATCGCTATCATCGGTGTTCTCGCAGCTATCCTCGTTCCCTCTATGATCGGTTATGTTGGCGACTCCAAGCTTTCCACAGCTAACTCCAACGCTAAGCTTGTTTACACCAACACAGCTACATACGCTACCAAGTGCGAAGTTGCCGGCTTCCCTATGAGCACAGGTAACTCTGTAAAGGAACTCAACCTCAATACTTCCGGTGTTGCTAACCTTCCTTCTGCTGTTAAGGCTCCCGAAACATCTGCAAGCGTTTGCCTCGGCCAGGCTCTTCAGATCCTTATGGGTTCCAAGTCCGCTTCTGCAGGCTTTGCTACTTCTGTTCTTACTGCTGCTGGTACTCCCGAGAAGACCGCTTGGGGCAAGTCTAAGACCGATAACTACATCGGCGGTTACCCCAAGGAGGCTACTGCTAAGACTAACGAGTCCGGCGGAATCGTTCTTGCTACAGCTGAGCCTAAGACCTGATAATTGATATAATTTAAATTATCAAGTAAAACAAATTAAAGCCCCGGCGGCTATGTTGCCGGGGCTTTTTTTGAAGAATATAAGGAAATGTGAAATATGGAAAATATGAGTCCCAAAGTGAAGAAAAAGCTATCAGAGTGTGTTCTTTCTCAAAAGCAGGTATATATTTTGCTGGCAGTAATAATAATCCTGCAGATACTGAATGTTACATATTATTTTGCCTTTAGAAAAGAGGGCTTTCATTCCGACGAAATGTGGAGCTACGGCTTTGCCAACTCCTTTTTCGAGCCGTATATGTATTCAAATGTGGACGGCTCTCCCGCAATGGGCGTCTGGCGCGACGGCACGGATTTTGAGGAGTATATAACCGTTCAGCCCGGCGAACAGTTCAGATTTGATTCGGTATGGTATAACGAGGTCCCGGATATGCACCCTCCCCTTTATCCTGCCATACTGCATCTGATATGCTCCTTCTTTCCAAACGTCTTTTCAAAATATTTCGCATATCTGATAAATATAATTGCAATGGCTGTGGGACAGGTATATCTGTACCGGACTGCCTTAAGACTTTGCAAGTCTGATTTTCTGGGGGTTATTACCTGCATTTTCTGGGGATTTTGCAACGGTTTTGTAAATCTGAATATATATCTCCGCGCATATCCTCTTATAACTATGCTTTCGATAATGCTGATGTTTTATCATACAAGGCTGTATTTATCCGAAGGCAGTTTTACAGGAAATCTTATTAAGATCGGTCTTATAATTATTGCCGGTGCTCTGAGCCATCACTATTTCCTTGTGTTGTCGTTTATTATAGTTGCCTGCTTCTGCTTCTTTTATCTTTTTAAACGGCAGTGGAAGAATATGTTTATATACGCCTTTTCAATGCTTGGCTCCGTTCTTCTTTCATTTGCCGCATTCCCTGCCGCGATTTCTCACCTGTTCCAATTTGGCAGCGAGGAAACAAGACTTAATAATAATATGCCTCTTCTTCACGGTATCAGATATACTTTCGGTCTTATTCAGGAGGCTTATTCGGGCTACAGAATTTCCGCATATGCCACAAGCTGGTATTCATATATTGTTGTGGCGCTGGTCAGCATTATTGCTCTGGCAGTTCCCCTGTGCTTTCTTTTCAGAAATGAGGTTTGGTTCAAAAAATTTGCAGGCAAGGTAAAGGACGGAATTATCAGCTTTGGCAGGAATTTCGATTTTATGCTTTTGTTCATAGTGATATCGGTATTCTTTGTCCTTGGCGTTGTTTCATATAATGTAAATCTGAATTCAATGGCGGATCTGTCCGACAGATACATTTTCTTTGTAATGCCCTGGGCGGGCGTGGCGGCGGTGCTTATCTGCAAGCATATATGCAAAGCGATAAAGCCGCTGTATAATGCCCATAAATATAACATTATCGCCTGGCTTTGCTGCACTTTGCTGGCGTTCAGTTCTTCAATGTGTCCTATAAAATATTTATTTGAAAGCTGTCAGTACGGCAGAGGTATTGCTTCTACTGTGAATGAAAACAGCAGATACATTATGGTCATGGAAAGCGAATGGGTATTAACATCTTATCCCTATAAGCTGATGGGCTGTAATTCGTTTTTCCCCACATCTGTTGCAACGTATAAGCAGAGTATAGAGGAAATAGGCAACATTACTCCCGATAATGATACATATCTGCTCCTGGATACAAGCGTTCTGGACGCTTATTCGGCTTTCCTTGAGGGTGAAAAGGACGAGGACGGCAATGTGGAAAACGGCACCGTTAAATATGTTTATGAAGATGATAAGTTTAAAGAAAAGATCGTTACCGAGCAGGACGTTATCGACATATTTGAAAAGGATATTTTCCCGGGCTACAAGATGCAGTTTAATTGCTCCGAATATGTATTCGGCAGAATGATCCATACGTTCAATATAGTTCCCGAGGAGGATTATACCGACGTTCCCATAAATGATTTTGTTATGGAATATAAGGAAATGCAAAAAGAGCTTAAAGAAAAAGAATTTAAGTCTGAAGAAGATGCGCTTAAAAAACAGGAAGAAAAGCTGAAAGAAAAAGAAAACCTGCTTAAAGAAGAAGAGCAGGAGCTTAAAGAAAAACAAGAAGAGCTGAAAGAAAAAATTGAGAAAGCGGAAAAGGAAGAGGCCGAGAAGGCTGAACAAAAATCTGAGAAAAAGTCCGTTTCGGTATCTGAATAATAATACTAATAACCATTTAACCTATAGATAAAATACGGCGGCTATAATACGACCACTCGTCGTCAAACTCCCTTGCCGGGCGCAAGCCCGCCTGCGGTCGTTTTCCTAGATTGGTCGTATTCTATCCACCGTCTTTATCCATAGAACAAATGGTTATTAGTATAACAGCCCGGGAAGCAAATCTTTCCGGGCTGATTTTTTTGAAGAGGTGAAGTTCTTTTCTAACAAAATTTATTCGCAAACCACTTGGTTTTTTCCTGACTTCTTGCCGCAGTAAAGCCGCTCGTCCGCAAGACCGATTATCTCCTCAATGCTGCCTGCTTCGGTGCTTTCGGCAGCGCCTGCGGTGATGGTGCATTTGATATGATTGTCGTCGAAGATTATCTCCATATCCTCGATATTGGTCCGTATGCGCTCCGCCACCAGAGAAGCCCCGCTCAGAGGAGTATTTGACGCAAGGATAAGTATTTCCTCGCCGCCCCAGCGGCAAACAAAATCATTTTCACGGAGAAGGGAAAGTACAGTGCTTGAAATCCGCCTCAGAACCTCGTCACCGCTGTTGTGGCCGTAGCTGTCGTTTATTTTTTTGAAATCGTCAATATCGCACATAATAACAGAAAATGTCTTGCCGGAGTTTAATGCGTTGTTCAGAAGCTTGTCCATACTTCTGCGGTTGTAAAGACCTGTAAGCGCGTCAATGCCTGCTATTTTGTCCAGCCTTGCGTTCTGCTCCTCAAGAGCTGATTTTGAAAACTGAATCTCACGCAGGAAAAACAGAGAGAAAAACAGCAGCAGCCCAAAGGTGCAGAAGGTGTTGAAAATGTAAATATATGTTGCGGCTTTTTCGGAAATGACATATATCGGCTCTATCCTATAGGAGATCAGCTTGCAGACAACGAAGGTCATCAGGCAGCACAGCCCGATAAGCAGCGATTCGTGCAGCCCTGCGCTTTCGTCAAGGGTGAAGTGCATATAGAAAATGACGGGCATTATACCGATTATGTACAGAGGAAATCCCGGTGCCCAGCCAACAAGAATTGTGGCGGTGTAGGAGTGAAGGCATATTTCGATAAAGGCTATGTAATAAAACAGGATATACCGTTCCTTTTTTACAAGTATGCCGCAGAGCAAATAGCAGATGGTGCTGGCAATATTGAACACCACCATACTGTAAACGCCTACCGAAGCAAAGATGAAAATAAGTATAAAGTGAACGGTTGCCGCAGCCCATTGGAGAATGGTGTATTTTATTCTGTTTGTTACTGCGGTTCCGTCCACAAATATTTTTGAAAATAGCTGATTTGTCTCTTTAGTTTTCAAAATGCTGCTCCTCCGTCAATTTGTTTGAAATTTTGTAATATATAATATATATCGACATAACATTGGTAATCCTTTAGCAATTTGGAAAAAAATTCGGCGAATAAACAATACTGATTTTCAGATAATAACAGCGAGGATATTCCTCGGGTTTGCAGAAACGCCGGTAGAGAACTTGAAAACTAAGGCTTATCGGCGTTTCATTATACTATAGAAAGTAGGTCTTAATATGTTTGACAAGATAGCTCTTGTTCTGCTCATAATCGGCGGACTTAACTGGGGTCTTGTGGGAATATTCAGCTTTGACCTTGTAGCCTGGCTGTTCGGCGGAACGGGCGCACTTCTCAGCAGAGTGGTGTATATCTTAGTGGCGCTGTCAGCGGTGTGGTGCATAACCCTGCTGTTCAGAGAGCCTGCAGGTGCCGAGGCAAGAGGTCATTAAAGGAAAGCGGAAAATTTAAAAGGGCAGAAGGCAAGTATGATAGATATATCTTGCCTCCTGCCTTTGATTTTATGGATTTAGCAGATCATACGGATCCTCAAAATTCGGGTCGGCAGGAACTATTATGATATCCTCCGATGTAACTGGCTGCGGCTCGGTCTCTGCGGGAATATCCGTACCCTCGGGAACTACTGCTTCGGTAACGGGAACTGCTTCCGGAACAGGCTCGGTATATACCGCTCCGCTGTTTGTGAAATCGGCGGAGCCGTCGCCGTAGCAGGAATAGCCGCACCTGCCCAGGTAATCCGCCGCACCGTCAACTATCGCCTGAGCGATACCGTCCTGGTGGGTGGGGTTTGCCAGAGCCATAGCCTCGGTGTAGTTGGTAACAAATCCGCACTCGATAAGCACAGATGGGAAATCCTGCTGCTGGGTAACGAAGAAGTAATTGTACTGCTCTCCTCTGTCCATACCCTCGGCGTTATCCACATATTTTCCCAGATATGAGCCTATACGGGCGGAAATACGGTCGGCAAGGGGCTGGGAGAAGGGTGTGAAGTAATATGCTTCTGCGCCCCGTGCGCTTTCTCCAGCGGCGTTGCAGTGTATTGCAAGGAAAAGGTCGGGGTTATACTGCCTTGCGATAGATGCTCTCTGAGCGGTCACATAAGTCTCGCTCTCGGTCTTGAGACGGATAACGTTTGCGCCTGCCGCTTCAAGCTTTGATGTTACAAGCTTTGCAATGGCAAGGTTTGCTTCCTGCTCCTTTATATGTCCCACAGCACCGGGGTCGAACTGGGAAGCTCCCGTATAGCCGTGTCCCGGGTCAATTACTACGGTCGCCCCGTTAAGGGAGCTGCGGCAGCCGTTAAATCTGAATGTAAGATTGCCCTCTCCATCGTAAGAGGAGGTAACGCCGCCGAAAATGCCCGACTGTCTGAGGGTAAGGGTGAGCCTTGTTTTGGTAAGCTCGCCCGACTCGTAGGTGTCCCATACTCCCTCGGTGAAAACTGCACTGTCGGGGAATGTTATGCTGCTTGCGGATATGCTTGTCACGTAGTCAAAGGTGATAACAAGAGCGGTGGCGTTAAATGATGATACATAGTAATTTCCGTTGTTTCCGCCGTTATAATTTACCCCCGTAAAGGACATTGCAAAGGGTACCTTTGAATTTGTGCGGAGCCTTATCACCGTGTCAGTGCCGTCCTTTGCGGCGCCTGCCACGCTTATGGGATTTGAGCCTAAGGGCTTGTTGTCAAGGACGTTAACGTCGCTTACCCTTATTCTCTTGCCGGAATTTGTGAGGTAATAATCAGTTCCCGAGTAGCTTACGGTCTTTACCTGATAATCGAGAGTGCCTGCAGGGAGACGCGCCATATCGGGGGTGGGGTCGGTGCTTGTGGTCTTTGCGTCATAGACCATAGTGTTGTCGTTTTTTATCTCAAGAAGATTTCCGCTGTAGTCGTTGAGAATTTCCGCAAGGGCGTTTACGATAATACGGCTGCCGGTTCTGCTTTCGTTGAAGTCGCCTGTTTTGGTGTGATATGTGCCGTAAAATGTAACGTTTCCAAGGTCGATATCCTGCCCCTTTATGCCTTGGGGGGCGATATATGTGCCTATGTATTTTGTATAGTTGGAGTTAGGGTCAAGCTCGTCCGTCTGACCGTCAATTGGTTTCAGTTCGACGGATTTGCCGTTTATCTCGGCTCTTACGTCCGAGCCTTTGTATGCGACTGCGCTGAGGGTAATGGCGGACTGCTCTTCAACGCGCATTTCCGATACCGCAGGTTCAACGCTTTTGAGGACGTTCACCGTTCTTGTTATCTTGTAGGTAACGGTCTTGCCCTTGTTTTTAAACGTAAAGGTGTTCACGCCCACGTCAAGGTCCATATTGAAATAAAATCGTCCCGCTTCGTTCAGCTCGATAGGCTCACCCTGGAAATAAATGGTAAAATTCGGGTCAAAGGAGCCTGCGAATATTACGGTAGGCTCTTCTGTCTTGAACTTGGTGGAAAGGGGGAGAGTCATTTCCAGCTCGTTGTTTAAGCCCTCCCTGTCTATCTGGTCGTTAAAATGCTTCACAAGAACGGAGGTGGACTCCTCTGTATTTTTATCGAGAGAGGAGAGAGAGTTGAACACGCTGCCAATGCAGGCATCATACTCGTCCGCCTTGATGACCTGCTTTACAAGCTCATCGGGAGAGCTCCAGCCTGTGTAATCCGAGCAGACTCTTTCGTTGATGTGGTCGATCATCATAGGTATTCCCGCAGCCTGAGCCTTCTCGTTCCACCAGCTCACTACGTCCTCAAAGGGCATAGTTTCGCTGGCAAATGCGCCCTCCGCTTTTACGAGGATAAAATCCGCATAGCCCTTTTCAATATATCCCAGAGTGTCGGCATATCCGTCGGTAAGTGCTTCAAAGCTTACGGAAGTCTCGCTGCCCTCTTCCTTGGTGGTGTAATTTGCCCAGATGTCGTTAATGGAAATGCCAACGGGAACGCTGTTGCTTGTCCTGTGAACAGCATCGGAAACAAGGCTGAACACATATGCGCCGTTGTCAAGGAGCCAGTTGTCGTAGCCTATGCCCGAGCCATTTTCGATGTAGTTTGCAAAGCTTGCCCCGTCTCTCTTTGAATAATAGCCGTCAATTATAATGCCGTCAACGGGGTATTTTACGGTGAAGTTATGGGCGGTAAGGGCAAGGCGGTCTATCCTTGCCTTTGCAGTTTCCTCCGTAATGCCCGAAAGAGCGGAGTTTATGTTGAAGGTAACGTAAACGTACATACCTCTGTCTGCGGCTCTTTCCACGCATAGCTCCGCAGGGGAGCGGACGGCGGTCTTATTCACGTCAAGGCTGTAGTAAACGCCGTTTTCGTCCGAAGTGCTGATAATGACGGTGTTAAGGCTCTTGTCCTGAGCGGCGTCCAGAGCCTTGTCTATTCCTGCGGCGATATCCTCCTCGGAAAGGGGCTCGCCGTTTTCGTCCGTCAGGGGAAAATCCTTTTCGGGATTTATGTAAACGCCCCTCACCTCGTCGGGAAAGGAAAACATGGGGGCATACTCAGGCTCCGTAAAGCTTTCAAGCTCCTCGTCCCTCTGCACCTCGGGGATAATTTCTTCATACACCGCTTCGCTTTCAGCGGAAACGTCAATGCCGAATGAAAGGGCTTCGCTCATATCTCCCCAAAGGGGCACCGACATTAAAGCGGCGCAGGCAAGGGCGGCGAGCCTTTCTGATAATTTTTTCTTTTTCATAGTTCTCCTGTTTCAGATCTATCTCTTGTTCGTTTCTTTTTTTATTTTCAGCTCGGAAGGTTAACCCGGAAATGTTAATTTTATTATATCACATTCCCCGATAAATTTCAACAGTCTGAGGTAAAAATCGGCAGGATAAGTTTTGGTTATTCTGCCGAATAAAAAATCCTCACCTGCAAAACCTGCAAGTGAGGATATATGTGTTATAATTTCAGCTGTTCAAACTTAGTCCAGTACGAAGGAATAGTTCTTTGAAATGCCTGCCTTGAATACATAACAGCCGTTCTCGTCAAGTGTGACAGTCTCGATCACATTGCTGCCGGGCTTTCTGCCTGCGCGGATCGTGCCTGTTTTGCCTGCATAGTCTGCGCCGAGGTCGATCTTAACAGCAACATACTCGGGATAGCTGTCAAAGCCGCGGTTAGCGTTTGTTCCGATAAGCGTCATATCGGAATCATAGCTGAATACGTAGGAGAAGGGGTGAGCCAAATAAACATACTTTGAGGTATCCTCTTTGAATGTCACGCTGATAACAACATCGGCATCGGGCATTATGAAGGAATTGCCGTTAAGAAAAGCGCCGCCGCTGGTGCAGCGGATAGTATCAATAACATATCCGCTTTCGGGAACAGCAGTGATATTGACTGTCTCGCCCGAATATGCAGAGCTCTTGTTTGCGTATGCTCTGCCGTGACCGTTAGTTATTACCGAAATGGTGTGAGTGCTCTTGGCAGCGGTCTTGAAAACTGCTTTTGCAGTAATATTACATTCGGGCATATCGAATGTAGCGGGATTGGAATATGAGGTCTCGCTGTAGGTTACAGATGTCTCGGAGGTCTTGTCAAGGTAATTGGAGAATTCTTCCATAAGCTTGCCGTAATCCTTCGACGCAATGTCGATATACATACCGCCTGTCTTTTCAAACAAGTCTTTATAAGTTCCTTTTTTATATTCCTGAGTTGTTGTAACTACCGAAACCTTTACCTTTGCATCAGTGAACTTTTCCACCCAGGTTGCCATAGGATAACGGTTCTTGGAGCTGTCGTTAAGCTCATAGTAATCTTCATCTGTTAATAAGAAGATATAGTTGTTAATGGAGCCTGCGGGGAAATTCAGAGAGCCGTCGCTTGTAACGAGCTGTGTGAAAGCGTCGGTAGGAGTTTCCTTGGATCCTTTGCCTGTTTTTATGCTGTCAAATATTTTAACGGCTTCATTCACATCTGTTGTCCAGTGGGTACCGTCGGCAAATGTGTAGTACACAGTGGAGCCTTCAAAGTTTTTCACATCGCTGTAAGCAATGATGGACATATTCAGACCGATGCCCTTGGAGTCCAGGGACTGAACGAGATTGATAAGATTGTTCTTAACTTTCTTAATGTCATTGCTCATAGAGCCTGTTGTATCAACAATGAATACAACGCTGGCAGTCTTTGTATATACTTTGTCTCCCTGTGTTGTGTTGGGAGAAACAATGTCCCAATGGTCGAACTCAAATCCTGCGTCGGGTACTGCGGTCAGTGTTACCTTTCCGTTAGGCGTCTGAACTGCGGGATCTGAGTAAGCAGTACCGCTTCCCTCGGTAGTGACAGTCACGGTATAGCCGGTGTCAGCTGCGAAAGCAGTTATGCCGAACTGTGTGACGCACATTGCCGCTGCTGCCATTACAGCTGCAATGCTTTTCTTGAGCTTGCTGAGTTTCATATTACATCCTCCTTAAAATTTTGTGATATAGTATCCCCCAAAAGGATAGTGCCTATTTGCAATATTTTTAAAGGCTTTTGGCAAATATTACAAACCTATTAAAATATATCACAATGCTTTTCGATTGTCAATAGTGATTGTGCATAATTATTTGTTAAGGCATTACCTTGCTGCCTAAGATTTCCCTCATAAATATCAATAATCTGGCGAATAAACGGCTCATTGGGGGTTGGTTATTCTGACGGTTTTTCTGTTCGGAACGAGTCAAAATATTCCACATCGCTTTCGGAAAAGGGGGTGTCGAGATAGACGTAGTTGAACTCGCGCATAATGTCCCAGCCCTTTACTTTAAAGCTTGCAAGCATTGAGTCCTGATCTCCCGCAGCGCGGTATGCAAAGGCTATGGCGCCGCATTCCGGGAGAAGCTTTGAAGTAAGCCCAAAGCTGCTTATGACGTTAATTTCCTTAAACTCGGACAGGGAGCGGTTCTGCTCGGTAAGAAGCTGTTCCAGGATTTCTCTGGTTCCGCTGCCCTCTTCGCGGACAAAAAGATTTTCGTTCATAGCCTCGTCAAGGGTGACTTCCCGTCCTGCAAAGGGGTGGTCTGCTCCGCATATCCCCACAAAAGGCTCCTGTCTGTACAGCTTTGAAGCGAAACGGCTGCGGTCGAAAAAGCCCTCTATCACCGCAAAGTCAATATTTCCCTCGGACAATGCCCGAAGAAGTTTTTCCGTATTGTCGATGTTTACGGAAATTCGGTTATTGTCCTCTTTCAGAAACCTTGATATATGCCCTGCTATGACGTATTCGCCCACCGTTTTGGTGGCACCTATGGAAATGCTGCGGCAGCCCTTGTCTGCCAGGGCGGTTTTCAGCTTTTTCTCCTGATAGGAAATGTTCTCTGCGTATTTTTTTAAAAGCTCCGCTTCACGTGTCATTTTAAGGCTCTTTCTGTCATAGATGAACAGCTTGCAGTTATAGTAATTCTCAAGATAATGTATATGCTGAGTCACCGCAGGCTGGGTCATATTAAGCTCCTCGGCGGTCTTTCGGTAATTCATAAGCCTGCAAAGGGTTAGAAAGGTCTCTATCCGCACATCTATCATAAAAAAATATCTCCTGTGATAAATTTTGATTATCATCTGATATTAAATGATAATTTGATTTTATCACAAATATATGATAAAATCAAGATATCGGAACAAATAATATTGTTTAAGGAGAGAAAAAATATGAACACCGTAAAGAAAATCACAGCGCTGCTGCCGGGCTTTGCTTTAGCCCTTGTAATTGCGGCAGCCGCAAAATTTATAGAGGGTCTGCTGCCTGTTCACCTTATCGGCGCGTCGGTAATTGCCCTTTTTATCGGAATGATAATAAACGGTATCCGCAAGCCCGGGGAGAAGTTTGAGCCGGGACTTAAATTCACATCAAAAAAGATGCTGAAATTCGCCATTATCCTTCTTGGCGCAAGCCTTAATATTGCCGTTGTGCTTCAGGTGGGAAAAATGTCACTCTGCGTAATGTTCTTCACCCTGCTTACCTGCTTCGGAGTGGGTCATTTTGTGGGAAGGGCGCTTAAAATAAACTGGAAGCTTTCAAATCTCATCTCCGCAGGAACAGGAATTTGCGGCGGCTCGGCAATTGCGGCAATTGCCCCCGTTATCGACGCCGACGACAATGACATTGCCTATTCGATGTCCGCAACGTTTCTCTTTGATATGGCTATGATAGTGCTGTTCCCCATTCTGGGCAGGGCAATGGGACTTTCGGATATGGCATACGGCTTATGGGCAGGCACAGCCGTAAATGACACCTCCAGCGTGGTGGCGGCAGGCTATGCATTTTCGGAGGCAGCGGGAGACTTTGCCACAATGGTAAAGCTCACCCGTACCCTTTCCATCATTCCCACAGTCATTGTCTTTGCGCTCATCAACGCTCACATCAAACGCAAAGAGACTGCGGCTGAGGTTACCGAAAACGTCAAGTCCAAGCTTCATATCACAAAGATACTTCCTCTCTTTATCCTGGGCTTTATAGGTCTTGCGGTAATAAACAGCTTCGGACTTATCCCTGCCGCAGTTTCCCACGGTATGAAGGAAATAAGCAAGTTCCTTATGATAGCGGCTCTTGCGGCTATAGGTCTCGGTACAAGCTTCAAGGATATGAAAAAATCCGGCATCGCTCCTATGCTTCACGGATTTATCATCTCGGCTCTGGTGGTAATTGTGGCTATTGCGGTGGAATATTTTATGGGTATTGTGTGATATTATTTGTCTCTCTCCTCTAAAATGGGGGAGACATTTTTCTGCAATAAATTGGAAATGTAGGAATTTAAAGAATAAAGAATAGAGAATAAAGAATAAATTATAAAGAATATGGGTGAATGCGGAGAGCATACTATAAATAAAAAATCCCGGAGGAGCTATGAGACGAAGCTATAAAAAATACCTTGCGCCGGGTCTTCTTGTCTTTCTGGCTCTGGCAGTGCTTATCCGTCCCGATGACGTTATCGGGACGGTATCGGTGATATTTTCCGCCGCTGCGCCCTTTATCACGGGTATCCTGCTTGCAGCAGTCATCGACCCTGCGGTATGCCGCTTTGAGGACTTTTTCGACAGGCGTATAAACAAAAAAGCCGCCCGCACTGCGGCTATAGTCCTTGTTTATCTTATAATATCGGGAGTTATCGCCGCCGCAGGAGTGCTTATCCTGCCGAAGCTGTGGGAAAGCGCCGCTCTTTTTGTAAACAGCGTTGACGGCTACTACAGCGATTTCCGCAGGCGCTATGAAAGCGAAGCGGCAAACACTCCCGCTCTCGTAAAGCTTCTTGACAGCCTTATAGAGCAGATGTCCCTACGTCTGCCTGCGCTTTTCGACCGCACCTATAAGGTCACGGCGGATTTCCTTAAAGGGGCGGCTTCATTTCTTGTGGGAGCGGTGCTGTCGGTATATATCCTTGCCCAGAAAGAGCTGCTTCTCGACTTTGTAAGCTCGGCTGCAAAGGCTGCTTTGTCCAACGGGGCATACAAAAAAGCCGCCCGTGTGATATCCGCGGTAAACTCCTGTCTTGTGAGTTTTATAGCGGGTCAGCTGTCGGAGGCGGCTGTTCTCGGCACTCTCTGCTTTATAGGAATGGTGCTTTTCGGCTTTGAATATCCTCTGCTTATAAGCGCAATAATTGCTGTGACGGCTCTTGTGCCTGTGGCGGGAGCCATTGCGGGAGCTATACCCTCAGCCCTCATACTCTTTCTTGTAAAGCCCTCCTCAGCCCTGTGGTTTCTGGCCTTTATCATAATACTCCAGCAGCTTGAAAATAATTTTATCTACCCAAAAGTTGTGGGTAAGAGCGTGGGGCTGCCGCCGATACTCATTCTGGCGGCGATAATTGCAGGAGCGGAGCTTTGGGGAGCAACAGGGATAATGCTTGGCATACCCCTTGTATCTGCGGCGTACACCCTTATCAGGGAGAAAATAGAAAGCGGGCGGGGCAGGAGTGTTTAACCCTTTGGGGCTGCGGTTTCGGGATATCTCTGCTTAGAGTCGGTAACGCCGAGGATATAGTCCACGCTGACGCCGTAAAACTCGGACAGGGTGACAAGGTGGTCTATGGGGATATCACGGCGTCCGATCTCATAATGCGAATAGCTGACCTGAGAGCATTTAAGCAGTGCGGCAATTTCCCTTTGTGTGTAGTCGTTGTCCTCGCGGAGCGCTCTCAGACGTTCGGCTGCTATGTAGTTCATATCGAATGGTTCAATCCTTTCAGCGAATGATAATCATACATTTTATATTATAACTCATTTTTTTCCCTAATTGGGATTATAAAACAAATTGGAATAAAAAAATTGTCGAAAAAAGTCGGATAACATAAATTTAAATAATATTTAATATAATGTTTTCGTTTGCAGGCAAAACAGTAAAATATTCAACCAAAAGATATACAAAAACATTTGACTTTTGATAAATAATATGGTAAAATATTTTTTATAAGCTTTATTTATGTAAAGTTTGGGAGAATGAAAGGAATGTTTGAAATGAAGAATTTTAAGAAAACAATTGCGGGAATTTCCGCACTGACTCTCACAATGGGTCTTACTGCCTGCGGCGGAAACAGCGAAGGCGGTGCTTCTCAGGAGACCACCGAAGCTACTTCGGAGACCACCACTGCGGTAACTGTTGAGATCAATACCGCTACCGTTGCGGAGGAGGATCAGAAGACTCTCGATCAGGTAGCTGAGGAAAATCTCCGTGATGTGGAGCTTGAGAACAAGACCATCAAGTGGCTTGCTCACTACGACATTAACCCTTCCGGCACAGGAAACTCCGAGTCCGTTCCTCTTAACCTTTTCAAGAGCAAGTACGGCGGCGAGGTAGAGTATTATCCCACTACCTGGAACAGTCGTTATTCCGACCTTTCCACCAATGTTCTGGGCGGAACAGGCGTAGACTTCTTCCCCTGCGATACTGCGGCTCTTCCCAAGGGTGTTATCAACGGAATGTTCCAGCCTATTGACGAGTACATAGATATGGATTCTCCTCTCTGGGCAGATATGAAGCCCGCTATGGAGATCTATAACTTCAACGGCAAGCACTATGAGCTTGTTAACAGCGTTTCCGCCGAGCAGATCGTTATCTACAACAAGCAGACTATCGAGGAAAACGGCTTTGACGATCCCTGGGAGCTGTATAAGGCAGGCGAGTGGAACTGGGATACCTTCACATCTATGCTGGAGAGCTTTGTTGATCCCGAAAACGATCAGTACGGCCTTGACGGCTGGTTCAATGAGAAGGCTCTTCTCCTTTCCGCAGGTGTTCCTTCCGTTTCCTCCGTTGACGGTACTCTTACCGTTAATCTGAACGATCCCACCATTGAGAAGGCTATGAACTGGAGCTATGACCTTTACAACAAGGGTCTTGTTTTCGACCTTTCGCTCTATGACTGGAATATCCAGCCTCAGTTTATGGGCGAGGGCAAGGAGCTTTTCTACATTGTCGGTTCCTGGGACGTTCAGGCTAATCCCGATACCTGGGCAACACAGATCCCTCCCGATAAGCTGGGCTTTGCTCCCGTTCCCTCTCCCGCAGGCTCCGACCCTTATCAGTCCGCAACTCTGGACGGCTGGGTGATCTGCAAGGGTGCGGCTAATCCTCTTGGCGTTGCTCTCTTTGCCGAGTGCACACGTCTTGCCAACACCAACGATGAGGCTATCGCTATCGGCGATCAGAAGCTGAGAGACGATTACCAGTGGTCCGATGAGCTTATCGCACGCAACAAGGAGATCAATGAGCTTGCTGCAAAGTATCCCGTTGTTGACCTTGCTACAGGCGTTTCCAGCGATGTTGCTTCCCTTACCACCGACGGCGGTTCCGAGATCGGTCTTCGTGCCGCTTTCCACGGCTATGAGTGGGCTACCACAAGAGAGAGCATCAGCGAGGTAGTTAATATGCTGGTTGCTGAGGCTGATCAGCAGATCAAGGATCTCGGCTAAAATTCAAAAGCGCATTATACTCCGATTTTACAAAATAATAATTGCATTGCCCGAAAAAATGTGGTATAATCATTTTTAAGGGCAATGCTTTTTTTGTCATTGCAAAAAATTTACAATTACGGAGGACAAATAAAATGGGTAAGGCTCTGATTATCGGCTGCGGAGGCGTGGCAAGCGTTGTTATTCACAAGTGCTGTCAGAATTCCGAGGTGTTTGAGGAAATTATGATAGCGTCACGCACAAAGTCCAAGTGCGACGCTATTAAAGAAAAGCTGCAGGGGCAGACCAAGACAAAAATTTCCACCGCAAGGGTGGACGCTGACAAGGTTGAGGAGCTTGTGGCTCTGATGAAGGAGTTTAAGCCCGACATCTGTATCAACGTGGCTCTGCCTTATCAGGATCTTACCATAATGGACGCTTGTCTTGAGTGCAAGGTGGATTATGTGGACACCGCAAACTATGAGCCTGAGGATACGGCAAAGTTTGAGTACAGCTGGCAGTGGGCATATCGTGAGAGATTTGAGAAGGCAGGTATCACAGCCCTTCTGGGAAGCGGCTTTGACCCCGGTGTTACAGGCGTATTCTGCGCTTATGCACAGAAGCATTACTTTGACGAGATCCACTACATCGACATTCTCGACTGCAATGCGGGTGACCACGGCTATCCCTTTGCCACAAACTTCAACCCCGAGATAAATATCCGCGAGGTCTCCGCAAAAGGCTCTTATATCGAGAACGGCAAGTGGGTGGAGACCGAGCCTATGGAGATAAAGCGAGTTTACAACTTCCCCGAGATCGGCGAAAAGGATATGTATCTTCTCCACCACGAGGAGCTTGAGTCGCTGGCTCTCAACATCAAGGGCATTAAACGTATTCGTTTCTTTATGACCTTCGGACAGTCCTATCTTACACATCTCAAGTGCCTTGAGGACGTGGGTATGACCTCTATCGAGCCTATAAACTACAACGGTATGGAGATAGTACCTCTCCAGTTCTTAAAGGCAGTTCTCCCCGACCCCGCGAGCCTGGGTCCCAGAACCAAGGGCAAGACCAACATCGGCTGCATTATGCAGGGCGTTAAGGACGGAAAGCCCGTTAATTACTACGTTTACAACGTCTGCGTTCACGAGGAGTGCTATGCGGAGGTTGGCTCTCAGGCAATTTCCTATACCACGGGCGTTCCTGCGATGATCGGCGCTATGATGGTGATGACGGGCAAGTGGAAGAAGCCCGGTGTTTACAACATCGAGGAATTTGACCCCGATCCCTTTATGGACGCTCTGAACAAGTGGGGACTTCCCTGGAAGGAATCCTTCGACCCCGAGCTGGTTGACTGATAATTTTTCAACAGCCGAAAGCGGCGGAGTTTTCTGCGCTTTCGGCTGTTTGAATACTTCATATCAAGGAGGTTTGCCGAAATGAAAGTAATGGAATTCAGCGAAAATACTAAGGTCGATCACGTAACACCCGAGTGGGCAAAATTTATGGGGGAAGATGATTTTATAAGCTATCTGCCTTCATATAAAGGTGGCGATTTCCTGGGGCTGTTTGATGAAAGGCTTTGCAGCAATGAAAATAAGAAGGCACCCTTTGATTCTATGACCTGCTATTTTTTTGACCCCATAAAAAACGGCAGAGATAAAAATATAAAATATCCTTTGCTTATATTTATTCACGGAGCGACCAATGCTCTTGACGGCAGAAAGTGTATCGGACACAGCGGAGCCGAAATGTTTGCTTCGCCCGATTATCAGGACAGAATGGGAGGCGGTGCGTTTATTCTTGTTCCCCTTGCAAATGAAAGACGTGATGATAAAGGAAATCTTACCGACAGTTGGTGTGAGGAATATATCCCGCTTGTGAAGAAAGCGGCAGATGATATTCTGGCGGAATTTGGAGATAATATATCCGGGATATTTGTGCTGGGAGGAAGCTCGGGAGGCTATATGTCCTGGGCAATGGCGGAGGCTTATCCCGATTTTTTCACAGGAGCAATGCCTGCTTCTGCAAATTATATCCCGTCCTCAGAGATGCTGGAGGAACTTTGCAAAAATAATGTGAAGATAGTTTTTGCGGTGGGAAAACACGATGAATTCGGCAGCTTCTCCGAGGAGATCACTTCAAGGCTTCGGGAGCTTGAAAGCTATGATAATATTACCTGTTATTTCCCCGAATGGGTCAGAAACGGAGACAAGGGTATTGCTTCGCTTTATTTCGGCATTGAAATGGGACAGCATTGTATGATCACTCAGATTCAGGCAGATCTGCGGTTTGAGGATAATTCGCCTTACTGCGAGGCTCTTCCCGAGGGCGTTACGGGCTGGATAAGATCTTTGATATAACAGAAAGAGAAATGATATGAAACTTTACTTTACCCGACACGGTGAGACCGAATGGAACAGCAGGAACATCATCTGCGGAAGAACGGACATTGAACTGAGCGAAAAAGGTCATTTGCAGGCAAAAGAACTTGCAGACAGGCTTGCGGCGGAGCATAGTGACATTGATATGATTGTATGTTCGCCGATGAAACGGGCGAGGGACACCGCAGGCTATGCGGCGGCGGCACTGGGCATCACGCCTGTTTATGACAAGCGGCTCATTGAATGGGATTACGGCAGCTTCGAGGGCAAGCCCCGTGACACAGAGGGTTTCCTTGAAAACAAGCTGGAATTCGGCTGCCGTATGGCAGGGGGCGGCGAGTCGGTTTTTGACCTTGTGAACAGGGTTTATGGGCTTATCGACGAGCTGTATGAGAAATATCCCGATAAAAATATACTTCTTGTTTGTCACGGCGGCGTTTGCAGGGTTATTGAGACTTATTTTCGGGATATGACCCGTGACGAATTTGCTCATTTCTTTATGGGCAACTGCGAGCTGAGATGGGGAGAAAAATAATAAGTTTTTTTCGATTTCCCGAAAAATTTTTTCGGGAAATTTTTATTTTGCTATTGACATTTGGAAACAGATGTGCTATAATAAATGGATAATGAATAGTTTGCTTTGTTTCTTTTTTTAATAATAAATAATAAAGCTATGAAAGGACGGTACACATATGAAATTCTCTCTTAACGGACAATGGACTCTTTCCGATATAAACGAACCCGACAAGCTTTGTATTCCCGTAAATGTTCCCGGCTCGCTGTATTCGGCAATGCTCAGAGAGGGGCTTATGGACGACCCATATTATCGGGAGAATGAATATATTTCAACGGATATCTCAGACAGGGACATTGCCTTTGAACGGAGCTTTGATGCGGACGAGGAGCTGTTTTCTTCGGACAGGGTGCTGCTTAAATTTTACGGCATTGACACTCTTGCCGAAATAGTCCTGAACGGCAATGTGATCGGCACGGCTGAGAATATGCACAGGGAATATGTTTTTGATGTTACGGACATTATTATGCCTGTGGGGAATGTGCTGAGGGTGAATATTTTCTCGCCCCTTAAATTTATCCGTGAGAAAAACGAAAAGGAGCCGCTTTGGGGCGTGGCTTCTACTGTTGCGGGCTATCCTCATATCCGAAAGGCGCATTATATGTTCGGCTGGGACTGGGGTCCCAAGCTCCCCGATATGGGCATATGGCGTGACGTGGAGCTTATCGGCGTAAGGGGCGGCGTTATTGACGGGGTATATGTAAGGCAGGACCACAGCAGGGTTGACGAGGGAATTGTGGGGCTGAGTATTGAAGTTACCGCAGGCAGGAAATGCTCCGAAGAGCTGTCCGTTAAGGCGTTTGTTACGGCTCCGGGCGGCGTGGAATATGAGATGTCCGCTGAGTTCGGGGAGGAGCGGAAGGTTTGTCTTTCCTGCGATATCGAAAATGCGGAGCTTTGGTATCCTCACAATTACGGCGCACAACCCCTTTATGCTCTTTCCGTAAGGCTTTATGACAAGGGAGAAGAGGTGGACGAACACTGCGAAAATATTGGTCTCAGGACGGTTACCGTAAGCCGCACTCCTGACAGCGAGGGTGATGGAGAGGAATTTGCTTTTGTGGTAAACGGCATTAAAATTTTTGCTATGGGTGCGAATTACATTCCCGAGGATCAGATAATTTCAAGGTGCAGCGCCAAAAAGACCGAAAAGCTTTTAAAGCAGTGCGTGATGGCGAATTTCAATATGATACGCGTCTGGGGCGGCGGATATTATCCCGAGGATTATTTTTACGACGCCTGCGACAGGCTGGGACTTCTTGTTTGGCAGGACTTTATGTTTGCCTGCTCTGTGTACCGTGCAGATGTGGATTTTTGCAGCAATGTAAAGAACGAAGTTGTTGACAATATCAAGCGTTTGAGAAATCATCCCTCTCTTGCAATGTGGTGCGGCAACAATGAGATAGAGTCTATGTGGCAATACTGGGGAATTGATGCCGACCCCGAGTACAAGAAGGATTATCTCAGACTTTTTGAGGCGCTTATTCCGAAGGTGCTTGAATTTTACGACCCTGTGACATTTTATCACCCCTCGTCACCGTCATCGGGCGGCGGCTTTAATGACAGCGGCGCAAACAACAAGGGCGATCAGCATTACTGGGCGGTATGGCACAGCTTAAAGCCCTTTACCGATTATTACAGCTACAAATTCCGCTTCTGCTCCGAATACGGCTTCGAGTCTATTCCGTCAATAAGGACTGTTCGGAAATTTGCAGAGGAGGGAGACCTCAATCTGATGTCTCCCGTAATGGAGGCACATCAGAAGTGCGAGGACGGCAATGAAAAAATTATGTATTACCTGGCGCAGATGTCCCATTATCCCTACACCTTTGAGGGGCTTGTTTATGCCACTCAGATGGTGCAGTCGGACGCGGTGCGGTTAAATGTTGAGCATATGCGGCGAAACAGGGGCGTTTGTATGGGTTCGCTGTACTGGCAGGTGAACGACTCAAATCCCGTTATTTCCTGGTCGTCTGTAGATTATTATCATCGCTGGAAGGCACTTCATTACAATGCACGGAAATTCTATGCGCCTGTTCTCATTTCCGCCGACGGGGAGGACAAGGATAATATCCGTCTGAACGTTTCCTCGGAGAGACAAGAGGAATTTTCCGCTGTTATCAGGTGGCGGTCACGTATGAATACGGGAGATGTTATTGCTCAGGGAATGGAAAATGTGATAGTAAAACCCCTTGCCGCCGAGGATCACATTGTTCTCACTCCCGAAAACACGGGCATTTCTTCTGATATGAGGGACAAGGCGTACATCGAATACACCATTATGGAAAAGGGCATAAGGCTTTCTTCGGGAACCTTTATGTTCGTTCAGCCAAAGAGTTTCCGTTTCCTTGACCCGAAGCTTTCGGTTGCCGCTGCCGATATGGGAAACAAGTTCAAGATAGTGGTTTCTGCAAATGCTTTTGCAAAGAGTGTTTGTCTTGAGCTTTTGGACGGTGACTGCCTGTTCTCGGACAACTGGTTCGACCTTCACGGGGACACGGCGGGGGTCTATGTGAGCAAAGCAAAGCTCCCTGCGGGCATTACACCCGAGGAGCTGGCGGGAAATATCAGGACTGTTTCTTATTTTGAGGCTTTGGGTTTAGGTAAATAATTTTTGGCTTTATTTTGATTTTTGAAAGGACATCACATCAATGAAAGATGCTGCACTCGATATTGCTGCTTTGAAGCAGCGTTTTATTGACATCTACAGCGAGAACGTTAAGCGTGAGGGAGGAGACAAGCTTCTTGAATACCTGCTTTCCTCCAAGAGTGATTTCTTCACCGCTCCTGCAAGCACCCGTTATCACGGCTCCTATGAGGGCGGGCTTCTTGAACACAGTCTGAACGTTTATGACTGTCTCTGCGATTATCTCGACCGTCCCAGAGTTAAGGAGCTGTACGGACTTTCAGCCGACAAGGAGACAAGGGCTATTATTGCGCTTCTCCACGACATATGCAAGGTGAATTTTTACAAGACGGATTTTCGTAATGCCAAAAACGATCAGGGCGTTTGGGAAAAGGTGCCTTATTACACCATTGATGACCGTTTGCCCTATGGTCATGGGGAAAAATCCGTTTACATAATCACGGGCTTTATGCGTTTGTCTCGTGAAGAAGCTTTTGCTATCCGCTTTCATATGGGCTTTTCGGGCAGCGAGGATATCAATCTTGTGGGCAGAGCCTTTGAGCAGTTTCCCCTTGCCTATGCTCTTCACGCTGCCGATATGGAGGCAAGCTATTTTATGGAGAGGTGACTTCATCTTTCACATAATAGCGGTACTCAAGCAGCAGGTCTACCATTCGTCCGTAGCTGCGTTTTCCGTCGGACACGCCGCCTATTTTAAGTGTTACATCTATTGCCTTTGCGGAGGCTGCCTGTGTTTTTTCGGTGGAGATAACGGCTTTTTGTCGGATATACTCCATATATTCCTCGCTTACAAAGGTATTGTCCTGTCTTACAAGCGGGGAGACGAGGGAGCACAGACGAAGGTATTCTTCATAGGAAAGTGACTTTTTGCAGGCGGAGAGGAGATAGTTCATTGCGCTGATATGTCCGCTGTATCTCACCTCGGGTTCCTCGGCTTCAAGGCAGGCTCTGTATGCTATAAAGCCTGCTTCGTCCTCTCTGATAAAGCCTTTTAAGTGGCTCAGCTCGTGCATTACTGTGCAGGGAACTCGGGCGGGGCTGAGGGCTTTGTTATAATTTGCCTCGAGAGTAAATGGAAAATATATGCCCTGCAAATCAAAGCTTGTCATTACTGCGCCGTTTATTTTCTTCGGGTCGGGGCATACGCCTTTTAGTTCGGGGTATTCCTCCGCAAGGATATTCATTGCACGTTCGGCGATGCTGTCGAAATTATCGGGGAGGAGCATATTTCCCTTTTCGTCACGGGATATCTCTTCCGCAAGGGCATTGGCGCTCAGTATGGTTTCCTCACAAAGCTGTGAAAGCTGCTCCGAGGTAAAGCCTGCGGCTCCTGTGCTGTTATGGTATTTTAGGGAAAATTCCGTTGTGCGGTAGAGCACAAAGCAGTTAAATGTTTCGGTAAAAATTATGTAGATAAGCGCCCAGCCGAAAAATATGCCGAAGCCTTTTAAAAGTCCTTTTTTCTTTTTCACCGCTCCGATAATGACTACAAAGGGTGTGGCAATGAGCAGAAGTATGCCGAGGGCTATGAGTATTTCTCCCAGGGAAAAGGGCAGTATCCCCGTAACTGTGCTTATGATGTCAGACAGGGGAGCGAAGATATGTCTCATATAAAAGTCTGCGGCAGAGGAGCTTAGTGCGGCGATAATATTTGCGGCTGCGGAGAGGGCAAGTATTATCACCATTGCAATAATATTTTTTGAAAGCTTCTTCTTTTCGGGCATAGGTTCTCCTTTTTTCTATGATTTTCCGGGAAAGGTTTTATTTTATGACAAATTTTTACAATAATCACTGCGAGGATTATTATAAAAAATATCCTTTGGTGTATGATTTTTTTACGTCATCAAGTGGGCGTATCAAGGCGCTGAAAAAATTTAAGACGGCTTCAACGGTGATAATGTATGTGGCTTATATTATCCTGCTTGCGTATCTCGGGATAAATCGGGATATGCGGATAATTAAGGCTGTGGCTGTTCCCGGTTTTGTTTTTCTGCTTGTTACAGCAGTGAGGAAGGGTATAAATGCGCCCCGTCCTTATGAGAAATATCCCATAAAACCCGTGCTGCCCAAAGCCACCAAAGGCAAGTCCTGCCCCAGCCGCCATACTGCCTGTGCGGTGGTCATTGCGTTTGCTTGTTTTTATGTTAATCTGCCTGTGGGGATAATTCTGCTTGTGCTTGCGGCTCTGATTGCGGTTTCCCGTCCGCTTATGGGGGTGCATTTTCCTCTTGATGTGGTTTTCGGGGCGGTGCTTGCAGTCATACCTGCCATTATCGGATTTTATGTCATTCCCTGAGAATGAAAATGGGGATAGGCGGGCAGTTGGGTCGGTTGGAAAATTCGGCAGTTATTACGGTGTATTCCTTGCTGTCGATGGTTTTGACAAATTCAAGAAGCGCTTCCTTTTCCTCAAAGCCCGTATCTCTGCCGTAGTAAAGTATCATTGATATAAGCCCGCCCTTTTTTATAAGGCGCAGGGCTTTCTTTACCGCTTCAAGGCTGGTTTCCTTTTGTGTGTGGACGGTGTGGTCTCCCCCGGGGAGCCAGCCGAAATTAAAGGTTATGCAGGAAACTGTTCCCTCGGCGGCGTATTTGTCCATATCCGTATGACTTCCGAGGATAAGCTCCGCTCTGTCCGAAAGACCTTTTTCCGAAAGAAGCTGTTTTGTGCTTTCTATTGCGTCTGACTGGATATCAAAGGCTATGACCCTGCCGCTTTTTCCCGTAAGCTCACAGAGGAAAGCTGTGTCATTTCCCCGTCCTGCGGTGGCGTCTATGCAGATATCGCCTTCGCTGACTCGTTCCGATATCACCCTTTTTGAGATGTCAAGGGCGTTGAAGGTCTTTCTCATAATAATTTTTCCCTTTCAAGTCCCCATAATATTGCGCCCAGCGCTCCTGCGTACGCTCCGTTTTCGGGGACGGTGAATGTAAGTCCGTGAAGCTGTCCCACCGCTTCAAGTACCGCTTTTCCCTCGGGTATTTCGGTCATTGCTCCCACAAATACGGCGTTTGTTATATCCGTTCCCTTGCAGGCAAATGCCGCCATTACTCCTGCGGTCTGAAATATCATATTTGAAATGCCTGCAGCTATATCGGCAGGGTCGTGGGACATATGGCGGCTGCCGAAATTTGCGGCGGTCACATCGGCGGCAAGTCCTCCAAGCGTCCCTTTGCAGATATCGCCCATTGTAAGGTCAACCTTTGCGGGGTTTCCCTCGGAGATAAGGCTGTTAAGCTTGTCGCTGTCCGTAACGTTTACCGTAAGTCCTGCAAGTCCTGTGAGGGTGCCGCCGCCTACGCCGCTGCCGCCGATATGAGTGAAATTATTTTTATCGGCAATTACAAAGGCAGTTCCCGTTCCTATGCTCACAATGACCGCCTTGTCAATGCCGCTTAAAGCTACGGCACCTCTGCCGAAGCAGCCGAATTCCTCAAAGCAGGTACGGGGGATATTTTCAAAGCGGTTTTCGGCAATGTCCGAGCCTGCTCCCGTAAGGAAGATATGGGAGGGCGGTACGGCAATATGGGCTTCGGAAAGCATTTTTCGGGTCTCATTTTCAAGCTTTTCTCCGCTGCCGTCGGCGGCGTATTTTCGGCGGGCAAGGATATTTCCCTTTTCATCTGCGGCGACAAGCTTCACCGCAGAACCGCCTATGTCTGTTCCGAGATAATACATTTTTATCAAAGTCCTTTCTCAAGGGGTTCGGGATTGGTGCAGGGGATATTTTGGCTCTCTCTGCGCTGAGGCGCTGCCCATTTTACGGCGTTTGAGATTATTTTCAGCACGTTTTCATCGTGATAGACGGGGTATTCCTCGTGACCCGGCTGAAAATAAAATATCCGTCCTGCACCCCGTCTGAATGTCACGCCGCTTCGGAATACCTCTCCGCCTGCAAACCAGCCCATAAAAACTGTTTCGTCAGGTGTAGGTATATCAAAAGGTTCACCGTACATCTCCTCACGTGGCAGCTCAAAATGCTCGGGTATTCCCATTGCTATTGGGTGGGAGGGGGAAACGCACCATATGCGCTCCCTGTCGCCGTGCCGCCATTTCAGATTGCAGGAGGTGCCGCAGAGTGCCTTGAAAATCCTGCTGTGATGGGCTGAATGGAGGGGGATAAAGCCCATTCCGCCGTTTACACGTTCGGTGACAAGCCGTACCGTTTCATCGCTTACCCTGTCATGCGCCTGATGTCCCCACCATATAAGCACGTCGGTATCTTCAAGTATTTCCTTTGTAATGCCGTTTTGTGGCATATCAAGAGTTGCGTATTTAACGGAAATGCTTTCGTCTTTGGCGAGATATTTGCCTATTGCTTTGTGTATTCCCTGGGGGTAGATTTTTGCAACCTCGGGCTGTTCTTTTTCGTGGATATATTCGTTCCAGATAAGCACGTTTATCATTTTGAAAGCTCCTTAAGTATTCGCTCTGCACATTCCTTTGCGGTATCATTCAGAGCCTTTTTTGATTTTGTTTCCGAGCTTATCATTTCAAGCTCCATTAGCACATCTTCCAGAAGGCAGGCGGTGTCCTCATCGGTGCGTGTGTCCTCGCATAGGTTGGTGAGCTTGTCGTAAAAGGCTTCAAAGCTCAGCTTGCCGTTTATCATATCCGTGCAGACTGCTGTTATTTTTTCGTTCATTATGACATCTCCTTTATCATTCTTAATACGTTTTCGGCGGACTTTTTCATATACATAAGCTGATCGTTTGCTCCGAAATGCTCGATTGAAAAGCTGCCGTTATAATCGTCATTCAGAAGCTTTTTTACAAGCCCCTCTATGCCGATATAGCCGTTTCCCACCTCACATGGGTACATTACTCGTCCCGAAAGGTCGGGCATGCCGTTGGTGTTATCGGCGTTTGCACGTGAACTGTCTCGGGAGCGGTCCTTGAGGTGAACGTGGGATATGTATTTTCTGAGCTTTATGTATGCGTCCTCGGCGTTTTCAAGGCTGTAGGCGAAATTTCCCGTATCAAAGGTAAATCCCAGTCCCTTTACATTTTCCATAAACCACAGAAGTCCGTCAGATGTGGAATAGGGGGCGGAGTTGTCATCAAAATCCTCGAGTGTTACGGTTATATCGTATTTTTCGGCGGATTCGCACATATAGCAAAGTGACTCTGCCATTCTGCCCCGAACGGTATCAAAATTATCCTCTGGGTTTATAAAGCCGGGCACTGCAAGGACGGTCTTTGCGCCGAAATATGCGGCTGTTTCAAGGTGGGTGTAGATCTTTTCCTTTGAAAGGGAAATGTCCTCGTGACCAAAGTCATACATATTGTAGACCGAGGAAACGGAGAGTCCGCAGGAGTCAAAAAGCTTTTTCGTTTCCTGCTTTTCCGACAGCCGCCACAGGTCACATTCAAGTCCGTCATAGCCTGCTTCTTTGGCGTATGTGAGCATTTTTTCGGGGGTAATGCTTTGCTGCTCGGCTCCCTCGAAAATGTGTTCAAGAAAGATGTTCAGCTGTGGGAATTTTGGTGCATACATAATAGTGTTCCTTTCACTTGCTTATTTTTCCGAGCAGAAGATAATTATTGTCTGCGGTGTGCTTGTTTGCAAAGCGGATATTGGGGGTGCTGCCCTTTTCATAGCTGTCCTCAAATGCGCCCACGGCAAGGTGCTTTCCTTTGGGGAGAAGGCTGCTGTCAAGGGTGAATGAGATAGTTTTTGTTTTGCCTGAGCCGAATGCTCCGCTGTCAATTTTAAAGCTTTTGGGCAGGATCTTTATGACCCTGCCGTTTTGATCGGTGACGGCAAATTTCAGCTCCATAGGGAAATATGCAGGGGCATTTCCTGTGTTTTTTATCTTAACTTTTATTGTGGTTTTGCTCTCGTTTCGGGTGAGAGATGCGGCGGTTACAGTAAGATTGTAACCCATTTCATTACTGAGCCGTTCTACAAGCTCCTTTTTGTCGCTGTAAAGAGCGGAGCCGTCATACATTGAGCCCCCAAGCGCCATATATGTGAGTTTTCCCACCTCAACCGAGTCGATGAGCGCCTTGTCAGTCCAGCTTCCGTCATCACGCTGATAGGAATAGCCATAGCACATTTCGCCAACGGTGGGGAGGTTGTTTTCCGCTGCGGGGAGAAGGGCTTTTTCGTGACCGATAAGCCCCACAAGTCCGTCACGGCGGAGTGTTATGCCCAGGGACACGGCGTATTCGGAAACGGGGGTTGGCTTATCATTGTTGACAGGGAGAACCAGCTGTGTGCTGTGAAAAAGCTCCGACCATTCCTTGAGACACTTTTTCTGCATATCCTCCGAGGGCATTTTGCTGCCATCAAGACCGTAGGTGTGCCACTCGCCCCAGTTGCCGTAGGTACGGATATCGATAAATTCTATGCGGCTGTCGCCGTCATAGCGCTCGGCAATGGCTTTTGCAAGGCTCATTGCGGCGGTATAGTAATGCTTGTCGCTCCAGACGGGTGTGCGCTGAGTGCTGTCATCGCTGTAGAATGATGTGGCGGCGGCGGTTGTGTATTTGCAGCCATTGTCATAGACATACTGAGGCACAAGCCCGTCGGGGGCATCTGAGCCTGAATCGGCGGGGACAATGCTGAATGCAAAGGTCTTGCCGTATTTGTCGCATAGCTCTGCCATTTTATCTATCCGAGACCAGTCATAAACGCCCTCTGAGGTCTCAATATCTTTCCAGTTGAAGCGGGAATAGACTACGGATATCATAGCCCATGCGGGGGCGTTTTTTATGCCGTAAACGGGGTCGTCAAACCAGCTTGGGTCATAGACATACTCCACCCAGCCTTTGTGGGGATTGGGCACTGCGGCGGTCTCGGGAGCTATGGGGAAAGCCATTGTTCCGCTTTCGGCTGACACGCTTGTGCAGAGCAGGGGGAGGGATATCACTGCGGCAAGGATAATGGACAGTATTCTTTTCATTTATAACATCTCCATTATATTATATTAGTGCGGAAAGCTGTTCTGCCACGTCCGCAAACTGTTGTAAGGTAAGCTGCTCGGGGCGGATATTTTCCGAAAGTCCTGCGGCTCTAATTGCGTTTATCACATCGGATTTGGGAATTGCCATTGAGGAAGAAAGGGAGTTTGCAAGGTTTTTCCTTCTCTGGGAAAATGCCCCTCTTACCATACGGAAAAAGTATTTTTCGTCCGCCACCGAAACGGGTGGAGTTTCCCTTATATCAAGGCGTATCACGCAGGAATCAACATTGGGCGCAGGCATAAAGCTGCCCCTTGAAACATTAAAAAGCAGCTTCGGCTCGGCATAGTAATGAACCGCCGCTGTCACCGCACCGCATTCCCTGCTGCCGGGCTTTGCACACAGGCGCACCCCTGCTTCTTTCTGCACCATTACCGTTATAGACTTTATGGGCAGGCGGCTTTCAAGGAGGTACATTATGATGGGCGAGGTGATGTAATAAGGGAGATTGGCGCAGACTGCCACATCGAGTCCATTAAAATGCTCCTCTATGACCGCTTTGAGGTCGGTTTTCATAACATCGGCGTTTATGACGGTCACGTTGTCGTATTCCGAAAGAGTTTCCTCCAAAATGGGGATAAGTCGGGTGTCTATCTCCACCGCCACCACCTTATCCGCACGCTTGGCAAGCTCGTTTGTTAGCACTCCCACGCCTGTGCCTATCTCGATTATGCCAAAGCCTTTTTGGGCATTTCCCATTTCGGCTATCTTCGGGCATATGGCAGGATTTATGATGAAATTCTGCCCCAAAGCTTTTGAAAAGGTGAAGCCGTGGCGCTCGAATATATCCTTTATTACGTTTATGTTTGTGAGATTTTCCATTAAGTTCTCCTTAAATAATAACCTTGCATGGCTTGTCTATCACCATACTGTCGGGGGTGACGGTGCAGGTGTATGCAAGAATTTTTACCCCATTTTCGGCAGCCTTTTTCAGAGCCTCGGCAAACTCGGGGTGAGTTTCACGGTTCGGGGTAAAATATTTTGCCCTTTCCATCTGTATCACAAAGAGGATATAGGCTTCATAGCCCTCTTTTGCGGCTTTTATCAGCTCGTTTACGTGCTTTACTCCTCGCTGGGTGGGTGCATCGGGAAAGCGGCAGACGCCGTAGTCCTCAAGTGTGCAGCCCTTGACCTCCATAAACATTTTACGCTCGCCCGCTTCGATATAAAAGTCAAAACGGGAGCTGCCGTAGGTCGTTTCGGGGCGGATATATGTGACTCCCTCAAAGAGCTTCGGGATAAATTCCATTGCGGCTTTATTGGGGCTTTGGCTGTCCATATTTATGAGCATACCGTTTTTGTAGACGGCAATGAGGTCATAGGCGGTCTTTCGGGGTGAGCCTATGGGTGCTTTCTCAAGTATTACCCTTGCTTCGGGGACGAGAAGCTCTTTACAGCGTCCTGTGTTCTTTACGTGGACGGTCTCCTCTTTTCCGTTTACTTCTACTTTCGCGATAAATCTGTTGGGACGGGAGATGAATTTTCCTTCCGCCGTTTCTCCGTATTTTATGGGTATCACTCCTTACATCTGATGCTTGACAACGCCGTATTCATCGTCAAGGCGGTAATAGGGGCAGGAGTAGTTTGTGCCGTTCATAAAGCGGTACATCTCGTCCTCGTCAAGATTTACAAGGCAGGTGTAGCAGTCGTAGTCCTCGTCATATACGTAATTGACGCAGGTATCGCAGTTGGTCTGATTTTTTGACTCCATTTTTCGGTGTCCTTTCGGTATTTCAGTTCCTTCTGTCATCTCTGACAAAGGGATATTTTATTTCCTCCGACAAAAGCAGGGAATATTTTTCGGGTCGCCTGTAGGCATTGCCGTGAACTTCATTTTCACGGTATTCTCTGAGCATTCCAAGGTCAAGCTCCGCAATGAAAATACCCTCGTTTTCGTTTGCTTCAAGCACGCAGGTGTCACGTGAAGAGGGCAGCTCGGGAAGATAGACAACCCCGTCAAAAAGGGTTGAATGACCGTTGCAGTCGGGCTTTGGCGCGGGATAATTGCAGGTGGCGATGGCAAGCATATTTTCATAGGCTCTGCCCCGAAGCTGGGATAGCCTGTTTAATTCCATCGGGCAGGCATTGGGAACGAGTATCAGCTCCGCTCCCTTTAGCATAAGTATTCTTGCGCTTTCGGGAAATTCTCTGTCGTAGCATATCATTGAGCCCACCTTTACCGTTCTTTTTTCCGTTTCAAGGTCATTTACGTAAAAATCATCTCCCGGGGAAAGCCTTGCTTCATCTCCGAAATCACAGGTATGCACCTTTGCATAGCTGTACACGAGTTTTCCGTTCATATCAAAAAGGCTGACGGTGTTTCGGGGGAATGGGTCGTGCTTCTCAAGAAATGTT
Organism: Oscillospiraceae bacterium; assembly: GCA_028720105.1. Lineage (GTDB taxonomy): Bacteria > Bacillota > Clostridia > Oscillospirales > Ruminococcaceae > Huintestinicola. The sequence continues at coordinate 108,296 of JAQYLI010000017.1, read as the reverse complement.
ACCGCTATTGCCATTTTAAGCTCTTTGGCAAGGTTTTTGAATGTGCTTACAAAATCTCCGTCGGCTGAAACAGCCTTGCTTTTTAATACCGTAATATCCTCGGGGATATCATATCCGCAGCTCCACATTTCGGGGAACAGGGCAATGTCCGCTCCCATTGATCTTGCTTTGCGGCAGGCGTTTATTCCCTTTTTCAGATTATCATCGGCACTTTCTGTCGGAAGTAATTGCAGAAGTGCTATTTTAAGTTTTTCCAAGACCTTTCATATCCCTTCAATTTTAAGCTGTATATCCTCGTCTTTATCCACGTTATATTCCGCTGTATCGGGGATAAAGCGGTTTCCTATGCGAAAATCTATACCTGCTTTTCTTGCCTGACTTCCCTGATATTTCCGCTTTATAAAATACATTTTTCCGTCCTTTACAAATCTTGCTCCCGTCTGATGAAAATAAAAGGGAATGTTTTTCTCCACGCATTCACACCGCAGATCAAGTATCCATTCATAGTGACAGGGGCGGGCATATTGACCCGACTCGCCGCCAACGGACACCTCTTCAATTCGCTCGTCAAGATATTCCGAAATGTGAATTTCTTCAAGAATGGGTGAGACTATTATCGAGCGGTGCTTTATGGGCAGGGAGAGAAATATGGGCAGCCTGAAATCCGCTCTGTCCTGATTTTCCACGGTGCAGCCTATGATAACATTGTCATAGCCATCGCCCCAGTCGGGTGGGAGACATTTTTCAAGGCGGTCTATGCGCTTGGTGAAAAAATAAAAGTAACAGTCGCTTCGCTCTTTTATCATTTTCCAGCAATCGTCTCTCCATTCGTCGGCATCCGACAGGAGAAAATCCGAGGTGAAGCAGGTGAAGATTATTTTGTGTGGGGGTATCTTATAGCTGCCGTCACGCTTTTTCTGTATAGGCAGGTCAAATGCCTTTGTCTTTCGGCAGAGACTGCTTGCGTCACGGCTTCCGTACATCTCGTCCTGCCTGTAGACATAGCAGTATCTGCACCCGGGGCTTATTTTTGTACAGCCGTGCCAGGGGTTCCAGTCGGCGTAAATTGATTTTTTGTTTTCCATTTACTCAGACCTCTGCGGCGGTTTTGTTTGGCTTGTTTTCCATATTCGGATATCCTGCGAGCATCACTACCGCAAGCAGGGTACGCTTGCGGACGTGAAAAAGATGTTTTTCGGACATATTCAAATCCCCTTTAACAATTTATCCAATACCGCAGAATAATTCCGCTTTTTGTTAAATTCACATCATCGGGCACTTCGTTTTCCAAAATGCCGCCGTTTGCTTCTATGGTTCGTTTTGAAGCAAGGTTTTCCTTGTCACAGGCTAACAGCACCTTGCTGTCTCCGAACTCCCTGCATATGGGCAGGAGCAGCTTCAGCATTTCCTTTGCATAGCCCTTTCTGCGTTCCGAGGGCAAAACGCTGTACCCGATATTTCCGCCGTATTTAAGCAGAAAATCTGAAAGAGGGTGCCTGTAGTCGATCATTCCAACAAGCTTATCATCATCTTCTCGCACTGCAAGAAAAACCTCTGACGGAACATAGCCGTCCCCGTATTTTCTCTTTAATCTGTTTTCAAAATCTGCCCATTCCGAAAAGGAACCGACTTCCTCAAGCCCTGCACAGCCGTCAAAGCTGTCGCCGTTTTCCTGCATTTCACGTTTATATTCCATGATCTGCTCTGCATATTTTTCGGAAGGTCGGAGCAAAATGAGTTTATCCATAAGCTTTCTCCATTTTTTTAGTTGACCTTTTTAAGTACCGAAATACACTCAACGTGATTTGTAAAGGGAAACATATCCACCGGCATAAGCTTTTTAAGCTTGTACCCGTTTTTTATCAGGAAGAAAACATCTCTCGCCTGTGTCTCGGGCTCGCAGGAAACGTAAACGATACGGTCGGGAGAGGCTTTCGTCAGCTCCGAAAGAAATTTCCTGTCGCAGCCTGCTCTTGCAGGGTCGAGGATAACGACATCTGCTTTCAGACCTTCCTCGTTGAATTCCTCAAGGAATTTTCCGCTGTCCGAGCAGATAAACTCCGCATTTTCCGTGCCATTCAGCTTTGCGTTAATCACAGCGTCATTTACCGCAGATTTGTTTATCTCGCAGCCGTAGACTTTTTTTGCCTTGTCAGCCGCCATAAGGCTCATTGCGCCTATGCCGCAGTATGCGTCAATGACCGTTTCCTTACCCGTAAGCTTTGCGGAGCGGACAGCAAGCTCGTAAAGCTTCTCAGCCTGCGCGGGATTTACCTGTGCAAAGGACTTTGGGGATATCCTTATACGCTTGCCGCAGATGATATCCTCAATATATCCCTTTCCGAAAAGCACCTCACACCTGTCTCCCAGGTTCATTTTGTCCGAGCGGTTCACGGAGAAAATAAGGGTGGTTATCTCGGGGAATTTCTCTGTAAGGCTTTTTACAAATGCGGCTTTTGAGGGGAAATTCTCCGAAGTTCCCACAATAATTGCCATAATTTCCCCCGTGTTCCTTGCAATTCTCACAAGCACGTGGCGGAGAAAACCCTTGCCGTTAAAGCTGCACCATACGGGGATTTTAAGCCCTAAAGCCGTTTTTCTTACAGCCCTGATTATCTTGTCCGCCCTTTCGTCATTGATCGGGCAGCGGTCAACAGCCACCACTCCTCCCGTTGAGGACTGATAAACTCCCGAGACACATTTGCCGTTTTTGAAGTCAAATGCTCCCTGCACCTTGCAGCGGTAGCCCTCGGGTTTGTCGGCGGCAATTATTCTGTCGGGGCGGCAGAGCCTGCCCATAAGCCTGTCCACCTTTATCTGCTTAAATTTAAGCTGCTCCTCGTAGGTCATATTGCGAAGCTGGCAGCCGCTGCATTTTTTGTAAACGGGGCAGGAATTTGTCTGCCCGTCCTTTTTTGCTTGTTCGGTCATTGTGATCTTCCTCTCTCTGCATAGCTTATCAGCTTTCGGATATGCTCTTCAAGCATAGCAGCATTGTTATCTTCAAATTCTGAAACAGGTTCGAGCCAGTTATGATTTTTTATCAGCAAGGCTCTGAGCTTTCCGGCGGGATCACCCTCGGGATACCAGCCCATATCAATGATAAACTTCCCTGACGAAGCCTGAAGCAGATCTTCGTTCAACCTGTCCGTCTGCCGAAAAAACGGAAGGGAAAAATCAATATTAAATTCATCATATGTTATCTGCCACCCGCAGGAGACAAGCAGTTTGCGGATATTATCGTTCATCTGAGTTTCCTTTCGGTTTTGCTTTAAAACTGCCTTTTTACATATTGTCAAGCCATTCAAACACCCTGTCAAGGGTGGGAGATTTTTCTCGCTCCGATAAAAAAATCCCTGCGCTGTATGCCGAATGGGTATCCTGCTTTTCTGTGACCTCATAAAGCTCCGCAGGGATACCAAGCTCCGTAGCACGTCCTCTGAATTTCTCCGCCTGTTCAAATCCGATAATGCCGTCGTGCCTGCTCTGAATGAGCATTGCTTTGGTTTTCTGTCCATTTTTAAGCTTTGATATCGGCTCACCCTTTTTCCATTCGGACTTGTCCCTGCTGCCAAACATATTCGCTCCCAGAGTATTCAGAGTGCCTGTTTGTGGCAGGTCAAAGCATAAGGGACCTGCAAGACTGATAAATCCGTCAAATTCATCGGCAGGAATACCGTATTTCTCCTGCCGCTCCGAGTCATAGCAAAGCAGTGCGCCAAGATGTGACCCTGCCGATGAGCCTATAACAACGGTCTTTGAATACCCGAGCTTTTTATCCGAAAGATATTTTTTTATCTCTTTGTACCCGCTGAAAATATCATCGGCTATCTCCTCAAAATGAGCCTTGGAAGCCTTTCTATAGCCGGGCATAATGCAGTCATACCCCTCATTGGCAATTTTCTGTCCGATAAAGTGAAAATCCGAGGGAGAGCCGCTGTTCCAGCCGCCGCCGTGTATGTATATCACAAGGGTGTCACTTTTTTTGCAGGGGGACGGAAAATACAGAAAATACCTGTCCTTGTCCTTCCATCGTACCCTGTCGGGTGTGATAGTTTTTCTGCATTTCATCAGGGGCAGGATAAAGCTGCCGTAGCTGAGATATTCACGCAATGTGTCATTCATCTGAGTTTCCTTTCGGTTCATCGGTCATTTAAACTATGCGTTAAGCAGCACAGCAGCTTTCACAAACCTTTTCATTCATCAATCAGTTCATCAACATCGGGCAGCTCTGTTTCCGCATTTCCATCGGAAATCTCCATACCCCCCACAGCAGCCTCGGCAAGCTGTGATGCCTTTGTATCGGCAGCCTCGCCGATGGCATTCTGTGCGCTTTCGAGAGCTTTTTCTGCTCTGTCAACAGAAGTTTCTCCGCCGCCGCAGGCAGTAAGCGCCGTCATAACAGCGGCAAGTGCCATAAATGCAATAAGCTTTTTCATAACCGTTACCTCCGAATATAAGAAATATCTTTTTTCAAGCACATAGATTTATTCAAGAACGAAGTCATAGTATTCCCCGCTTGCCTCCCGTACCACGAGAGAGCCGTCCTCGCCGCTTATTTCTATGGCAAAGCGGCGTATATTCCCGTCAGCGTCCTCATATTGAAAGCCGTACCCGGGAATATCTCCCATAAAGGTAAAGCCTATAACAAGGGGCTTTCCGGGGGTGATATCCGGCGATGCAGCAGGATATGCGATAAAGGTCATGACTCCTTCATCACTGCAGTCCGTAAGCGTAAGCTCAAGTATTACAAATTCATTTACGGCAGTGTCCGATGTGAATACTACCTTTGCCTGTTCCTCGGACGGCTCGAAAATATCGTATACATCGTGATCTGCTGTAAGCACAGCCTCGTCTGCCCACTCTACACGTATCTGCGGTTCATTTACCAATGTTTCGCTGACCGAAGTCGGCTCTTCCGAAAGAAGTGTCGTTTCCGACTTTTCGGAAATCACCTCGGAAGTAACGGAGATCTCCGAAGCCGATTGGGTGATATGTGCTTCGGAGGAAAAAACAGTTTCTTCCTGTGTCTGCTCAGCAGTATCGGTATCCACCGCTGCCCCGCCTGAGTTTCCGCAGGCAGTAAGCAATGCCATAACTGCGGCAAGGGCAATAAATGCCGTAAGCTTTTTCATAAACGGTACCTCCGAATGTGATATTATCAAAGTCCCTTGTTAAGATATGCCTCCTGCTCGGGGGTGAGCTTGTCAATTTCAATATCCCAAGCCGCAAGCTTCCTCCTTGCAATTTCCATATCCACCTCACGGGGAACATCAATTATCATACTGTCAAGTCTGCCCTTGTTCTTAACAAGATGAAGCGCACTCATAGCCTGCACCGCAAAGGACATATCCATAATTTCCGCAGGGTGACCGTCTCCCGCCGCAAGATTTACAAGTCTGCCCTCGGCGATAATGTAAATGCTCCTGCCGTTTTCCAGCTCGTAGCCCATAATATTGTTTCGTGCTATCCAGGATCTTACGCAGTTTTCTCTGAGCCATGCAACGTCCACCTCGCAGTCGAAATGACCCGCATTGCAGCATACTGCGCCGTCCTTCATATTAACAAAGCTCTTTTCGGTGATAACGCCGTCGCAGCCCGTAACGGTAACGAAGAAATCGCCGATTTTAGCGGCTTCCTCCATTTTCATAACCTTGAAGCCGTCCATTACAGCCTCCATTGCCTTTATGGGGTCTACCTCGGTGACAATGACCGAAGCGCCCAGCCCCTTTGCTCTCATAGCAACGCCCTTGCCGCACCAGCCGTAGCCTGCCACAACAACGTTTTTGCCAGCAACGATAAGGTTAGTTGTGCGGTTTATGCCGTCCCATACAGACTGACCCGTACCGTAGCGGTTGTCGAAAAGGTGCTTGCAGTCGGCGTTGTTCACAAGCACCATAGGGAATTTAAGCTCTCCTGCCTTGTTCATTGCAATAAGGCGGATAATGCCCGTAGTGGTCTCCTCGCAGCCGCCGATAACGTTGGGAATAAGCTCGGGGTGTTCGGTGTGGATAAGGTGAACAAGGTCTCCGCCGTCGTCAATAATAATGTTGGGACCTGCTTCGATAACACGTGCAATGTGGCGGTGATATTCCTCATCGGTGGCGTTGTACCAGGCAAAAACCTTTAAGCCGTCGTGAACGAGAGCCGCCGCAACATCGTCCTGAGTAGACAGGGGATTTGAGCCTGTGACATACATATCCGCACCGCCTGCCGCAAGCACCTTGCACAGATATGCGGTCTTTGCCTCAAGATGAACGGACAGGGCAACTTTCAGCCCCGCAAAGGGTTTTTCCTTGGAAAATTCCTCCTCGATACCTCTGAGCAGGGGCATATTCTGCTTTACCCACTCAATTTTTCTTGCTCCGCTTTCCCAGAGCTCGGGGTTTCTGATTTCGCTTGTAGTTGACATAATTTATCTTTCCTTTCAATTTTTTTTGTAGTGTGGGTGTTCGACAAATTGGAATTTGTCTTACTGTTTCTCATAAAACACCAATGTCATGTTCTCGTTAATTTCTTCCGTTTTTCCGGTTCTTTTATATCCGATTTTTTCATACAAATGACAATTTCCTGCCTCTTGTAAGATAGTATCAAGAAACCATCTTTCAACATCACTGTGCATTTTTTCTATTTTTAGCAATGCTTGTTGTGCTATTCCCTGCCCTTGATACAGTGGATGTACTGCTAATGCAGATACCCTGCAGCTTTTACTTTCAGGGAACAGATATATCCTGACGGCTCCTACGGGCACTCCATTTTTTATAAAAAGATAGCCTTTTGTACCCGTCCGCATATATTTTTGCAGAACTGTTTCTTTACTTTCCATATATGGATTTGTATTGTCATCGTGATATTTTTCGTACAATGGCTTGTACGCTGCCTGCTGTATTTCAAATACTGTATCAATGTCACTTTCTCTAAACTCTAAGATTTCCATATTGTTCACCCACACATATTCCGATTTATCGACCTGTTAACCCCTAAAATCTTTCAGCTACCTCTCTTGCCTTTGCGTAAATCTCCTCCTCGTCAAATCGGGTAAGCCTGCCCTTTTCAAGAACTATCTCGCCGTTAATGATAACAGTATCCACCTCACTGCCGTTTGCGGAATAAACGAGAGCGGCGGCAAGGTCATTTCGGGGATAAAACTCGGGACGGTCAAGGTCGAGTATGCAGATGTCCGCCTTGTTTCCCGCAGCAATGGCACCTGTTTTCTCAAAGCCAAGAGCCTTTGCCGCATTTACAGTGGCAAAATCAAGTACCTCACGTGCGGCGCATACGGTGGGTATGCCCGTTGTGCCCTTGTGGAGAAGTGCGGCAAAATTCATTTCGGAAAACATATTGAGAGTGTTGTTAGAAGCCTGACTGTCCGTTCCCATACACACATTAACGCCCTTTTCAAGCAGCCGTGGAATGGGAGCAATGCCGTTTGCAAGCTTTAAATTGCTCTTTGGATTGTGGATAACGCTGACGTTTTTCTCCGCAAGAATGTCCATATCGTGTTCGGACAGATGAACGCAGTGAGCGGCGGCGGTCTTTACGTCGAAAAATCCCAGACTGTCAAGATATTCCACAGGCGATTTGCCCTGCTCCTTGTAGCAGTTTTTCACCTCGTTCAGCGTTTCCGAAAGGTGTATGTGAAATTCCTGATTTGTTTCCTTTGCCTTTTCTATTAGAAATTCAAGATAATCCCTGCCGCAGGTGTAAATAGCGTGAGGACCCAGCTTAAAGCTTATGAGAGGGTGGTCCGACCATTGCTCCCTCTCCTGCATATGCTCGTTAAATCGGCGCAATGCGTCCTTTTCCGTCCTGTCAGGACCCGTAAGACCTCTTGTCATAACCGCCCTTATACCGAGAGTGCTTGCTGCCTCGGCGCACTTGTTCGGGAACATATGCATATCCATAAAGCATACGGTTCCGCTCTTTATCATCTCGGCGCAGGAGAGCATAGCCCCCCAGTAAGCGTCCTCGGAAGAAAGTGAGTCCTCTCTGGGCATAATGCTGCCGAAAAGCCAGTCCTCAAAGGTAAGGTCATCAGCCAGGTTTCGGAAAAGTGACATATATGAATGAGAGTGACAGTTAATAAGTCCGGGTATTGCAAGCTTTCCCGAGCCGTCAATAATCTTTTCGGCGGTAAATTCCTTCGGGGGCGTGCCTGTGGCGGCAATTGTATCGCCCGATATGCAGATATCGCCCTCTGCGATCTCTCCGCCCATAAGCATTTTTATGTTTTTGACGAGGATATTCATAGCAAACTTCCTTTCGGTGTGGATAGTTATATATATTATATCATACTATTGCAATTAAAGCAAGACGGATTTTTGGGGAAAACGGCGGCATACATTCCCGATTTATCCGAAAAATCCGAGAGTGAAAATTTGCTGAAATTTTTCCCCGAACCCTTGCAAAAACCGTGATCTTGTAGTATAATAAAAATGTATGCGACCATATCACAGAAGAAGGAATGATATAAATGTCAATAAGAGTAGGAATGGTCTCTCTGGGCTGCTCAAAAAATCAGGTGGACGCAGAGAGAATGTTATATAAACTGAATGAAAAGGGCTATCAGCTTGTAGGAGACGCCGCCCTTGCGGACGTTGCCATCATAAACACCTGCGGATTTATCGAGTCCGCAAAACAGGAGGCAATAGAAACCATCCTTGAGTTTGCCGCACTTAAAAAAGAGGGCAGAATAAAGAAGATAATCATTACAGGCTGCCTTGCGGAGCGTTACAAGGACGAGGTGCTTTCCGAGATACCCGAAGCAGACGCCGTTGTGGGAATAGGCTCCAACGACCACATCTGCGATATCGTAGAAAAGGTAATGGGCGGCAATCAGCTCACAAGCTTTGACGATAAGTTAAGTCTCGGACTTACAGGCGGCAGAGTGCAGACCACCCTGTCATTCTACTCATATCTGAAAATCGCGGACGGCTGCTCAAACTGCTGCTCCTACTGCGCTATCCCCTCTATCAGAGGAAAAATGCGCAGCGTTCCAATGGAAGCCCTTTGCGCCGAAGCCTCCGAACTTGCGGTAAACGGAGTGAGAGAGCTTATCGTCATCGCCCAGGACAGCACCCGTTACGGCGAGGACATCTACGGCAAGCCGATGCTCCCCGAGCTTCTCACAAGGCTGTGCCAAATACCCCAGCTCAAGTGGATACGCGTCCTCTACTGCTATCCCGAAAGGATAACAGACGAGCTTATCGACGTAATGGCAAAAGAAGATAAGATAGTCAAATACATAGATATGCCCATTCAGCACTGCGACGGTGAGATACTTTCAAAAATGAACCGCCCCGGAAACGAGGAGACCCTCAGAGCCCTTATCAAAAAGCTGAGAGAGCGTATCCCGGGCATAATCCTCAGAACCACTCTAATAACAGGCTTTCCCGGTGAGACCGAGGAGCAGTTTGACCGCCTTGCCCATTTTGTCAAGGATATGGAATTTGACCGCTTAGGCTGTTTCCCCTATTCCGCCGAGGAGGGCACAAAGGCAGCCCTTATGGACGGACAGCTTGACGAGGAGACCAAGGAGCGCCGTGCGGATATTATTATGGAACAGCAGATGGTAATTATGACCGAGAAAAACCGGCAGCTTCGGGACAAGACCATCGAGGTAGTCGTGGAGGGCTATGACCGCTACGGTGAATGTTACTTCGGCAGAAGCGCGGCAGACGCTCCCGAAATCGACGGCAAGATATTCTTCAACTCCAAAAAGCGTCGCCTTGTACCGGGCATTTTCGTAAACGTGCATATAAACGATATAATGGACTACGACCTGATAGGAGATGTTGCAGATGAACCTGCCGAATAAGCTTACCGTAGCAAGAGTGGTGCTTGTGCCCTTTTTCATATTCTTCCTGCTTACGGATATAGTTCCGATGAGCAGCCTGTGGGCGCTTGTTGTATTTGCCCTTGCCTCCATAACCGACGCCCTTGACGGACATATAGCAAGGAGCAGAAATCTCGTAACCAACTTCGGAAAATTTTTAGACCCACTTGCGGATAAGGTGCTTGTTATCTCCGCCCTTGTCTGCTTTGTGGATATGGACCTTGCGGGAGCGGTGCCCGTGATAATCATCATCGCAAGAGAATTTATGGTCTCGGGACTGAGACTCGTTACCGCAGGAGAGGGAGTAGTGGTAGCCGCAGGAATATGGGGAAAGCTAAAAACTGCATTCACAATGGTTGCAATAGTAGTGATACTCCTTTTCGCTGTTATCTTCGGCAAGGACAGCGCTTGCTATGAAACGTGGGTAGTAGCTGCAGAACAGACTCTTATCTGGATATCAACAGCCCTCACCGTTATTTCGGGAGTCATATATCTTAACGGCTATAAAAGCTATATCAATACGGATAAATAATTCTGACAGAAGACAGGTATCGTCGGGGAAAAAGCTTTCCCGGCGATACTTTTTAATTTAACCGTCACACCTTAAATATCTCATACAGCTTCCGCTTCTGATACTGATCTTCAATCAACCTATAGACTAGGCGGCGGATAGAACGCTGCCTTTATATATAGAACAATTGTTTGCTGGTATGAAAAAAGTAATGGGACTGCCGCTTCGGAACAGTCCCACCGCTTTAATTATATTGTAGCACAAAAGTGTCACTTTGTCAATACTTTTTTAGAACAAAAGTTGCGCAAAAGGCATTTTCGTATAAATGCATAAAAACGATCATTCACATTCGTCTATTTGGCACATATGTTCAAAGGAGCATCTGTCATTCAGCCTTGAGCTTATTCTTCAATGCCCCGTCCTTGCCGAATTCAATGCTTATGACCGTGCCCTTGCCGACTTCGCTCTGAAGATTTATCACGCCGCCGTGAAGCGCAGCGCCGTGCTTAACGATGGACAGACCCAGACCCGTTCCGCCCGTTTCCTTTGAGTGGCTCTTGTCCACACGGTAGAAGCGCTCGAATATCCTTGCCTGATGCTCGGGGGGAATACCGATACCGTTGTCGGAAACTTTAAGAATACAGCCCGAGGACGTCTTTTCAAGGACAATTTCCACCCTGCCGCCCTTGTTGTTGTAGGCGATACCGTTGTCGCAGAGGTTATAGACCATCTCGTGAAGAACGGGTCTAACACCTCTTATGGACGCCCTTTCAAGACTGCTTTCAAGGGAAACGCCTCTGCTTTGCGCCTTTTCGCTAAGCTCGGATATCACGCTCTTGCAGATATCGTCAAGGTAAATTTCCTCAAATTCCTGAGTAAGCCCGCCCTCGTCCAGACGGGATATTTTTATGATATCCTCGATAAGTGCCAGAAGTCTCATTGCCTCCGAGTGGATATTTCCCGCAAAATGGGGGATATCCTCCTTTTTAACAATGCCCTTTTCGATTATCTCCGCAGCTCCCATAATGGAGGTAAGGGGAGTTTTCAGCTCGTGGGAAACATTTGCGGAGAATTCCCTCCGCATTTTTTCAGCGTTTTCCCTATCCGTCACGTCCACGATAAACAGCACTGCGCTGTATTTTTTCGCTTCATTGACAGGGCTTGCCGTAAGGCTGTAGGTCCTTCCGTTCTTCTCAAGAAGAGTGTTTCCGTATTCACCCCTGAGAGCGGTCTCCACCGCTTCCAGGTACTCTCTGTCGCGGCATAGACGGGTGTAGCTGCCTGTGGCATTGTTTCCTAAAATGCGCTGTGCGGCTGCGTTTGCGGACAGGATATTTCCGCCGCTGCCGAAAATAACAAGTCCCTCGCTCATATTACCAGTGATACAGGAAAGCTCGCTTTTCTGCTCGGACAGCTTTTCTATCTGAGCGTTTATCTTCTCGTTCTGCTTATCCATTCTAATAAGCAGGGGAGAAAGCTCGTCATAGGTGAGATTTTCTCCGGGCGCGTCCAGATCGAGCTCGTTTATGGGACGGATTATGGAGCGTGTAAGAAGTCCTGCCATCAAAAGGGATATGATAAAGATAAGCACGCCAATAAGGATAAGCCAAAGTGTCAGATGGCTCAGAAGACCCAATACGCTTTTTGTGGTATTGGCAATTCTTATAACGCTGCCGTTTTTCAGCTTTACAGCGCAGTAATAGGTATGCTCACCCAGTGTGTCCGAGGCTCTGAGCGCGGTACCGATACCTTTTTCCATCGCTTCGGATATCTCGGGGCGGTCAAGGTGATTGCCCATTTCGGATATTTTTGAGACGTTGTCATAAAGTACCGTTCCGTCGGGGGAAATAAGGGTTATGCGGTTGCCGCTTTTATGACCTGCTTCTGATATGTATTCCTGTGCAGACTCGTCCTCAAGGCTGTTTATGGTTGTAGAAACGATAGCCGCCTCGTTTCGTATTTCCTCACGAAGCTCGGCGGTCATTGCGTTGTACATTACTCCCGTAACGCAGGCAAGGCACAGGATAAGTGAGATAAGAGAGCCTGAAAATATACTGAAGAATATACGGTTTTTTATTTTCATCGGTTTGTATTACCCCTTATCTTTTATCCGCAGACCTTGTAGCCTACGCCGCGGACGGTCTTAATTATCTCAGCGCCGCTGCCCAGCTTCTGGCGCAGGGTCTTTATATGCACGTCCACCGTTCGTGTCTCGCCTGCGCAGTCATAGCCCCAGATGCTTTCAAGGAGATTGTCTCTGGTAAGAACGGCATTTTTGTTTTTCATAAGTATGCGAAGAAGCTCAAATTCTTTAAGTGTAAGCTCCGCAGGAACGCCGTCAACGGTAACGATATGGCTTCGGATATCAAGCTCCACCGCACCGCAGCTGAGCATTTCGCCGCAGGCAATGCTTTCCGTCCGCTCCGCACGTCTCAGCACAGCTTTTATACGGGCGATAAGCTCCATCATTCCAAATGGCTTTGAAATGTAGTCGTCTGCGCCGCAGTCAAGCCCTGTCACCTTATCATATTCGGAGTTCTTTGCCGTTACCATTATAACGGGGAAATCATAGCCGCCCCGTCTCAGGCGCTTCATTATTGCGATACCGTCCTCCCCGGGCAGCATTATGTCAAGAAGCAGGAGTTTGGGGACATTTCCTGCTGAAAGCTCCGAAAAAAGCTCCTCGCCGTTTTCAAAGCCCTTGGCTTCAAAGCCTGTGGTTTTCAGAGTGTACAGCACAAGCTCCCGTATGCTGCTGTCGTCCTCCGCATAGTATATCATTTATCTGACCATCCTTTCCGAGAGCGTGTGCTGCGTGAGTTATGCGTTTTCGTGCTCTCCTGTTATGGAAAATACGACCCACTCGGCAATGTTGGTGGCGTGGTCGCCTATTCTCTCAAGGTATTTGGCTATCATCACAATATCAAACACCGTCTCGCCAAGTCCGGGATTTTCCGCTATTATATTTATTATATCACCTTTTATCTTAATAAACAAGCCGTCAACCTCATCATCATCGGAAATTACTTTTCGTGCTCCCTCAAGATCAAGCTTCACAAAGGCATCTACACTGGCGGTGACCATTTTTATAGCCGCTTCCGCCATTCGGGCGATGTCCTCTCTGCACCTTCCTCCTGCCTCGTCCATACGGCAGTATTTTATGAGATTTGCGATATCCGCCGCCTGATCTCCGATACGCTCCATATCGGTTATCATTTTAAGTGCAGAGGAAATTGTCCGCAGATCTCGTGCAACGGGCTGCTGCTGGAGTATGAGCTTCATACAAAGTCCTTCAATGCTTCTTTCCATATGGTCAAGCTCACGTTCAGTCTCCTTGACCCCGTCCACAAGGGCTGTATCGTTGTTGAGAAGCGCCTTTACCGCCATAGAAATAGCAGTTTCGCACAGCGCTCCCATTTTAATAAGGCTTACGTTCAGCTCTTCAAGCTGCAGTTCAAATCTGTTTCTCATAAGTAAGATTATCCTTTCATGCGGGTGACGACCCGCGGCGACCTCGTTGGTGGGTTTTGAGATACTCTTTTCGTTTGTGGCTCGGTAACGTTAGAATTGCTCAAATTATCCTTTCGTGCTGGTGACGACCCGCGGCGACCTCGTTGGTGAGTTTTGAGATATTCTTTTCGTTTGTGGCTCGGTAACGTTAAATTTGCTCAAATCAAGCTGTTTGGCAGACTTCTGAAAAAACTATCGGCGCGGAATGATCGTAATCATTCTCACAAAATAAAGGCGCGCCCTCGCCGCGGGGCGTCTCCTGCCTTAGCCGAAGCGTCCGGTTATGTAGTCCTCTGTTCGCTTGTCCTTGGGAGTGGAGAAGAGCTTTTCGGTCTCGTCATATTCCACTATCTCGCCCAAGAGGAAAAAGGCTGTGCGGTCGGAAATTCTCGTTGCCTGCTGCATATTGTGGGTGACGATGACAATGGTGTACTTTTCCTTGAGGCTTATGGCAAGGTCCTCGATCTTGTTGGTGGAAATGGGGTCGAGAGCCGAAGTAGGCTCGTCCATAAGGAGAACATCGGGCTCAACCGCCAGGGCACGGGCAATGCACAATCTCTGCTGCTGACCGCCCGAAAGTCCCAGGGCGCTTTTCTTGAGTCTGTCTTTAAGCTCGTTCCATATTGCAGCGTCGGTAAGGGAACGCTCCACTATTTCGTCAAGCTTTGCCTTTGAGTGAATGCCGTGGGTGCGGGGACCGTAGGCAATGTTGTCGTAAACGCTCATAGGGAAAGGATTTGGCTTCTGGAAAACCATTCCAACCTTTTTTCTGAGAAAATTCACGTCCATTCCGTTGTAAATATCCTCCCCGTCAAGGAGTACCTTTCCGTCGATAACGCAGCCTTCAACAAGGTCATTCATTCGGTTAAGGCTCTTGAGCAGGGTAGATTTTCCGCATCCCGAAGGACCGATAAAAGCAGTTATCTCGCCTGCGGGAATGTTGATGGAAACGTCCTTTAATGCGTGAAATTTTCCGTAATGGAGATTTAAATGCTCAATTTCAAATTTATTCATCTGAATTTTCCTTTCGGATATGTTTTTACTTCGATATCTTCTTTGCGATAAAGGAGGAGAGCATATTTATGAGCACCACGATGATAAGCAGTATCACAGCGGTGGCATATGACTGCTCTGCGGCAAGTCCCTCATTCCACAGGGCATAGAGGTGTATGGCAAGAGTTCTGCCCGAGCCCATAAGGTTACCCGGTATCTGTGCTACTGTTCCTGCGGTGAAGATAAGTGCGGCTGTCTCTCCTGCGATACGTCCTATGGCGAGAATAACGCCTGCGAGTATTCCGGGTACGGCAGAGGGGAGGACTACGGTAAATACAGTCCTGAGCTTTCCTGCGCCGAGACCGAAGCTTCCCTCTCTGTAGCTGTCGGGAACGCTTCTGAGGGCTTCCTCGGTGGTACGCATAATAAGGGGGAGTATCATTATAGACAGGGTGAGTGCGCCTGCCATCATACAGTAGCCCCATTTAAGCTGCGCCACGAAAAGCAGATATCCGAAAAGTCCGTAAACGATGGAGGGTATACCCGAAAGTGTCTCGGTGGTTATTCCCACAATGGTCACAAGCTTGTTGCCTCTTTTAGCATATTCTACCAGATATATAGCCGAGAACACTCCGAGAGGAACGGCGATAAGCAGGGACACAAGGGTCATTGTGACGGTGTTTATCAGAGCAGGGAATAATGACATATTCTCGGTGGTATATTCGGGAGCGAAAAGGTCAAGTGAAAGATTGGGAATACCCTTATACAGGATATAGATAATAATGCTCAGAAGGGACAGCAGGGTTATTCCTGCGGCAAGCCACACTGCGCCGCCGAGAAGTGCCGACTGCACCTTTGAACTGAAAATTGCCTTTGTTCTGCTGTTGTCCTTTTCTGCCGGGATAGCAGCGGCGGAAATATTATTCATAGAATTTTTCCTTTCAGACATTGGAGGTTTTTCTCTTTATTACCGAGAATGTGAGGTTTATGAGAAGAATGAACACGAAAAGCACCACCGCTGTTGCGATAAGGGCTTCACGGTGGAGATCTGCGGCATAGCCCATTTCAAGGACGATGTTTGCGGTCATTGTACGCACGCCCTGAGTAAGCTTTTCGGGCAGGACTGCCTGATTGCCCGCAACCATTACCACAGCCATTGTTTCGCCCACGGCACGTCCTATTCCGAGTATCACTCCTGCAAGTATGCCCGACTTTGCCGCAGGGAGAACAGCGAAAAACACGCTTCTCTCGTGGCTTGCGCCCAGACCCAGAGAGCCTTCGTAATAGCTTTCGGGAACGGCTCTGATAGCGCTTTCCGAAACGCCGATGATGGTGGGGAGTATCATTATTCCCAGCACTATTGAGGCTGCCAGCATACTTGTTCCGCTGCCTCCGAAAAGCTGTTTGATGAGGGGGACTATTACCATAAGTCCGAAAAAGCCGTAAACTACCGAGGGAATGCCTGCAAGCAGCTCTATGGCGGGCTTGACAATCTTATAAATTCCCTTGGGGCAGAACCTTGCCATAAATACTGCGGTGAGTATGCCTATGGGAACGCCTATGATTATTGCTCCTGCGGTAACGTAAAGGCTGCCGATTATCATGGGGAATATGCCGTAGGTATCATTCGAGGGCTTCCAGACCTTTCCGCCAAGGAAATTTCCTGCACCTATCTCGGCTATGGCAGGTATGCCGTTTGCAAAGAGAAAAACGCATATCAGCACTACTGCAAGTATTGATATGCAGGCAGATACGGCGAACACGATATGCATAGCCTTTTCTTTGAAGTTATTCATATTGGATCAGGTTACGCTCCTTTCCCGTTATTCACGAGTGTCTCTCACCATCTGTGACGGTGAGAGACACTCTGATGAATGGTAATTAAATTTAGTCAACAAGGCTTTCCCAAGTTGTAATATTTCCGGTATAGATATCCTTTACCTCGTTTGCGGTAAGCTCGTTTACGGGGTTTTCGTTGCTTACGATAACGGTGATGCCGTCCATTGCGATAACTGTGGAAACTGCGCCCTTTTCGGTCTCGCTGTCCTTAAGCTCTCTTGAAGCCATTCCGATATCGCAGATGCCGTCTACTGCGCTGTTTACGCCTGTGGTGGAGTCACTCTGGTTAATTTCAACGGTAACGTCGGGGTTAACAGCCACATATGCTTCCTTGAGCTTTTCCATTACGGGAGTTACGGAGGAGGAGCCTGCTACTGTTACTGTGCCGCTCTGCTTTGTTCCCGAATATGCAGGTGCATCGGAAACGGGGATATACTTTTCTCCCTCAATAACAGCCTGTCCGTCGGCGGACATAATGAAGTCGATGAAATCCTGTGCAAGGGGAGAAACATTTTCTGTGGTAACGATATTGAAGGGACGGGAGATCTTATATGTTCCGTTCTTGATGTTATCCACTGTTGCGTCAGCGCCGTCGATCTTGAGAGCCTTTACGGTATCGTCAAGTGCGCCGAGGGAGATATAGCCGATAGCATACTCGTTCTGAGATACGCTTGTTTTCATAACGCCTGTGCTCTGGGTGATGGAAGCGGTGTCGATGGTGTAGTCTATCTTCTCGCCCTGATCGTTTTTCTGCTCAACGCCGAAAAGCTCAACAAATGCTCCTCTTGTTCCCGAGCCGTCCTCTCTGGAGATAACGGTGATGTCGGAGCTTGCCTTGAAATTGCTACCGGCTGCTGCGGCTGTTGTTTCTGCTGCTCCTGCTGCGGTGGTTGTTTCATTTGTGCCCGAGCTGCTTCCGCAGGCTGCGAGTGTTCCGCATAATGCCATTGCGGCAAATACTGTCATAATTCTGCTTGCTGTTTTTTTCATTACAAATCTTCCTTTCGGTAAATCGTCTGATTTACATTTTACATTTCTTTATTATCGCTTCTTCGCGGTACGATTATATAATACACTGCCAATGTAAAATCCGTAACCTGCCTTTTGTAAAATCAGAGTAAAATTGCAGAGGGAGTTGTCTTTATTATATTTGGGGGTGGGTGAATTTTATGTAAAATTATAGTTTTACGGGGCTTCGGAAAGCATAAATTTGGAAAAGATATCCCTTGACTCGGGGATTTGTTTTATGGTAAAATAGCATTACAATTTTATAAGGACAACGACACACGTTTTACCCACAAGGTATGTAAATCTGATCACGGTACAGCAAGCTTTTTTCGATGATCGGGTCTGCACAGGGCAGGACGTGTGTTTTTTTGTCCAAAATCACATTAAGTCAGGAGAGATCTTTATGCCGAGAAACAATTTTGAAAGAGGGATATTTGCCCTTATGACTGTGCTTGTTACCGTACACGCCTATGTATTTTACAGCCTTTACACGGTAAACGGCAATTTGCTTATGAGCCTTACGGGGAAAACGAGTGTGCTTGAAGCAATAGAAGCAAACGGCGGCGTTTATATGCTTGGACGATATGTTCCCATATGGGCGGTGGTGCTGACGGAATTTTGCTTTGCATATTGCCTTGAAATGCTTGTGGGAAGCCCCTGCTCGTTCAAGCTTGCCTGTAAGGTATTCGACCCCCGAACCACTCACCCTGTGCTGTTCGAGACGGCTGTCATATGCGCTACCGTGGGAATAATGTGCCCTGCTATGAGCTTTATTGCCGCCTGGCTTTATTATCCTTATTACAAGGGCTTTGACCTTTTGACCCTCCTTGCGGACTGGCTGAAGCTTGTATGCTTTAATTTCCCCTTTGCGTTCTTTACCCAGCTTTTCTTTATCCAGCCCCTTATCCGCACGCTTTTTAAAGCGCTTTTCAGAAATAACAAGGAGACAGCGGCTGAAACTGCATAACTGCATAAATGACCGTACCCGCTCGGATAATATTCCGGCGGGTACGATTTTTATTTCGGTTTCACCCTTTTAAATTTTCAATTGCTATTGCAAATCCCGGAAAAAAATGATATACTATGAAAAAAGCTTTTCGGAGGTATTGAAATGAAGATCGTTTTATACATTATCCTGCTTGCGGCTGCGGCAGTGACAAGCTATATCTTCCCCCTGCCGCAGATTGTGATACTCAGCATAATAATGCTCCTTGCAGGCTTTTTTCTGCTTATCAGCGGCGCGGACTTTTTCGTTGAGGGCAGCTGCTCTCTTGCCAAAAAGCTGAAAATACCCTCTCTGATCGTGGGGCTTACCATTGTTGCAATGGGAACAAGCGCTCCAGAACTGGCGGTCAGCATTTCTGCGGCGGTGAGCGGCTCAAATTCCCTTGCCATAAGCAATGTTATCGGCTCAAATATTTTTAATCTCCTTATGGTTTTAGGCGTCTGCTCCGCCATAAAGCCTATTGACACCAACGACAGTGTTGCAAAGCGGGATTATCCCATATCAATTGCGGCAATGGCTCTGTTTGTCATATTTATCCTTGACGGCACTATGAGCAGGATAGAAGCGGCTGTGCTTATCATTGCCCTTATCGCTTATATAATTGTTTCCATCAAGCTTGCAGGCAAGAGCGGCGGGGACGAGGAAGAGACAAAGACGGAATTTTCACCCCTCAAATGCGCTCTCGGCATTATCGGAGGAGTTGCGGGAATTGTTCTGGGCGGCAATCTTGTGGTAGATAACGCTCAGTCCATCGCCCTTGCGGCAGGAATGAGCGAAACTCTGGCAGGTCTTACCATATGTGCTATGGGTACAAGCCTTCCCGAGCTTGTGACCTCCATAACCGCCGCTAAAAAGGGCGAGAACGATATGGCTGTGGGCAATGTGGTAGGCTCAAATATTTTCAATGTCCTCTGTATCCTGGGCGTGTCGGGAGTTATCACTCCCATTGCGGCGGAAGGCTCTGCTGTCATTGACGGAATTATCCTTATCGTTATGAGCCTTATCGCATATATTTGGTATCTTACGGGAAAGAAGATGTCCCGCACCGAGGGCGTTGTGCTTGTTCTTATCTATGCGGCTTATATGGCTTATATCATTATCAGAAACTATGGGGTGATGTAATTTTTTAGTTTCGGAAAAAATATGCAAAATTTTCCTGATCTCGGTTGTTTATTATACAGATGAAAAATAAAAACGGGAGGCATATTAAAATGAAAAAATTTCTTTTTACAGCGGCGGCAGTCCTTATGTGTGCGGGAATGGGAACAGCTGTCGGCGCAGATGTTATATATGAACCTGTAGACAGCTTCTTCGACTCGAATTATAATGACATCACCCGTCCCTACGGAAACGATGGGCGGAAATACACCCTTACCGCCGAAACAAAGGTCTTTGATGACCCGAACGGCAATCAAACGGGCAAGCTGTCTGCGGGCATTTCACCGAGTATTCAGCTTTACTACACCGACAAGAACGGAGCAGAGTGGGGCGGATATTACGATTTCAAGGGAGAGGACACTCTTCTGTGGATATCCCTTGATGGGCTTGAGCCTGTGTACGACAATTTCTCCTTCACCGAGGAGCATAAGGACGAGATAGTCGCCGTGAAATCGGGGGAGTTTGACTCTCTTAGAGAGGACGGGACTATCTATCTCTGGAAATATCCGGGCAGCTCCGAATACATCGCTATGGAAAAGCACCCCGATGATTTCGGCAGCTATGTCAGCAGTGTTTACACCGATGAGTTTGGCGATAAATGGGGCTATGTGAACTACATCTGGGGAAATAAGGGCTGGTTTTATCTTACAGACCCCTCCGACCCTGTTACCTTCGGGGAGGACGTTTCCGCAGGAGCGATGATGTCCGAGAGCGTTTTTGAGGAGACTCGGAGCAAAGACGGAATTCTGGCTCCTGTGCTTCTTGCTCTTGCGGCGGCAGGCGGCTCGGGGGTAATGATAGGCTGTATGAAGAAAAAGGAATAATTCGGGCGCTTATTACGGCAAAAAAACGGTCTGACGAATTTTGAAATCGTCAGACCGTTTTCTGATTAGTATAAAACTAAATTACTTGAAGTATCTGTTCAGGAGACCCTGGAAAGCCTTGCCGTGTCTTGCCTCGTCCTTAGCCATCTCGTGAACAGTGTCGTGGATAGCGTCAAGACCCTGCTGCTTTGCCTTTGTTGCAAGGTCAAGCTTGCCCTGAGTTGCGCCGTGCTCAGCCATAACTCTCATCTCAAGGTTCTTCTTGGTGGAGTCGGTAACAACGTCGCCCAGAAGCTCTGCAAACTTTGCAGCGTGCTCAGCCTCCTCAAAAGCAATTCTCTTGTAAGCCTCAGCAACCTCGGGATAGCCCTCTCTGTCAGCTACTCTGGACATTGCAAGGTACATACCTACCTCGGTGCACTCGCCCATAAAGTTCTGGTTGAGACCCTCGATGATATCCTTGTCCTCAACGTCCTTAGCGATACCTACGATATGCTCGCAGGCAAACTGGAGACCGCCGTCCTCCTTGACCTCGTTGAACTTGGAAGCGGGAGCGTTGCACTGGGGACATTTCTCGGGAGCAGTCTCGCCCTCGTAAACATAGCCGCAGATAGAACATACAAACTTCTTCATAATAAAATTCCTCCGTTTTTTATAAATTTTCAAAGCCCGGGTAACTTACCCGATTTTGAATTGTACTTGCAAGGTATATTATATACTTGTTTAGTATAATATAAGAATACCATAAGCATCGTGTTTTGTCAATATCAAAATTATTAAATATTATTTAATTCCGCAGGCGCTCATAAATTCGTCAGTCTGCACAAGTCCTGTGCGGTTATATCTGTCAATAATGACAAGCTCGTCTTTCATACTTCCGTCAGAATAAACAAGATTTCCCGTTTCGCGGCAGGTAAGGATTATCCGAAAGCCCCTTTCTTTTAAAACGTCAAAGCCCTCTCGTGACATTGCCCCATAGGGATAGGCATAAACGGTGTGACCGTTTCCGAAGATATCAAGCCATTTATCCGTGTCCTCCGCAAAGACGCGCAGATACTCATCTTTGCTTTCGCCATTGTTTTTTGCCGCACCTCTTCTGCCGTTCAGACTGTGCATATTATAGGTGTGGCAGCCCACGGAAAATACATCTCCCGAAGAAAGCTCCGCCGCATTCTCCCTTGTCAGATATGCATAGGCAGGATTTGGGTCGTTTTCCTTTTCAGACTGCACCGTAAACGCCCCCGTTATGTTTACCACCGCTTTCATATCGTATTCCTCAAGCAGAGGCAGAGCATAGGTCATATTGTTGAGATGGCCGTCATCAAAGGTGATGAAAACGGGCTTTTCCGGAAGCGGCTCTCCCTCGTCCGTAAAGGCAAGTATCTCCTCGGGAGATACGGTGGTATAGCCCTTGTCACGGAGATATTTAAGGTCGTTTTCAAGCAGGGAAGGTGTTATCACATATTCTCCCGTTCTTGAGGGGTTTTTCAGTACGCTGTGATACATCAGCGCAGGCAGGGAAACTGCAGAGTGGGAAACTGCAGGCGGGGACTCTGCCATATCCATATCCGCCGAGGTAGGCTCGGCTTTCATTTTAAGCGTATAGGATATAAAAAATGCTCCTATAAGAAGTATTACGGATAATATAAACGCCAAAAGCCGCATTGTTCACGTCTCCTTTTATATAAGCTTTGTTAGTATATGCCGCTTTGTAAGAATAAATTCTTTTATATTTATGAAATGTAATCAAATTGTAGCCGATGTGTAATTGAATATGATATGATTTTGTGATAATATGGAAATATATAAAAGGGGGCGGCGGCATTGGCTGAGGGACGAAAGCTTTTCTGCGAACGGGGAAAAATATGCTATAATATCTCTCTTATAAAGGAATATCTTCTGCGCGATATCCGCGATATCATAAGCGTTATGAGGGGAACTCGCTTTGCAGAAAAACGCACCGCAGAAGAAATGCCCGTTATAATAAAGGGACACTTCTCGGTCATTGCCCGAAAGCTGGCAGGAGTGGATACAAAGCTTCAGCTCAACAAGGAGACAAATCTGAAAATAGCAGCCGAAAGAATCAACGGCATAATTATCCGCCCCGGGGAGGTTTTTTCATTCTGGCGGCTTGTGGGAAAGCCCACCGCGAAAAAGGGCTACCTTGAGGGGCTTACCATTTCCCGCGGAAGGCTTGGAAGAGCCTGCGGAGGAGGACTTTGCCAGCTTGCAAATCTTATTCACTGGCTCATTCTGAACAGTCCTCTTGAGGTAACGGAGCTTCACCATCACAGCGACGCCCTTTTTCCCGACGAACGCCGAAGAGTGCCTTTCGGAACGGGCACCTCGGTTTTTTATAAAAATGTGGACTACCGCTTTAAAAATACCCTGTCCCAGCCTGTTCAGCTTCTGGTGTGGGTGGATAGGGGAGTGCTTTACGGGGAGCTGAGAGGGAATACTCCTCCGAAATACCGCTATGTTATCCGCGAGGAGGGGCACCATTTTTCAAAAGAGGGAGAGGATTATTTCAGGTGCAGCCTTGTTTACAGGGACATTTTCGACCGTGAAAGCGGTGAGCTTCTCCGCTCCGAGCTTATTCTCACAAACCATTCAAAGGTGATGTACGACCACAGCCTTATCCCGAAGGAGGAAATAAAAGCTTGAACTATCAGGACATTCCCGAAAGTATCCTGCTTGCGGCAGAAAAATATCCTCACCGCACCGCATATGAATATAACGACTCCTTTATTACATACAATGAACTTGTGGACAAGGCGGCAGGACTTGCGGCATATCTTTCCGAAGATACATCTCCCGTTCTCATTTACGGTCACAAATCTCCCGATTTTATTATTGGCATCACCGCCTGTCTTATATCGGGGCGCAGCTTTGTTCCCTGCGATATATCCATTCCCCGTGAGAGGGTGAAAAGGATTGGGCAGCTTTCGGGAGCGGGACTTGTTATCTGTACGGAGGAGGGGCTTTCGGCGGATATGAACGTTCCCGAAATATCCGTCAGTGAACTTCGCAGGCTTTATGAGAAAGAAAATATTTCTCCCGTTTCGGAGGAAGACGAAAATGCATACATAATATTCACCTCGGGCAGTACGGGGGCGCCTAAGGGCATACCCGTAAGACGGGAAAGCCTGATGAATTTCTGCGGTTATGCCGAAAGGTTTCTGAAAAGCGCTGTCCACACGGGACACGCTCTTTTTTCCTTCGACCTGTCGGTGGCGGATATTTTTCCCGCGCTGACACAGGGGCATACCCTTATTGAAACGGACGCTCCCCCCGAAAAGGACACGGGTTCATTTGTATGCACACCCACATTTCTTCGGCTCTGTCTGCTTTCTGAAAGCTTTTCACGGGATAATTTTCCCTCTCTTGAAACAATACTCTGCTGCGGCGAAGTCCTGCCCCGCGACACCGTCAAAAAATGCCTTGACCGCTTCGGGGATATACGGCTCATAAACGCCTACGGACCTGCGGAGTGCTGCTGCTTTGTGACGGCTTATGAGGTGACAAGAGACTGCACGGACGGTGATATCCCCATCGGAGACGGGGCAAATGCCTGCAATGTTGAGGTTCGGGACGGGGAGATTTTCATCTCGGGGATAAGCGCCGCAAGGGGATATATCGCCCCGTCGGAACAGTCGGACAGCTTCCGCGACAACGGCTATTATACCGGAGATATGGGGGAATTTCGTGAGGGAAAGCTTTATTTCAGAGGACGAAAAAACGGCTTTGTGAAATACTCGGGCTTTCGGGTGGAGCTTTCGGAAATAGAAGCGGAAATAATGAAAATAAACGGCATATCAGACTGCGCCTGCGTCTTTCTGCCCGACGGCTTCGGTCAGGCGCGGTGCATTAAAGCTTATGTGGTTGCGGGAAGAAACCTGTCCGCCGATGAAATAAAGGACAGCCTTTCCCTTAGGCTTCCCCGATATATGATACCGAAAACTATAGAATTTGTGTCATCAGTTCCGATGACACCAAACGGTAAAATAAAAATATAGCTTTGTCTGTAAAATGACGAAATTAAATTATTAAAAAACTATAAAATCTCTTGCCAATTGTAGATTTTTGTTGTATAATAGTATAAAAGCATTAACATCGAGGTGAAGCGAATGAAAAAGCTGAGTGGTCTTACCGCAAAAATTCTGAAAATGGCAGCGCTGACCGCTGTGCTTATCTGCGTATGCATAACCGCCGCGGGAGCGGTATTGATATACATTACCACCGAGGAAGGCATCAAAAACGAGGTCAATTACGCCGCTCATTCGTTAAACTCTCTTCTTGATTCCGAATTTTACGGTGAATATTATCTGAAAAACGGCTCGCTTTATAAGGGCGGCACTATGATATCACGTATGGATTTTATGACGACTGTCTCATCCATATCCTGCAGCGATGATGTGGATTTCACTGTTTTCTGGGGCGACA
Organism: Oscillospiraceae bacterium; assembly: GCA_028720105.1. GTDB lineage: Bacteria > Bacillota > Clostridia > Oscillospirales > Ruminococcaceae > Huintestinicola. The sequence continues at coordinate 83,169 of JAQYLI010000017.1, read as the reverse complement.
CCCGTGTATTTACCACCGTAAAGCGCAGTGACGGCAGTTATATTACAGGTACCTCCGCTGAAAAAAAGGTCACCGACAGCGTCCTCGGCAAGGGCATCGAGTATTATTACAGCAGGGTCAAAATAAACGGCAGATATTACGCAGGCTACTACATTCCCATTATGGACACCTCCGCAAAAACTGTGGGAATGGTCTTTGCGGGCAGACCCCTTGACGCTGCAAGAAGCAATATGCGAAAGATAATAACCTGCTTTACTATAATAAGCGCAGCTGTTCTTGCCGTGAACTTAGCGGTTTTCAGCAAGTTTTCATCAAAAATAGTGGGAGCGCTTTTAGAAGTAAAAAGCTTTATGGAGAATGTTGCAAACGGCGATTTTGCGGCAGATCTGTCCCTTAAAACTCTGAGCCTCACCGACGAGGTGGGAGATATCGCCCGAAGCGCAGATACCCTCAGATATAATCTCCGTGACCTGGTGGAAAGAGATCCTCTCACAACTCTGCTGAACAGACGCAGCTGCCGCAAGGCAATAGACAAGCTGCTTGAACAGAATAAGGGCTACACTGCCGCAATGGCGGATATCGACCATTTCAAGAGCATTAACGACGGCTTCGGTCACGCCTGCGGAGATATGGTGCTGAAAGAGCTTTCCGCTATGATAAAGGAAGAAACAGAGAAGAAAAAGGGCTTTGTTTCAAGATGGGGCGGCGAGGAATTTCTCATTATACTGCCCGGTTCGGGACTGAACGAGTCAAAGAAATTTCTGGAACAGATCCTGGAAATGGTTCGCAGTGCCGAGTATGTATGGGAGGGCAAAAGGATACCCGTCACCATAACCATCGGAGCGGCGGAGATGATAAATGGCGAAATTCCCGACGAGACCATCAACCGCGCGGATCATCTGCTGTATGACGGCAAGGAGTCGGGAAGAAACAGGCTTGTTACCTGAGCAGGCTATGTAACGGGACAATGCAGCTTTTGTAAATTTGTAAAAGAGTATACAGACAAATTCAAAGAATAATGCTTGTAAAAACGGGGGGAGCAATTTCTCCCGTTTTTTGTTACTCTTTTGTAAGTGAATTGACACAAAATTCACTATTGAAAAAAAACAGGGGTATGTGCTATAATATAAACATAATATAATGTCGAAAAGGGAGTGATAGAAAAGAATATGAAAGCGCTTCTCGGATATATCGGGCAGTATTTCCGCAGGCTTGATAAAATGCTTTTTCTTGCGGCTGCGGCGCTGTCGGTTTTCAGCGTTATACTGCTTTATTCTATGGTAGTAAACGGCGCCGCCACCATTGAAGTAAATTCAAGCCTTTACAAGACTCAGGCAATAGCTGTCATTGCAGGCTGGGTAATTGCCCTTATGCTTTCGGCAATGGACTACAACAAGATAATCAAGCTGTGGGTGCTGTACGCGCCCCTGTCCATAATCCTCTCCCTTCTTGTGTTCACAAAGCTCGGAATAGAGGTCTACGGCGACAGGGCGTGGATCGATTTGGGCTTTATGACCCTGCAGCCCTCGGAGCTTCTCAAAATAACCTTTGTGACCACCTTCGCACTTCATCTGTCAAAGGTGGGCGACAGGATAAACAAGATATCAAACGTGCTTCTGCTCTGCGCCCACGCCGCCATTCCCACCGTTATCGTAATACTCCAGGGCGACGACGGAACAGCCAGCGTTTTTCTTATGATATTCGTTATAATGATGTTTTCCGCAGGGATATCCTGGAAATATATCCTTCCCTGCGCCGCCGCTCTGCCCCTTGCGTTATATTTTGTATGGACAAGGGTTATGAAGCCCTTTCAGAAAACACGCTTTCTTGTGCTTTTCGACGAGGAGCTTGACCCTCTGGGAATTGGCTATCATCAGAGGGTGAGCAAAACCGCTCTCGGCTCGGGTCAGCTTTTCGGCAAGGGACTTTTCGGCGGCGAATACGTCAAAGTTCCCGAGGCAGCCAACGATTTCATATTCACCTACATTGGTCAGACCTTAGGCTTTGTGGGCTGTATGGCGGTGGTCGCCATTCTCACCTACATCTGCCTTAAAATTATGGCAGATTCCCGAATTGCCAAGGACGACACGGGAAAATATCTCTGCGTGGGCGTTTACTCAATGATATGCATACACTGCATACTTAATCTGGGAATGGTTTTCGGCGCAATGCCCGTTATCGGCGTGCCCCTCCCGTTTCTCAGCCAGGGCGGCACCTCCACCCTGTCGATGTACATCGGTTTGGGTTTTGTTATGAGCGCATATTCCCATTCGGAGAAAAAATACAAGGTGTTTTATGATGGCAGCTAACGGGGACGCTCTTGCTTGATTTGGGCGTTTTAAATTATTCCCCGCCTATAGATATATTGATACTTTTAAAAAACTATATCGTGTCGGTTCTTTTGTAATTGTGGAAAAATATGAAATAAAAGGGAATTAAAATGCCGAAATCTGCTTCGTTCATAAAAAAGTTACATTTTTCTATGACCTTTTGCCGAAATAGCCCTTTACAAATTGTACGTTATGTTATATAATTTACATTATGTAGAGTTATTTTTCCCGTTGTGGTTTACTTTTTTGGTCGGAGGTGCTTTTGTGAATACGGATTTCCCCCGTATAATTACTCTGCTTCGCAAGGAGCGAAATATAAGCCAGAAGCAGGCTGCCGCCGATCTCGGAGTATCCCAGGCGCTCTTGTCCCATTATGAAAAGGGCATAAGAGAATGCGGACTGGAATTTCTTGTAAAAACAGCGGATTATTATAATGTTTCCTGCGATTATCTTCTCGGACGCTGCGCCGAGCCGATGGGCAAGGCGGACAGCGCCCCCCATAATGCCCCCGAGAGCGGTCAGGACAAGCTTACCGCGCCTCAGAAAATGCTTGTTAATTCGGGAAAGCTTATTTTCTCCCTTCTCAATTCTCTTGAGGACGCCGCTCTGGAAAAGAGCGTCAGAGGATATCTGAGCCTTGCGGTCTACCGCATTTTCAGGGTCATTTATTCCGCAAATCCCAAGAATGACCGCCGTTTCTTTACGGTGGACTCCCCGGGTGCGGACGGATTTACCTTAGCCGCAATGGAGCTTAAAAAGGCTCAAGCGGAAAATGCCGCCAAAAACGGCGCAATGCAGAACGTTCAGATCACTACCAACTCCATTTCCGAGGATCACCCCGAATACGCTTCATCTCTGTTAAATCAGATAAAGTCCTGCGAGGACTGCGTAAGCGCGGCAATGAACTCCGCCGAGGAATAAGCTTATTACGCATAGAAAATTTTACGCCGCTTTTGGGATTTGTCAAAAGCGGCGTTTTGAATTTAGATGAGGAGAAATGTATTATGAGCAGTCAGCTTTATCTTATATTCGGTTCCGCCGAGGATTGCAGGGTAACAAGGGAAAAATGCGGCTGGGACGATATCCGTACAGAGCTTATTCCCACCGAAAAGGGTCTTGAAGGCTATACCGTTCTCGCATATTACGGTGAGGGGAGCCTGACCGACGGCTTTGGTGAAATGAGAGCCTTGGCGTCTGAAAATGGGGAATGTGTAAAGCTGCTGCTTAGGGGACGGGCTGCCGAAGCCGACGGACGAACCGCCGGGTGGCTTACAAGCCCCTTTCGCAAGTCGGTCAATATCCTTGAAAATATAGCGAGATGGTCGGTCTTTATCCGTGAAAACATCGGGGAGCTGGGCGCGGTGGGATTTCTTATCCATTACGACTGCAGCCGGGATTTTTCCGATGTTTGCTTTGATGCAAGGCGCTTTGACAGCCTTACCTTTGAGGATATGCTGAATTTGAAAGAGAATACCGTTCTTTGGATAACATTATAAAAGCGGAAGCAGGGTAAGTCTGATTCCGCTTAAAAAATCATCTTTGTTGATTATTTTATCCTGCTCAGCAGCTTTTCCATATCCCGCTGCTTTCCCAGAACAAGAACGTGGTCGCCGTGGTCGAAAACATAGTCCGCTGCAGGGAGGGTAATGACCTCGTCCCCTTTTTTGATGGCAAGAATGTTTATCTTGTACTTGTTGCGGATATTCAGCTCTATGATGCTGTGACCGTCCCAGGAGTCAAGAATGGGTATCTCGTAAATGCCCGTGTCCTCGGATATCTCCGTATAGTCGAAGATGTTTGAAAGGCTGTACTGCACGGCAAGCTTCTCGGCTCTGTCCTTCTCGGGATATACCACCTCGTCCGCGCCGTTTCTGCCAAGGAATTTTGCGTGGATATCGGTGCTTGCCTTGCTCACTACCTTCTTTGCACCCAGCTCCTTGAGCTGGCTGGTTATTTCAAGGCTTGCCTGGAAATTGCTTCCTATGCACACAAAGCAGATATCGAAATTTCTGACTCCAAGGCTTTCTAGAGCCTCTCTTTTGGTGCAGTCTGCGATCTTCGCATTTACCGAATACTGCATAAACTCACGGATATTGTCCTCGCTGTTGTCAACCACCATAACGTCGTTTCCGATCTCCGAAAACTTTATGGCAAGAGTTTTTCCAAATCTTCCCAGACCGATAATAAGTACCGAACGCATAAATTTTTCCAACCTTTCATTAACCCACATTTACCTGCTCCACAGGATTGTGAACACCCGTGAATTTCTTAGTCCTTGTAAAAATAAGCGCAAAGGAAACGCTGCCCACTCTTCCGCAGTACATAAGGAGCATTATGACCACCCTTGAAAATGGTATCAGATCTCTTGTAATGCCCGTAGTCATACCCACGGTATTTATTGCCGAAAAGCCCTCGAAAACCACGTCTTTAAGCGAAAGCTCGGGCTGTGCGCCGCTTATGCAGAGGATACCCGTGAAAACTATGAACAGGTTTATGGCAATGACCGTCAATGCCTTTGCGGTGATATCCTCCTCAAGACGTCTGCCGAAAACGTCAATGTCCTCGCTGTTTTTCATACTTGCAATTGCCGCAAATACCAGCACCGCAACGGTGACGGTCTTAACGCCGCCTGCGGTGGAGCCGGGGCTTCCGCCTATGAACATATAGATGATGGTAAGTATGGTGCCTGCAGGGCTGAGAGCCGCCGTATCAACGGTATTGAAGCCTGCCGTTCTGGGAGTTACCGAGTCAAAGAAGGAATTTAAAAGGCTCTGCCATATCCCTGCTCCCGCATTGGTATGCTCCCTCTCAAAAAGGAAGAACAGAGCCGTTCCCATAACGGTAAGCACTGCCGTGATGACCAGAGCAAGCTTGCTGTGGAGCCTGTAAGCCGAGAATTTAAGCTTGTTTTTGGCAATGTCGTCCCACACCGAAAATCCTATTCCGCCGATAAGCACAAGCATACTTATTGTGATGACCACAAGCGGGTCTGAGACAAATTCGCAGAGGGAAGAGTATTCCCCGTATTTTCCGTTTAAATCAAAGCCTGCGTTGCAGAATGCGGATATGGACATAAACACTGCGTTTCCGATACCCTCGGGTGCTCCCATTTTCGGGATAAACCGCACCGCAAGCAGCACCGCTCCGATACCCTCAAAGATAAATGTTCCCAGAGCTATCCTTTTCACCATTCGGACAATGCCTGCAAGCTGCATACCGTTAACGCTGTCCTGAAGCACGCTTCTTTCTTTCAGACCTATCTTTCTTCCCGTAGCCATTGCCGCCAGGGATATTATGGTCATAAAGCCCAGACCGCCTATCTGTATCATCAGGATAATGACTATCTGCCCGAAAACCGACCACTGGGTATACGTATCAAACACTGCAAGCCCCGTTACGCAGGTGGCAGAGGTGGCAGTGAACATTGCGTCAAGGAAACGGGGCGTTTCCCCTTTTGATGAAACGGGAAGCATAAGCAGCAGCGTTCCCAGAAGAATTATCGCCAGATAGCCGAATGCGATTATATGAGCGGAGGAAAGCTTATTTATCCTCAGCTTTTTTCCGCTTTTTATACCCTTTATAATGTCCCCGAGTTTTCCCATATGAACGTCCTTTCAGATTTTAAAGATACAATAAAAAGATACACATTTATTTTAGCACAAGGTATGTTTTTTGTCAATTATAAATTCATAGTTTTAATGTATAATAAATGTATAATATCGGTAGACAGCAAACCTGCAAGAAAGGACAGTGACCCTCAGATGATACCTCTTGAAATAGAGCGGAAATTCCTTATCCGTCAGACAGCTGAGCTTTTTGATAAATGCTCCGAGAAAACGGACATTGTGCAGACATATCTTGTAAAGACAGACCCCTCCATACAGCGGCGCGTCCGCTCAATGACCGCTAAGGGCTGTGCAAAATATTTTTACACCGAAAAGCGCTTTCTCTCCGCCTCCACCCGTGAGGAGAACGAGCGGGAAATATCCCGTGAGGAATACGAAGTCCTGCGCAGCGAAGCGGACCCCGACCTTGTTCCCATTATAAAAACAAGGCATATCCTGAATTACAATTCCCAGCGGTTCGAGATAGACAGCTATCCCTTTTCGGACGAACTTGCTTCAATGGAGCTGGAGCTTTCCGATGAAAAGCAGGAGATATATTTCCCGCCCTTTGCCGAAATTATCAGGGAGGTTACGGGGGATAAGCGCTATTCAAACGCCTCTCTTGCCAAAAACGGCTGTTTCCCCGAGGAATAGGCAGTCTGATGTTATATTGTTTTTTATGCCGGTCGCAATGGTGCGTGATCGGCTTTTTTTATAAATAACCGTGGGAAATTTACGTATAATAATGCTTTGCGGCACAAAATTATGCCCGTTTTAGCACTCTCTGAGTGAATTTGCTAAATTTTTTTTCAAAACCCCTTGACAAGTCGGAAAAATGGTGTATAATATAATTAGCACTCAAGAAGAATGAGTGCTAACAGAATGACGATCAAAGTGCTAAAGGAAGAGGATGATGATCCTGCTGGACGAAAGAAAGCTCAGAATACTGGCTGCTGTTGTTGATGAATATATCCGGACAGGAGAGCCTGTGGGCTCGAAAACCATTGCCGCTCTACCCGATATACGGGTTTCCTCCGCCACTATCAGAAACGATATGGCAATGCTCGAGCAGCTGGGCTTCTTAGAGCAGCCTCACACCTCTGCAGGGCGTATCCCCACCTACAGCGGCTATAAGCTATATATCGAAACGCTTATGCCCAAAAGGGCGCTGTCGGACGATGAAAAGGCAATGCTTGACGAAGCTATCGGCGAGGATTTCTCCTCCGAAGAGGCTCTCATAGACAATGCCACAAGGGCTCTGGCGGAGATAACCGACTGTGCGGCGGTGGTTTCAAACTGCGCTCCCCAGTTTTCGGTAATTGCAAAGGTCGATGCTGTTCCCACGGGAAAGCATATGTATGTGCTGCTGATGATAACCTCCTCGGGCAGTATTCAGAACAAGGTTTGCAGGCTTGAGCTTGACCTTACTCACGAGCAGCTTGCGTTTTTCAATGAATATATGACCAAAAACCTCAGCGGTATGAGCGTTGACAGCCTTTCGGACGAAACGCTGGAACGTCTTGCCGAGGCGATGGGTGCATATACCGTCACTCTTTCTCCTCTTATGAAGGGGATAAGAGAGCTTGCAAAGGGCTTTATGCAGAGCGACGTTCACGTCAGCGGCGAAAAGAACCTTTTAAAGCGAAACGATATCGAAGCAGGCGACGTTATCAAATTCTTTGAACAGAAAAACGAGTTTTCAAAGCTCTTAGACGACAGCTTCAGCGAGCTGAAAGTCCTGTTCGGAGAGGACGGCGGCTTCGTTATCGGCAATTCGAGTATGATCGTTTCCCCCATTAAAAAGGGCAAGCGGACGGCGGGTTCGCTGGGACTTATCGGTCCTCTGAGACTCGATTATGCGAAGGTGATACCTTACATCGAGTATATGACCGACAGGATAAGCGAGCTGCTTTCGGAGGACTCCGAGGTCTTCCCTCCCGTGCTGGAAACGAAAGACGACGGACAGAAAGGATGATATATAAAAATGGCAGAAGAAAAGGAAAAGCAGACAGATAATACCGAGGAGGTCACTGCAAAGCAGGAAACGGCTGAACAGGAGGCTCCTGCGGCAGAGGAAACAGCTTCTGAGACATCAAACACCGAAAATGCCGATAAGCCTGCGGAAGAAGCGGCTCCCGAGCCTACAGCCGAGGAAAAGCTTGCGGCAGAGGTAGAAAGCCTTAAAAAAGAGCTGGCGGACGAAAAGGAAAAATATCTCCGCCTTGACGCCGAGTATTACAACTACCGCACACGCTCCCTCAAGGAAAAGCAGGACGCTTATGACAACGCTCTTATGAAGACCGTTACCGAAGTCCTGGGAGTTATCGACAACTTTGAAAGAGCAGCGTCTGCCGAATGTTCCGACGAGCAGTTCAAGAAGGGCATTGATATGATATTCAAGCAGTATCTTACCATTCTTGAGAAGCTGGGCGTTTCGGAGATAAACGCTGTGGGTCAGCCCTTTGACCCCAATCTTCACAATGCGGTAAGCAGCTGCGAGGACGAAAATTTAGGCGAGAACACCGTTGCGGCAGTTCTGCAAAAGGGCTACACCTTAGGCAAAAAGGTTATCCGCCACGCAATGGTGACGGTGGCTAATCCGTAAAATTTCCCTTATATCAGGAAAAATAAAAAGAACAAATCCACATTTTGAAAGGAAGAATTTTTATGTCAAAGATCATTGGTATCGACCTTGGTACAACTAACTCCTGCGTAGCAGTTATGGAAGGCGGCAACCCTGTTGTTATCGCAAACTCCGAGGGCGCAAGAACCACTCCCTCCGTTGTAGGCTTCACAAAGACCGGCGAGAGACTTGTTGGTCAGGTGGCTAAGCGTCAGGCTGTTACAAACGCAGACAGAACCATCTCCTCCATCAAGCGTCATATGGGTGAGGATTATAAGGTTTCTATTGATGACAAGAAGTACACTCCTCAGGAAATATCCGCTATGATACTCCAGAAGCTGAAGGCTGATGCTGAGGCATATCTTGGCGAGCCTGTTACAGAGGCTGTTATCACTGTTCCCGCATACTTCACCGACGCTCAGCGTCAGGCTACTAAGGACGCAGGACAGATCGCAGGTCTTAACGTTAAGAGAATTATCAACGAGCCTACTGCCGCAGCCTTTTCCTATGGCATCGACAAGGAAGAAGACCAGATCGTTATGGTTTATGACCTGGGCGGCGGTACCTTCGATGTTTCCATCATTGAAATGGGCGGCGGAATAACTACCGTTCAGGCTACCGCAGGCAACAATCACCTGGGCGGCGATGATTTCGATCAGCGTATCATCAACTGGATGATCGAGTCCTTCAAGGCTTCCGACGGTATCGACCTTACAGGCGACAAGATGGCTATGCAGAGACTTAAGGAGGCTGCTGAAAAGTCCAAGATAGAGCTTTCTTCAACTCCTACCTCAATGATAAACCTTCCCTATATCACTGCCGATGCTGCAGGTCCCAAGCACCTTGAGCTTACTCTTACAAAGGCTAAGTTTGACGAGCTGACTCACGATCTCGTTGAGTCCACAATGGGCCCCGTTAAGCAGGCTCTTGCCGATGCAGGTCTCAAGCCCTCCGATATCCATAAGGTGCTTATGGTGGGCGGTTCTTCAAGAATCCCTGCTGTTCAGGAGGCTGTAAAGAAGTTTATGGGTACTGAGCCCTTCAAGGGAATCAATCCCGATGAGTGCGTTGCTCTCGGTGCTGCTCTCCAGGGCGGTGTACTCAAGGGCGATGTTACAGGCGTGGTTCTCCGTGATGTAACTCCTCTTTCCCTCGGTATCGAGACTATGGGCGGCGTTTGCACAAAGATGATCGAGAGAAACAAGGCTATCCCCATCAAGCACACAATGGTATTCTCCACCGCTGCGGATAATCAGACCGCTGTTGATATCAACGTTCTCCAGGGCGAGAGAGAATTTGCCAAGGACAACAAGCAGCTGGGTATGTTCCGTCTTGACGGCATCGCTCCCGCACCCAGAGGAATCCCTCAGATCGAGGTAACATTTGACATCGACTCCAACGGTATCGTTCACGTTTCCGCAAAGGATCTTGGCACAGGCAAGGAGCAGAACATCACTATCCAGTCCTCCACTAATATGTCCAAGGAGGATATCGACAAGGCTGTTGAGGAAGCAGAGAGATATGCGGAAGAGGACAAGAAGCGCAAGGAAGAGGTTGACATCAAGAACCAGGCTGAGTCCCTCGTATTCCAGAGCGAAAAGGCTCTCACCGATTTCGGCGACAAGGTAAGCGAGTCCGACAAGGCTCCCATTCAGGCTAAGATAGATGAACTCAAGAAGGCTATCGAGAGCGGCAACACTGCCGATATGAAGGCTAAGACCGATGAGCTGCAGAAGGCTGTTTATGACCTTTCTTCCAAGGTTTACCAGGCAGCAGGCGCAGCACAGCAGGCTGCTCAGGGCGAGGCTCCTCAGGATAACGGCGGAGCTTCCAACGGCGGCAATGACGATGGCTTCGTTGACGCAGAATTTACAGAGTCATAATTTCGGGCATTACAGATTTGCGGCAAAGGGCGGACATTTTCTCCGCCCTTGTTGTCGGTTTTAAGAGAATGGTTTAATTGAACGTTCTCCGGAAAGGATGGTCATATTTATGGCTGACAAGAGAGATTATTATGAGGTGCTGGGGCTTTCAAAGGGAGCTTCGGACGATGAAATAAAAAAGGCATACCGTGCCTGCGTTAAAAAATACCACCCCGACCTCCACCCCGACGACAAGGAGTGCGAGGAGAAAATGAAAGAGGCCAACGAGGCATACGAATGTCTCTCTGACCCCGATAAAAAGGCTAAGTACGATCAGTTCGGCTTTGCAGGCGTTGACCCGAGTTACGGCGCAGGGGGAGGCGGCGGATTCGGCGGATTTGGCGGCTTCGGAGATATGGGCGATATCGGCGATATTTTCAGCTCCTTCTTCGGCGGCAGCAGCTTCGGCGGCAGATCTTCAAATCCCAACGCTCCCAGAAGAGGTCAGGACATTCAGACCTATGCCACTATTGACTTTATGGACGCCTGCAACGGCAAAAAGGTGGACATCAAGGTCAACAGGACGGAAAGCTGTCCCGACTGCGGAGGTACGGGTGCGGCGGCAGGCTCATCTGCCGAGACCTGCTCCGAGTGCCGCGGTACGGGCTATGTGAAGACCGCTCAGCGCACTCCGCTTGGTATGATATCCTCACAGCGCCCCTGCACACGCTGCGGCGGAAAGGGCAAGGTCATCACAAATCCCTGCTCCAAGTGTCACGGTTCGGGCAGAGTTTCTGTGGCTAAGACTGTTACAGTTACCATTCCTGCGGGCATTGACGACGGTCAGACGCTCCAGGTAAGAGGTCAGGGACACAGCGGCGCAAACGGCGGTCCCAACGGTGATCTGCACGTAACAATTCAGGTTCGTCCCGACCCCATTTTCGAGAGAGACGGCTACGATATCCGCACCGAGGTTCCTATCACCTTCACTCAGGCGGTTCTTGGCGACGAGATAGAGATACCCTGCATTGACGGCAAGGGCAAGATAACCATTGCCGAGGGCACTCAGTCGGGTACTATATTTAGGATAAGAGGCAAGGGCGTTAAGCGGCTCAACCGTTCCGACAGGGGAGATCAGTACGTTACCGTTAATGTGGAAGTCCCCAAAAATCTTAACAAAAATCAGAAGGAGCTTCTGAAAAAGTTCGAGGAAAGTCTGGGCGAAGGCAATTACAACAAGCGCAAAAGCTTCTTTGACAAGGTAAAGGATATACTTAAAAGCGATATATAACGAAAAATCGACCGCTTCATCAAACGAAGCGGTCGCATTTTTGTATCAGTAATTAAGTTCGCTGCCGCCTATGAACTCTCTTATCATAGAAGCGGAGGGAACATATTCGGGTGCAACGGGGTCAAGCTCGCCTAAGAATTTCAGTATCTCCTCACAGGCGGGGAACTTTGCCAGCTCCTTATCCTTCTGTGCAGTCAGCCCTTCAAGGAGGAAGTTTTTGTAAACCGATGCTTCATAGGCAATAAAGGTGTCGATGTCAAAATCTGCCCGTGATTTGTAGGGGGTGATGTACAGGTCCTCTCCCCTTGAAACGCTGGCGAACATTCTGAAGCTTTCCGCATACTGCCTTTTCCTGAAAAGCTTGTCGCGGCAGAGACGGCGCATAAGCCTTATGTGCCTCGGGTGGAGAAGGCTTCCGTCGGCGGCTTTCAGTCTTGTGCGGACGGAAACGTACATACACAGGGCAAATTTGTGGGTATCTCCCGTTACGGTGGGGTTTAAGGCGTGTATGCCCTCGATTATGACGATCTCGTTTCTCTTTCGGCACATCTTTACAGAGCCGCTTCTGGACTGAGTAGCAAAATCAAAACGGGGCATATCAAATTCCTCGCCTGCAGCCAGCTTGCGAAGATGCTCGGAAAACAGGGGGATATCGAGCCTGAGAGGAGACTCAAGGTCGATATTGCCGTCCTCGTCACGGGGCAGCTCCTTTGCGCTTTTCTCGTCTATGGGGAGAAAATAGTTATCCATAGACAGGGTGTGAGCCGCACGTCCCTGTTCTTTCAGGCATTTTTCCAGTCTCAGCGCCGCAGAGGTCTTTCCCGACCCCGAGGGACCCGACAGCAGGATCAAGGGCTTTTCGGACAGCACAGCCCTCTGAGCCGCTTCTGCGATATATGCGGAATAATTGTCCTCGGAAAGCTTTATGAAGCCTTCGGGGGTTTTGGCTTCTCTGTTTATTGAAGATACAGATGCAAATTTTATCATACTCATTCCTCCTTTTAGGGTGCTGTATATATTGCTGCGTCGATAGGATAATTTTGTCTGCTCAGAAATCACCGTTTTCAAGTATCTCCGCCGAGGACATCATCAGTTCCGTGAATACCCCTGCGCCTATCTTTCGTGAAAGCTTTTTTCTTGCTTCGGAAAATTTCGGAGCACGGGTGGTCATATTGTGACAATCGCTGCCCAGAGCCGCAACTCCGCCGCTTTTTAACAGCTTTGCCGAAAGACGGCAGGAGGGAGCGGAAAGAACGGACTCGCAGTTTATCTGTGCGGGAGCGGACTCCAATAACTCAAAAAGTGTTTCCTCACCTGCATATGCGGCATACCGCTCAAGATGTGCGAGTATGGGGCGCACCCGTCCGCAGGAGGCAAAGCTTCGGAAGCTGTCCTTTACGTTCTGGGTAAGCTGGGTGTAGGGCAGCTCGATAAGAATGTAATCGGTATTTCCTATACAAAGCTTCTCAAGGTCGGGGTCGTTTATAAGAGCGGTGGTGAAATATACCTCTGCACCGAGAATGATCTCGGGAACGTGGGTTATCCTCTCTGCGGCAAGATATGAGCAAAGCTCGCTGTATGCCCTGTCTCTTCTTGCAAGAAAATCCCCTATGCTTTCGTCGTAGCGGTAAAAGTGGGAGGTTGAAACTGCGTGGGTCACTCCCTGCTCGTACAGCTTCACAAGCATTTGCGCGGCGGTGCGGCAGTCGGCGGGGCCGTCGTCAAAGGCGGGCAGAATGTGCGTATGAAAATCTATGATCTTTTCGGGCGCAGTATGCATTTCCCAAAAACTCCTTTCAGCGGCATTTGATTGCCGCACTTTTTCACTTTATAACTTAATTATACACCATTATTTTTGATATTTTTTGGATTGTCAACAAATCTTCTGTAAATTTCTCGGATTTATTTGACATTTTCTACAGTATGGGGTATAATAATATAAGTAAATAAAACCGAAAGGAAGTTATAAAATGAGCGAATGTACTCATAACTGCTCCTCCTGCGGCTCGGACTGCGCTGAGAGAAAGTCTCCTCAGAGCTTTATCGAAAAGCTGGGCGAGGGCAGCAGCGTTAAAAAGGTCATAGGTATCGTCAGCGGAAAGGGCGGCGTGGGAAAATCTCTCGTGACCGGTCTGCTGGCTTCGGAATTTGCCAAAAAGGGCGTTCACACCGCCATTCTCGATGCGGATATCACAGGTCCCTCCATTCCCAAAATGTTCGGAACTACCGAAAGAGCTATGGGCAGTGAAAAGGGTCTTATCCCCGTAAGAAGCAAGGGCGGCGTTGACATAATGAGCATAAACCTCCTGCTGGAAAACCCCTCCGACCCCGTTATCTGGAGAGGCCCCGTTATCGCAGGAGTGGTCAAGCAGTTCTGGAACGAGGTCATCTGGAAGGACGTTGACTATATGTTCGTGGATATGCCTCCCGGAACGGGCGATGTTCCTCTTACCGTTTTCCAGTCTATCCCTCTTGACGGTGTTATCATCGTTACATCTCCCCAGGATCTTGTTTCGATGATCGTGGGCAAGGCTGTGGGTATGGCGAATATGATGAATATACCTATCCTCGGAATTGTGGAGAATATGAGCTATGCAGAGTGCCCCGACTGCGGAAAGAAGCTGTATCTCTACGGCGAGAGCCATATTGAAGAGATTGCGGCGGAATATGGTCTGAGGGTTCTCGGCAGACTGCCCATTGATCCCGTAATTTCCTCAAGCTGCGACAGAGGAGAGATAGAAGCCGTTACAGATAAATGGCTTGCCGACGCGGTTTCTGCTGTTGAAAACGCTCCCGCTTCAAAGAAAGAATAATATAAATAAGTCAGCGCCAAATCGGACAATGCCGTCCGGTTTGGCGCCGATTTTTTTATATTTGCAAGCCCTGTTTACATTGATTTGAGTTCGCTCCAGGAAAGGTCAAAATACGGCTTTATCCAGCGATATTGGCTGTCATCGGGGTATTCCCTGAACCTGCCCTCCGTCATCATTGTGAGGTAGAGGATAATATCGTACCAAAGCGTTCGTATGCGCTCCTCCCGGGAAAATACGGTCTGCCCGAAGCCTTTCAGAAATGGGTCATTTACGCTGTGTCTGCGGAAACGGTCTTCCATAAGCACATCTCCCCACAGCGCCCTTTCCCAATCGATAAGTGCGCAGACGTGACCGTTTTTCACAAAGATATTTCCCTCCCACAGGTCGTAGTGAACGAGCACGGGAGACACCTCCCCGAATACCGCTTTGTGAGCTTCAAGCAGGAAAAGTATCTCTTCGGGGGAGCCTCCTATAATGATATTTTTCTCCTCTGCATCGGCAAGGACATTACGGATAAGCATTTTTACAAAATCGTAAAGCTTATGAAATTTTTCCGCACTGTCATAAAGCGGACCAAAATACTCTCCCTTTATTCCGGAGATATCCCTGACAATATTGCCGATCTCCGAGTATATCCGGGCTTTTTCTTCCTCGCTCAGCTTATCCTGAAGGGAGACAAGGCTTTCCCCCTCAAGACATTCCATAATGAAATAATCTCCCGTGCATAAAGCTTTGCTTGTATCGTAATACTGCACTTTGGCAGTCTTCACATTCGGGATATTTTCCGCAAGCTTCATAGCGTTTACTTCCGCGTTCATAAGGCATTTTTCGTTTCGGAGCAATGTGCGGTTAAACTGCGGCGCAATTTTCAGAATACTTTTGCTGCCGTCCGAAAACTCTATGCGGTAGGCTATATTGCAAAGCCCCTCGGACAGCTCTGTATATCCGGTCATTTCCTTTTCGGGAAATGCGTTTCCGATTATTTTTTCTACTGCTTCCCTGCTTTGGATATTTTTGGTAACTCCCATATTATGTTCCTTTCTGTCTGCTCCTTAGAATAGGACATATCGGACTTTGGTTACTGTAATTATATCGCTTTTTCCTGCGGCTTTCAAGTGGTTTTGATAAATCCTTCGGGAAGTACAAGCTAATGAAAATGTCCTATACAAATATTTAACATTTGGTAATATCAAAATATGCTTGACAGCGGACGTTTTATAGGGTATAATAATGCTATGGAATAATTTTTTGACAGGAACAGTGTGCTGCTATATTGAATAACGGCAAAGTTTTTTTATCCTGCGGTTTGTTAAAAAAATCACAATGTATATTGTTTTTTTTAAGCAGATTTTGCAAGTTGCTTTGTCTCATTATTCATTTTGGCTCTGTTTTCGTTAAAAATATCATTTAATAAAGGAGTTTTGAAGTATGGCACTTACAAAGAATCCCAACGTACTCAAGTGGGTAGACGAAATGATCGCTCTCACAAAGCCTGAAAAGGTTGTATGGATCGACGGCTCCAAGGAGCAGCTCGACGCTCTTACCGACGAGGTTTGCGCACTTCCCGAGGGCAACAGAGACAAGATGTACAGACTTAATCAGGAAAAGCTTCCCGGCTGTCTGTACCACAGAACTCTCCCCAACGATGTTGCACGTGTTGAGGACAGGACTTTCATCTGCACACCTACAAAGGAAGAGGCAGGTCCTACCAACAACTGGTGCGACCCCGCCGAGATGTACGCTAAGCTTTCAAAGCTTTACGACGGCGTTATGAAGGGCAGAACAATGTACGTTATCCCCTATTCTATGGGTCCTATCGGTTCTCCTCTCGCTAAGGTTGGCGTTGAGATCACCGACTCCATTTACGTTGTTCTCAATATGAATATTATGACAAGAATGGGCGCACAGGCTTTCGAGAACCTGGGCGACACCTCCAACGATTTCGTAAGAGGTCTCCACTCCAAGGCTGATGTTGACCCCGAGAACAGATACATCGTTCAGTTCCCTCAGGACAACACTATCTGGTCCATCAACTCCGCATACGGCGGAAACGTTCTTCTCGGCAAGAAGTGCTTCGCTCTCCGTATCGCTTCCTATCAGGGCAAGAACGAGGGCTGGATGGCTGAGCATATGCTTATCCTCGGCGTTAAGAAGCCCGACGGCAAGGTTGTTTACATTACTGCTGCTTTCCCCTCTGCCTGCGGAAAGACCAACCTTGCAATGCTCATTCCTCCCAAGTACTACAAGGATCAGGGCTACGAGGTATTCACCGTTGGTGATGATATCGCGTGGATGAAGCCCGGCGAGGACGGCAGACTTTACGCTATCAACCCCGAGAACGGCTTCTTCGGCGTTGCTCCCGGTACAAACGCAAAGTCCAACTACAACGCTCTTGCTTCCACAATGAAGAACACCATCTTCACAAACGTTGCTCTTAACAACGCTGACAATACCGTTTGGTGGGAAGGTCTTGACAAGAATCCTCCCGAGGACGCTACAGAGTGGAAGGGCGCTAAGGTTAACGGCAAGGAGTTCACAGCTGTTATAGGCGCTGACGGCAAGCCTCAGAAGCTGGCTCACCCCAACTCCAGATTTACTGCTCCCGCTCACAACTGCCCCTGCGTATCTCCCGAGTTTGACAACCCCAAGGGTGTTCCCGTTTCCGCTATCATCTTCGGCGGCAGACGTGCTTCCACAACTCCTCTCGTATATCAGTCCTTTGACTGGACTCACGGCACATATATGGGCTCTGCTGTTTCCTCCGAGACAACAGCTGCAGCTACAGGCGCAGTAGGCGTTCTCCGTCACGATCCTATGGCTATGAAGCCCTTCATCGGCTACAACGTAGGCGATTACTGGGCACACTGGCTCGAGATGGGCGAGAAGCTGGGCGACAAGGCTCCCAAGATCTTCAACGTTAACTGGTTCAAGCAGGACGAGAACGGCAACTTTATGTGGCCCGGCTTCGGCGACAATATGAGAGTTCTCGACTGGATCATCAAGCGCTGCGAGGGTACTATCGACGCTGAGGAGACTGCTATCGGCTACCTCCCCAAGAAGGAAGATATCAACCTCACAGGTATCGAGGACGAGGTTACTCCCGAGATCCTGGACAAGCTTCTTGCTGTTGACAAGGACCTCTGGAAGAAGGAAATTGCCGAGATGAGAAGATACTACGACGAGGACATCACCGCTAAGGGCGGTCACGTTCCCGCAGCTCTCTATGCTCAGCTTGACAAGATCGAAGCAAGACTTAACGGCTAAAATAAGTCCGTATTAAATTGATTTTTAAAAGCCCCCTGCAGAGTTCTGCAAGGGGCTTTTACTATAAGGACAGTGATAAAAAAATTCCCCTGCCGTATGTATGACAGGGGAATGAAAATATGTACTGCTTATCAGTCCTTCTTCTTCTTTGCAGCCAAAGCGATAACGCCGATAACTACTATCACAATTCCGACTGTGATAAATATTGCGGCGAAATTTACCTCGGTGGACTCACAGGAGAAGGTACATTCTGCGGAGGGGTCAACATTGAAAGTAATGCTGCCGTCGTCGCCGATGGTGCCGCCCTCGCAGTATTTAACGGTGCCGGGCATTTTAAGAGTGAAGTCAACGGCGATCAAATCCGAAGCGCTGGCTGCGTATTCCCCTGCTTCATCGCCCATCAGAGGGGGCATAACTGCGTCAAAGGTGTATTTGGAAACGAAAAGGCTGCTTTTCTTTGCTGCCTTTGCCGAGGTGAACATACTGGTGCCGTCCTCGCTGAGAGTGGTAAGTTCGGCGCTCAGCTCCTCATAGCTGCTGTAATCCTCGGTGTAATCATAGCCGATGTAGTCCTTGCCGTTTACTGTGAAGTGCTTTACCTCGTATTCGGAATCCGCAAAATCCTCCTCGGTGCAGTATTCGGAAGACATACCATATGCCACGGAGACAGAGCCTGTGTTGTTGCTTCTCATCTCAACTCCCAGACCGATATACATACAGCCCGATAGCCCTGCCGCCACAAGAACTCCGCAGAGCGCTGCTCCTATTTTTTTGAAAAGCTTATTCATAATAATGACCCCCATAATTTTTTTTTGATTAACAGAACAAAATCTGTATAAACATTATATCATAAAAATAATTTTATTGCAATAGTTATTTTACAATTTTACATAAAGTTCCCATTAGGGTATTGAAAAATAATGCAGGATAGTGTATGATAATAAAAAATCTACATAAAGGACAGATGAAAATGCTTATCAGAAAAGCGGTGGAAAGTGATATCCCCAGACTGCTGGAAATTTACAATTATGAGGTCATAAACGGAGTTTCCACCCTTGACCTCACTCCCAAGACAATTGAGGAGTGGCAGGAGTGGTTTGCCCTGCACCAAACTGCGGAGCACCCGTTGCTTATTGCCGAAACGGACGGGGTAGTTTCGGGCTATACCACCCTTTCCCCTTACAGGCAGAAGGAAGCCTACAAGACCACCGCGGAACTGTCGGTGTACATAGCTCCCGAATTTCGCAGGCAGGGTGTGGCTTCTGCGCTTATGGAGGAAATATTGCGGCTTGCCCGTGAGAACGGCTCTCTTCATCTTATCGTTTCGGTCATAACCTCGGGAAATGCCGCCAGCGAGACTTTGCATAAGAAGTTCGGCTTCTCCTACTGCGGCACCATACACGAGGTGGGCTTCAAGCACGGGGAATTTCGGAGCATTGATAATTTTGAGCTGATAATTCGGTAAAGTACCCTTGACAGCCCCCTTAAAATATGTTAAAATATCCTTGCGAGTAAGCTATGCGGTTGAACTCTTTTTGAGTTAGGAAAGTCCGGGCATCACAGAGCAGGATAGCTGCTAACGGCAGCCGAGGGCGACCTTAGGGAAAGTGCAGCAGAAATATACCGCCCCCTTGGGGATATTTCCCCCTTCGGGATATTTCCCCCTTCGGGGTAAGGGTGGAAAGGTGAGGTAAGAGCTCACCGGAGCGGTGGAGACACCGCTGCCGTGTAAACCCTATCCGATGCAACGTCTATTGGTACGTGTACGTCAATGTCTGCTCGGCAGGCGTACCGTAATGACGGCTAAAGCGTTTCGGCGACGATTCGCTCAGATAGATTTCCGCACACGACAAAACCCGGCTTATCGGCTTAGTCGCATTTTTTGAACATAAGGCGCAGAGGCTTTTTCTGCGCCTTTTTTGTTTGCGCTTTTTTGCGGCATTTCTTATTGCAGAGCGGAAAGATTTGTGATATAATTCGGTTAGAGTGATTTTTTTTGCGGGAGGTCGGAATATGAACGAATTATGCGGCTATATAAAAGAGCAGGCGGAGGTAAATTTTATCAATCTTGAAACGGCTTTAAAAACTTATGACAGAAATGCCCCTGTCTGCGGCGCGGCGGCGTGGAGATATGCTTATCACGCCATTCATTCGGCGGACAAGTGGTTTTTTAATCCCAATGAATACGAGGAGCCGCCTTTTCATAAGGAGGGTATGGATAATCCCGACAACCCCTGTGATGTGGTTTTAAGCGACAGTCAGCTCCTTGAGTATCTGTATGATGTGCGGCTGAAAACACGTGCTTACATCGAGGGGCTTACGGACGATATGCTTTATGAAAAGCCCTGCGGCTGCAAGTTTACCCGTTTTGAGCTTGTGCTTTTGCAGTTTCGGCATATTTCATTTCACACGGGAATGATCAACGGGCAGACAATTGAACGGACGGGGAGATTTCCCGTTTATGTGGGTGCAGAGGGCCTTGACAGGCTTAAAAATGGTCTTTATGACGAGTGAGAAAATATAAAAGGAGCAGTTTTTATGACAAATAAACAGAAGAAAAAATGGGAAGAGGTTTATGCAAATACGCTGGCAATTACAAGCCTGCAGCCTTGGGAGAAAATTCCCGAAAGCGTTCCGCTGATATACCATAGAAAGGACTGCGACGAGCCTGTGGTTTTCTGCATATGGGGATATTCGTCAGATATCTGCGGGGTGGCTTGCTATTTCAGCTTTCACGATTACCTTTGCGCTATGAAGCGTTTGAAAAGCAAAAATCTTAAAAATGAGCCGATATTTCTTTTGCAGAATATGATACTGGGCATATGGGGAGATCGTGAGGAGGTGAGCAAGGAGAACAAAGCACTTATCAAGGAGCTGGGCTTAAAGTTCCGTGGAAAGGGCGGCTGGCTTTTCTTTGAGACATATGCGGAACGCTGTGAGCCTCGTTTTCTGAACTATGAGGAAACGGTGCTTCTTGCGGACGCTCTGGGCAATCTTTGCCTTATGCTGGAAGCGGTTTTCAAAAAAGGTCTTAAAGTTGATTTTGAAAACGGTGAAACGGTGCAGCGCAGTTCCGGTGATGATGGCGTGTGGTATAACGCTGCTGTTGGGTATAAAAATATACAGGAGCTGCTTCCGGTCACTGTTATTTCACAGTCAGAGCAGCTTGATGCTCTTGCGGCAATGCCTGCAGGAAGCAGAACGGTGGAGCTTGACGAACGCTGTATGCACGTTTCTGCCCGAGATGATAAAACCGGGGTGGTATATTGTCCGCTGCTTATTTCGGCGGCAGACTCAAAAAGCGGAGAACCGCTTGTTTTGCGGTATGTATCCTATGATGAGGACAGGGAGGACGCATTGTATGATGTGATCGAAGAGGTTGCCGAGAAATTCGGAAAGCCTAAGCAGATAAAGATAAACGATGAGTTTACAAGATGGTCTATCGGAGATTTCTGCGAAAAGGCAGGCATTAAGCTTAACTGTCAGCAGAAGCCTTTGAAGCAGATAGATAAAATTATGGCGGAGGCTTTCGGCGACGGCAGGTTTTTTGATGTTCTGACGGAGGAAGAGCCTGAGCAGGAAAAAAATAGCAAGGTCATAAATATTGACAGCAGAAACACTCAGACCCTTGTTATAGCAGTTTCTCTCGGAAAGGGCTGCTACCGTCACGTAAAAATTTCGGGGGGCGCAACTCTGGAGGAGCTGCACAGCGTGATACTTGATGCCTTCGGCTTTGAGGACGATCACGCTCACGTATTTTTCCTAAATAACAAGGCGTGGAGCGATGGGGGATATTATTCAAGGTATATTGAGGACGAGGAAAGATTTTCCAGCGATGTCACTCTGTCTCAGGCACTTGAAGAGAAGCAGAAGTTTTTGTATATTTTCGATTTCGGTGACGAGTGGCGTTTTCAGTGCAGAGTGCTGAGTATTAAGGGCGAGGCTTGCTCCGAGGCGGAGATAGTCCGCTCGGTGGGGGAGGCACCCGAGCAGTATCCCGATTATGAGGACGAGGACTATGAGTGATGATAATTTATATCCCTTTTGAAAAGAACATTTCGGATCTTAATGATTTTTCCGACAGGCTTATCAAAGCAATACAGGAGCTTGAGAGATAAAAAATGCGGCTTTCCCTGCTTGTATGGGGAAAGCCGCATTTGTGTAATGTCATATCTGCACATTCTCAAGATATTTTTTCACGTTTACGATATAATCTTCGGCTATATCGCTGAGGCGGCTGTGCTTTTTGGTGATGTAGCCTATTTCCATTGTTGCGTTTCTGTTGCTTTCGTCCTCTCGGAAGGGAACGGCGGTGAACTCGGAGCCGTTAAGTTCCTCGCAGATTATTCCCGAGCAGAGGGTGTAGCCCAGGAGTCCCACCATCAGATTTAACTGTGTGGCTCGGTCGTTGGCGGTGATGGTCCGGGGATAGTCGTTTTCGCTCAGTATCTCCTCCGCAAGAAATACCGAGCTTTGGGCGCCCTGCTCAAAGGACAGGCGGGGATAGTCCCTGAGCTGCTCAAGAGAAATTGACGGCTCCTTTGCAAGAGGGTGGTTTTTCCAGAGGTAGACGTATGCACGACAGTTTATGAGGGCAGAAAATTCAAGGTCGTTTTCATTCAGAAGCTTGCCGATAAGCTTTCGATTGTAGTCGCTTTTGTAGAGTATGCCTATCTCGCTTCTGAGGGTGCCCACATCGGAGATGACTTCAAGAGTTTTGGTCTCACGTATGGCAAATTCAAAGTTTATGGTGTCGTATTTTTTGACCGTTTCAACGAATGCCTTTACCGCAAAGGAATAATGCTGGGTGGAGACCCCGAATTTGCGCTTGAAGGCGCCTGTGGCGGTGTATCTGTCCGTAAGAAGCTCATACTGCTGATATAGCTGCCTTGCTCGCATAAGAAAATCCGAGCCTTCGTTTGTGGGGACTACGCCCTTGCTGGTGCGGCGGAATATCATTATGCCGATCTCCTTTTCAAGCTCCTTTACGGCGCTTGTCAGAGAGGGCTGAGAGACGAAAAGCTGCTCCGCCGATCTATTCATTGAGCCTGTGTCGGCTATGGTTATGGCGTATTTTATCTGCTGCAGGGTCAAATTTAGCTCACTCCTTTATGATAATTTCAACACAAATGTACCTAAAAATATGGGCGCTTGTGTTGATTTTTTTATGCAGGTATACGAATTCTTATTTATACAAACAAATGTTCTGAAATTATGTTGACAAAATGGGTCAAATGTGCTATAATATGTTTCGGATAGGCACGTGGCGGTCTTTTCGGTTCCTGCATTTATAATTATAGGTTGTTTTATTTGTAAAGTCAAGACTTGATATAAATATAATCTATAGCTGAGTATAGAAAATATGAATTTCACTTATATGAAAAACTGTGCTATAATACATACATAGACCAAAGGAAAGCTCCGAAAGAAAGGACGGCAGGCAGAATGAAAAATCTTTTATGCTTCGGCGATTCAAATACATACGGCTACGCCCCCGAAACTAAGCTGAGGTACGATTTCAGCGAGCGCTGGACGGGTATTCTGAGCCGCAGCCTTCTTCCTCTCGGAGTTCACGTGGACGAGGAGGGGCTGTGCGGCAGGACTACGGATTTTGACGATCTGTACCGCCCCGGCAGGAAGGGCAGCGATGTTCTTCCAATTCTCCTTGAGAGCCACACTCCCGGGTATGTGATCATTATGCTGGGCACAAACGACTGCAAAAGCTCCTATAAAAACAGCCCCGACGACATTGCGGCAGGAGTGGAAAAGCTGGTAAGGCAGGTAAGGGAATATAACGGGAATGTTAAAATTCTCATTGTTTCCCCCATTCATCTTGCGGAGGGCGTGGGCGAAAAGGGCTATGACGAGGCGTTTGACGAAAACTCTGTGAGGGTTTCGAGAGGGCTGAGGGAAGCATATTTATCGGTTGCGAAAAAAACAGGCTGCGATTTTCTTGCGGCTTCCGAATATGCTTCGCCCTCGGTGGCTGACAGGGAACATCTCGACAGGACCGGTCACAGGCAGCTTGCAAGAGCCATATTTGGAAAAATTCGGGAGGCTGTATAATTGATACAGATAGAAAATCTTTCAAAGACATTTCATACCGCAAACGGTGAATTTACCGCTCTTTCCGATGTGAATTTAACGGTGAATGACGGTGAGATATTCGGTATCATCGGACTTTCGGGAGCGGGTAAAAGCACGCTGGTGCGATGTATAAATTACCTTGAGGTACCCACAGGCGGCAGGGTGGTCATTGACGGCGACGAGTTGGGAAAGCTTTCAAAAAAGGAACTGCTTATCAAAAGGCGGAGCATTGGAATGATTTTTCAGGGCTTTAATCTGCTTGAGCAGAGGACGGTCCTTAAAAATGTCTGCTTTCCCCTTGAGATAGCAAAAATGCCGAAAAGCGCTGCTGTGACAAGGGCGAGAGAGCTGCTTTCTCTGGTGGGGCTTTCGGACAAGGAAAACTCCTATCCCTCGCAGCTTTCGGGCGGTCAGAAGCAGCGTGTTGCCATTGCGAGGGCGCTGGCGGCTGAGACTAAATATCTGCTTTGCGACGAGGCTACAAGCGCACTTGACCCCGACACCACACGCTCCATTCTGGAGCTTCTGAAAAAGGTTAACAGGGAGCTGGGAGTCACAATAATCGTTATCACCCACGAAATGAAGGTTATAGAGAGCATTTGCGACAGGGCGGCTGTTCTTGACGGCGGACATATTGCAGAGCTGGCGGCGGTAAGCGAGCTTTTCGCTTCTCCCAAGTCGGACATTGCAAAAAAGCTTATTCTTCCCTCGGTGAACACCGCAAGCGAGATAAAGGGCGGCAGGGTGATACGCATTGCCTTTGACGGGGAAAATTCCTTCAAGCCCACGGTTGCAAATCTTATCCTTACCTGTCAGGCTCCCCTTAACATTCTCAAAGCGGACACGGAGGATATCGGCGGCGTTGCCTGCGGTCATATCATTCTCGGGCTGCCCGATGACAAGGCTGTTGCCGACAGAGTGATAGGGTATCTTGAGGATAATAACATTAAGTACAGCGAAAGTGAGGTGGATAAGAATGTCTGAGCTTCTCATTAAGCTATGGGAGTCGGGGACTATTCAGAAGGGTATATGGGAAACGGTTTATATGACATTTATATCCGCATTCTTTTCCTACCTTATTGGGCTGCCGCTGGGCATTCTGCTGAATGTTACCGACAAGGACGGTATTCACCCTATGCCATGGCTGTACCGCATTTTAAGCATTGCGGTGAACATTTTCAGAAGTATTCCCTTTGTTATTCTGATGGTGGCTATGCTACCTGTGGCAAAGCTTATTACTGGCACAAGTCTCGGCAACAGGGCTATGATCGTTACGCTTATTATTGCGGCGGCGCCTTATGTGGCGAGAATGGCGGAGTCCTCCTTCAAGGAAGTGGGAGGCGGCGTTATCGAGGCGGCTAAGTCCATGGGCGCTTCGGATATGCGGATAATCTGCAGGGTGCTTATCCCCGAGGCTAAGCCCTCACTTATTGTGGGCAGCGTTATTTCGATGGTGACTATTCTCGGCTACTCCGCTATGGCGGGCACTATCGGCGGCGGCGGTCTGGGTATGATCGCTGTAAGCTTCGGTTATCAGAGATTTAACGATGATATTATCTGGGTATGCGTTCTGCTTACCATTGTCATTGTGCAGATAATTCAGGAAGTGGGTATGCTTATCGCTAGAAAGACAGACAAGCGTATCAGATAGAAAGGAAACAAAATGAAACGAAATTTTGAGAAGCTTGTAAGAGCAAATTTCAGATTCGGGCGAATGCGGCGATGTTGCTGTACGTTATTATCCCAAAAAATTTGAAAATTTGTTATTTATGAAAGGAAATCACTATTATGAAAAATCTCAGAAAAGCATTTGCATTTATTTTCACTCTCGCTCTTTCCGCTGCTGTTACGGGCTGCGGTGCTTCGACAGGCAATACGGAGACTCAGACATCTGCTTCGGAAACTCAGGGGGCTGCTTCGGAGGCGGTTCAAACGGAGGCTGAAACTGCTTCGGGTACTCTCGAAAAGCTTGTGGTGGGCGCTACCTCCACTCCTCACGGCGAGATACTTGAGCAGGTAAAGGACGATCTTGCGGCTCAGGGCTATGACCTTGAGATAGTTATTTTTGACGATTATGTGCTGCCCAATACTTCTCTTAATGAGGGCTCTCTTGACGCAAACTATTTCCAGCACACTCCTTATCTGAACAGCTTTAACGAGGCTAACGGAACGGATATTGTTTCCGCCGCTTCTATCCACTATGAGCCTTTCGGTCTTTACGGAAACGGTGTTGCGGCTGTTTCGGAGGTTCCCGAGGGTGCGACTATCATTATCCCTGCGGACGACAGCAACGAGACAAGAGCCCTTCTGCTTCTTGAGCAGGAAGATCTTATCGACCTTCCCGAGGGCGCTAATGCGGTTGACGGCGTTACCACTCTTGACATTGTGGACAACAAGGGCTACAACATCATTACCGTTCAGGCTGATACAGTTGCGGCTCAGTTCGGCAACAGCGACACAGGTTCTCTTGCAGTCATAAACGGTAACTACGCTCTTGCGGCAGGTCTTAACATTGCCGACGCTCTGGCTGTTGAGGACGCTTCGGGCAGCGCCGCTCAGACCTATGCTAACATCATTGCTGTAAGAAATGGCGATGAAGCAAGTGACAAGACCACTGCTCTTGTTAATGCTCTCAAAACAGACAAGGTAAAGAAATACATTGAGGATACTTACAACGGCGCTGTTGTGGCTATATTCTGATACATTGAATTTATCTGCCTGACCCTGTGGAATGCTCCCATGGGGTCGGGAGCTTTTTTGCTGTATAAATGGTACGGATTTTGGCAGATAGTGTAAAATCTTTAGGCAATATATGGTTATTATGTATAAATCTGCCAAAAGTATATAAAACCTATTGACATAGTAGGAATAACATGATATAATATCAATAGTTTCAAGGGAGACGGTAAAATTTGATTTTACGGAGCTGATATTATGATCGGTTATTTTGAAGGTCTGGTGAGAGCCAACTTTCGGTTCGGACGATGTTAATTAACCTTTTTCGGATATTTAATAAACACAGATAAAAAAGAAAGAGGTTATTTACTATGAAAAAGAATTTTAAATCATATATTTACAGATCGCTTATTGCAGTATCCGCTGCGGCTGTGGGACTTACTTCCTTTGCAGGCTGCTCTAAGGCTGAGACAAGCTCGGATGGCGCTTCGGAAGGTTCGGCATCGGGCGGAACTGTTACTCTGACAAATGTTTCCTATGACCCCACAAGAGAGCTTTATGAGGCTTACAACAAGGTATTTGCGGAACATTGGAAGGAAACTACGGGTCAAGATATTGAGATAACTCAGTCCCACGGCGGCTCGGGTAAGCAGGCTCTTGAGGTGGCAAACGGTCTTGAGGCTGATGTTGTTACTCTTGCTCTTGAGTATGATGTTAATGCTGTGAGAGACGCGGGACTTATCGAGGACGGCTGGGTAAGCGAATTTGCAAATGACAGCGCACCTTACACATCTACCATTGTTTTTCTCGTTAGAAAGGGCAATCCCAAGAACATTCAGGACTGGGACGATGTTGTCAAGGAGGGTGTGGGAGTTATCACCCCCAATCCCAAGACATCGGGCGGCGCAAGATGGAATTATCTTGCGGCGTGGGCATACGCAGACAAGCTTTATAATGGCGATGAGGCTCAGGTAAAGGACTTTATCAAGAAGCTTTATCAGAATGTTCTGGTTCTCGACTCGGGCGCAAGAGGTGCTACTACCACATTCGTTGAGAACGGTCAGGGCGATGTGCTTCTTGCCTGGGAAAACGAGGCTTACTTATCCATCAAGGATTATCCCGATGATTATGAGATAATCACACCGAGTGTTAGTATTCTTGCTCAGCCCTCTGTTGCTATCGTTGACAAGGTAGTTGACAAGAGAGGTACAAGAGAGGCTGCTACAGAGTACCTTAATTACCTTTATTCCGACGAGGCTCAGCGCATTGCGGGAGATAATTACTACAGACCCTCAAACGAGGCTATTCTTAATGAATATGCGGACGTTTTCGATCTTGACGTAAATCTTGTTACCATTGCTCAGTTCGGCGGCTGGGACGAGGCTCAGACAAAGCATTTTGCCGACGGCGGCGTATTTGACGAGATATACGAAGAAAAGTAAAACTTAAAGGCGAGGCGTTAGCACAGTTATGAAAAGGTCAAACAAAAGAATTATTCCCGGCTTCGGGCTGTCAATGGGCGTGACCCTTGCGATACTGGGCGTTATCGTTCTGATACCGCTGGCGTCTCTTGTGATATTTACGGCTCAGATGAGTCTTAGCGATATTATCAAAACCATCACAAGAGACAGGGTGCTTGCAAGCTTTGAGGTAAGCTTTCTGACTGCGCTTATCGCCTCACTTATCAATGCTGTTATGGGCGTGGTTCTCGCCTGGGTGCTGGTAAGATACGATTTCCCGTTTAAAAGGCTTCTGGACGGAATGATAGAGCTGCCATTTGCTCTTCCTACCGCGGTGGCAGGCATTGCTCTTACTTCTCTCACAGCGGACACGGGAATTATCGGAAGTATTTTTGCAAGGTTCGGCATTAAAATTGCCTACACACGTATAGGAATTACGGTGGCGCTGGTTTTTATCGGCATTCCCTTTGTGGTGAGGGCGGTCCAGCCTGTGCTTGAAAAGCTTGACCCATCTCTTGAAGAGGCGGCGGCTACTATGGGAGCGAGCAGGCGCAGGACTTTCTGGAAAGTAATATTCCCCGAGATAATGCCTGCGGTGTTTACGGGCTTCGGTCTTGCTTTCGGAAGATGTCTCGGTGAATACGGCAGCGTGGTTTTCATTGCGGGAAATCAGCCCTTTGAAACTGAGATAACTCCTCTCATTATTATGTCGGAGCTTCAGGAATACGATTATGCGAGCGCTACGGCTATTGCACTTGTAATGCTTGCGGCTTCGTTTATCATTCTTTTCCTTGTAAATCTTATTCAGATAAGAAATGCAAAAATTCTGAGGGGAGGCGGCAAGAGTGCGTAAGGAATCAAAGGCGGTCAAATGGCTGCTTATCGGAATAAGCTTCTTCTTTATTTTCGTTATGCTGGTGCTGCCCCTTATTACGGTAATTACCGAGGCTTTGAAACAGGGCTTCGCAGTTTATGCCGAGGCGATAACGGACAAATACACAGTCAAGGCTATGCTGCTTACTGTAGAGGCTACTCTGGCGGCTACTGCTCTTAATACGGTTTTCGGTTTGTTTGCGGCGTGGCTCATTACAAAGTTTCATTTCAAGGGCAAGAAGCTTTTAGGCTCCCTTATTGATCTGCCGGTAACGGTGTCGCCCATTATTGCAGGTCTTATATTCGTGCTTACTTTCGGAAGGCAGAGCCCCATTTATCCTCTGCTTGAGGAGCTTGACATCAAGATAGTTTTTGCGGTCCCCGGAATTATCCTTGCAACTATTTTTGTGACCTTTCCATTTATCTCAAGAGAGCTTATTCCCGTTCTTGAGGCGGAGGGCACGGACGAGGAGGAGGCTGCGGCTCTTATGGGCGCTGACGGCTTCACCATTTTTCGGAAGATCACCTTCCCACATATCAAATGGGCGTTTTTATACGGCGTGGTGCTTTGCGCCGCAAGAGCGATGGGCGAGTTCGGTGCGGTTTCGGTACTTTCGGGTCATCTGAGAGGTAAGACAAACACACTTCCCCTTCACGTTGAAATTTTGTTTAATGAATTTAAATATGTTCCAGCATTTGCGGTGTCGTCAATTCTTGTTATGATGGCGATAATCATTCTTGTTATAAGAAGCGTTGTGGAATACATAGGAAAGAGAGAGTCGGAGAATGTACATTGAGCTTAAAAATATAAACAAAAGCTTCGGCAGCTTCAAAGCCTCCGATAATGTGAGCTTCGGCATTGAAAAGGGAAAGCTTATCGGTCTTTTGGGACCCAGCGGAAGCGGTAAGACCACCATTCTCCGAATGATAGCGGGACTTGAAAATCCCGACAGCGGCGAGATAATCATTGACGGCAGGGTGGTAAACGATGTGCCTGCAAGTCAGAGAGGTATCGGCTTTGTGTTTCAGAGCTATGCGCTGTTTAGGTATATGACGGTTTATGATAACATTGCCTTCGGACTTAAAGTTATGAAGCAGGACAAGGAGCAGATACGGGAGAGAGTTACGGAGCTTGTAAAGCTTATCGGTCTTGAGGGGCTTGAGAAGCGCTTTCCCAGTCAGCTTTCCGGCGGTCAGCGGCAGAGAGTGGCTTTTGCAAGGGCGCTGGCTCCAAATCCTCAGCTGCTTCTGCTTGACGAGCCTTTTGCAGCAATTGACGCAAAGGTTAGGCAGGAGCTTCGCAGCTGGCTCAAGGATATGATAAGAAAGCTTGGCGTTACAAGCATTTTCGTTACCCACGATCAGGACGAGGCTATTGAGGTGGCAGACGAGATAATCATCACCAACAAGGGCAGAATTGAGCAGGTGGGTACTCCCGAGCAGGTGTACAGATCGCCGCAGACGGATTTTACCGCTACTTTCTTCGGTCAGCCTGCGGTGGTTAAGGATTACAGCGGATTTCACACCTTTGAAAAGATAGAAAATGCAGACAAGGCTGTTATTCGTCCCGAGTTTGTGAAGATATTCAAGGAAAACGAGCCGCTCAAATTCAAAAGCTCCGTTTCGGAGGGGGTTGTTGAGCGGACGGCTTTCAGAGGAAGCAGCGTTGAGATATCCGTCAGGGTAAACGGCGTTCTTCTTACCGCAAGACGGGGATTTGACGAGCAGAGCGTTTCTGTGGGCGAAAAGGTCTACGTTTTCGTTTACCGAATGTTCGTGACATCGGGCGGCAGGGCGCAGCTGCTTGAAAACGAGGCGCTCACGGAAGAATCCGTATTCATTTAAAAGGAAACCGGTGATAGTATGAATTTTAACACTGCTCTGCTTCATCAGAGCTTTGACGGAGAAAAAGCCACAGGCTCAACTCTTGTTCCCGTTTATCAGTCAAGCGCATTCGCTCACGAGTCGGCGGAAAAGCTTGAAGCTGTATTTAACAACAAGGCTCCCGGATTTGCTTACACGAGAATAAGCAATCCTACGGTTGACTCCTTTGAAAAGCGAGTTGCTGCAATGGAAAAGGGAATTGGCGCTGTTGCCTGTTCCTCGGGTATGGCGGCGGTCACTATGTCGCTTTTAAACATATTGGAGTCGGGAGACGAGATAATTGCAGGCTCGGCTCTTTTCGGAGGAACTATTGACCTTTTCGGTGATCTTGAGGCTTTCGGGATAAAGACCGTTTTCACCGATGAGGTTACGGCGGAAAGCGTGGAAAAGCTTGCCACCGACAGGACAAAGGCTGTATTTACGGAGCTTATCGGAAACCCCAAGCTTAATGTTACGGACATAAAAGCAGTTTCCGAGGCGGCCCACAAAAGAGGAATACCTCTTATTATCGACAGCACCACTGCAACGCCTTATCTTATAAATCCCTTTGATTTCGGGGCGGATATTGTTGTTCACTCCTCTTCAAAATACATAAACGGCAGCGGAAATTCCATCAGCGGAGTTATAATCGACAGCGGAAATTTCAAGTGGGACACAAAGCGGTACAGGGGCTTTGAGGAATATAAGAAATTCGGAAAATTTGCATATCTTGCTAAGCTCAGAAACGGCATATGGAGAAATGTGGGAGCCTGTCTTGCGCCGATGAACGCATATCTCAATTCTATCGGACTTGAAACGCTGGGACTCAGAATGGAAAGGCTTTGCTTTAATGCCAAAAGGCTTGCGGAGTTTTTTGAGGAGGACGGAAGAGTTTCCGTAAATTATCCTGCGCTTGAGTCAAATCCCTATCACGAGCTTACGGTAAAACAGCTTAAGGGAATGGGCGGTGCTATAATCACCATCAGGGCAGGCAGCAAGGAAAAGGCATTTAAGCTTATAAACAGTCTGAAATATGCCTGTATAGCTACTAACATCGGAGACGTGAGAACCCTTGTTATCCACCCTGCAAGCACTATTTACACCCACAGCACCACAGAGCAGCAGGTAAATGCGGGAGTTTATGATGATTCGATACGCATAAGCGTGGGCATTGAGGATATTGAGGATCTTATTGCCGATTTCAGGCAGGCTATTGATAAAACGGAGGTTATATAATTATGGCAGTGGACTTTGCAACTCTTAAAAAGGGCGGATTTATGCGCCAGAAGCAGAAGAACAATTTCTCTTTGAGACTTCGCGTTGTGGGCGGAAACGTTACAGCTGTTCAGCTTGCGAAAATTGCCGAGGTTGCGGAGAAATACGGTGACGGTCACGTTCATCTTACTTCCCGTCAGAGCGTTGAGATACCCTTTATCAAGCTGGACGACATTGACAAGGTGAAGGCGGCTCTTGCCGAGGGCGGTGTTGAGCCGGGCGTATGCGGTCCTCGTGTCAGAACAGTTACCGCCTGTCAGGGCGAGGCTATTTGTCCTTCGGGCTGTATTGACACCTACGCTCTTGCAAAGGAGCTTGATGAGAGATATTTCGCAAGAGAGCTTCCCCACAAGTTCAAATTCGGCATTACGGGCTGTCAGAACAACTGCCTTAAAGCAGAGGAAAACGATCTGGGCATAAAGGGCGGTATAAAGGTAAAATGGCGTGAGAGCGACTGCATTAACTGCGGCGTTTGCGAAAAGGCGTGCCGTGTGGGTGCGATCGAGATAAAGGACGGAAAGATCTCCGTTGATGACGGCAAGTGCAATTTCTGCGGCAGATGCGTCAAAGCCTGTCCTACAGATGCATGGGACACCGTTCACGGATATATCGTTTCCTTCGGAGGACTTTTCGGAAACAGCATAAGCAAGGGCGAGGCTGTTATCCCCTTTATCGAGGACAAGGAAAAGCTTCTGAAAATTTGCGACGCTGCAATCGAGTTTTTCGGGGAAAATGCAAATGCGGGTGAGCGGTTCAAGTTCACACTTGACAGGGTCGGCAGAGATAAATTTGAAAAGAAAATTCTGGAGGTTTACAATGGCTGAGATAGATTTTAACATTGACGATAATGTGGATATTACCGATGTGGTTTGCCCCACTACCTTTGTAAAGGCTAAGGTGGCTCTTGAGGAGCTTGATGACGGACAGATACTTGCGGTGAAGATGAATGACGGTGAGCCTGTTCAGAACGTTCCCCGAAGCATTAAGGAAGAGGGTCATCAGATACTGAAGCTCATCAACAATGAGGACGGTACCTACACTCTCATTGTTAAGAAGGTCGGTGACTGAGATGGCGGTTCGTGTAAGTACAGATACCTTTGATGAAGAGGTTTTAAATGCAGGCGGGGCTGTTATTGCGGATTTTTATTCCGACAGCTGCGTTCCCTGCAAAAGGCTTTCTCCCGTTCTTGCGGAGATTGAGGAGGAACAGGGAGACAAGGTAAAGTTTGTTAAGATAAACATCAATTTTGACCCGGAGCTTGCGGAAAAATACGGCGTTATGTCCGTTCCCACGCTCGTATTCTTTGGGGACGGAGAGGAAATATCCCGTCTTACCGGAGCGGTTAAAAAATCCGAGATAGTTTCGGAAATCGAAAAAATCTGATTATGATATAAGGAGAAAATTTACTATGAAGATCACAGTTGCAGGAGAAAAAAAAGAAGTTAAAGACGGTCTTACCGTTGCACAGCTTGTTATTGACGAAAAGGTTGAGACTCCCGAATATGTTACAGTTACCATCAACGATGAATTTGTTGAGAGCGGCGCATTTGAAAGCACCGTTTTGAAGGACGGGGACAGCGTTGAGTTTCTGTACTTTATGGGCGGAGGTTCTCTTTAATTTTATAATCGGAGGAAACGAAAATGGCATTTACAAACGAACAGCTTGAAAGATATTCCCGTCACATCATTCTCAAAGAAGTTGGTGCAAAGGGACAGAAAAAGCTTCTTAATGCAAAGGTTCTTATCATTGGTGCAGGCGGTCTGGGCGCTCCAGCGGCTATGTATCTGGCTGCGGCAGGAGTAGGCACTATCGGTATCGCAGACGCAGACGAGGTTGATCTTTCCAATCTCCAGCGGCAGATAATCCACTCCACCGCAGACATCGGCAAGGCAAAGGTACAGTCCGCAAAGGAAACTATGGAGGCTATCAACCCCGATGTTACGGTGAAAACCTACCGTACCTTCGTTACAAGCGAGAACATTTCCGAGCTTATTGCGGACTATGATTTCATCATTGACGGCACGGACAATTTCCCTGCAAAGTTTCTCATAAACGACGCCTGTGTTATGGCGAAAAAGCCTTTTTCCCACGCAGGAATTATCCGCTTCAAGGGTCAGCTTATGACCTATGTTCCCGGACAGGGTCCCTGCTACCGCTGCGTTTTCAAAAATCCCCCTCCGAAGGATGCTGTTCCCACCTGCAAGCAGGCAGGCGTTATCGGTGCGATGGGCGGTTTTATCGGCAGCTTACAGGCTATGGAGGCTGTTAAGTATATTATCGGTCAGGGCGAGCTGCTTACGGGATATCTTCTTACCTATGACGCTCTTACAATGGAATTTCGCAAGGTAAAGCTGCCTTCGGACACTTCAAAGTGCGCTGTCTGCGGAGAGCACCCCACAATTACCGAGCTTATTGATTACGAGCAGCACGAATGCGACGGCGTTCATCTTACTAACGAGGACTGATTTAAATGATAAACTTAAAAAGAGCCGATTTTGATAAAATTCTCAGGCACGCAGAAAGCGTTCTTCCCGAGGAGGCATGCGGACTTATTGCAGGCGAGATAACCGAGAGCGGCAAGGAGATAAAAAAGG
Organism: Oscillospiraceae bacterium; assembly: GCA_028720105.1. Lineage (GTDB taxonomy): Bacteria > Bacillota > Clostridia > Oscillospirales > Ruminococcaceae > Huintestinicola. The sequence goes on along the minus strand of JAQYLI010000017.1, from coordinate 48,551 downwards.
TCTATATCCTTACGAACATCGACCACTCCAATGAGCATTTTTCCCTTGATCCCAAGGAACAGCTTGCGGCGGTTAAGGATATGCGTGCAAACGGTCTTGTTCCGCTGGGAAATTGGCATTCCCACCCCGAGTCTCCCTCCCGTCCCTCCGAGGAGGACAAGCGGCTTGCTTATGACAGCAAGGCAAGCTATCTTATCCTTTCTCTTATGGACAGGGAAAATCCCGTTCTCAACTCTTTTAAAATCACGGGGGATAATGCGGAGAACGAGGGTATAATAATTACGGAATAATTTTTCGGAGAATGATTAAATGATCTATGATACCATAATTATCGGAAGCGGTTCGGCAGGGCTTTCTGCGGCTATATATGCCTCACGGGCGGAAATGGATTTTATCGTTATCGAGAAAATCTTTATGGGCACGGGGCAGATAGCCGAGAGCGAACGGGTGGATAATTACCCGGGGCTTTACGGCGAAAGCGGTTATGACCTGGGCGAGAAATTCCGCAGCCACGCAGAGACACTTGGTGCGAGATTTATCGAGGGCGAAGTAACAAAAATCACCCCCAAAAACGGCATATACACCGTTTCTTTGGAGGACGGCAGCGAGTTTGAGACAAGGACTGTTATCTATGCCGCAGGTGCTTCTCACCGAAAGCTTGGCATAAAGGGCGAGGAAGAACTGTCGGGCAGGGGAGTTTCCTACTGCGCCGTATGCGACGGAGCTTTTTACAAAAACAAGGTGGCTGCCGTTATAGGCGGAGGAGATACGGCTCTTGGCGACGCTGTTTATCTTTCTAAGATAGCGAGCAAGGTTTATCTTATCCACCGCAGAGATGAATTTCGTGCAAACAAGTCCCTTTGCAGGAAGGTGGCTGAGGCAGGAAATATCGAGACGGTTATGAGTGCGGTTCCCACCGAAATTTTCGGTGAAAACCGTGTGGAGGGTATCAGGATCGAGCGCAACGGCAGGGAGGAAACGCTTGCTGTTAACGGAGTATTTGTGGCTGTGGGAACCGTCCCGGGCAGCGAGCCTTTAAAGGGCGTTGTTGAGATGGATAGCGGCGGTTATATCATTGCGGGAGAGGACTGCGTTACCTCCGACAAGGGCATTTTTGCCGCAGGAGATGTGCGGACAAAACCTCTCAGGCAGGTTGTCACCGCTGCGGCAGACGGCGCAAACAGCGTATATTCCGCAGAAAAATATTTAAGCGAAAACGGAGGAGCTTTCCGTGAAATTTGAAAAAATTAAAACCGACCTGCTTATTATCGGCGGCGGTACGGCAGGCTGCTATGCGGCTCTGACGGCTTCGGAAAATTCCGATGTTAAGATACTCATATGCGAAAAGGCGCATATCAAAAGAAGCGGCTGCCTTGCAGCGGGTGTAAACGCTCTTAACGCTTACATCACCGAGGGGCATACTCCTAAGGATTATGTGGAATATGCCCGAAAGGACGCTGACGGAATTGTTAGAGACGATCTGCTTTACTCAATGTGCGAGCGGCTCAACAAGGTGACAAAGCGGCTTGAGGATATGGGTCTTGTTATCCTCAAGGACGAGAACGGGAAATATGTGGCAAGAGGAAACCGAAACATCAAGATAAACGGCGAGAATATCAAGCCTCTGCTTGCTTCGGCTGTTGAAAAGCTGCCCAATGTTACGATACTCAATCGTGTTAATGTCATTGACTTTTCCGTTTCCGACAACAGGATAAGGGGTGCATTTGCATTCGGCATTGAAAACGGCACCTTTTATACCATTGAGGCAGACGCAGTTATCGTTGCCACAGGCGGTGCGGCGGGACTTTACAGACCCAACAATCCCGGCTTTTCAAGGCACAAGATGTGGTATCCGCCCTTTAACACGGGTGCGGGCTATGCAATGGGCATAAAGCACGGTGCGGAGATGACCACCTTAGAAATGCGCTTTATCGCCCTTCGCTGCAAGGACACCATTGCTCCTACGGGAACTCTTGCACAGGGAGCAGGTGCGAAACAGATAAATTCTCTCGGAGAAGTTTACGAGACGAAATACGGTCTTACCACCTCCGAAAGAGTTTACGGAACAGTTTGCGAAAATCTTGAGGGCAGAGGTCCTTGCTATCTGAAAACCGAGGGCGTTTCTCCCGAAACGGAGGACTCGCTTATCAGGGCATATCTTAATATGGCTCCCTCTCAGACAATAAAGTGGATTGAAAGCGGCAGGAACATTTCCGAGCAGAATGTGGAGATAGAGGGCACAGAGCCTTACATAGTCGGAGGTCACACCGCCAGCGGATACTGGGTGGACACCAATCGTCAGACCACAATTAAGGGCTTATATGCCGCAGGAGATGTGGCGGGGGGCTGTCCTCAGAAGTATGTTACGGGCGCACTTGCAGAGGGCGAGATAGCTGCCCTGTCCGCAGTAAAATTCATATCCGAAAGCAAGGCATCTCCCATTGGCGAGGACGAAATAAAGGCTCATATTTCCGAGACAGAGGGCTTTATGAGCAAAGGCACCTCCCTGTTTACCGCAGAGCAGCTTGAGGAGGCTATGCAGACGGTAATGGACTCCTACGCAGGAGGCATAAAGACAAGCTACCGTTTTAACGAAAAGCAGCTTGACATTGCGGATATGAAGATACGGCAGATAGAAAAGTTGTCCGAGAGTCTTCACGCCGAGGACTATCAGGAGCTTATGTACATATATGAGCTTCGTGAGCGGCTTACGGTATGCAGAAGCGTTATCGCCCATCTGAAAGCCCGTCACGAGACAAGGTGGCATTCCTTTGCGGAAAATCTCGATTATCCCGAAAAGGATAATGCAAACTGGCGCAAGTACGTTAATTCCCGAATGGAAAACGGTGAGATAAAAATAATTCTCAGAGAGCTGACGGAGGAGGGACAGAGAGCTTATGAGCATAGCAATTGATAAAAGCAAATGCATAGGCTGCGGAAAATGCCGTAATGTTTGTCCCGGCACTCTGATAAAGCAGGACGATGACGGAAAGGCTTACATAAAATATCCCAAGGACTGCTGGGGCTGCACCTCCTGCATTAAGGAGTGTCCCGTATATGCCATAAGCTTCTTTCTGGGAGCGGATATGGGCGGCAGGGGCAGTATGGTGCATACCGAGAAAAAGAACGGTCTATTACGCTGGGTGATAGAAAGCCCCGGGGGAGATATAACGAATATTGATATCGACCCTAAGGAGTCAAATAAATATTAGGAGGTAAAATACCTTGAGCAATTTTTCACATCTTGACGAGCTTGAAGCGGAAGCTATATACATAATACGAGAGGTTGCGGCAGAGTGCGAAAAGCCCGTAATGCTCTATTCAATCGGAAAGGACAGCTCGGTAATGCTTCATCTTGCAATGAAGGCGTTTTATCCCGAAAAGCCGCCCTTCCCCTTTCTTCACGTGAACACAACGTGGAAGTTCAAGGAGATGATAGAATTTCGTGACAAGACCGCAAAGAAGCTTGGCATTGAAATGCTTGAATACATAAACGAGGACGGCGTCAAGCAGGGCATAAATCCCTTTGACCACGGTTCCGCATACACCGATATTATGAAAACTCAGGCTTTAAAGCAGGCGCTTAACAAATACGGCTTCACCGCTGCATTCGGCGGCGGCAGACGCGACGAGGAGAAATCCCGCGCAAAGGAGAGAATTTTCTCATTCAGAAATGCCGCTCACGCCTGGGACCCCAAAAATCAGCGCCCCGAAATGTGGAAGCTTTACAACGCCAAAATTAACAAGGGCGAAAGCATAAGAGTTTTCCCAATTTCCAACTGGACGGAAAAGGATATCTGGCAGTACATAAAGCGTGAGAACATTGATATCGTGCCCTTGTATTTTGCGGCGGAGCGCCCTGTTGTGGAGCGTGACGGCAATCTTATTATGGTAGACGACGACCGTTTCCCGCTTAAAGAGGGAGAAGTTCCCCAGATGAAGTCGGTTCGTTTCAGAACACTTGGCTGCTATCCCCTTACGGGCGGAGTGGAGTCTACTGCTCATACTCTTGACGAGATAATCTCCGAGACACTCAGCGCAGTTTCCTCGGAGCGCACATCGAGAGTTATCGACAACGAAGCGGCAGGAAGTATGGAGCGCCGCAAAAGGGAGGGCTATTTTTAATGAAGGGCTTACTTAAATTTATAACCTGCGGCAGCGTTGACGACGGCAAATCAACTCTTATCGGTCATATCCTCTATGACTCAAAGCTGCTTTACGCCGATCAGGAAAAGGCTCTTGAGCTGGACAGCAAGGTGGGCAGCAGAAGCGGAAAGATAGACTATTCTCTGCTCCTTGACGGTCTTATGGCGGAGCGTGAGCAGGGCATTACCATTGACGTGGCATACAGATATTTTACCACGGATAACCGCAGCTTTATCGTTGCCGATACTCCGGGTCACGAGGAATACACCCGCAATATGGCGGTGGGAGCCTCCTTTGCAGACCTGGCGGTAATTCTCGTGGACGCTTCTCAGGGCGTACTTGTTCAGACAAGACGTCACGCAAGGATATGCAGTCTTATGGGCATAAAATATTTCGTTTTTGCCGTAAATAAAATGGACCTTGTGGGCTACAGCGAGGAGCGCTTTAATGAGATCGAAAAGCAGATATCCGAGCTTTCAAAGGAGCTTTCTCTCGATAATATTCAGATAATACCTCTTTCTGCCACCGAGGGCGACAACGTTACCAAAAAGTCCGATAATATCAAGTGGTACACAGGACCCGCGCTTCTTACATATCTTGAAAATGTGGATATTTCCGAGGACGATGAAAAGGGCTTTTATATGCCCGTTCAGAGAGTGTGCCGTCCCGACCATACATTCAGAGGCTTTCAGGGACAGATCGAGTCGGGCAGCATAAGCGTAGGCGACGAAATAACCGCTCTCCCCAGCGGAGAAAAAGCGGCGGTAAAGGGAATACTTGTTACCGACAGGTCCGCAGATACCGCATACAAGGGTCAGCCTGTTACCATATCTCTTGATAAAGAGGTGGACGTTTCAAGAGGCTGCGTTCTCGTAAAGGATACGGACATCGGCGTGTACAAGCGCCTCAAAGCCTCCATTCTCTGGATGGACGACGAGGAGCTTGTAATCGGCAAGGATTACCTTGTAAAGCTTGGCACAAAGACCATTCCCGGAATACTTGCAGGCGTGGAATATGCCGTTGACGTAAACACAGGCGAGCATATAAAGACTGACAAGCTTTCCAAAAACGGTATCGCTCTCTGCGATATCCTCCTTACAGAAGCTATTGTTGCGGATAAATTCAAATCTCACAAAACTCTGGGCGAGCTTATCCTTATCGACCGTGTAACAAATATGACCTCTGCCTGCGGCGTAGTCGAGGAACTCAGCGAGAGAGGCGGAGGAGCCGCTGATAAGGCTTCCTTCAAGTACGGCGAGCTTACCGCAAGGGGAGATATTTTCGAGGAATTTTACTATGACACAAGCAGTCTGAACGTTCTGAAATATCAGCCCGTAAAGGCAACCTATACCGTAGGAGACGAGATCCCCACCTCGGGAGAAAGCTACAGCTATCCCGACAGCTTCGATATTATCGTGCTGCGAGACGGCGTTTCGGTAAAGGTAAGAAACAAGGTCATAACCGAGATACTTCCCGCCGCAGATTACGTTTACGGAGACGTTCCCGTAATAAACGGCAGAGGCTTCGGCGTAAAGGCACATTCCGACAGCGAAGTAAAGCAGTTCTTAAAGGAATACTCCGAAACAGACCCGAAGGATCAGAGCGCATTTTTCTCAAAGTGGGTGCGCTTTGACGAGTACAGAAAGGTTATTGTAAAATCATAAAATATGAGGTGAAAGTAATGCTCGTCACAACAAAAGGAAGATATGCTCTGCAGGTAATGATCGACCTTGCCGAGCATTACAGCGGCAAATGCATACCCGTCAAGGATATAGCAGGGCGGCAGGAGCTGTCTATAAAATATCTTGAGCAGATAATGCCCGTTCTCACCAAAGGCGACCTTGTGTTCGGAGTTCACGGAAAAAACGGCGGATACCGTCTTAAAAGACCTCCCGAGAAATACACCGTAGGGGAGATACTCCGTGTGGCAGAGGGAGACCTTGTTCCCATATCCTCTATGAAGGACGGCACAGCTGCTCCCGATGACAGGACGCTTAAGATGTGGCAGGACTTCTACAAGCTCACAAACGATTATTTTGACAGCATTTCCATAGCAAGCCTTATTTGCAGCGGCGAGGATTATGATTATGTCATATGAATAAGAACGCAGAAAAATATCCCGTCAGGCTCGTTTTGAAGCCTGACGGGAATTTTATCAACTTATGTAATTATTCCTTTACAGAGCCGTTGACCAGACCTGCGTAGATCTGCTTCTGAAGTGTAAGGAAGATGACCAGAGCAGGAATGATACAGATAACGATACCTGCAAAGATTATTTCCCACTTAGCTCCGTAGGGACCCATAAAGCGGTAGAGCGATGTGGATACTACCGACAGCTCTTCGCTGGGCATATAAAGCTGAGGAGTGTAGAAGTCGTTGTAAATGCTTATCACCTTGATGATAAGAACTGTTGCGATAGCGGGTTTAAGCAGGGGAAGAATGATCTTGAAGAAAACTGTGAAGTAGTTTGCTCCGTCAATGATGGCGCTCTCGTCGAGGGAGTAGGAAATGTTGTCCAGAAACTGCATAAAGATGTAAATGGAAACAATATCCGTACCGACGTAGAGAATAATTGGAGCCGCCATAGTGCCCACAAGGTGGAAGCCGTTCATAATGCGGTAAACCGTTACCTGCATTGAGATAGCGGGGAAAAGTGTTGCAAGCAGGAACGCCGCCTTGAGGATCTTGCCGAGAACAGTTTTGAAACGCTGAAGAACGTAAGCTGTCATTGTGCCTACGATTATTGTTCCCGTACAGGAAATAACGATGATGATCGCTGTGTTTTTCAGACCTAAAAGAACCTTACCGTCGATGAAAGCGGTCTTGTAGTTTGACCATTCAAACTTTGTGGGAAGCGCAAAAACGTTTGATGAAAGGAATTCAGTGTTGTTCTTGAAAGAGCCTAAAAATACGACCACAAGAGGAATGAAAACTACAAGGCAGGCAATGACGAGAATAGCGTATTTCAGAAAGGTGAAAAGCTTGGGGACAAAATTGCTGTTGTCCTTAGTGATTGCAGTAGCAGCCATTTTACTTTTCCTCCTTGAGAATCAGCTTTTGGATTATGGTGACGACGACGATTATCAGGAACAGCACCACAGCCATAGCCGAGGCAAGCCCGACTTTTTGGAACTTAAACGCCGTTTCTGTAGTCTGGATAACGAATGTACTTGAACCGAAACGTCCGCCTGTGATGATAAAGGGAATTTCGTAAACGCTGATTGCACCCTTCACCGCAAGTATCATCTGGAGCAGGATAATGGGTCTGATGCCGGGAGCGATTATGTACCTGAATACCTGGAAACGGTTTGCGCCGTCAAGATCTGCGGCTTCGTAAATATCGGGAGAAATAGACTGTATCGCGCCTATGAACATTACTATGTCAAAGCCGATATATCTCCATATGGAAACGAACACGAGGCAGATGTTGACAAGTCCCTCTGTAGAGAGAAATTTAACGGGGTCTCCTCCAAGCAGGGTGATTATGGAATTAAGAGTACCGTCAGTATTGGTTATGCCGTCGCCCTTCTGGAAAAATCTGCGGAAGATAAGGGCAACTGCAACAGTATTGATCATATAAGGGAAGAAAACAACTCCCTTAAAGAAATTGGAAAATCTGATCTTCGAGCAGAGTATTGTAGCAAGAAACAGAGCAAGTCCAAGCTGTATAAAGGAGCCGAAAAGGTAGTAAATACTGTTTTTGAAAGCCGCAAAATATTCCGGTGTGGAAAATACTGTCTTGTAATTCTGAAGTCCTACAAATTCAACATCAACACCGAACTGGTCTCTCTTTTCAAAGCTGAACTTTACCATCTCGGCAGCGGGAATGTAGGTGAATATCACAAGCAGGAGTGTGGGAATAAGCAGGAAAAGACAAACAGTAACCATCTTTTCAATGTAAGATTTGGAAAGCTTGTTTTTCGGAGCAAGCCGTTCAGGCGTATTAGTGTTTTTAGTCAAAGCATATCCCTCATTTTCGGGTTATTTTCGTGTTTGATTTGAACATAGCTCATACCCTGTGGTATGAATATACCGTATCATTCTGCGGCGTGAAGAAGGCGCCGCAGAAAAATACAGTATAATACTAAACACCTATTGAATTATGGTAATCTCTCGCCGCAAAATCCGTATATGCAAGCTTTTGCGGCGATTTCTTCGCCATAATTCTAATGGTGTTTAGTATCGGAGAGAAAGAAAAATTTAAAGAAGGAATCGTGGATTATAAATTAGCCGAGAATGGAATCTCTGGAAGCAGCCCAGGCAGCATTAACGTCAGCAGCGATCTTGTCATATTCCTCTCTGCCCTTGCCCTGGAAAGCAGCCTCAGCCATTCTGAACTTGTAGTTTGTGGAAGCATCGCCCCAAGGATCGACCTCAGAAGCCTTAGCGATCTCGTCCCACTTGCCGATAAGGTCAGCAGGAGTGGGGTTCTCAACGAAGAGCTGAACACCCAGTTCGTCGAAGGAAGAAAGTGTCTCAGGCATTGCAGCTCCCTTAAGACCGGAGATCTCGCCCTCGTTCTGAGCAAAGCCGGAATCTGTGCAGAACCACTCTGCATAAGCCATAGCAGCGTCAAGGTTTGCGGAATTCTTGTTAACGCTCATCATATAGTCGTTGGAGGATACGGAGTAGATCTTGCCGTCAATGCTGTTGGGGAAAGGCATATATCCGACATCAGCAGGATCTGCGCCTACCTGAGTAGCAGCCTCCTGGAACTGGCTGATAGCCCAGGAACCGAGAACCATAGTAGCGATCTTGCCCTGTGCGAATGCAGGCTTGCAGCCTTCCCAGTCAGTTGTCATAGGATCTTCCTCGTGGAGAGTAGGATCAGCGTAGATGTCAAAGAGTGTGCCGTAAACAGCGTCATAGGGGCTGCCCTTGGAGAAGAGGTCGGTCTTTTCGGTGAGGAGTTTGGTGTTGTAATCGGGGTCGCCGGAAGCGCCTACTACGAGAGACTGCCACTGAGTGATGCACCAGCTTGCGTTGTAGTTAGTATAGTAGGGGATAGCGTCAGTGTTCTGCTCGATCTGCTTGAGGCAGGAGAGGAACTCTTCTGTAGTTGTGGGGAGAGCAGTGATGCCTGCGTCAGCCCATACCTTCTTGTTGTAGAGGATACCGGAAGCTGTACCGCCTGTAGGAAGCGCATAAACCTGACCGTCAACGCTGTAGTTTTCCAGCCAGTAGTACTTCTGAGAAAGCTCGTCATAGGAACCGAAGGAAGCGAAGAAGTTAGGAAGATCAGCCTGCTTCAGTGCCTGAGGAGTCATAACAACGTCGCCGTAGTTGTCGGACTGCATCATAGTAGCGATATCGTCAGCATAGTTTGTGAAGGACTGATACTCAACTGTTACATTAGGATAAAGAGCGTTGAAGCCCTCAGTAAGCTTAGCCATTGTGCCGTCCTGATCTCTGTCGGTACGGTGGTGAAGAACCTTGATAGTGCCGCTAAGCTCGGAAGAAGCCTCGCCTGCGGGAGCAGCCTCAGTTTCGCCGCCCTCAGCAGGAGCAGCAGCTGTGTCACCGCCTGCTGCAGTGGTCTCGCCTGCAGGAGCGTTTGTTGTCTCGCCGCCCTGGTTTGCGCTGCCGCCGCAAGCGGTAAGAACTGTACCTGCCATTACAAGTGCGGCACACATAGCCGCAGTTCTTTTAAACTTAGTGTTCATTTTAATGACCTCCATAATAATTTAGCATTGTGTGTTATTCATTGCCTATGGTTTTCTGCGATAGTTTCATTATAGTTAATTTCCGCCTCAAGTCAAGCAAAATTTAAAATAGCGGCATTTCACACAGCGTAATTTTGTTAGCTTTGTAAATTTTTCACAAATTTCAGAAAACTATTACAAAACTTTGTTAATATTGATAAATCATTACCGCATTGATTATACAGTTTGACTGTATAAATTAAGAACTCTTTGCGAAGCATAGATTTTTGATAAAAACAGAAAACGATTGCATTTCTTGAATTTACCTTTGAGAAATATTGAGTCCACATAATATTAAGATTTGCAAACTAAATTAGCTTTTAATATTAGCTAACAAAATGCAATATCAGCAAAATTTAGCCTAAAAAGCGTTTACTAATTTAAGCTAAAAATAATGCTTGAAAAGTACGGGATAATATGATAAAATTAGTCTGTAAATTAACTTTTCAGACAGCGCACAGGGGGCGGAAAAACTTGGCAAAAAGCGTAACTATGCGTGATATAGCGGCAAAGCTCGGAATAAGCGTGGTGTCCGTATCAAAGGCATTTTCGGGACAAAGTGGTGTCAGCGGCGAGCTGAGGCAGAAAATACTCAAGACCGCCGAGATAATGGGCTATAAATACGGTACAGAAGCCAAAAAGAAAAAGACTCTCAGCGGAAATATAGGTATCATCGTAGCCGAGCGGTATATGTCGGAAAACTCCTTTTACTTTAAATTTATGCGGGGCATATCCACCGCGCTCCAGCAGCGCAAGCATTACGCATTTTTCCACACTCTTACATCGGGCAACGAGGAAAAAGCGGTGCTCCCCGATATATTCTTCCACCAGAGGGTAGACGGCATAATAATCTTAGGGCAGATATCCGATAAATATATAAACGCCGTTTTAAACACCAAGATCCCAGTGGTGTTCCTTGATTTCTACAATCAGCTCACCGCCGAGAGCTGCGTGGTAGGCGACAGCTTCTATGCAGCCTACGAGCTTACGAATTATCTTATCGACAACGGACACCGTGAAATAGCCTTTGTGGGAAATATCCACGCCACCAGCAGTATCCAGGACAGATATTTAGGCTATGCCAAATCCCTTATCGAGCATAATATCCGTTTATCCGACTACTATCTGATAAGCGACAGAAATACGGAAACAGGCGAATTTATCCCCCTTGAGCTTCCCATAGTAATGCCCACCGCCTTTGTCTGCAACTGCGACGAGGCTGCAAGCAGACTGATATCTCAGCTTGCGGAAAAGGGCTGCCGTGTCCCCGACGATATTTCCGTAACGGGTTTTGACAATTCCGTTTACAGCAGTATCACCGTCCCGAATATCACCACCTTTGAGGTAAATACGGAAAAGATGTCCGCTATAGCCGTAGACGCACTGCTATCAAAAATAAAAACTCCCTCCGAACCCATAGGAATGATACAGGTGAAGGGAAAGATAATCTTCAAAGACTCCGTAGCGTCACTTAATTTCAAATAAAGTATCCGCCGCAATACAGCTTGCCCAAAGCCGTATTGCGGCGGATTTTTTCACATATTAACTCCTGCTGCATAGCCCGTAGAAAAGGCAATCTGTAAATTAAAGCCTCCCGTATAAGCGTCAACATCAATGACCTCTCCCGCAAAATAAAGTCCCTTGATAATTTTTGATTCCATAGTTTTGGGATTTATCTCGCTTACCGAGACACCGCCCCCCGTAACGATAGCCTCGTCAATGGAGCGGAAATCCTTGATAGTTACCGTCAGATTTTTTAGTAGATGAAGCAGTTCCGTCCGCTCTTTCTTTGATATCTGATTGACTTTCTTTTCGGCGGGAATACCCGAAAGCCTTACAATAATGGGAATAAGCTTTGCGGGAAGAAGCTTTCCCAGACTGTTTATAAAATCCCTGTTGGCATTTTCGGCAAAATCCCTCTGCAGCCTGCTGTCAAGGGTCTTCTCGTCTAAAGCAGGCTTTAAGTCGATTATCAGCTTGTATCTGCCCCGTTCCATTTTCCGAATATGCCCCGAAGCGGATAATACCAGAGGACCCGACACACCGAAATGGGTAAACAGCATTTCTCCCATTTCTGAGAAAAGCTTTTTGCCGTCCATACCGTCAACAAGAGTGAGAGTCACATTTTTCAGGGAAAGCCCCATAGCCTCCCTGCACCACTCCTCCTCGCTCACCATCGGAACAAGAGAAGGTCTGAGGGGAATGACCTTGTGACCAAGTTCTTTTGCAAACCGATAACCGTCCCCGTCCGAACCGGTTTTCGGATAGGAGCGCCCCCCCGAAGCAATAAGCACCGAATTTGCGTGATAGGCGACACCATTAGCGTAAACTCCCGTAACAGCGCCGTTTTTCGTAAGTATCCTCGTGACCTTTGCGTTTTTGACTGTTATCCTGTCCGACCGTTCCTTTATCGCCCTCTCAAAAGCTATAACAATGTCCTCCGCCCTGTCACTTACGGGAAATACCCTGTTTCCCCGTTCGGTTTTAAGGGGCACGCCCATATTTTCAAAAAAGCTCATAGTGTCCGAGCAGTCAAATGCGGCATATGAAGAATAGAGAAACCTGCCGTTGCAGGGGATATTTGCAAAAAAGTCCTCTTTGATGCAGTTGTTTGTAACGTTGCAGCGACCCTTTCCCGTAATTAGCAGCTTTTTGCCCACACGGGGATTTTTTTCAAAAAGGATAACGGTCTTGCCGAAGTCCGCCGCAGTAGATGCCGCCATAAGCCCCGCAGCGCCGCCGCCGATAATAATGCAGTCTGCCATAAAAAATGCTGCCTTTCAGTTTATTTTGCAGTTTCCGAATTTTCGGTAAGAGGCGCCTTGCAATAGCTGCACCTTTTGCCATCTGCACTGCCCGTGATCCTGTTTGATGCGCCGCAGCTTCTGCAGGTAACAAACCTATAGCCGTTAATGAGCCTAAGCCCGCCCTTGTCCTTTGATAAAATCTTGACTCTGCCCTCAGCCCTGTCAATGTAGATGTTGTTCAGATAATCCTTGTCAATAAGCTCCTCAAGCTCTCTCACAGCCTGTTCAAGGGGAATGTTCATAGTCCTTGCAATTTCCGAAAGCTCCGAGTCGGACTTGTCTGCAAGGCACATAGCATATACCTCGGCGCGGTTCCGAAGCTTTCTCTTGTGCCTTGCCCAAAGTATCATAGCAATGCCGATACCGAGACAAGCGAAGCCGAACGGAACATTATCTCTGTGTTCCACTCTTGCGGCGCTGGCAAATATTCCGAGAATACAGAAAGCCGACCACAGCACACCAACAGTCATAAGAGCCTTTTCAAAAAATAACCCGATAAGCTTTTTCATATTACCACTCCCGCTTTATAAGCTGAAATCCTTGTCGTCGGTCTTTTCGTAGACTTCATATTTCTCCCATATTTCCTCAAGCCGCTCGAAATTCTTGGAAACATACTCCTGCTTTCTCATTCCCACCGCCGAAATAAGGGCATTTATAAGGCTCATAGGAGCAACTAAAGAATCCGCAAATGAAGCCATATCGCTGTGCGCCAGTAAAAGATGATCCGCATACTGAGCCAATGGAGAAGCCTTGCTGTCGGTAATGGCAATGACCCTCGCACCGTTTTCGTGAGCATATCTGAACGCCTTAACGGTGTGCTTTGAATATCTGGGGAAGCTAACGCCTATCATAATGTCCCCCTCGCCGATACCGAGTATCTGCTCGAACATTTCGCTTGTACTTGTGGTGTGGATAATTTTAACGTTGTCAAACATAATGTTAAAGTAGAAAACGATAAAACGAGCCAGCACCGAAGCCGACCGCGCGCCGATAACGTAAATATTCTTAGCGGCAACAAGAGCGTCAACAGTGGTGTAGAAGCTGTCCTTGTCAATTTCCTCAAGAGTCTTTCTTATCTGCTCAATGTCGAAATTCAGAACCCTGTTCAGAACGTCCTCGCCGGCCAGCTGATCGTTCATTACGTTCATACGCTGAACAGTGGTAAGCTTGTTGCTGGTAAATTCTTTCAGTGCCTTCTGCATTTCGGGATAACCCTCAAAGCCCAGCTCCGTAGCAAAGCGGACAACGGTGGACTCGCTGACGCCAACGATATTTCCCAGCTTTGAAGCCGTCATAAAGGCAGCCTTGTCATAGTGACTGAGAATGTATTCGGCGATTTTTTTGTGACCCTTGGATAATTTCGGAAGTCTTTCCGTAAGCATAGCAGGCAGATTATTCTGCATTTTAAGCCCCTCTTTCAATTCATTTGATTAAAAATATCATTCATCCCAAAGGGAATTTTGAAGCGATAGTATATCTTTCCGCCGTTTTTCGGTGGCAATGTCATCGGTAATATAAACGTCATTTGAAAGGATAATAACATCACCCTCCCTGCAGCCCTTTACCATATCGGGAGAAACGGAAAATTCCCCGCTGTCGCCCGAAATGACCGCCATATCATCCCGAAGCCTTTCAAGAATAAGCATTATGAGCCGCCTCCCTGTTTAGAAACATAAAGCTTTTCACCGTCCGAATAAACGGAAACCGTACTGCAAAGATCGGTTCGGTAAATGCTTCCCGTGTATTTCTCCAGCCTGTTCACTGCCGCCTTGTGAGGGTGTCCATAGGAATTTCCCTCGCCGCAGGAGATAACGCAAAGTCTCGGCGTGACCTTTTGAAGAAGCTCCTCCGAAGAAGAGGACGAGCTGCCGTGATGTCCCACCTTGTACGCCGTCACATCAATGTTCTGACCACTTTTTATAAGAGCCTTTTCCCCCTCCTCCGAGAGATCCCCCGTTAAAAGCCAGGAAACCCTGTTATAGTCAATTCTCACACATACGGAATAATCATTCAGATCATCAAACTCTGCCCCGTCACCGGGAGCAAGAATAGTCATAGTCACAGGCAGACCGCCAATTTCGGCAATGTCGTAAACCTTGCCTGCCTTAGCCGCAGTCAGCTTCATTCCGCCGTTTTTCACAGCCTTGAGAAAATTCTCATAAACCTTTGTGGTGGGAACCATTTCATCGGGCAGCTTCGGCACGATAATCTTCTCAGCCCCAATTTCCGAGACCACCTCCGCCATACCGCCGATATGGTCGGAATGAGGGTGAGTTGCAATGATGTAATCAAGCCTCGTAATGCCCTTATATTTCAGAAAGGAAACCACTTTGCCGCCGTATTCCTTCTCACCCGCGTCAATAAGAACGCTTTTCCCCCCTGCCATAATGAGGATACTGTCTCCCTGCCCCACGTCAATAACGTGAACGGCAAAATCCCTCGCCTCATCGGGAACATTCTCCCCGTCGGGCATATCGGGGAGCGTAAAGCCGATTGCCTGCTGAACGTCCGTCAGCGACACCCACCCCGTCTCAATGAGAACACCGAGACATATACCCACGCACATCACCATAATTAGCAAAGCGGTGGGCAGTATTTTAAGAAGTCTGCTTACCGACCCCGTCTGCCTTTTTCCTTTTGCCATCTGTCATTCCTGCCTTTTGAACGGGTATTGTTTCTGCCCGAAGGTTTTGCTTTTGCCGCCTTTTCTCTCAGATAAGCATTGTACTGCTCATCGGGACGAACAAGACATTCCTTTCCGTTGCCGATAAGGTCGGTGCGGTGCGCCTTGATAAGCGCCTCAATGCACTTTCTCTGATTTTGGGGACGAAAATATTGAAGCAGCGCCCTCTGCATACCCTTTTCCTCTGCCGACCTGGGCACATACACCTTTTTCATAGTGTAAGGGTCAAGCCCCGTGTAAAACATACAGGTGGAAATTGTTCCGGGAGTGGGATAAAAATCCTGCACCTGCTCGGGGCGCATTTTAAGGCTCTTGAGGAAAAGCGCCAGTTCCACCGCCTCATTCAGCGTGCTTCCGGGGTGAGAGGACATAAGATAGGGCACAAGATACTGCTCCTTGCCAATTTTCCCCGTCATTTTATAAAACTTGTCTTGAAATTTCTTATATGCCTCAATGTGGGGCTTTCCCATCATATCAAGCACCGCCGCCGAACAATGCTCGGGAGCGACTTTAAGCTGACCGCTCACGTGGTGCTCGATAAGCTCACGCATAAACTCCTCGTTCTTGTCCTCGATAAGATAATCATATCGAATACCGCTTCTGATAAAGACCTTCTTAACGCCCTTTATCTTCCGAATTTCTCTCAGGATATCAAGATACTCTGTGTGATCCACCTCAAGATTTTTACAAGGCTGGGGCGCAAGGCATTTTCTTCCCTTGCAAAGCCCGTGAGTCAGCTGATGGGTGCAGGAGGGCGCACGGAAATTCGCCGTGGGACCGCCCACATCGTGAATATATCCCTTGAAATTCGGCAGCTTTGTCAGCAGCTCCGCCTCCCTCAGAATACTTTCCTTGCTCCTCACGGAAATGCGCCTGCCCTGATGAAGAGCAATGGAGCAGAAATTGCAGTTACCGAAGCACCCCCTGTTGTGGGTAATGGAAAACTCCACCTCCTGTATTCCGGGAACGCCCCCCTCCTTTTCGTAAATGGGGTGATAAGTCCGCATATAAGGCAGCTCATAAACGTGGTCAAGTTCGGGAGTGGTAAGCGAATAAGCAGGAGGCAGCTGCACCAGCATTTTGGTTGTCTGCCGCTGAATTATAGTCTTGCCGTATATCTCGTCCTGCCAGTCATATTGTATCCTGCAAGCCTTTGCATACTCTTCCTTGTGCTCTCTCACCTGCATAAGAGAAGGACATTCCGCCGCCCCGTAAGGCGTTTCCCTGGGGTCACAAAGATATGCCGTACCTCTTATATCCCGAAGCTCGGTAATTTTCTCGCCCTTTGCAAGCCTTGTGCATATCTCCACTATCTGATGCTCGCTCATTCCGTACATAAGCAGGTCAGCGCCGCTGTCCTCAAGAATAGACGGCCGCACAGCGTCGTCCCAGTAATCATAATGAGCAAACCGCCTTAAAGAAGCCTCAAGTCCTCCGATAGCAACAGGCATATCCTTGCCGAAGATACGCTTGACCGCCTGTGAATAAACGATAGTCGCCCTGTCGGGACGCTTTCCCGCCTTGCCACCCGCAGTGTATGCATCGTCGGAACGCTTTTTCTTGGCACTTGTGTAATGCGCCACCATAGAGTCAATATTTCCCCCAGTAATGAGGAAAGCGTATTTGGGCGCACCCAGCTTTTTAAAGTCTCTGTCACTTTTCCAATCGGGCTGAGCAATAATACCCACCGTAAAGCCCGTGTCCTCTATCATACGTGAAATAATGGAAATGCCGAAAGAGGGGTGGTCCACATAGCTGTCCCCCGTAATGCAGATAAAGTCAAGCTGCTCTATCCCTCTTTCATTCATATCCTCTTTTGAAATTGGTAAAAATGGCATATTATCACCCGAAAAAATTTATTTTAAAAATACAAACAGCACATAGCTTATGAGCCATACCGCAGCAGTTACTATCCAGAACACCATAAATCCCTTGCCTCTAAGCCTTTGCGGTAATGCATTGTCCATATCCTCTTTTTTTACATAAAGATTTGTGATAATGTTCACACTGTTTATAAGCATAGCTGCGGCAAAGCACAGATAAGGGATATCCTCATTTTGCATAATGCCGCATAAAAACAGCACCGTCAGCACCGCCGACAATAAAAATAAAAAGGGGAGTGATATAAGTGAGATAACTCTGAGATTTATCAGTATATCTTTTTTCATTTTGTCCTCCAAATAATAGTCACATAAGCATAGGCAGAATATCATACTGATGCAGCAGGATATTTGCAGCGGGAGCAATAACAGCACCCCATAACATCATAATGAATATGCATCTGAGAGATTTAGAAAGCTCGCTGTCACACCCCGATACAAATGAACCCGCCAAGCCGCCGATAAAGCCGAACAAAACCGAAGCCGCAATAGCTTTAGTATTGTTGGCGGCGGCAAGGAAGAAAGCAGCAATGTTTGTTATTATTGCAGCCATCCAAAGAAATCTTACTGCAAATGCGGCATAAAGGCAGCTTATCAAAAAGCCCACCCACGCTGTGGGGTAGAATAAAAGCGGAGCCACTGTTACAATAAGCATAACAACGTTCAGCGATATATACAGCTTTTTTTCCCTTGAATAACTCCGACATAACAGCTCACCACCCTTATTCCTCAAAAGGCACATCGTCCTCCGCCGCCTCCGCAGAAACGGAACCACCGCCGTTACCGCTCAGCTTCCTCTGCAGGAACATCTCCCGCGTCATAAGCACCTGTCTGGGCTTTGCCCCCTCAAAAGGACCAACAACACCCAGCTCCTCAAGCTCGTCCATAATGCGGGCAGCCCTGGCATAGCCAAGCTTTAATTTTCTCTGGAAATAGGAAACGGAAACACCCGCACCCCCTGCGTCCACCGCACATTCAATAGCACTTTCGATGATCTTGTCATCTGAGTTGTCATAGCTCTTGTCATTGTCCGCAGGACGTTCCTTTTCGCCCTTAGGCTGAGGAATGTTCTGCTCAATTTCCTTCATAATGTCATCGCTGTATGTAACATCACCCGCACCGTTCTTTATGAAGTTGACAACCGCAGTGACCTCCTTGTCGGAAGTAAAGCAGTTCTGAACACGTACAGGCTTTGCATAGCCCGTAGGGAAATATAAAAGGTCGCCGTTTCCAAGCAGCTTCTCAGCACCAATTTCATTGATAATAGAACGTGAGTCAATACCCGAAGCCACCTTGAGGGCAATACGTGAAGGAATGTTCGCCTTGATAAGACCCGTAATAACATCGACCGTAGGTCTCTGAGTAGCAATAATAAGGTGCATACCCGCAGCACGTGCCATCTGAGCAAGTCTGCAAATGCTGTCCTCCACCTCGCCCGCCGCCGCCATCATAAGGTCGGCAAGCTCGTCAATAACGATAACGATACGTGGGAGCGGCTCCACCCCCTCAGTTTCCGCCGCCATCTCATTGTAGCCCTTGAGGTCACGCACATTGTTGTCCGCAAACAGCTTGTATCTCTTGAGCATTTCCTGCACCGCCCAGGCAAGAGCACCTGCCGCCTTACGTGGGTCTGTAACAACGGGAATTAGCAGATGAGGAATACCATCGTATATCTTAAACTCAACCACCTTAGGGTCAATAAGCACAAGCCTTACCTCGTCGGGATTGGCATTATAAAGAATGCTCATAATAATTCCGTTTGTGCATACGGACTTACCCGAACCCGTAGTACCCGCAATAATAACGTGGGGGAGTTTAGCAATATCGCCAAGGATAATCTCACCGTCAATATTCTTTCCCACCGCAAAGGTAAGCTTGCTCTCTGCATTTCTGAACTCTTCGGTGTCAAGCACATCTCTCAGTGTAACGATATCCTTTATCTTGTTTGGCACCTCGATACCAACCGCCGCCTTGCCGGGAATGGGAGCCTGTATACGAACACCCGCCGCCGCCAGATTAAGAGCAATATCGTCCGCAAGCCCCGTAATTTTGGAAATCTTAACACCCGCATTAGGCTGTAACTCATAACGTGTAACCGTAGGACCGCGGTGAATGTCAACAATTCTTGTCATAACACCAAAGCTCTTGAGAGTCTCCACAAGAGTGTCCGCATTCTGCTTCATCTCAGCTTCCGCTTCCTCGGCGTTAAGCTCGTTGGAGGACTTTTTCAGAAGCTCCATAGGAGGAATGACATACTCCGCAGGAGCGGTAACATTCTCAGCGATCTCGTTCTGAATGTCCTGGGCAGTAGTCTCGGGCATATCAAGGTCCTCGTCGTCGCCTATCTTGTTAGAAGCAAGAGTTGAACCCTTCACCTTGTCATTCCTCTTAAACAAAGGAATACCGCCCGAGGACTTTGGAGCATCTCCTGCGCCTGCTGTCACGGGAGCGGACTCTCCGCCCTTTGCCGCAGGCTTTGTAACAGCCTTTCTGATTATAGAAGCCAGATCGTCCTGCTTATCGGACTTGCTCTCAGCTTCATTTGATGAAGCAGCCGCAGCAGCCTTAGCCGCCTGCCTCTGAGCCTCGTTTTCCTCAACGGAGCGTGCAATGGCGTCAGCCTCCAGCTCCACCGCACTCTTGGGCTTTTCAGGTTCGGGAGCAGGCTCCGCAATCTTAACTTCCGCAGGCTTTGCCTCCTCGGCAGCCTTTTTCTTGCCGAAGGGCAGGGGAATGTCAATATTGAAATCCTTCCGCTTTTCCTCGGCAGCCGCAGGGGGAACGTCCGCATTGGGAACGCTTTTGGGCGTGGGCTGAGTATTTGCGGGAACCGTCTTTTTAAGCTGCTTTTTAGCTCCCGGAGGAGGAACGAACTCCTCCACCTCTTCATACTCGGGACGAGCAGCGTCCGCAGCGGCAAAAATATTCTTTATTGCCCTGAAAACGTCCACAACAGTCTTGTTTGCAAGGAGCATAGCAAAAACAAACGCAAGGATAATAACGATAATAGCCGCACCCGTCTTGCCGAAAAGCTTGAGCAGCGGAAGTGCAATGACAGCGCTGAAAAGACCGCCGCCGTGCATAGCCTTGCCGTCCTCGAAAAGGTCGGTAAGGAGCTTTCCGAAAGTGATGTCGGGGTCAATAGGCTCCGAGAAAAAGATCTGAATGACCGCACAGCATAAAAGTACCAGCAGTATTCCCTGAGCCACCTTTCCCGATACCGTCTCACGCTCGGTCTCTTTGGATATCATTACCGAAGCATAAATGAGAATGGGGGGCACCAGCACCGCACCCACGCCGAAAAGACCTAAAATGATGTTATGTATGGCAAGCCACGCCGACTCGCCCTCAAAAAGCAGGAACGCAAGAATGAGTATGCCTGCGGCGAAAATGACCGTAGACCAAAGCACCCTGTCATTTGCACGCTTTGCCTCCTGCTGTGCCTTGGTCGTTCTGCCTTTGGCGGTGGAACTCTTTTTACCCGATGATGAAGCTTTTTTGGGAGCTGCCACTTTTTTATCTTCCTTTCTTTATCTGTCCGAAAATATTCATATCACAATTATAGCACAATCGTTCCTAAAAGTCAATTGACATTTCATACGAATTTATCCCAAAATTTTCAGAACGTCTGTACCAATCAGCCGAGAATAATGGGGCTGCCCGTAACCCGCTCGTAAATTCCCGCACCGATAACGAGAATACCGAGAATAAAGGTGTACACTGCAAAAATGCTGAATTTGTCCGACTTCATCAGCCACTTTATGAGTCTGATGGCAAAGTAGCCCGACACCGCAGCCACCGCCATACCGATAAGCAGGGGAACAGGCTCAAAGCTCATATCCCCGCCGCCCATATCCATAAGCTCGGATAAAGCACCCGCTAAAATCACGGGTATTCCAAGAATGAAGCTGTACTCCACAGCGTCCTCCCTTTTAAGCCCCGACATCAGCCCCGCAGAAATGGTTGAACCCGACCTTGACACACCGGGCAGCAGCGCCACGCCCTGGAAAAATCCGATAATAAGAGCGTCCGTCACGGTAGTCTCGCCGCCCGTTTTCCCGTCACCCTTCTGTGCGGTCTTTCGGGCGGCTCTGTCGCCCATAGTGAGGATAGCCGCCGTGTAAAGGAAGCAAATGCCCTCCGCAATAATGTCGCTGTCCGAGGACACCGCCGTAAAGAAGTCCTTGAAAATGTAAAAGGCAAACAGGGGCAGAATGGACACGATTATCATAAGTATCATACGCCTGTTTCCGTCTCCCACCTTGAAGGTGAACTTGCCCGTAAAAATATCCTTGAGCATAGAAAGGGCTTCAAGAATAAGCGCCCATATCTTTTCTCTGAAAGCAATAAAAACGGCGATAAGAGTGCCGATGTGGAGAGCAATGGTGGTAAATACCGCCTCGTCCCCCGTAACGCCTGTGAAATGCTGAAAAAGGGAAAGATGCCCCGAGCTTGAAACGGGGAGAAACTCCGTAGCTCCCTGGATAATTCCCTGAATGATGGCTTCAATAATGGTCATTATGTAAGATCCTTTCAAAAAATTTATGGTTTATTAACTATGTGGAAGTCATTATGAATTATAATAACGGTAATGGGGCAGCTTTATTATTTATTCTTTAAACAGTTCTGTACGTCCTATTTAAAAATAAATATAGAATATCGAATAAATAATAAAGCCTGCTTGAAACCCTTACACCTGCTTTAACACATTAAAGAGTAAATAAGAGATAATAAAGACTGACGCTGATGAGCGGGAACTGTTACTTGTTCTTCTGCTCATCGGGATAACGGGGCTCGCCCATCTCAATAAGCTCATACAGCGCCTCGATAGCGTCGGAAAGACCTCCCAGCCTGTCGATAAGTCCCTCTTTCACCGCCGTTTCGCCGTCAATGACCGTGCCCATATCCAGCACCAGTTCCCCCGTGTTCATCATAAGTTCGGAAAATCTATCCGGAGAAATGCGGCTGTTTGAGCATACGAAATCGGTAATCCGCTTCTGCATAGCCTCGAAATAGGAAAAGGTCTGGGGAACGCCCAGCACAAGCCCGTTCATACGCACAGGGTGAATGGTCATAGTGGCGCTGGGAACGATATATGAAAGCTTAGCCGATACCGCCAGCGGCACGCCTATAGAGTGACCGCCTCCAAGCACCACCGACACCGTAGGCGTTTTCATACCCGAAATAAGCTCCGCAATGGCAAGCCCTGCCTCCACGTCGCCGCCCACGGTATTCAGAATAATAAGCAGCCCCTCAATGGAGCGGTCCTGCTCGATAGCCACCAGAGCAGGCATAATATGCTCGTACTTCGTGGTCTTAGTTCCCGGGGGAGCGGCGTAATGCCCCTCTATCTGCCCGATTATGGTCAGGCAGTGGATAAGGTGCTTGGAATTTTCCGAGACCGCCTGTCCCGCCCGTTCAATAAGCTCCGCCTTGTCAATAAGCTCCGAAGCGGCGGAGTTTTCATCGTCCTCCGTGCTTTGGCTGTATTTTTTATCCGACACCGAAAATACCTCCCGCAATTTAATAATATACCTATTATCTCTTTTTAATGCGGAAATATTCCCGGGTACACATAATTAAATTATACATCACAATTCCTGCAATGTCAATGAATTTTTGCAGGATTGCAAGTTTATAGCTGCAAAAAATTGCATTTTGCCCCGAGAAAACGCCGCGATTGACGGGAAACACGGAAAAAATGCCGCAGATGTCAGACAAACTCAAAATTTTATGAATGTCGACAGAATATTTTGACGAATTGCTTTAGTTGCCGTCATAGGGTGTTAAAATGCTTAAAATAAGCACTGTTTATCAAAAATATACGGGATTTGTTCTAGCCAAAATAACGCAAAAACTATTGCATTTTTTAAAAAAATGTGATAATATTATGTCAACGGGTGAATAAATCACAAGTAAAAACATAAAAAAGAAAGGACGACCGAAAATGAATGAAAAAATCAAGGTGATAATAGGAGACGAAAGCAAGGAGTTTGGCTGTATGCTTGCAAATTCCCTGAGAGGAAGAGGATTTTTTGCGGTAACGAGGGACAGCGACGGACTTGCGCTTCTTGAAGCTATCCGCAGCGAGGAGCCCGATGTGGTAATAGTTGACAGCATAATCCCCGGAATAGACGCAGCGGAGCTTATCAAGCGGTGCGGCAGCTTTGTACATAAGCCCTTTTTCATTGTGACCTCCGCCTACAGGAATATGTTTGCAGAACGGCAGATAATGTCAATGGAAAATGCATATTTTATGCTCAAGCCCTTTGACTGCGATATGCTGGTGAACGTTATCCGCAGCGCCGCGCAGATGGAGCTTCCCCCCGACGACCCCAGACTTAAAGAGGATATGAAGATGGTTGTCACGGAAATAATCCACCAGATAGGCATACCCGCCCACATCAAGGGATATCATTATCTGAGGGAGGCGATCCTTCTGAGCCTTGAGGACGAGGAAATGCTTGAGAGCGTTACAAAGCTTCTTTATCCCACAGTGGCAAAGCGCTTCAACACTACCGCTTCAAGAGTTGAAAGAGCTATCCGCCACGCCATCGAGACCGCCTGGGACAGGGGAGACCTTGACACCATTCAGAACCTCTTCGGCTACACCGTCAGCGTAGGCAAGGGAAAGCCCACAAACAGCGAGTTCATCGCTCTTATAACCGATAATCTCAGGCTGAAATACAAAAAGAATGAAAAGTCTCAGATAGCTGTAAAGTGATATTACTATTATTAGCTCCCCTGTCCGCGGCGCAGGGGAGCTTTTTCATAAAATGTGGCAATACCGCACAAATCCGTCAGCGGAAACAGCGCCGTAAAGCAGGGACATATTCTCTTCGGGATATATTTTTTACAAAAAAGTAGTGACAAAATCAAAATAATGGTATATAATAGTAAGTGTTATGATTTTATATGACGAAAGGCAGGAATTATCGTGTCAAAGAAACCCTACTACATTACCACCCCTATCTATTATCCGTCGGGCAATCCCCATATCGGTCACTGCTATACAACAGTTGCCTGCGACTCCATCGCCCGTTACAGACGAATGCAGGGCTATGACGTGATGTTTCTCACCGGAACGGACGAGCACGGTCAGAAGATAGAGCAGAAAGCCGCAGAAAAGGGCGTTACTCCCAAGCAGTACGTTGACGAGATCGTGGAAATTTTCAAAAATCTCTGGTCGTATATGAATATAAGCTACGACCGCTATATCCGTACCACCGACGATTATCACGTTAAGACCGTGCAGACCATATTCAAGGCTCTGTACGACAAGGGATATATCTACAAGGGCGAATACAAGGGCAAATACTGCACTCCCTGCGAAAGCTTCTGGACCGAGTCCCAGCTTGACGAGAACGGCAAGTGTCCCGAGTGCCACAGAGATGTTGTGGAGGCAAAGGAAGAAGCGTATTTCTTTAAAATGTCCCCCTTTGCGGACAGGATAGAAAAGCTTCTCACCGAGACGGATTATTTACAGCCCAAGACAAGAGCCGTTGAGCTTGTTAATAACTTCATCAAGCCCGGTCTTGAGGACCTCTGCGTTTCAAGGACAAGCTTCAAGTGGGGCATTCCCGTTACCTTTGATGATAAGCACGTGGTTTACGTTTGGATAGACGCGCTTTCAAACTATATTTCCGCTCTGGGCTATGAGAACGAGCAGTATAATGATTTCGAGAAGTTCTGGCCTGCGGACGTGCATATGGTTGCTAAGGATATTATGCGATTCCACGCTATTATCTGGCCCGCTATGCTTATGGCGCTGGAGCTTCCTCTGCCAAAGCACCTGGCTGTTCACGGCTGGATAACCTTCAATGGTCAGAAGATGTCAAAGTCCCTCGGAAATGTGGTTGACCCGCTGGTTCTGGGCGAGAGATACGGCGCCGATTCCATCAGATACCATATTCTTCGTGAAATGGCTCTCGGTGCGGACAGCTCATTCTCCAATGAAATAATGATAAACCGCATAAACTCCGACCTTGCAAACGACCTGGGCAATCTTGTTTCAAGAACCGTTGCAATGGTGGTGAAATATTTCGACGGCACTCTTCCCGCAGAGAAGCAGTCCGACCCAATGGACGAGGAACTTATAAATATGGCGAAGGCTCTGAGAGGTATCGTTGACGAGTGCATTGACAACACCACTCTGAACATTGCTCTTGCGGAGATATTTAAGGTCATTTCCCGTGCTAACAAGTATATTGACGAGACAGCTCCCTGGGTGCTTGCAAAGGACGGGGCTAACAAGCCCAGACTTGCGGCGGTGCTTTATAATCTGCTGGAGGCTATCAGAATTTCAACTTCTCTTCTCAGCGCATTTATGCCCTCCACTATGCCCAAGGTATGGGAGCAGATAGGTGCTACTGCAGATGATGTAAGCTATGAAAATGCTGCAACATTCGGCGTTCTTCCTCAGAACATCACCGTTCACAAGGGCGATATCATCTTCCCCCGTATTGACGTTGACAAGGAGATTGAGGAGCTTAACGCTCTTATCACCGCCCAGGCTGAAAAGGCAAAGGCTGAGCAGGACAAGGACGGGGCTAATCTTGAGCCTCTTGCGGACATTATCGGCATTGACGATTTCTTCAAGGCTGATTTACGTATTGCAGAGGTAAAGAGCTGCGAGAAAATCCCCAAGGCTAAGAAGCTTTTAAAGCTTATTGTAAATGACGGCTTTGGTGAGAGACAGGTGGTTTCGGGCATTGCAAAGTGGTATGCTCCCGAGGACCTTATCGGCAAGAAGATAATTCTTGTGGCTAATCTTTCTCCCGCCAAGCTTTGCGGCGTTGAGTCCAACGGTATGATAGTTGCGGCAAGCGTGGGCGAGGACGCAAGAGTTATTTTCGTGGACAAGGATATTCCTAACGGTTCGAGACTTTCATAAGTATTTATTTTCAAGGGCTGCTGCGGCAGTCCTTGATTTTATCCGCAAATTTTTTTGAATGTGGAGGTGAGGCGTTATGTCCGATGAGAAGAGATGGCAGTATGATCTGAATGAATATATACGGCAGGGAGAGCCTGAGCAGGCTGAAAAAAGCTCTGCCTGGAAAACCGCTATCGGTCTGCAGGACGTTGACGGGCTGAGAACATCGGATTATCTTCTTGATACCGCTAAGGAACATATTGAGGGCAGGATAAATTTTGAGACAGCCAAAAGCAGGATATGCTCCTATTATGAACAGCGTGATGACAGAAAAAATATTGAAGCCGATACCAAGGAAGCGGATATGGTTTCTGTCAGGATAGCTGAGCTTTTGTCTGAGAAAACCTTTCAGTTTTCTCCGGCTCAGCTTCAGTCTGTTCACCGTCGGCTTTTTGAGGGTGTGTTCAAGCACGCAGGACAGTTCAGAACGTATAACATTACAAAAAAGGAATGGGTATTAAACGGGAATACGGTTTATTACGCTTCCTATGACAGTATTAAAGACACTCTGGACTATGACTTTGGTCTTGAGAAGGAGTTCTCTTATGACGGTCTGTCTGTTGACGAATCGGTCAGACACATTGCCAAGTTCACATCGGGCATTTGGCAGATACACCCGTTCTGTGAGGGAAATACACGAACCACCGCTGTGTTCATTATCAAGTATCTGCAGACCTTCGGTTTTAAAGTAAGCAATGATGTTTTTGCGGAAAACTCCTGGTATTTCAGAAATGCTCTCGTAAGGGCAAATTATAATGATCTGCAGAATAATATCCACGAGACCACAAGATATCTTGAAATGTTTTTTGAAAATCTTCTTTTAGGATACGAGAATGAG
Source organism: Oscillospiraceae bacterium (assembly GCA_028720105.1). GTDB lineage: Bacteria > Bacillota > Clostridia > Oscillospirales > Ruminococcaceae > Huintestinicola. Next base: position 21,563 of record JAQYLI010000017.1, on the reverse strand, counting down.
CTTAAAAATAGAGTTCTTCACGTTGACTATGATAAGCTCCAAAGTGCAAATCTGGAAATTCCAAAGTGCAAAAATTGCACTTTGGATTGCACTTTGGAGGAACTGGCAATTATTCGGGCAATTCAAAATGACCCAAATATTACGCAGACAGAGCTTGCTCATATTACGGGAAAATCTGTGCGGACTATTAAAACCCGAACAGTTAAGCTGCAGGAAAAGGGTATCATTATGCGTGAAAACGGAAAACGCAGCGGAAAATGGATAGTGACAGAAGGTACAGAAAATATTTCCCCGAAATAGTGTAAATTTTCCTCAAAGCCTATTGCAAAAGTGAAAAAAATGGAGTATAATAGAATTATAAAATTAAAAGTGTGCGTGAATGCACACCGTATGGAGGTTTATTCAAATGTCAAGATTAGTTTCCGCTAAGGATATGCTTAACAAGGCTCGTGACGGCAAGTACGCTGTGGGTCAGTTCAACATCAACAATCTCGAGTGGACAAAGGCTATCCTGCTCACCGCTGAGGAGCAGAAGTCTCCCGTTATTCTCGGTGTTTCCGAGGGTGCAGGCAAGTATATGTGCGGCTACAAGACTGTTGTTGGTATGGTAAACGGTATGCTCGATTCCCTTAACATCACTGTTCCCGTTGCTCTTCACCTGGACCACGGCTCCTTCGAGGGCGCTAAGGCTTGCATCAATGCAGGCTTCTCTTCCATTATGTTTGACGGTTCTCACTACCCCATTGACGAGAACATTGCAAAGACCACCGCTCTTGTAAATACCTGCGACGTTCTCGGTCTTTCTCTCGAGGCTGAGGTTGGTTCCATCGGCGGCGAAGAGGACGGCGTTGTTGGTATGGGCGAGTGCGCTGACCCCGACGAGTGCAAGGCTGTTGCAGACCTGGGCGTAACAATGCTCGCTGCAGGTATCGGCAACATTCACGGCAAGTATCCCGAGAACTGGCCCGGTCTCCGCTTTGACGTTCTTGAGTCCATCAAGGCTAAGACAGGCGATATGCCCCTCGTTCTCCACGGCGGCACAGGTATCCCCGACGAGATGATAAAGAAGGCTATTTCCCTCGGCGTTGCTAAGATCAACGTTAACACCGAGTGCCAGCTCGTTTTCCAGGAGGCTACAAGAAAGTACATCGAAGAGGGCAAGGACCTGCAGGGCAAGGGCTTCGACCCCAGAAAGCTTCTCGCTCCCGGCTTCGAGGCTATCAAGCTCAAGGTCAAGGAGAAGATGGAGATCTTCGGTTCTGTTGGCAAGGCTTGAGTTTGATTTTTACTCATAATATTTTCGCCGCCGTACCCGATTGGGTGCGGCGGCGATTTTTTCTTGCTTTAGTTTATAAACATATTTTAGAACCGTCTATATAAATATAATCAATGTCAGCCCAATAGTAGTCGTATACGTTCTTATTATATTTTTTTACGCTTACTGTTTCCGTGAGATAGGAAGTTATAAAATCATCATCGCAATAAACATCGTATGTTGTTACACCTGAACTATATCCCTGATATTTAACAGTGTAACCGTTTCTCTCAAGGAAAAGCTTATAATCCTGTGCAGGCTCCTCGATTTTATAGGTATCTTTCTCAGCTGTGACTTTTTTAGCACCATAAGTTTTAGGTGAAAGGACTTTTTTGCATTTTCCAACAGTGATTGAAAATTCTTTTTTTGTTCCGTATTTCTTTTTGGAACGTGAATTTTGTTGATAATAAGGGTAAATGGATATCTTGTATTTTTCACCGGGTTCAACTCCTGTGATTGTAAATCTGTCTGATTTTTTGGAACCGGACCAAGGCTTGGCTTCGCCGGACCACGTAAGCGTACCATCTTCATCATAAACTTTTATTTCGTATTTTGTAACGTTTTCGCATTTGTCCCACGTAATTCTCAGGTTATTTCCCGCCGTATACTGTTTAATGTTTTCGATAATTGCGTCGCATTTAGTTACTGTTTCTGCATATACATAATTTGGTTGCGTGTTGGGAACTGTAATAGCTCCAAAGGATAAAGTTGCAGCAATGGCAAGTGTAGTGACTTTTTTTGCAAAATTCATAATATGTCCTCCATATTCTAATATAGTTATAATAAATATATTATAACCTAATAAGATTATTTTGTCAAGTGCATAATAACCATATATGATAAAATAATTTGTAAAGAGGTGCTATATATGGCTTATTATCAAAGACTGCGGGATTTGCGTGAGGATATGGATAAAACACAGACTGAAATAGCCGAATATCTTGGCACAACTACACAGTATTACGGAAAATATGAGCTAGGATATTCCGAGATCCCCTTCGAACGCGCCATAATGCTTGCAAAATACTACAACGTGAGCCTTGACTACATTGCAGGGCTTACCAACAACAAACGGGGGCTTGCTTCAAGCGACCTTTCGGAAAGCGAACAGGAGCTTTTACGCTTTGCCGCTTCTCTTTCCAAAGAGGAACGCAAACGCCTTTTGGAGCTGGCGGCGCTTATAGATAAAATACAATAATACCGGCTGTGGGTGCTCCATAGCCGTTTTTTTAAGTCCTCCGCAAAATTTTCCAAAGTGCTTGCATTAAACAAGCAGATGTGGTATAATAAATACGCACATTTACCCGAAAGGAGGCGGCGGTGATGTCCGCAGGAATGTTTTATGTATGTGCCCGTCGGTTTCCCGAAAGGGTGCAGGGTGATTTTTAATTCGGACTCTTCGGGATATTCCCGTTACAATATATTATAAAAGGAGACTTTTCTGTTATGGCAAAGGATAATAATAAAAAAATGGTTGACGCCATTACCTCTATGGACGAGGATTTCGCTAAATGGTACACCGACATATGCAAGAAGGCTGAGCTTGTTGAGTACACAAGCGTTAAGGGCTGTATGGTTATAAGACCCTACGGCTATGCTATCTGGGAGAATATCCAGCGTATTCTTGACGGTATGTTCAAGGCTACGGGTCACGAGAATGTTTGTATGCCTATGTTCATTCCCGAGAGCCTTTTGCAGAAGGAAAAAGACCACGTTGAGGGCTTCGCTCCCGAGGTCGCATGGGTAACTCACGGCGGCTCGGAAAAGCTTGAGGACAGACTTTGCGTTCGCCCCACCTCCGAGACACTTTTCTGCGAGCATTACTCCAATATCGTTCATTCCTACAGAGACCTGCCCAAGCTTTACAATCAGTGGGTAAGCGTTGTAAGATGGGAGAAAACCACCCGTCCTTTCCTCCGCTCAAGAGAGTTCTTATGGCAGGAGGGTCACACCATTCACGCTACTGCGGAAGAGGCTATTGAAGAGACCGAGCGTATGTTGAACGTTTATGCTCAGTTCTGCGAGGAAAGCCTTGCTATGCCTGTTGTTAAGGGCAGAAAGACCGAGAGCGACAAGTTTGCGGGTGCGGTCTCCACATATGCTATAGAAGCGCTTATGCACGACGGAAAGGCTCTCCAGGCGGGTACCTCCCACTACTTCGGAGACGGATTTGCAAAGGCATTTGACATTATGTACACCGACAAGGACAACAAGAAGGTTTATCCTCACCAGACCTCCTGGGGCGTTACCACACGTCTTATCGGCGCTGTTATTATGACTCACGGAGATGACAACGGTCTTGTGCTCCCTCCTGCGGTGGCTCCCATTCAGGCAGTTATCGTTCCCATTCAGCAGTTCAAGGAGGGCGTTCTCGAAAAGGCGAGAGAGGTTGAGGAGGCTCTCAAGGCTGCAGGCATCAGAGTTAAGGTTGATGACAGCGACAACAGCCCCGGCTGGAAGTTTGCGGAGTATGAAATGAAGGGTGTTCCCGTCCGCATTGAGATAGGCCCCAAGGACATTGAGCAGAATCAGTGCGTTATCGTTACCCGTCACAACAGGGAAAAGAGCTTCGTTTCCCTTGAGGGACTTGCCGATACCGTCAATGCAAAGCTTGTTGAGGTTCACGACGGGCTGTACAAGGCGGCTTTGGAAAACCGCGAGAGAAGAACTTATTCCTGCGTGACTATGGACGAGATAACCGAGGCTCTTGAGAAGAACGGCGACGGATTTGTCAGGGCTATGTGGTGCGGCGAGGAGGCCTGCGAGGACGAAGTCAAGGAAAAGACAGGAGTTGGCTCACGCTGCATTCCCTTCGAGCAGGAGCAGCTTTCCGACAAGTGCGTTTGCTGCGGCAAGCCTGCCAAGTATATGGTTTACTGGGGCAAGGCTTATTGATTTTTTGATAAGGAAGGCTGTCGGTTTTTCTGACAGCCTTTTTGCGGGGAGGTTTAACTGTATGAAGGCAGAGGAGATAATCAAAAGATTTCGCTGCGAGCCTGAGGACGAGTATGACAAGGCGCTCATATTTTCGCTGAAAAAATGGATAGCGGACGAGATAAACGAGATGTGCGACAACGGGATATGCGCTCTTATATTTTCCCTTGAGGGGCTGCAGGGCTATATCGGGTATAACACCGAAAAGCAGCTTGAGGAGTACGGAAAGGGGCTTGACAGCTGGAAGAATTTTAAGTTTGCTTCGGTGAATGATGACCCCGCTGTTGACGGCTCGGTGGAGATGTGGTACGATTTCAAGGGTTTTGGTAATATGCAGTACAAGGAGACGGTTTATAAAACGAAATATTATCAGTGTGCGGTAAATGCTTTTTTACAGCTGGTAATGGACGGCGTTATCAAGGAAAGATTCGGCAGGAATATCGAGGCGTCTTTTATGGGCTGCAATCTTGAGGGCTTTATCAGACTGACAGTTGATGAAAACGGCGAAATGACATATTGATATGGGCTTTTGTGAGAAATGCACAAAAATTCAGACGAAAACAAGCAATAATTTTATATTGCTATTTTGACAAAATGCTTGCAAATCAGGGAAAAGTATGTTATAATACTACTTGCGTGACTGCGAATGATATGCGATGAAGCGGAAGGTTGCTTACGGTTTGTAAGGGAATTTCCGCAGAGTATGTCCGATTTGAAACCGGGCGGCTGTAATACCGAACACAGTTTGTGTCTCAAACCACAGACAGATATGTCTGAAGGTGAGCGCTTTGTGTGCTTGCGGCAACCCGAAACATTATTGAGATGTTTTGGGATTTTTTTATGTCGTTTATCACGAAACGCACGGCGGCGTGTGAATAACATACCGGGGTGCGCGGATACAGATAAATATTGGGTGTTGCAAACTCGTCCCCATTTAATAATTTTCAGGAGGCGATTTTAATGGCAGTCAATGAAAAAATCAGAATCAAGATCAAGGGTTATGATCACGCTGTAGTCGACGCAGCAGCAGCTAAAATTGTTGATGCAGCTAAGCGCAGCGGTGCAAGAGTATCGGGTCCTATACCTCTTCCTACAGACAAGGAGATCGTTACTATTCTCCGTGCTGTACACAAGTACAAGGACAGCCGTGAGCAGTTCGAGATGAGAACTCACAAGAGACTTATCGATGTTCTCAGACCTACTGCTAAGACTACCGAGGCTCTTCAGGGTCTTGAGCTTCCCGCAGGCGTTGACATCGTAATGGAAATTAAGTAATCCGATTTCCTTCGTTTATACGAAAAGATGTCAGGAAATGTGGGGTCAATGTTGGCGCTTGCCAACCAATAACCTATAGGGAGGAAAAAATATGACAAAGGCAATCATCGGTAAGAAAATCGGTATGACACAGATTTTCGATGAAGCAGGAAAGGTTATTCCTGTTACCGTTGTTGAAGCCGGTCCCTGCGTAGTAGTTCAGAAGAAAACCGTTGAAAACGACGGCTACAGCGCAGTTCAGTGCGGTTTCGGCGACATCAGAGAGAAGCTCGTCAACAAGCCTGTAAAGGGTCACTTTGCTAAGGCTGACGTTGCTCTCAAGAGAACCCTCAAGGAGTTCAGACTCGACAATGCTGAGTCTCTGAATGTGGGTGATGTACTCAAGGCTGATACTTTTGAAGTAGGCGACATCGTTGATGTTTGCGGTACTTCCAAGGGTAAGGGCTTCCAGGGTACTATCAAGAGAAATAATAATCACAGACTGAAGGAAACTCACGGTACAGGTCCTGTTGCTAGACAGGCAGGTTCTATGGGCGCTTGTTCTTCCCCTTCGAGAATTTTCAAGGGCAAGGCTCTCCCCGGACATATGGGTGCTGAGAGAGTTACCGTTCAGAATCTTGAGATCGTTAAGATCGACGTTGAAAACAATCTTATCGCAGTAAAGGGTGCTATCCCCGGTCCTAAGAACGGTATCGTTACTATCGTTGACTGCGTTAAGAAGGCTTAATGGAAGGAGGAAGCGATAATGCCTAATATTAAGGTTATGGATATGACAGGTAATGAGGTTTCCACCATTGAGCTGTCAGACGCAATTTTCGGTATTACTCCCAATGTTCCTGCTATGCACACAATGGTTGTAAATTACCTTGCTAACCAGAGACAGGGCACACAGTCCACTCTTACCCGTACTGAGGTAAGCGGCGGCGGAAGAAAGCCCTGGAGACAGAAGGGTACAGGTCACGCAAGACAGGGCTCCACTCGTGCTCCCCAGTGGACACACGGCGGCGTTGCTCTCGGCCCCAAGCCCAGAACCTACCGTTTCACTGTAAACAAGAAGCTCAAGAGACTTGCTATGAAGTCTGCTCTCTCTTCTAAGGTTCTTTCAGGCGATATGATCGTACTCGACAATATCACTATGAACGAATTCAAGACCAAGGATATGGTAAAGATGCTGGGCGCTGTAGGCGCACAGGGCAAGGCTCTCATTGTTATGCCCGAAGTTGACGCTAAGGTCATCAAGAGTGCTGCCAATATCCCCGGCGTTAAGACTGCTCTCGTAAACACTATCAACGTTTACGACATCCTCAACTACGACAAGTTCGTTGTTGTTAAGGACGCAGTTGCAAAAATTGAGGAGGTGTATGCATAATGACTGCACAGGACATCGTTATCAAGCCCATCATCACCGAGAAGAGCATGGGCGGTCTGCAGGAAAACAAGTACACTTTCAAGGTTGCAAAGAACGCTAACAAGATCGAGATCGCTAAGGCTGTTGAAGAGCTTTTCGGCGTTCAGGTCGCAAGCGTTAACACCATGAACGTGAGAGGAAGAGCTAAGAGAGTCGGTCTTAACAGAGGTACTACTCCCTCCTGGAAAAAGGCTATCGTTACTCTCAAGGAAGGCTCCAAGACCATTGAATTCTTCGATGGTATGATGTAATCCGAAAATTCGGATAACCGTTTTCCCGAAACGGAATGTATGGAAGGCAGCTTTCATTTACGAAAGCAAATGCCTTTCGCAAAACCACTTTAAGGAGTTGAAATCACAATGGCTATCAAGTCATATAAGCCTACGTCCCCTTCAAGACGTCAGATGACTGTTACCGACTACAACGAGCTTTCCAAGGTAGCTCCCGAAAAGAGCCTCCTCGCTCCTCTCGATAAGAAGGCAGGAAGAAACAGCTACGGTCGTATCACTGTTCGTCACAGAGGCGGCGGAAATAGAAGAAAATACAGAATTATCGATTTCAAGAGAGATAAGCAGGGTATGAACGCTACTGTTATGACTCTTGAGTACGATCCCAACAGAAGCGCTTTCATCGCTCTCGTTCAGTACGAGGACGGCGAGAAGAGATATATCATCGCTCCCTACGGTCTTAAGGTAGGCGACGTTATCAGAGCAGGCGCTGACGCTGATATCAAGCCCGGCAACGCACTGAGACTTGGCGATATCCCCGTTGGTACCTTTATCCACAACCTTGAGCTTTATCCCGGCAAGGGCGCTCAGCTCGTTAGATCTGCAGGCAATATGGCTCAGCTTATGGGTAAGGAGGAGGATTACGCTCTCGTAAGACTTCCTTCCGGCGAGATGAGAAAGATCGCTGTTGGCTGCATGGCTACCATCGGTCAGGTCGGCAACATCGACCACGAGAACGTTAACCTCGGTAAGGCAGGACGCACTCGTCACAAGGGCATCAGACCTACTGTAAGAGGTTCTGTAATGAACCCCTGCGACCACCCCCACGGCGGTGGTGAAGGTAAGTCTCCCGTTGGCCGTCCCGGACCTGTTACCCCCTGGGGCAAGCCCGCTCTCGGCTACAAGACCAGAGCTACTCACAACCGTTCCGACAAGTTCATTGTCAAGAGAAGAAACGGCAAGTAATTCACACCCGTTCCCAAGCACTTCAAAATATTTTATTATACTCATAGGATTCGTAAAGAGGAGATTGTTGATTTTGTCCCATGGGGCAATGCTTCATAAGACAAAATCAGCATAATCTTGCCTCTAAACATCTGAGAGGGGAGGAAAACCAATGAGCAGAAGTATCAAGAAGGGACCTTACGTTCAGGAAGTCCTTTTAAAGAGAGTTATTGCTATGAACGAGGCAGGCGAAAAGAAGGTTCTCAAGACTTGGAGCAGATCCTCTACTATTTTCCCTGATTTCGTAGGACACACATTTGCTGTTCACGACGGCAGAAAGCACGTTCCCGTTTATGTTACGGAGGATATGGTAGGTCACAAGCTCGGTGAGTTCGCACCTACAAGAACATTCAAGGGCCACGCAGGCTCCAAGACATCCAACAACGGCAAGTAAGGCAGAGAGGAGAAGATTTTAATGGAAGCAAGAGCACATCTTACTAATGCTCGCATAGCGCCCAGAAAGGTTCAGATCGTTCTCGACCTTATCAGAGGCAAGGACGTTGAGACCGCTATGGCGATTTTAAAGTACACACCTAAGTCTGCCTGTGAATACCTGGAGAAGCTTCTGAAGTCTGCGGTTGCAAACGCTGAGAATAATTTCGGTATGAGTAAGGAGAACCTTATCGTTTCCGAATGCTTCGTTTGCCCCGGACCCATTATGAAGCGCATTATGCCTCGTGCACAGGGCAGAGCTTTCCGCATCAACAAGAGAACTTCCAACGTTACTCTCGTTGTAGCTGAAAAAGAATAAGTCGAAAGAGGAGGTAAATTATGGGACAGAAAGTTAATCCCCACGGTCTGCGTGTAGGCGTTATCAAGGACTGGGATTCCCGTTGGTTTGCAAACAAGGCTGCTTTCGGCGATACACTTGTTGAGGACTACAACGTTCGTAATTTCATCAAGAAGAGCCTTAAGGACGCAGGCGTTCCTAAGGTTGAGATCGAAAGATTTGCAGGCAAGGTTAGAATTCACGTTTACTGCGCTAAGCCCGGTATTGTTATCGGACGCGGCGGTGAAAATATCGAGAAGCTCCGTCTCTCCGTTGAGAAGATGATGGGCAAGTCTGTTTACATCAACATCGTTGAGGTTAAGCAGCCCGATCTCGACTCTACTCTCGTTGCTGAGAACATAGCTGCTCAGCTCGAAAACCGTGTTTCCTACAGACGTGCTATGAAGCAGGCTATCGGCCGTGCTATGAAGCTCGGTGCTAAGGGTATCAAGGTTAGAGTAGGCGGTCGTCTGGCAGGTGCCGAGATCGCAAGAAGCGAAACTTATCACGAGGGTACAATTCCCCTTCAGACTATCCGTGCAGACATCGACTACGGCTTTGCTGAGGCTCACACAACCTACGGCCGTCTCGGTATCAAGGTTTGGATATACAAGGGTGAGGTCCTCAAGGGTGAGGCTTCCGCTGCAAGAGTTAACAAGGCTCCTGCTGAAAAGCCCGAGAGAAAGCGCCGCAATAATGACGGCAGAAAGCGTGAGGGCGGTTACAGACCTCGTGCTAACAAGAATGAAGGAGGTAATGCATAATGCTGCTTCCCAAGAGAGTTAAGTACAGAAGAGTTCAGAGAGGCAGAATGACCGGTAAGGCTCTCAGAGGAAACACCGTTTCCAATGGTCAGTACGGTCTTCAGGCTCTTGAGCCCGCTTGGATCACTTCCAATCAGATCGAGGCTGCCCGTATCGCTATGACACGTTACATCAAGCGTGGCGGTCAGGTTTGGATCAAGATTTTCCCCGACAAGCCCATCACTGAGAAGCCCGCTGAAACCCGAATGGGTTCCGGTAAAGGTTCTCCCGAATACTGGGTTGCCGTTGTAAAGCCCGGCAGAGTTCTCTTTGAGATCGCCGGCGTTCCCGAGGAGACTGCAAGAGAGGCTATGCGTCTCGCTATGCACAAGCTCCCCATCAAGTGCAAGTTTATAACTAAGGAAGAGGAGGCGAGCAAGTAATGAAGGCTTCGGAAATCAGAGATATGACCGCTCAGGAGCTGGAGAACAAGCTCGTTGATCTCAAGAAAGAGCTCTTCGCTCTCCGCTTCCAGCACACTGTTAATCAGCTTGATAATCCTGCACGTTTAAAGGCTGTCAAGAAGGACATTGCCCGCATCAAGACCATTCAGCGCGAGCAGTCCAATGCTAAGTAAGGGAGGACATTATAATGGCTGAAAGAAATCTTAGAAAAACAAGAGTCGGCAAGGTAGTTTCCAACAAGATGGACAAGACTATCGTTGTTGCAATTCAGGATAATGTAAAGCACCCCCTTTACAAGAAGATCATCAAGAGAACCATCAAGCTCAAGGCTCACGATGAGCAGAATGTCTGCAACATCGGCGACAGAGTTGAGATAATGGAAACTCGTCCCCTTTCTAAGGACAAGAGATGGAGACTTGTTGAGGTTATCGAGAAGGCTAAGTAATAAGGCTTTCGAGATAGAAGCTTTCACCGGAATTTTTTTGGGAAATTTCTAAAAAGGTATTGACAAATGAATTTCGGTGTGGTATAATATTCAATGTTGCTGATGTTTGGGCAAAAATGATAGTTTTGCGATACACACGGCAGCGTTGAGACTATAATATCAATTCAATTGTGATTTCCGGTATCAGGCAGGAGTTTTCCTGCCTAATGCCGTATTTCGCTGTTAAGGAAGGAGTTAATGCGCTGTGATACAGATGCAGACTTATTTAAAGGTCGCTGATAACACAGGTGCCAAGGAGCTTATGTGCATCAGAGTTCTCGGCGGTACACGCAGAAGATATGCTAATATCGGCGATGTAGTCGTTGCTTCCGTTAAAAAAGCAACACCAGGCGGCGTTGTTAAGAAGGGCGACGTTGTTAAGGCAGTTATCGTTCGTTCCGCTAAGGGTCTCCGCAGAGAGGATGGTACTTACATCCGCTTCGATGAGAACGCAGCAGTTATCATCAAGGAGGACAAGAACCCCAGAGGAACACGTATTTTTGGACCTGTTGCAAGAGAGCTTCGTGACAAGGATTATATGAAGATCCTTTCCCTCGCTCCCGAGGTTCTTTAATGGAGGTGCCGCAAGATGAATAAGAAGTTACACGTTAAAACAGGCGACACTGTTGTTGTTCTTTCCGGTAAGGATAAGGGCAAGAAGGGCAAGGTACTCGAGGTTTCCCCCAAGGAGCAGAAGGTCATCGTTGAGGGCCTCAACATCGTTACCAAGCACGTTAAGCCCCGTCAGATGGGTCAGCAGGGCGGTATCGTTAAGTGCGAGGCTCCCCTTTATGCCTGCAAGGTAATGGCTGTTTGCCCCCACTGCGGCAAGCCCACAAGACTCGGTCACAAGATCGAGGCTGACGGCACTAAGACCAGAGTCTGCAAGCACGCAGACTGCGGCAAAGCATACTAATGAAAGGAGTTACCTAAAATGGCAGCAAATCTTAAGGAATTATATGTCAGCACAGTAGCTCCCTCACTTATGAAGAAGTTCAGCTACAAGAGCGTTATGCAGATACCCAAGATCGACAAGGTTGTTATCAACGTTGGTGCAGGCGAGGCTAAGGATAACTCCAAGGTCATCGACGCTATTATGAACGACCTCGCACTTATCACCGGTCAGAAGCCCGTTGTATGCCGTGCTAAGAAGTCGGTCGCAAACTTCAAGATCCGTGAGGGCATGCCTATCGGCGTTAAGGTTACTCTCAGAGGCGAGAAGATGTACGAGTTCCTCGACAGACTCTTCAACGTTGCGTTCCCCCGTGTTCGTGACTTCAGAGGAATCAACGGAAACTCCTTCGACGGCAGAGGCAATTACTCCACCGGTATCAAGGAGCAGCTCATCTTCCCCGAGATCGAGTACGATAAAATTGATAAGGTTCGCGGTATGGATATCAACATCATCACTACCGCAAACACCGACGAAGAAGCAAAAGAGCTGCTCGAGCTTATGGGCGCTCCCTTTGCTAAGTAATTGGGAGGTTTAATTAAATGGCTAAAACTTCAATGAAGATCAAGCAGCAGAGAACTCCTAAGTACTCTACCAGAGCTTACAACAGATGCAAGATCTGCGGACGTCCCCACGCTTATCTCAGAAAGTTCGGCATTTGCCGTATCTGCTTCAGAGAGCTTGCTCACAAGGGTCAGATCCCCGGAGTCAAGAAGGCAAGCTGGTAATCTCCGCTTCGCTTATTACGCTAAATTTATCAAGGAGGTTATGGTATGCAAATTACCGATTCAATTGCTGATATCCTTACAAGAATCCGTAACGCCAACACCGCTAAGCACGCTACTGTTGACGTGCCCGCTTCCAACATGAAGAAGTCTATCGCTCAGATTCTTGTTGATGAAGGTTATATCAAGAGCTATCAGATAATCGACGACGGCAAGCAGGGTGTTATCAGAATTACCCTCAAGTACGGCGAAAATAAATCTCAGGTCATCACCGGTCTGCGCAGAGTTTCCAAGCCCGGCCTTCGCATTTACTCCAGCTGTGAGGATATGCCCAAGGTCATGAAGGGTCTCGGTATTGCCATTGTGTCTACTTCCAAGGGAGTTATGACTGACAAGAAGGCAAGAGAGCTCAATGTCGGCGGCGAAGTCCTTGCATTTGTATGGTAAGGAGGAACTAAAGCTATGTCAAGAATAGGCAGAAAGCCCATTGTTGTTCCCGCAGGCGTTGATGTTAAGATCGACGGTACTACCGTTACTGTTAAGGGTCCCAAGGGCACACTCACCAAGACCTTCCACAAGGATATGATAATCAAGCTGGAAGGCAATGAACTTATCGTTGAGCGTCCTTCCGAGGATAAGCTCCACAAGTCCCTTCACGGACTTACAAGAACCCTCGTTTCCAATATGGTTGAGGGCGTTACCACAGGCTTCTCCAAGTCTCTCGACATCGAGGGTATCGGTTACAGAGCTCAGAAGCAGGGCAAGAACCTGGTTATGAACCTGGGTTACTCCCATCAGGTCATTGTTCCCGAGATCGACGGCATTACAATTGATGTTCCCGCTGCTACTAAGATAATCGTTAACGGTATCGACAAGCAGGTGGTTGGTCAGTTCGCAGCTGAGATTCGTGAGAAGAGACCTCCCGAGCCTTACAAGGGCAAGGGTATCCGCTACACCGGCGAGCATATCATCCGCAAGGAAGGTAAGGCAGGTAAGGGCAAGAAGTAATTCTTTCCTACGGGTTTTTCATTCAATACGAAAGAGAATGGGACAGTATTGCACTACTATTCTCCAGTTTGAAAAGGAGTTGAATTTAAATGGTTAAGCAGATGAACAGAAAGGCTGCAAGAGCTAAGAGACAGGCAAGAGTTCGTTATAAGATCAGCGGTACCGCTGCTTGCCCCAGACTCAATGTTTTCCGCAGCGCTAAGCATATCTACGCTCAGCTTATCGACGATGTTGCAGGTGTAACTCTCGCAAGCGCTTCCTCTATGGACAAGGGCTTCGAGGGCAACGGCGGCAACCAGGACGGCGCTTTCAAGGTTGGCGAGGCTATCGCTGCTGCTGCTAAGGAAAAGGGTATCACCGATGTTGTTTTCGACAGAGCAGGTTACCTTTATCACGGCAGAGTTGCTAAGCTTGCTGACGGCGCAAGACAGGGCGGTCTTAACTTCTGATTTTTAATAATCGGATACACTTTTAAAGGAGGTTATACTTTTGGCTAAGATAGACGCTACAAACCTTGAGCTTACCGAAAAGGTCGTTGCTATCAACAGAGTTTCCAAGACTGTTAAGGGCGGCCGTATCTTCAAGTTTGCCGCTCTCGTTGTTGTCGGCGACGGCAACGGCACTGTTGGCTTCGGTATCGGCAAGTCAGGCGAAGTTCCCGACGCTATCCGCAAGGGTATCGAGGACGCTAAGAAGAATTTAACTAAAATCGCACTCAGAGGTTCAACAATCCCTCACGAGGTCATCGGCGAATTCGGCGCAGGCCGTGTTCTTATGAAGCCCGCTGCTCCCGGTACCGGTGTTATCGCAGGCGGCCCCGTTCGTGCTGTTATTGAGGTTGCAGGAATCAAGGACATCAGAACTAAGTCCCTTCGTTCCAACAATGCTTGCAACGTTGTAAGAGCTACCCTTCAGGGTCTTACAAGCCTTCGCAGCGCTAAGGAAGTTGCTGCTGTAAGAGGTAAGTCCGTTAAGGAAATTTTAGGCTAAGGAGGATGACTGAAATGGTTACTATTAAGCTTGTAAAAAGTCTTAACAGCTGCAAAAAAGACCAGATCGCTACTGCTCATTCTCTCGGTCTTAGAAAAATCGGCGACACTACTACTCAGCAGGATAACGCTGCTGTTCAGGGTAAGATCAGAAAGATTGCCCACCTCATAAATGTAACTAACGCTTAAATTGCAGGGAGGTGCGATTAGTATGAAGTTATTTGAACTTTCTCCCGCCGCAGGCTCCGTTAAGGACGTCAAGAGAGTCGGCAGAGGCCACGGCTCAGGCAACGGCAAGACTGCCGGCAAGGGTCACAAGGGTCAGAATGCCCGTTCAGGCGGCGGCGTAAGACCCGGCTTTGAAGGCGGTCAGATGCCTATGACAAGAAGAATCCCCAAGAGAGGATTCAACAACATTTTCGCTGTAAAGTATTCTACTGTTAATGTTTCCGACCTCGACAAGTTTGTTGACGGTACAGTTGTTGACGCTGAGCTCCTCGCAGCAAGCGGTCTCATCAAGAAGACTGCTAACGGCGTTAAGATCCTCGGCAACGGCGAGCTTTCCAAGAACCTTACTGTTAAGGCTCAGGCATTCTCCGCTTCCGCTAAGGAAAAAATCGAGAAAGCAGGCGGGAAGGCTGAGGTGATGTAATGTGTTAGAAACCTTGCGCAATGCTTGGAAAACACCTGAGCTGAGAAAAAAGCTCTTATACACATTACTCATTATCGTCATTTTCCGTCTCGGATGCGCTGTTCCCGTTCCCTTCCTTATCCCTTCCGCTCTTGCGGGTATGGTTCAGGACGGCAACATCTTCGGTTACCTGGATATGCTGTCGGGCGGCGCCCTTTCTAAGGGAACTGTTTTTGCGCTTTCCATTCAGCCCTATATCAACGCTTCGATCATCGTTCAACTCCTGACATATGCTCTTCCTCCTCTGGAGTCCCTTCAGAAAGAGGGCGAGGAGGGCAGGAAAAAGCTTCAGAAGATTACAAGCTTTGTGGCTCTTGCAATTTCCTTGGTTATGTCCTATGCCTATTACCTCACTATGAGAAGTCAGGGCGCTGTTCAGTACACTTCGGGCTTTGAGGGCGTTTTCGCTGCTATCGTTATCATTTCGGTATTTACCGCAGGTTCAAACCTTATCGTTTTCCTCGGAAATCTCGTTAACGAAAGCGGTATCGGAAACGGTATCTCCATTATCCTATTCGCAGGTATCGTGGCAAGATTCCCCACCGATATTATGGATATGTTCAAGGTCGCTATGACCGACAAGCAGAAATATCTCGGTCTTGCAATACTTGTACTCTTTATCTACGTCGCTATGATCGCATTTATCGTTCTTATGAACAATGCGGAAAGACGTATCCCCATTCAGTATGCCAAGCGTGTTGTGGGCAGAAAACAGTACGGCGGTCAGAATACTCACATTCCCGTCAAGATCGCTATGAGCGGCGTTATGCCTATCATCTTTGCGATGGCGTTTATGTCCATTCCACAGACCCTTGAAATGTTCATCAAGAGACCCACAAATCCTGAGGGCTTCTGGCAGAATTTCTATGTTGGATTTCTGAATTTCTTCAATTTCAACGGTATCTGGTATGCTATAATTTACTTCGTTCTTATTATTGCATTCAACTACTTCTACGTTTCAATGCAGTATAATCCTATAGAGATCGCTAATAACCTCCGTCAGAACAACGGCGGTATCCCCGGTATCAGACCCGGTAAGCCTACCAGCGATTTCATTCAGAGGGTGCTTTCCAAGATCACTCTCATCGGCGCTGTGTGCCTCGGTATCATCGCTATCTTCCCCATTCTGTTCCATATGGCAGTTCCTGCTATGAACATTTCCATGGGCGGTACCTCGATACTGATCATCGTTAGCGTCGCTCTCGAGACCGTCAGAACTCTTGAGTCCCAGATGATGATGCGTCACCACAAGGGCTTCCTTGAGTAATACAAACCGATATACAAGAAAGGCGGAAATGTAATGAATCTTATTCTTCTCGGCGCTCCCGGCGCAGGCAAGGGTACTCAGGCTGAGGTAATCAGCAATACCCTGAACATTCCCCAGATTTCTACAGGCAACATTCTCAGAGCTGCCGTTAAAAACGGTACAGAGTGTGGTCTTAAGGCTAAGAGCTTTATGGACGCAGGTGCTCTCGTTCCCGATGAGGTCGTTATCGGTATCCTCAAGGACAGAATTGCTGAGGACGACTGCAAAAACGGTTTCATTCTTGACGGTTTCCCCAGAACTGTTCCCCAGGCTGAGGCTCTCGAGGATATGGGCGTTCAGATCGACAAGGTTATCGAAATTTCCGTTCCCGATGAGGATATCAAGGCTCGTCTCGGCGGAAGAAGAGTTTGTGAATCCTGCGGCGCTACCTACCACATCGAATTTAACCCTCCCAAGGTAGAGGGCAAGTGCGACAAGTGCGGCGGCAATGCAGTTCAGCGTAAGGACGACGCTCCCGAAACTGTTATTGACAGACTCAAGACTTATCACGAAGCAACCGCTCCTCTCGTTGATTTTTACAAGGGAAAGGGCAAGCTCACTACCGTTTACGGTCAGAGCGAGGTCTCCGAGACTTCCAAGCTTGTTCTTGAAGCGGTCAATGCCTGAATTTTTTAAAGAAGGCGCAAAATGATCAGTGTAAAATCTAAATCCGAATTGGAAAAGATGCGTTTAGCCGGAAAAATTTCGGCTAACGCTCTCCACTACGGTGGACAGTCCATCCGTGTGGGTATGTCGACCTACGAGCTTGACAAGATCATTCACGATTATATCGTTAAAAACGGCGCTAAGCCCAACTTTCTGGGCTATGGGGGCTTCCCCGGCTCCGCCTGCATTTCGATAAACAACAAGGTGATCCACGGTATCCCTTCCAAACACGAATTTATTCAGGACGGCGATATCGTAAGCATCGACACCGGTGCTTGCATTGACGGCTTCAACGGCGATAATGCTTATACGTTTGCTGTCGGTAATGTTTCTGAGGAAGCAAGACAGCTTCTCCGCGTTACTGAGGAGTCCCTTTACAAGGCGATTGATCAGGCTGTTGTGGGCAATCGCATTGGCGATATCTCCCACGCTGTGGAGGAGCACGTCACTTCTTATGGATACGGCGTTGTCAAACAGTATGTCGGTCACGGCGTGGGGGCTTCCCTCCACGAATCTCCCGAGATCCCCAATTTCGGCAAGCCCGGAAGAGGTCCGAGACTGGTAGCAGGTATGACACTCGCCATCGAGCCTATGATCAATGCGGTAGGTGAGGAGGTAAAAGTCCTTCCCGACGGCTGGACCGTGTTGACTAAATCAGGTTCACTCTCTGCTCACTTTGAGCATACAGTCGCAATCACGTCCGATGGTCCCGTAATTCTTACGAAACCTACTATTATTTAAGGGGGACGCTGATGTGGAAAGCTTAAGCGGCAGAATAGTCCGCAGCTGTGCCGGAAGGGACAAAGGTAACTTCCTCGTTGTCATCAGAGCGGATGAAAGCTTCGTTTATCTGGCAGACGGCAAGGAACGAAAGCTCGCTTCTCCAAAAAAGAAAAGCTTAAAGCACGTCAAACCTACCAATACTGTTATTGATACGGAGTCTCTGACCGACAAGAAGCTCAGAAAGCTAATCGCTGAGTTTTCAGCGGCTTCTGAATTTTAACCGAAACTACATCCAAGGAGGCTGTCAGCTTGTCTAAGGAAGATGTTATTGAGATTGAGGGCACGGTTATCGAAGCTCTCCCCAACGCCAACTTTCAGGTTGAGCTTGCTAACGGACATAAGATTCTTGCTCACGTATCGGGCAAACTGAGAATGAACTATATCAGAATCGTTCCCGGCGACAAGGTTACTGTTGAAATGTCCCCATATGACCTTACTAAGGGCAGGATCACGTGGAGAGCCAAGTGATACGGATCACCGCTAACTGCTGATTTTTTCAGCACAACACTCAAGAAGGAGGAATTATAATGAAAGTAAGACCTTCAGTTAAGCCTATCTGCGAAAAGTGCAAGGTTATCAAAAGAAAAGGCAAAATCATGATCATATGTGAAAATCCTAAGCATAAGCAGCGTCAGGGCTGATTGCTGTAGCTGCTTACGCAGCTTGAAATAAGGATTAAAATAGCCATAACACACTGGGCGCAAGTCCAAATTTTATTCGGAGGTGTATTTTTAATGGCACGTATTGCCGGTGTTGACCTTCCCAAGAATAAGAGAGTTGAGATAGGACTCACTTATATCTACGGTATCGGTCGTAAATCTGCGGAAACTATTCTCGCAAACACAGGTGTAAACCCTGATACAAGAGTTAAGGATCTCAGCGAAGACGATGTTGCAAAGCTTCGTGATTACATCGACCACAACTTCATCGTTGAGGGCGATCTCAGAAGAAATGTTGCTCTTAACATCAAGCGTCTGGTTGAAATCGGATGCTACAGAGGCGTTCGTCACCGCAAGGGTCTCCCCGTAAGAGGTCAGAGAACCAAGACTAACGCAAGAACCCGCAAGGGCCCCGTTAAGACAATCGCTAACAAGAAGAAGTAAGGAGGGATTGAACAATGGCTCAGGTTAAGGGTAAAAAGACTACCATCAGAAGACGTCGTGAACGTAAAAATATTGAAAATGGCGCTGTTCATATCCAGTCCACTTTCAACAATACTATCGTAACTATCACCGATACTCAGGGCAACGCTCTCTCGTGGGCATCTGCAGGCGGTCTCGGTTTCAGAGGCTCCAAGAAGTCCACTCCTTTCGCTGCTCAGACTGCTGCAGAGACTGCTGCAAGAGCTGCTATGGAGCACGGTCTCAAGACTGTTGAGGTTTACGTTAAGGGCCCCGGCGCAGGAAGAGAAGCTGCTATCAGAGCTCTCCAGACCGTTGGTCTCGAGGTAAGACTTATCAAGGATGTTACTCCTATTCCTCACAATGGCTGCCGTCCTCCCAAGAGAAGACGTGTCTAATTTTCAGGAGGTGTTATTGAAATGGCTTTAAATAAAGAACCTATCCTTAAGAGATGCAGATACCTGGGCATCAGCCCTATGGTTATGGGCGTTTCTAAGGAGTCCAAGAGAAATCCCGGCGCTAACAACAGAAAAAAGGTTTCCGAGTATGGTATGCAGCTCAAGGAAAAGCAGAAGCTGAAGTTCATCTACGGCGTGCTTGAGAAGCCCTTCTATCACTACTTCGAGATCGCTTCCAAGATGGAGGGTAAGGCCGGTGATAACCTTATCACTATCCTCGAATCCAGACTTGATAATGTTGTTTACAGAATGGGTCTCGCTCTCACAAGACGTGAGGCAAGACAGCTTGTTACTCACAGACATTTCACTGTTAACGGCAAGCGCGTAAACATTCCCTCTTACCGTATCAAGGAAGGCGACGTTATCGCTCTCTACGAGGGAAGCCGCAGCAGCACTAAGTTTAAGGATGTTGTTGAGCAGACTGCTACAAGAGTAGTTCCCCTCTGGCTCGAGGCTGACAAGGCTAACTTCTCCGCTAAGGTAGTTCGTATGCCTAACGTTGAGGACCTCGATTACGAGACTCAGACACACCTTATCGTCGAGCTGTACTCCAAGTAATAGCTTCAGATATACTATGCACCGCTTTCTTGCGGCGCATAGGATATGTACGTTTACTAACAATGCGACTATAGGAGGGTTATACTAATGCTTGAAAAAATCGAAAAGCCGGAAATTGATACCGTTAAGCTGGACGTAAACGGCACATACGGTATGTTCGTTCTCGCTCCTTTGGAGCGCGGCTATGGTACTACTCTGGGCAACAGCCTCAGACGTGTACTGCTCTCCTCGCTTCCGGGTGTTGCCGTTACTTCCGTGAAGATCGACGGCGTTCACCACGAATTATCCACTATTCCCGGGGTTAAGGAAGACGTTACTGAGATCATTCTTAACCTTAAGGGTCTGACTGCAAAGCTTTACGGCGAGGGTCCCAAGACCATCTATATCGAGGCTGAGGACGAGTGCGAGGTCACTGCAGGCGATATCAAGACCGATTCCGAGGTCGATATCCTTGTTCCCGATATGCACATCGCTACTCTCGGCAAGGACGCCAAGCTTTATATGGAGATCACTATTGACCGCGGCAGGGGATACGTTCCCGCTGAAAAGAACAAGCAGCTTTTCAATC
Organism: Oscillospiraceae bacterium; assembly: GCA_028720105.1. GTDB lineage: Bacteria > Bacillota > Clostridia > Oscillospirales > Ruminococcaceae > Huintestinicola. The sequence goes on along the minus strand of JAQYLI010000017.1, from coordinate 1,114 downwards.
TCGGTATCGACGTGATCGCAGTTGACTCTATTTACACGCCTGTACTGAAGGTAAACTTCCGCGTCGAGGACACTCGTCTCGGTCAGGTTACAGATTATGACAAGCTTATTCTTGAGGTATGGACAGACGGTACCGTATCCGCTAAGGAAGCTGTGTCTCAGGCAGCCAATCTCCTCATTGAGCATCTGAAATCATTCAGCAATCTTTCCGATGAGTCCGCTATCACCGAAATTATGGTGGAGAAGGACGATAAGGGCAAGGAGAAGATCCTTGAGATGACCATTGAGGAACTTGACTTATCAGTACGTTCCTTTAACTGCTTGAAGCGTGCGGGAATCAATACCGTTGAAGATCTGATTAGCAAATCAGAAGAAGAAATGATGAAGGTTAGAAACCTCGGTAAGAAGTCCTTCGACGAGGTTAAGGAGAAGCTCCAGTCTCTGGGATTCGACCTTAGCAGCGAGGAAGAATAACCGTTCAATATTTGGTAAGGAGTGAAAATCAATGCCGGGAACCAGAAAACTGGGCAGAACAAGCGACCATAGAAAGGCTATGCTGAGAGCTATGGTTACATTCCTGCTTGAGAATGGCAGAATTGAAACTACAGTTACCAGAGCGAAGGAAGTTCGCTCTATGGCTGAAAAAATGATTACAACAGCTAAGACCAATGACCTCCACTCTAAGCGTCAGGTTCTTGCTTATGTTACTAAGGAAGATGTTGTCAAGAAGCTTTTTGACGAGATCGCTCCCAAGTACGCTGATGTAAACGGTGGCTACACAAGGATCGTTAAGATCGGTCCCCGCCGCGGCGACGCTGCTGAGATGGCAGTTATCGAGCTTGTTTGATCATAATTAGCAAGTTTTCCCCCTGTTCGATTGAATAGGGGGATTTTTTATACAAGAATATTCTATTTATCCTATAGGAATTATTATATACTATTGACAAATTATCTCAAAAGATATATTATATAAATATCTGGGTATCACTTTGAAACAGCAATCAGCTGTGTAGATTTTAACACAGGTAAGGTGCTATAATGGAAGTATGAAAAAACGGAAAAGAGGAAAAATCATGCATTCCAAGAAGCACAAGTCACAAATGAGCATAATCGAA
>JAQYLI010000016.1 GCA_028720105.1 Oscillospiraceae bacterium | reverse complement strand
CGATATGAGCATACCCACCGACCGCCCCGAGGATATTTTCCCGAAGCTCACCCAAAGGCTTTTTGAAGCAGTCTCATGTGAAACCACCCTTACGGGACGGGCTACAGCCGCCGAAGCTGTGCTGTATGACTCCCTCAGACCCGAAAATCAAAGCGACGATGTAATGAACGCATTGTATCTTACAATTATTTCGAGCGGCAATATAAAAATATCCGACCTTGCCTCCTACACCGCCCTTTCATCAAGAACGCTGCAAAGGAAATTCTCCCTGCAAACGGGAATGTCCCCGAAGATCCTCTGTGACCTTATAAGATATCAGCTCTTGTGGCAGGAAACGGCTATGGGAAACGGTATATCCATACTTGACGCTGTGGAAAAATACGGCTACTATGACCAGTCCCATTTGCTGGGTGATTTCAGAAAGCGGCACCTTATGACCCCTGCCGAAGCTATGAAATATCTTCACCGAAGAAGATAAAATGTCGCATTTTTCCAATACATATTTCTGCTTATGCTGTATAATAAAAGAAAAACAGAAAGGACTGTCAAAATATGGTTCACCTCGTTTATTGCGACGATAAAGAAAAAGTGCTGAGCAAAATTATGAGCGGTACAAAAACAATGATTATCCGCAGTGCCGCCGGTCGGAAGATACCTCACAGCAGGGTATTTGAGGGCGAAACTCTTTACTTTATGGAAAAGGGTTCGGCAAAAATATCCGCCAAAGCAAGAGTAAAAAGCGTTCAGAATTTTGTCAAGCTGTCCGAAGAGGAAATTGATAAGGTTTTAAGCGATAACTCCGAAAAGCTTGACCTATCCGAAAAGCAGCGTCAGCGCTGGCATAAAAAGTGCATATGTCTCACAGAATTTGACAGCGTCTCCCCCATCGACCCTCCCCTCTGCTTTGAAAAACAGAACAATATGGACGATTGGCTCATAATCGAAAAGATCGAGGACGTTCTCCAAGGCACAAGCATTCCCTATAATTACGAAAAATCACGTCTCACAGGAAAGGAATAAAAATATGACTGCATTTGAAAAAGCACGCACCTTTGTCTACCGAAACGCACGACCCTTAGACCTTGCCATCTGGCAGTATCACTTTGAAAACGGCTCAAAAGAAGCGGTAATGCACGCCCTCTCCGCCTATCAGAACTCCGACGGCGGCTTCGGTCACGGACTTGAAGCGGACAACTTCAATCCCAATTCAGCTCCTATGCAGACCTGGAAGGCGGCAAATATCATAGACGGAATAGGCTTCGAGGGCGAACACCCCGTAATTTCGGGAATGCTGCGTTTCCTTGAAAGCGGAACGGATTTCGACAATGACAAACGCCAATGGCTGAACACCGTTCCCTCAAACAATGACTATCCCCACGCCATATGGTGGGAATATAATGAAAACAGCTTGTTTAACTACAATCCCACCGCCGCCCTTGCCGCTTTTATATTTTTGCACACCCCGAAAAACAGTCCCCTGTACAATAAAGCCATTGACATTACGGGCGAAGCGCTTGAATATTATTACTCACCCGATACCGAACCCGAACAGCACGTTACCTCCTGCTTTCTTGAGCTGTACAATACTCTGAAAAAAGCCAATATCGCTGATTTTGACCTTAGCGCATTAAAATCCGCAATATCCGCAAATATGGATAGGCTTATCTGCCGTGACACCTCAAAATGGGGCAAGGAATACGTTTCCCTCCCCTCCACATTCATAAGCGGGGCTGACAGCGAATTTATTTTGGGATATGAAGACCTTTGCCTTGCCGAATGTGAAATGATAATAAACGATCAGCTTCCCGACGGCTCCTATAACGTTCCCTGGCAATGGTGTACTCCTTACAAAGAATTTACTCTTGCGGAAAACTGGTGGAAGTCCATTATCACCACCAACAATATGCTCTTCCTTAGAAATATGAACAAACTTTAATGTGCAACAACTCCTCCCTGCCGCTTAGCAGAGAGGAGTTGTTTTGATTCGTAATATTAAATCAGCAATTAGTTGTTGCCCTTAGCCATAGCTGCAACTTCCTCAGCGAAGTTATCAGCCTTCTTCTCGATGCCCTCGCCTCTTTCAAAGCGAACATACTCAGCAACAGCGATCTTGCCGCCGAGAGCCTTAGCGCAGTTCTCAACGTACTTGCCAACGGTAACCTTGTCGTCCTTAACGAAAGCCTGCTCGAGGAGGCAGTTTTCAGTGTAGTACTTGCCAACCTTGCCCTCAGCGATCTTAGCTCTTACCTGCTCGGGCTTGGAAGCCATCTTGGGATCCTCAGCCATCTGAGCCATAATGATAGTCTTCTCGTTCTCGAGTACCTCAGCGGGAACAGACTCTCTGTTGAGATAAGCAGGGTTCATAGCTGCAACCTGGAGTGCGCAGTCTTTACCGCACTCAAATACCTTGTCAGCAGGGAGATCGGTGTCAAGCTTAACCATAACGCCGATGCTTCCGCCGCCGTGAACGTAAGGAACGAGAACGCCCTCAAGTCTCTTGAAACGACGGATAACCATATTCTCTCTGATCTTGATGAAGAGATCCTGGAGAGCCTCTTCAACGCTCTTGTCGCCGCCGCTGATAGTAGCAGCCTTGAGTGCGTCAACATCAGCAGGGTTCTTCTCGATAACAGTCTTAGCAACTGCTGCAACGAAAGCCTTGAACTCGTCGTTGTTAGCAGCGAAGTCAGTCTCGATGTTAACTTCAACAACAGCACCTACATTGCCCTCAACTACAGAAGTAACGATACCCTCTGCAGCAACTCTGCCGCTCTTCTTAGCCTGTGTAGCAAGACCCTTCTCACGGAGAATGGTAACAGCCTTTTCTGTATCGCCCTCAGCTTCCTCAAGAGCCTTCTTGCAGTCCATCATACCAACGCCTGTTGCTTTCATAAGTTCTTTGATCTCGGAAGGTGAAACCTTTGCCATATTAAATTCCTCCTGTATTATTTTAAAATCAAGTTTAAATCGAAATTTGGGCAGACATTATTATTATAAAGTCTGCCCGAAATCTGTAATAATTATTTATGGATAATTACTCAGCTGCTTCTTCCTCGACAGCTTCCTCTGCCTCTGCAGCCTGCTGCTGCTCGCCCTGTCTGCCCTCGATGATAGCGTCAGCCATAGCGCCTGCAATAAGCTTTACAGCTCTGATAGCGTCATCATTGCCGGGGATAACATAATCAGCGTCGTCGGGATCGCAGTTTGTATCTACGATAGCAACAACGGGGATACCGAGCTTCTTAGCCTCGGAAACAGCGATCTTCTCCTTGCGGGGGTCAACGATGAAGAGAGCACCGGGGAGCTTCTTCATATCCTTGATACCGCCGAGGTACTTTTCAAGCTTCTCTATTTCAAGCTCAAGCTTAACAACTTCCTTCTTGGGAAGAAGGTTGAATGTGCCGTCCTCCTGCATTGTGTGGAGCTGCTCGAGTCTTGCAATTCTTCTCTGAATGGTCTTGAAGTTAGTCATCATACCGCCGAGCCATCTTGCGTTTACATAGTAAGCGCCTGCACGGAGAGCCTCTTCCTTAACGGAATCGCCTGCCTGCTTCTTTGTGCCTACGAAAAGAACATTGTCGCCGTTTGCAGCAACGCTCTTAACGAATGCATATGCCTCGTCAAGCTTCTTTACAGTCTTCTGAAGGTCGATAATGTAAATACCGTTTCTTTCTGTAAAGATGTAAGGTGCCATTTTGGGGTTCCATCTTCTTGTCTGGTGACCGAAGTGTACGCCTGCTTCAAGAAGCTGCTTCATTGATACTACGCCCATTTTAAATTTCCTCCTGGTTAATAAAAATAAAATTTTCCTCCGCCGTGTTTAGCTCGGCTTTTATTCCCGTCTTACGGAAACACCACCGCCGAAAACTCCGACGTGCGAATTGCTTTAATATTATACCATACATTCCATCATTTTTCAAGTGGCAATTTCACATTATTCAAACAAATTATTCCGTCCGCCTTTATTCATTCTGCACAAAACATCATCATCTGTAGAAACCAGCACCGTATCTGTCCCAATCCTTTCGATATCCGAGCAGGATATGACCACATCGTCCTCCCTGCCCATAATTCCCATCATACGTGACCTTCCGTAGATAATGAGGGAAAGTATCTTTCCCGTCTCGGTGTCTATCAGCAGGTCGTCGATAAATCCGATACGCGCGCCCGTCCTTGTGCTTATGACCTCTCTTTCCCTTAGCTCCGAAAATGTGCATTTCATACCGATACCCCCAAAACAAAAACTGCTTCACACATACATATGAAGCAGTCATGAGGATTATTCCGAATCGGCAGATTCTTTTTTTATCCTGAAAATAATTCTGAAAAGACCTGCAAGCAGCTTCGGGCTCTTGACCACTACCATTTTCATAAAAGCACCTCCGAATAATTTGACCGAGTGTATAGTTCATATTATTCGGATCACGGCGTTTTGACACACTATTTTTCAAGAATAACAAGAATTTGACCCGACTTCACTTCAATTTCTGCAGAGCTGCCCGTAAACTCGTTGCTCACACCCAACGGAAAATCAGATTTGAGAACAATATCTCCGCCGTATTTAAGCCCCGCTGCAATAATCTCGGAGTGCTCCAAAAGAGAAAACAGGGAAACATATTTGTATCCGTCATTATATAAGCTGACCTTTCCCCTGCCGCACACTCTCATAACAAAGCCGTTTCCGTGAAGGATTCCCTCTCCGCCGTGGCTGTCAATATAAGCTAAGGTCTGAACAGAAGCAAAGGTGTGCCCCATTCTGCCGCCGTCCGCACCGTAAATGTGAAAAACGTTTATATGCTCATCAAATGCAGTTTTGACAGCCATCATAAGGTCTGTGTCGTCCTTTTCCCGGGGTGCGGTAATTATCTCGCAGTCCTCGGGAAGCTCTTCCTCATTGCTGTCAAGGTCGCCAATAATGCAGTCGGGCTTTATACCAAGCCTCACACAGTGACGGTATCCGCCGTCAGCAGCGATAACAACGGCTCCTTCGTAAATATGGATATTGCTGTAGTCCTCAATGTCCGCCCCACCGAAAATAACGCAGATCATCTGTCGTTTATCTCCCATTCCTTGATATTCTTAGCTTCCTCATACATCTGGCAATAGCTATCGTGCCTTGAGCGGGCAATGTCTCCCCTGTTTACCGCTTCAAGCACCTCACAGCCCTTTTCCTTGATATGACTGCAGTCCGCAAAGCGGCATTTGCCCTCGTACTCTTCAAACTCTCTGAAACAGTATTTAAGCTCGTCCTTTAATATAACGGCGTACTGCATCGTGTCAAAGCTTGAAAAGCCCGGGGTATCGGCGGCATAACCGTCAAAAAGCTTATACAACCTTGAAACTCTCGTAGTATGCCGTCCTCTGCCAAGCTTACGGCTTATCTCCGCAGTTTTTATTTCAAGCTCGGGAGCAAGATGATTTAAAAGAGTGGACTTGCCTGCGCCCGTATTTCCCGTAAATGCACATATCCTGCCCCTAATCTTCTCTCTGATGATATCAAGCCCCTCGCTGCTGCCATAGTCACAGACCACAACGGAAATGCCGATTTTCCCATATATCTCGGGTATCATCTCGTTTGCTTTCAGATCCACCTTAGTAACGGCGATAACAGGCTCTATAGATTTAAATTCGCATACGGCAATAAACTTGTCCAGCAGGGTGAGATTAGGCGCAGGCTCGCAGGTGGAGACCACGAACACCATAACATCAAGATTTGCCAGAGGGGGACGGATAATGCTGTTTTTCCGCTCCTCTATTTCGCTGATAACGCCGTCTCTCACAACACAGCGATCCCCTGCGCAGGGAGACAGACCATCCTTGCGGAAGATACCTCTTGCTTTAAGCTTCAGAAGCTCCCCGTCCTCGGTCTCGACTGTGTAAAGTCCGCCCAGAGACTCAAGAATAAGTCCTTTAGTGCCGCTTACCATACCATCTCTCCCATATCAAACAGGCAGGCAAGACATCTGCCTTACCCGCCCGTAAAAAATCAATAGCTGTTAATAATGCTGTTCCACCAGTCCTCGTAATTGTTGTTGTCGATAATATCCGCGTCAACACCGGGATCGTGGAAACCTGTATTCTGTTCACCGGACTGAGCAGGTTCGACAGGAGCCTGAGTCTCGGTAGGCTCGGGAACTCCGAACATAGTTACAAGAACATTTTTATCAAATCTGACCTCGGAAACAGTCATTGTGTTGAAATCAACGTTGTATTCGCCCAGAATTTCAGTATTGCCCTTATCATCGGCAACCTCCACAACGGTTTTCTGAGTATCGCTGCCCTCAACGGGAATGGAGATGGTGGAAACATATCCGATATTGTCGATTGAGATAGTTCCGGCCATATTTCCGCCTACATAAGCGTTGAATACAGCCTTGCCCTTTAAGCCGTCGGGAACTGCAAATGTGATATTGACTGCCTGCTTCGGAGCCTTGCCCGAACTGTAGGTGAGCACCACAGTCTGATTGGGGCTTACGATATTGGACTTGCCCTCGGCGTCAAGAGCGGGAATACTCTGAGCGATAACGGTATCAGCTTCCTCTGCGGAATCCTCGACCTGGAGCTGAACGGTAAAGCCCTGAGCTTCAAGCCTTGATTTCGCCGTGTCCTTGTTTTCGCCGATAAGATTAGGCATAATAACGTCATAGATCTCGGGTCCGAGACTTACATACATAATAACGGTAGAATCTATCTCCACTTCTGTATTTCTCTCAGGCTCGGTCTTTATAACGGTGTTCTTTTCAGCGTCGCTGTTCTGCATTACAATGCTTACTTTAAGCTTGTTTCCGTTTAACATACTCTCGGCGGTATTTGCTTCAAGAGAGTAAACATTGGGAACAATGACCATCTGAGGTCCCTTGCTGACTATCGCCTTGACCTCAGTGCTTCCGCGGACGATAGGCGCGCCCTCCTTGGGGGTGTGGGAAATGATATATCCCTTGGGTATCTCGGAATCATACCTTTCTTCGCCCACCACAAGAGTGAAGTACTCGGAATAGTAGGTCTTGCAGTACTGATACTCGTGACCCACCAGATTGACCATAGGCTCGGTTTTTTTGTCGTCAATAAAGGTATTCATAATGACAACGGTGATAAACACCATTGCAATAATGACTACCGCCGCCGCAATAGCCGTAAGGGCAACAACAAAGTAAGAGGACTTTGATACCTCGCCGTCGTCCTCGTCATCGTCGTCGTAATCGTCAATATCCTCGTTTTCGTAAACTTCCTCTTTGGATTTTTTAGGCTTCGTTTTTCTCACCTCGTCCTTATGGGCTTTTTTCGGCGTCTCTTCCTTGAACCTGTGAGCGGGAGTGGCATTGCTCTTATCCACTCCCGAGGCTTCGGGTCTCTGGAAATACTGGGTCTTTTCAGCGTCTCCCGAAGATGTGTCAAGATAATTATACTCAAAAACAATGCTGGGATTTTGCTTGAATTCCTCAATATCCTTTATCATTTCCGAAGCGGACTGATAACGCTTGGAGGCGTCTCTCTGCATTGCTCTCATAACAATGCTCTCAAGCCCCTCGGGAATGGTATTGTTGATGGCTCTGGGCGGCTTGGGATTATTCTGCATATGCATAAGCGCCACAGCAATAGGCGTGTCTGCGTCAAAGGGCTTAACACCCGTAAGCATTTCGTAGAGCATTACGCCCACAGAGTAAATATCGCTTTTTTCGTCGGTAATGTCACCTCTTGCCTGCTCGGGACTGATGTAATGAACGCTGCCGATAGCCTTGTCGGAAATGGTCTTGCCCTCCTCACGGGCAAATCTTGCAATTCCGAAGTCCATGACCTTGATGGTGCCGTCGGGAAAAAGCATAATATTCTGCGGCTTGATGTCACGGTGAACTATTCCCCTGTCGTGAGCGTGCTGCAAGGCTCTCAGTATCTGAATAATGAAATGGACCGAGTCCTTCCATTTCAGAACACCCTGCTGCTCCATAAACTCCTTGAGGGTAATACCGTCAATATACTCCATAACGATAAACTGTATGCGGTCGCTGAAGCCCACATCGTATATCCTTACGATATTGGGGTGACTGAGAACGGCGATAGCCTTTGATTCATTTCTGAACCGTCTTACAAAATCGTCATTGTCTGCAAATTCATTTTTCAGAATTTTAACGGCAACAGTTCTGTTTTCAACCAGATCCACAGCCTTGTAAACGTCCGCCATTCCGCCAATGCCGATAAGCTCGGTTATCTCATAGCGGCCGTCAAGCTTCTTGCCGATATTCTTATCCATCTGATCCACTCCGTTTAACCTCGGAAAATCCGATTATTATGGGAAATTTATCTTATAACAGCTGCGGTGATATTATCTCCGCCGCCATTGTCAAGCGCTGTCTGCACAAGAGCATTCGGAAGCTCCTCGGGAGACAGATCCTTTGTCATTCTGAACATTAAGCCCTCGTCGCAGTAATTTGAAAGACCGTCGGTGCATAGAATGACCGCGCCGCTTTGGGGAAGCTCATTTTCAAAATAATCGGGCTCCACATTTTCGGCAACGCCCACAGCACGGGTAATAACATTGCGCTTAGGGTGATTTTTAAGTTCTTCCTTGGTAATGTCACCGCGCTCGTAAAGGTTCATAACCATAGAATGGTCACGTGTTATCTGTTTAATCTCGTGGGTGACAAGGTAAGCACGGGAATCCCCCACATTCACCGTATGTACAAGCCCGTTTCTCACCAGAGCGGCAACACAGGTCGTGCCCATACCGTTCCATTCGGGGACAGCCGAGCCTAAGTCGTAAACAACTGCGTTCGCAGTCTTGACAGCCGCCACAAGAAGGTTTCTGATCCTGTTGCTGTCGTAATCGCTGCGATAGCTCTTTACGATACGCTCCTTTATGATGGCAACCGCCCTGCTGCTGGCTTCCCTGCCCGCATTTGAGCCGCCCATTCCGTCGCACACCACAGCAAACACAGCGTCCTCAAGCAGCGCAAAGTCTACGCTGTCCTGATTTTCGGAGCGTCCGTGCCCGATATCGGTGTGAGTATAAACCATCATACTGTCTCAGTCCTTTCCCAAGGCTTCACTGCCTATATTTCATATTCCCGTCTGAGCTGACCGCAGGCGGCGTTTATATCTGCGCCGAGAGTCCTTCTGACGGTAACGTTCATTCCAAGTCTCTCGAGACGCTTTGAAAACTGTTCCACAGACTTTCTGTCTGCGCTGTAGCTTCTTTCCTTTATCTTATTGACAGGGATAAGATTTATGTGACAATTCATACCGCGAAGAAGCCCTGCCAGAGCCTCGGCGTCAGCGGGTGAATCATTTACGCCGCTTATCACGGCGTATTCAAAGGAAATGCGTCTGCCTGTTTCCTTTATATACTCCCTGCAGGCGGCGATAAGCTCGTTTATATCCCAGGAGCGGTTCACGGGCATTATCTCGCTTCTGCGCTTATTGTCCGCCGAATGGAGCGATACCGACAGAGTAAGCCCTGTTTTAAGCTTTGCAAGATCGTTAATTCTCGGGACAATGCCGCAGGTGGAAAGGGACACGTGCCTTAGGCTCATATTCCGTCCTTTAGGACAACTGAGCAGCTCCAGAAACCTTATCACGTTATTGTAATTATCCAGCGGCTCGCCTATGCCCATCAGCACAAGGCTGTCAACGTGCCGTCCGCTGTCCTTTTCCGCAAGGTATATCTGCATAAGCATTTCGGAGGGCGTAAGGTTTCTTCTGAACCCTGCGATAGTGGACGCGCAGAAATTACAGCCCATCTTGCAGCCCACCTGAGTGGAAATGCAGATGCTGTTTCCGTGCTTGTAATCCATTAAAACAGACTCAATGTGATTGCCGTCTTCAAGCTCATAAAGATATTTTATCGTATTATCTACACAAGATTCAAGTCTTTTAACGATATTTAGTCGCTTTATATAAAATTTTTCAGATAATTTTGTGCGAAGTTCCAACGAAATGTTAGACATTTCTGAAAATTCGGTAACTTTTTTTATATGAAGCCAGTTAAATATCTGCTCGGCACGGAATTTTTTCTCGCCCATAGAGTCAAGCTCCATTATGATCTCGTCCAAAGAGAGAGATAAAATATCAAGCTTTTCAGTCTCCACGAGACCCACCCTTTCTTAAACGGCAGATGAAAAAACCGTCCCCGCCGAAATCCTTTGCAAAAACTGTGGTCATAAATTTCCCCTTGAAAAAGTCACCCATTTTCTCGGGGAAAGGCTCACCTGAAAAATCCTTCCTCTTCTCAAGGAAAGCCTCCACAACGCGCTCGTTTTCATTTATATTCACCGTACAGGTGGAATAGACAAGCAGTCCGCCCTCTTTAACGTATTCCGCAGCAGCCGTAAGTATCTCAAGCTGAACTCTCGGAAGTCCGTCAGCGTCGGACAAAGGCTTGTAGCGTATCTCGGGCTTTCCTCTGATAACGCCATAGCCGCTGCAGGGAACATCGCAGAGAACTCTGTCCGCAATGGGCAGCTGGGGGTTATGTACCCTTGCATCATTGGTCATTGTTTCAACAATTTGGAGTCCCAGACGCTCCGCACCCTGCTTGATAAGCCCCGTCCGCTTCTCGTGAAGCTCGCAGGCGATTATTCTGCCCTTGTTTCCCATCATTTCAGCCATAGTAAAAGTCTTTCCGCCGGGTGCGGCGCAAAGGTCAATGACCGTTTCCCCCGCTTGGGGAGCAACCGCCTTGCAGCAAAGCTGGGAGGAATAATCCTGAGCGTGGTAACTCCCGTTTATAAAATCCTCGTCCTTTTCCACATCACGGAGATTTTCGCATATGACCGTGTTTTCATCAAGAGTGCTTACATACGCCTTAACGCACCTCTCCGAAAGGCTTTCCGCAAGAGCAGCGCCGCTTGTTTTAAGGGTATTTGCCCTCAGAGTGCATATGGACGGGAGAAGCGCATTTTCCAGAAGCGAGCGTGCATTTTCCTCTCCGTAGCCCTTGCATATCCGTCTGATTAGCTCCTCGGGACAGGAATACTCCACAGACATTTTTTTATATTTGTCACCCTTTACCTCGGGAAGCTTCTTTCCGTCTCTGATAATGCTCCGAAGAACGGCGTTCACCATTCCCGAAGCCGAAGCCTTTTTCAGTTTCTTTACAATCTCCACCGACTCGCTGACAGCGGCATTATCGGGAACATTGTCCATATACAGAAGCTGATATGCACCCATCATCAGAGCGATACGTACTTGCTTGTCCAGCTTGTTTATTGGCTTTGATACGTATGCGGAAAGCAGATGCTCAAGGGTTATCCGCCTTTCGGTAACACCGTAAAAAAGCCTTGCCGCAAACGCCTTGTCCCGCTCGGAAAGAGAGCTGTCCTTAAATGCGCTGTCAAGTGCAATATTTGAATATGCGCTGCCCTCAACCCTTTCAATGAGCTTATAAGCGGCAAGCCTTGCGGACATATTATCACTCCCGAAATTTAATTTATCTTCTACGTCTGCCCGAAATAAGCAGCAGGCGAACAAGGCTCAGCAGAGCGGATATCATAGCGGCAACATAGGTCATAGCCGCCGCAGTAAGGACTTTCTTTGCGTCACTCAGTTCATCGTCCTCAAGAAAATGTGCCGAGCGAAGGGATTTGATAGCCCTGCCGCTTGCGTCAAATTCAACGGGAAGAGTCACCGCCTGAAAAAGCACCACAGCGCAGAAAAGAAGTATGCCTACAGTGATAAGAAAATCCCAGGAGAAAACAAGTCCCAGAAGGACAAGTGGAGTTGACAGGCTTGAACCGAAGCGCGTAATAGGGATTATGGCATTTCTCACCTTGATGGGAGCATATCCCGTGGCATACTGAACAGCGTGACCTGCCTCGTGAGCCGCAACGCCCACAGCCGCAACAGTGGCGCTGCCGTAAACATCATCGGAAAGCCTTATGACATTGGCTCTCGGGTCGTAATGGTCGGTAAGGCTGCCGCTGATGCGCTCTATCCTTACATTTGTAAGTCCGTTCCTGTCAAGTATCTCTCTTGCAGCGTCAGCTCCCGTAAGACCCCTGCTGTTTCTTTCCTTGCTGTACTTTGAAAAAGTGGATTTGACCATAAACTGGGCAACAAGACTGAATATAATTGCAGGAATAAGGATTATCATAGTGCTGTCCCAATACATAGCAAACTCTCCTTAAAGCTTATTTCCTCTCAGATAATCGGCTGTTTTCATTCTCTTTCCGCCCTCTGCCTGCACCTCGGTAAAGGTTATGCCGAAGCCGTCGCCGCAGATAACGGTAAATTTATCCTTGTCGCATATCTCCCCCGCAGAGCCGTTATGATGCACTCCGTCAAGCCGGCTGCGGTAGATTTTAAGCCGTCTGCCTGCGATATCAGCAACAGCGCAGGGCCAGGAGGACAGACCTCTTATCTGATCGTGTATCTCCTGTGCAGACTTTGAAAAATCAATGGGGCAAAGTTCCTTGGTAAGTCTCGGAGCATAATTTGAAAGGCTGTCGTCCTGCTTTTCGGGGTGAACATCTCCCGACTTAATGGCGCTTACCGTATCAAGCAGCACCTTTGCGCCAAGCTCGGAAAGCCTGTCGTGAAGCTCATCGGCAGTCTCGTTTTCGCCTATCTCAAGGGAGGCTTTCAGAAGCATATCGCCTGTGTCAAGCCCCTCTGCCATTATCATAGACGTTACGCCCGTGACCTTCTCGCCGTTTAAAATGCACCACTGTATAGGCCCTGCTCCGCGGTACTTTGGCAGCAGCGAAGCGTGGATATTTATGCAGTAGGTTTTCGGGATATCAAGTATCCTCTTGGGGAGTATCTGACCGTAGGCCACCACCACAATAAGGTCGGGGGCAAGCTCTTTAAGCAGCTCATAAGACTTATCTGCGTCCTCTCCCTTTTTCATACTCACAGGCTGATAAACGGGGATATTTTTTGAAAGCGCATATTCCTTCACAGGGGGCGGAGTCAGCTTGTAGCCTCTGCCCTTAGGCTTGTCGGGCTGAGTGAATACCGCCTTAACATTCTCGCCGCTCTCTGCAAGGGCTTTAAGGCAGGGTACCGCAAAATCGGGCGTTCCCATAAATACAATATCCATTACGATCACTCCCGTTTCTTATTTTTTCTGATCCTTTACCCTGACCTTTATCTTTTTTCTTCTGTTTCTGTTTTCCTGAACGTCCTCGGGACGGACAAATTCCTCAACAACATCAACGAAAAGCTGACCGTCAAGATGAGCGTTCTCGTGGCATACGCACTGTGCGCCCAGGTCGTCAAAGCTTTCCTCGAACCATTCGCCGTTTCTGTTCTGAGCTTTCAGAACAACGTGCTTGGGACGGGTAACATATCCCCACTTGTCGGGGCAGGAAAGGCAGCCTTCCATAACACGCTGCTTTCCGCTCTGCTCCCTTATTTCGGGATTTATGGCTTCAATGCGGCGCACCTGCTTAGTTTCGGGGTCTTCAAGGTGCATAATGAAAAGCCGTCTGCACATTCCCACCTGGGGACCTGCCAGTCCAACGCCCTCAGCCTTGTCAAGAGTCTCGTGCATATCGTCAAGAAGAATGTGGAGCTTCTCGTCAAACTTCTCAACAGGTCTGCATTTTTTTCTGAGTATGGGGTCGCCGTCAATATATATATTGCGAAGTGCCATTGCAATTATTCCTTTCTTAAATTTGTTATTTAAAGCGAAATATCGCCATTCATATCTATATAGACCGATATTCCCCGAAACTCGGGGAGCCGCGCCGTTTCTGTCCTCACTCCGCTTATAAAGCTTCTAAACTGTGAGTTGTTGCGGCATTTTATGATTATCCTGTATCTGAATTTACCGTTTATCTTTTCAAAAACGCATTTTGATGGACCGAGAACTCTGACGGGCATTTTTTCGGGAATATTTTTTATTTCTTCTGCGATCTTTTCGGCGAAAATATCCGCCGCCGCTCCCGTTTTATTGTCATCCTCGCCCGAAAATCCCACAGCGCATATATCGCAGAAGGGCGGATAAATAAGGGCTCGGCGCATTGCTATCTCCTGCTCGTAAAATGCGGTGTAGTTCTGCTGGGCGGCAAGGTTTATGACGTAATGGTCGGGGGCAAAGGTCTGTATCAATGCCCGTCCCCTTGAATTCCCCCGTCCGCTTCTTCCCACCACCTGTGTGATAAGGGAAAAGGTGCGCTCATAGCTTCTGAAATCCCCCGAATAAAGAGATTTGTCCGCATTTAAAACTCCCACCAGCGTAACGTTCGGGAAATCAAGTCCCTTAGCTATCATCTGAGTACCCACCATTATGTCATATTCGCCGTTGCCAAACGCCGTAAAGCGCTTGTCAAAGGCATATCTGGAATATGTGGTGTCAGCGTCCATTCTGAGGATACGTGCGCCAGGGAAAAATTCCGCAAGCTCGTCCTCAAGGCGCTGAGTACCCATTCCCGACAGCTTCAGCTTCGGACTGCCGCATTTGGGGCATTTGTCAGTATAATCCTGACTGTAACCGCAGTAGTGGCATATCAGGCGGTTGTTCACCTTGTGATATGTAAGGGGTATGCTGCAGTTTGGGCAGGATACGGGTTCACGGCACTCGGAGCAGGTTATAAATGTGTGATATCCTCTGCGGTTAAGGAGAAGTATAGACTGCTCCCCTCTTGAAAGATTATCGTTAATACCGCTTACAAGTTCCTCACTCAGCACCCGTCCGCTGCCTGTCATATCAATTATCTCAGCCCTTGGCATTGCCGCCTTGACATTTGGGTCGGAGCTGTATCGTTCGGGCATAACAAACAGCTTTGTCCTACCCTTTTCGGCGCTGTAATAGCTTTCTATTGACGGCGTAGCAGAAGCGGTGAGCAGCAGGGCGTTATGATAAAGACATCTCTGCGCCGCCGCGTCCTTCGCGTGATATCTGGGGCTTGACTCGGATTTATAGGTGCGCTCCCCCTCCTCGTCCATAATGATGAGACCGATATTGTCAAGAGGAGCGAAAACTGCGCTTCTTGTGCCCACAACTATCCTGCACTGCCCCGATTTTACACGCTTATACTCGTTTGATCGCATCGAAAGGGACAAACCGCTGTGAAGAACCGCCACCGTTTCACCGAACAGCCTGCGGAAACGGTTAAGTGTCTGAGGTGTCAGGGATATTTCGGGAATGAGCATTATCACATTCCTGCCCATACGGAGAGTATGGTCGATAAGCTTTGCAAAAACGGGAGTCTTGCCGCTTCCCGTAACGCCGAAAAGCAGTGCCGCCGCCGCTTTTTTCTCGGATATCATACGTGATATACCGTCAAAAGCCGCCTGCTGACTGCCGCTAAGCACAATATCGTCAACACTGTCCCGTTCTATGGCTTCGGGAGCTTTAAGCACCTCGTAATCGAAAAGCTCGGCTGCTCCGCTCTTCACCATATTCTTTACCACCTGGGAAGTACAGCCGCACATATAGCAAAGCTCCCTTACCGAAGCACAGCCCTCTCTCTCAAGTATCTCAGCCGCAGCCTTCTGCTTGGGAGTGAGCTTGATATTCCGCTCAGAATAATCTGAGGTGAGCCTTACCATACTTACGGTATCGTCTCTCACCCTCTGCTTTGTAAGGTCAATTTCCTCAAGAAAGCCCTTTTCGATAAGCTCAGAAGCGGATTTCCCGTCCTCGGAAATCATCATAGCAAGCTCGCCGCCGTCATCGGTCTCAGAAGCTGAAAGATACAGCCCCATCGCCTTGTCGGACAGCTCGCCCTTTTTGGGCTTTTTCGGGGAGAGCCTGTATTTCTGCGTAAAGCTTACACCCAGTCCCGGAGGAATAAGTGTGCGAAACGCCTCATAATATGTGCAGAACACCGTATCTCTCAGCCACAGCAGCAGCCTTAGCTGTTCATCTCCGATGATGGGAGTATTATCCACCACAGAGCTTATGGATTTTAAGCTTTCCACATTCTCCGTATCGGCACATACGCCCACAATTATGCCCACCCTGCGCCTGTCGGAGTGTCCGAAAGGTACAATGACCCGAGCACCCGGAACAGCCTTTTCCGCAAGATAGTCGGGAACGCTGTAGCTGTATGCCTGGTCGAAAGCAAAGGAAGTGCCGCTTACGCCCACCTGAACAGATAAACCGTTCACTTTATTATCAATATGTTCCCTCGGTGGACTTGCCGGGCTTTACGGAAGGATCCTCCACAATGGAAAATTTTCTTGCCGCAAACTCGTCCACAGCAGTCTTGACAGGCTTTTCCTCAAGAGTCATATTCTTCTCGGCAAGCTCGTCCGCAATTTCTCTCGCACGCTTTGCAACGCCGATAACAACGGAATAGTAGCTTTCACCGTGAGTAGCGATCTGATTCATAGCTGGTCTTAACATAATAAAAAACTCCTTTTAAAAACATATTATATAATTATACCATACATTTATGAAAAATGCAACTGTTTTATTTTCCGAGAACGTTATCTATGAGCTGCTTTGAACGTCTGACCGTAAGCTTCTCGGCTTCAACTGCCTTGATAAAATCGCTTACCGCCTCGTTCAGATCGTCATTGACGATAACATAGTCGTAATTATACGCTTTTTCTATCTCGCCCCGTGCCTCGGCAACACGCTTTTCAATGACCTCGGCTGTCTCCGTTCCCCGCTTTTCAAGGCGCTGTTTCAGAGTGTCCACAGAGGGGGGGAGAATGAAGATGAACACTGCATCGGGGCAGGCTTCCTTAATCTTCATTGCGCCCTGCACCTCTATCTCAAGGATAACGTCCCTGCCCTCGCAGAGCTTGTCCTCTACAGCCTTCTTAGGTGTGCCGTAATAATTGCCGCAGTACTGCGCATATTCGAGAACGCCGCCCGATGCAATAAGCTCCTCGAATTTTTCCTTTGTGGTGAAATGATAATTCACCCCGTTGACCTCGCCGTCTCTTGGAGCACGGGTGGTGGCGGAAACGGAATAATAGAAATTATCGTTTTTGAGAACCTCCGCAAGGACAGTTCCTTTTCCGCAGCCCGAGGGAGCGGAAACAACGATAAGAAGTCCCTTTGACATATTTAAACATTCCTTTCAAATTATTCTATATCGGTGTCATTGCCATCGTTATCATCGTGAACAGTCTCTGCCCGTCCTGCGATAGATGAGGGAAGAACTGCGGATAATACCACGTGATCGCTGTCCATAATAAGCACCGATTTGGTTTTTCTGCCGTAGGTGGCGTCAATGAGCATACCTCTGTCCCGTGCGTCCTGCACGATGCGCTTTATGGGTGCGGACTCGGGGCTTACCACAGCCACCAACCGTTCTGCGGAGACTGCGTTTCCGTATCCGATGGGAATAAGCTGCATAGCCGTCTCTCCTTATTCGATATTCTGTATCTGTTCCCTTATCTTTTCTATCTCGGATTTAAGGTCAACAACTATCTTTGTAACTGCGATATCCTGCGCCTTGGAACCGATGGTGTTTGCTTCACGGTTGAACTCCTGAATGAGAAAATCAAGCTTTCTGCCCACAGGCTCGTTAAGGGAAAGCATATCTCTCAGCTGTCGGATATGGCTCTTTAGTCTTACGGTCTCTTCGGCAACGGCGGTCTTGTCCGCAAATATGGCAGCCTCGGTAACAAGCCGCTGCTCGTCGATATTCTTATCTGCAAGAACCTCGCATAAACGGGCGTAAAGCTTGTTTCGGTAATTTTCCGCCGAAAGAGGAGAAAGTCTTTCCACCTCGTCCACAAGCCTTTCTATCATATCGGCGCGTTCAAGAACGTCCTCCTTCATTTTAAGACCCTCGGTCTCACGCATTGCGATAAACCTTGATACCGCTTCATCGGCAACGGTCTTTACACTGTTCCAGATAAGCTCCTCGTCGTCTGCCGCCTTTCTTACTGTAAAGACATCGGGAAGCCTTACAAGCTGGGAAAGGGTAAGGTCGTCTGCAAGACCAAGTTCCTCTCCAACACTGCGGAGAGCGTCCACATAGCCCTTTGCCGCCGCCTTGTTGATCTCTATCTGAGTGTCCGCCGCTTCAATGGCGGTGATGGAAACGCTTACCTCCACCTTGCCGCGGGATATCCTGCCGTTAAGGTAGCTTTTAAGCTTTTCCTCAATGTAGCCGTAGGCTCTGGGAACTCTTGCGGAAAACTCATAATAGCGGTGATTTACCGAACGAATTTCCACAATGATGTCTCTGCCCTCGATGATCTCCTCGGCTCTGCCGAAGCCTGTCATACTTTTTATCATAATCTGCTCCTTAATGCATTGCGGAATATCGTCCTGCAATGCCTTTATTTACTCGAAACGGCAAAATCCTCCGCACATTGCGTATGCTTTGCCATAGCTTATTATATTATACCATACTATCCCATATAAATCAAGCTTTTGACTCCAATTATTCATAAAAACGTTACATATCAGCAATACATTTATTTGCTCTCTGAGTTAAAATTAAAATGTGTAATTATATTTATAAACATATGTATAAAATTTTTGATTTATAAATAGTCTGATATACGAAAGGACGCTTATTTTTTATGAAAGACGGATTTATAAGATGCGGCTGTGCAGTGCCCGACCTTAAAGTGGCTGACTGCGAATATAATGCCGAACAGATAATAAATGCTGTAAAGGAAGCCGCCGCAAACGGCTGCTCCCTGCTCACACTGCCCGAGCTTTGCATTACGGGCTACACCTGCGGAGATCTGTTTCTGTCAAAGGTTCTGCTTGAGGGAGCGGAAAAGGCATTGCTTCATATACTTGAGGAGACAAAAGACCTTGAGATAATTTTTATCGCAGGGCTGCCATTTTCTCATTCGGGTAAGCTTTATAACTGCGCAGCTGTATGCTTAAAGGGACGTGTGCTTGGTTTTGTTCCCAAAAGAAATATACCAAATTACTCCGAATTTTACGAGGCAAGGCATTTCACCCCTTGGGACGGCAGGGACAGCTTTGCCGATATTCGGCGTTTCAATGTTCCTATGGGCGAAATGTTATTCGGCAGCTTTGATGACCCCGACTTTGTTTTCGGCGTGGAAATTTGTGAGGATCTGTGGGTGCCCCGCTCCCCCTCGGAAGAGCTTGCCGTAAACGGCGCACTTATAATCTGCAATCCCTCCGCCTCCGACGAGGTCATCGGCAAAAAGGAATACCGCCGCAAGCTGGTTGAAATGCAGAGCGCAAAGCTTGTCTGCGGATATGTATACACCGACTGCGGCTTCGGCGAGTCCACGCAGGATATGGTTTTCTCGGGTCACAGCCTTATCTGCGAGAACGGCACCCGCCTTTGTGAAAGCAAGCCCTTTGAGAGTGGCATTATTTACGGCGATATCGACCTTGAAAAGCTTTCGGGCGAACGCCGCAGAATGAACACCTATCCGCAGGCGCCCGAAAACAATTATCTTAGTGAACGCATTATGTATTTCAATCTGAACACTCCCGATATTAAGCTTTGCAGGAAATTTGCGCCTATGCCCTTCGTTCCCGCCGACAGAAACGATCTTGCGGCACGATGCGAGGAGATACTCACAATGCAGGCAACGGGTCTTGCAACAAGGCTCAGGCACATTCACGGAAAGACCGCCGTTATCGGTCTGTCGGGAGGACTTGACTCCACCCTTGCCCTTATCGTCACCGTTCACGCCTTTGATATGCTGCAGCTTGACAGAAAGGGAATAATCGCCGTTACAATGCCCTGCTTCGGCACCACAAAGCGCACAAAGAGCAATGCTCTCACTCTTGCGGAAGCGTATGGGGCTTCTATCAGAGAGATAGACATTTCCGCTTCTGTCCGTCAGCATTTCAGGGATATCGGTCAGAGCGAGGACGTTCACGATGTATCCTATGAAAACGGACAGGCAAGAGAGCGCACTCAGGTCATTATGGATATCGCCAATATGACAGGGGGAATTGTTATCGGAACGGGAGACCTTTCCGAGCTTGCTCTTGGCTGGGCTACCTACAACGGCGACCATATGTCTATGTACGGCGTAAACTGCTCCATTCCCAAAACTCTTGTGCGTCACCTTGTTTCATATGAGGCTGAAAGGGTCTCGGGAGAGCTTTCGGCAGTTCTCAGGGACATTCTTGATACCCCCGTATCACCTGAGCTTCTCCCCCCCGCAGAGGACGGTACAATTTCCCAGAAAACTGAGGATATCGTGGGTCCCTACGAGCTTCACGACTTTTTCCTTTACTATATGGTCCGCTGCGGATTTTCCCCAAAAAAGATATTCCGCATTGCCAAAATTGCTTTTGAGGGAGCCTATCCCGATGAAGTTATCCTCAAGTGGCTGAAAATTTTCGTAAGAAGATTTTTCGCCCAGCAGTTCAAGCGCTCCTGTCTCCCGGACGGTCCCAAGGTGGGCTCGGTCACTCTTTCTCCCCGCGGCGACTGGAGAATGCCCTCGGACGCTTCCTCCGCCCTCTGGCTAAAGGAGCTTGAGGATATCAAACTAAACTGATACCGCCCGGAAAGGAAATCTGATATATGAAACTGAGAGAAATTTCCCTGCGCTATCTGCGGGGTCAGAAAAAGCATACTGTAATGACAATAATCGCCATAATCACAGCCACCGCATTTATGACGGTAATGCTTGCCGCCGTATCGGTATTCCGCGCCGCCTCCCTGAATATCTGCAGGGAGACAAACGGTACATATCACGTGGTTTTCAACGGTCTTGACAAGGATCAGCTTGTATCGGTGCGGAGTATGGACATATTCGAGGAAACTCAGGTCTACAGCGTTTCATCATACACAAGCAGCACCGATGTGGATTACGGTCAGATGAAATCAGAGGACGCTCAGATAGAATATCTCGTTCTGAACGGAGTGCCTGTTGACGACGTTTTCCTGCGCTTTAAGGCAGGAGAGCTTACAATGCTTCCGAGCAGTATGAACAGCGTTTTTGAGGGCAGACTTCCCGAAAAGGACGGGGAAATAGTTCTCAGCGCGCAAAGCTCATATATGTGGGGATATCCCGAGATAGGCGACACCGTTACCGCAGAGCTTGTGACCTGCAAGGCAAAAACAGGCAGCTCACAAAGCTTTGAAAATGTTCCCGAATATCTGTCCGAAGCTTTCGATATAGCCGATGTTTCCCAAATAAGCTTTACTGTGGTAGGCTTTTCCGAGGGCAGCAATATCGTGGATTATTCGGACACCCGTCTCAGATCCTACTCCTATCTTACCGATAACGTGGTTGCACGCTTTTCCGACAGTGCAAACGACCTTTACTGGGATATGGATCACGCTTTCAAGGCAGCAGGCTACGAAATAGACGATTTCAGCTACGGAATGAATCAGGAGCTTTTAGACCTTGAGGGCAAGGGAGTTACGGCGAAATTTTCTCAGGCGGTATTCTTTGCTCTGGTTTACCTTGTGGTAATTTTCCTTATGTTCTGCGTAAGAATGGTAATAGACACCTCCTTCGAGCTGTCCTCAAAGGAAAGGATAAAGCAGTTCGGACTTCTCAAAGCGGTGGGTGCTTCGGGAAAGCAGGTATTCGCAATGGTGGTCTGGGAGGCTGTTTATCTTGCCGTACCGGGAGTTATCATCGGAATACTGCTGGGAACGGGCTGTGCGGCAGGACTTTTCACCATAGTAAAAAATCTTCCCTATCTCAGTGACAGCAGCACGGCGTTCAATATGAGAGATATGCTTATTTTCGAGCTCAAGCCCTATGTATTCATCTCGTCGGCGCTTATAGGAATACTCTGGGTCGTTGTCTCCGCCGTTTCAACGGGTATGCGCTCTATCAGATCGTCTCCCGTGGACGCTATGAACTCCGCAGGCAAGAGCGAAAAGATAAGAATACCAAAGCCCCCCTCGGGACTTGAAAAGGGCAGAAGCTTTATAGGAGCATATTCCGCTCTCAGCATAAAGCGCAGCAAGAAAAGATACATAATTACTATGGTTTCAATGGTAATGAGCATTGTTCTCTTTTCAACCTTCTCCTATGGAGCGGAGCTTGCAAATGACAAGATAACAAAAGAATTTGAGGAAAACAGAGTCCCGAATGATTTTTCTGTTCAGACCTATTCTCTTGCCCCCTCTGACATTCACGAAAATATTCAGAAAATGATATCCTCGGGGTATTTTGAAAATGTTCAGTATGACTGCGCTCTCAAGTTCTATATGAAGAATGATGACCTGAACATTCTCCCGGATACGGAAATATATCAGGACGGCGGTCTGCCTTTTGCAATTCACCCCGTCAGCCGCGAGACCTTTGAAAAATTCATCACCGCCGACAGCGGTATTACATATGACCGGCTTGAACAGTCGGGAGCGGTGCTTATCGACCCTGTGATGAAGGATAAGAGCGGAAAGGAGCTTTACCGCTTTGCTGAGACGGACAGTATCCCCGAAAGCATTACCTCTGCACCGTTTATCGACAGTATGGTATTTTTCCTCGACCCCGTTGACATTGAAACTGCGGGAACATATTCAACAGAGCTTCGCACATATTTCTCCTGTGACGGAATGTGTCTGGCTATAATGGCGGAGGCTCCCTTTGAACAGCTTGTCACGGAGATCGGCATTGACAGTTCCTCTTCTCAGGTGGATTATAACGGCGGGATATACACCCTGTTTTCAAGGACGATCTATGCAGACGCTGCAGCGGGTATGGAGACCGAAGCGAGAAATTTCCTTAACAGAAATTACTACAACAGCTTTGCCGACAACGCCGCAGATATGTCAAAGGCTGTTTCAAACCTGGGCATTGTCAAGACTGTGGGATATTTCGCTGTACTTATTATTGCTCTTATCGCCGCTGTAAATATCGTCAACATCATATCGGCAAATGTTCTCGGAAGAACCTCGGAGCTTTCTATGCTCAGAGCCTGCGGAATGTCCGACAAGCAGCTTCATAAGCTCATATTGTCGGAAAGCCTTATTTATGCGGCTCTGGCAAGCTTCTCCTCACTGCTCGTTGTGGAAATGGCTATTTTCGTGATACAGATACCCTTTAAGAACCGTTTCCACGATCTGGATATGGAGGATCTGGGACTTACGCTGTCTGCCGCAGCACCTCTCAAATACATTCTCATTGCCGCGGCTGTTTCCTTTGTTATCGCTGCAGCAGCCTCCTTTGTTCCTGCAAGGCGGATAATCAAAACGCCTATTGTGGAGAATATCAGAAATACTGAGAATTAAGGATATCCCCATAGTATTTGGGGAATAAGTAAAGACATAATTATTTAAAAAGCCTGAGAAGAAACCAAATCTTCTCAGGCTGAATTTTTATATCACGAATTTTATCAGAATAAAACACACCAAAACAGTCTGCACGAAAAGTATCAAAGGCAGACCTATCATAAACCGCTTGTGAAGGGTTTTGTGACGAATGATACGCATTGTTATGTACATTGCCGCCCCGCCGCCAAGAAGGGCTGCTCCGAAAAGCTTTTTCTCGGGTATTCGTCTGCCGCCCTTTACCGCAAGGCGTTTGTCTGTGCAGGTGAGTGCCGCCGAATAAAAGCTTATCGAGAGAAAATACACAAGCAACAGGAGCAACAGCCACCTGTTTTCCGAAAACATTTCCCACCTCATCACTTTTTCCACGTTGCCCTCGAAAACAGCAGGAGCATGGGGAAAAGCTCAAGTCTGCCCGCAAGCATATCAAAGATAAGCACAAGCTTTGATACAGGCGAAAAGAAGCCGAAATTCCGGGTGGGTCCCACAAGCTCAAGTCCCGGTCCGATATTATTTACGGCTGCGCTCACCGCCGTAAAGTTGGTGATAAGGTCGTGTCCGTCAATGGAAATTATAAGCGCAGAAGCCATAAACAAAAGCACATAGCATACCATATAGCTGTTTACCGAGCGGACTATCTCGTGCTCGATGGGCTTTGAGTCAACGGTAATTTTTTTGAGCTGCTTGGGGTGTATCATTACCTCAAGCTCCTTGGCAAGTCCCTTTACAAGAATGATTATTCTTGTGACCTTTATGCCGCCGCCCGTACTTCCCGCACAGCCGCCCACAAGCATTAGCAGGACGATTATGGTCTTGGAAAGCTCGGGCCAGATATCGAAATCCACAGTTGAAAAGCCTGTGGTGGAGATTATGGAGGCTACTGTAAAGCTTACGTGTCTGAGGGCTTCTCCGATACTGCCGAAAAGCCCTCTCACGTTGAAGGTGATTATGGCAATGGCTGACAGCACGATCATCAGAAAAACTCTGACCTCTTTATTGAACGCCTCTTTCAACTTGCCCGAAATGATGAAATAATAGGAGCTGAAATTTATGGCAAACATTACCATAAAGACAGTTACCACTATCTGGATATAGGGCGAGTAACCGCCGAGGCTGTCGTTTTTAATGCCGAAGCCGCCTGTTCCTGCGGTGGCAAGAGCGGTGTTCAGCGCCTCGAAAACGCTCATTCCTCCGAAAAGGAGAAGGACGAACTCCGTAAGGGTCAGCACGAAATAAATGGAATAGAGAATAAGAGCGGTGGTCTTAACTCTCGGCACAAGCTTGCTTACGGAGGGACCCGGGCTTTCCGCCTTCATTATGTGGATATTCTGTCCGCCGCTGAGAGGGATAAACGCCATTATGAAAACAAGCACGCCCATTCCGCCTACCCAGTGAGTAAAGCTTCGCCACATCAGCATTGCCTTGGGCATACTCTCCACCTCGGAAAGTATACTGGCTCCTGTGGTGGTAAAGCCCGAAACGGTCTCAAAAAGAGCGTCAATGAAATTCGGTATTGCTCCCGAAAAGAAAAAGGGAAGCGCTCCGAAAAGACTGAGAATTATCCAGCTCATTGACACGATAACAAAGCCCTCACGGGAATACAGCTCTGTATTTTCAGGCTTCTTTAAGATCAGCAGTCCCCCTGACGCAAGACATACCGCAATTGATAGAAGTATCGCTGTTATGCAGCTTTCGCCGTACACCGCCGCCGTTATCAGAGGGATAAGGAGAAACAGCGTTTCAAATACAAGTATCCACCCGAGAATATATTTTATCATTCGGAAATTCATATGTCCCCAGCTTATCCTTTCTTCAGCACGTCGGTGATGTCGTGGAGTGCCATTATCTCGGAAACAATTACAACTGCGTCCCCGGGCATAAATACGTCGTGACCTCTGGGAATAATGACCTTTCTGTCTCGGAGAATGGCTGCAACAAGCACATTGTTCTTGAATTTAAGCTCGCTGAGAGGTATTCCCACGATAGGTGATTTTTCACGGACAATAAATTCCGCAGCCTCGACCTTGTCCTTTATTACGCTGTAAAGCGTTTCCACATTGCTTCCAATGGTATTTTTCATTGCCCGGACGTACCGCACGATGCTCTCGGCGGTAAGGTGCTTGGGGTAGATAATAGTGTCAAGGTCAAGCTGATTTACAACCTCGTCAAAATCTATACGGTTTATTTTGGTGATGAGCTTGCACTTGCTCTTGTTTTTGGCAAAAAGGGAAAGCAGGATATTTTCCTCGTCAAGATTGGTGAGCGCCACAAAGCCGTCCGTATTTTCAAGTCCCTCCTCAAGAAGCAGCTCCTGCTCCACTGCGTCGCCGTTTATGACGGTAACGTCGGGAAGTGTGGTGCACATCTCCTCGCAGGTCTTGAGATCCTTTTCGATGACCTTTACGGCAATGTCCGAGCGCAGGAGAATATCCGCAAGATAATGGGTTATTTCTCCGCCGCCCACTATCATAACATCTCTTACCGAACGCATTTTATACTTTATTTTATTAAAGAAATCATTAGCCTTTCTGGGAGATGCCACAACGGAAATAACGTCCTTTTCGCGGAAAACGAAATCGCCGTTTGCGATATATGCCTCGCCGTCGCGCTCAATGGTGCAGATAAGGACGTCGCACTTGAGCCTTGCAATTACCTCCTTGACTGCCATATCAATAATGGGGCTGCCCTCGGGGAGACGGAATTTAATAAGCTCCACTCTGCCCTTGGCAAAGGTGTCTATCTTTATAGCCGAGGGGAAGCGGAGGATACGGGCTATCTCCGCCGCCGATGCAAACTCGGGGTTTATTATCATTGCAAGTCCCAGCTCGTCCTTTAAAAAGCGCGCTTCCCTGCTGTACTGGGGGTTACGCACACGGGCGATTGTCTGGCAGTTGCCCTCTTTTTTTGCAATGAGGCAGCACAGGAGATTTAACTCGTCAGAGCCTGTTACGGCGATAAGCAGGTCGGCTTTTTCAATTCCCGCCTCCTGCTGGATAAGGTGGGTGGCGCCGTTTCCCACAACGCCCATAATGTCGTGACGGCTTATGACTTCGTTTACCTTGGCGGCGCTCAGGTCAATGACCGTAATGTTGTTTCCGTCGTTGTTAAGCTGAACCGCAAGGGTCTGTCCGACCTTTCCGCAGCCCACGATGATTATATCCATAAAGCAGCTCCTTTTTGTGCTTTAAAATCTGAAATAAACTTCTACGGTACATTTTATACCATTTGAGGAGGATTGTCAAGTATATGAAAAAAAGACCCGTCAAAAAGACGTAAAGAAAATGAGAAAAAATAAATAAAAGAAAATTTGTTTATTCTGCCCATTGATATTTTAGAACTGTTGTGCTATAATATTTTCGTAAGCTATTCGTATACAGATTTATCCTTATTATTCTGCGACGAAAATACCTGTATGAGGTGAACTAATAAACCCGAATTTTTGTCTGATATCATTATTTTACCGTTAAAACAGACTTAATAATTGTTAAAAGTGTTACAACCTGCTATGCAGATTGTTAAATTTTTGACAAGTGCATAATTTATGAGTATTTTCTCTTGATTTTTCTTCGCAAGTGTGATAGAATATATTTAACGAGAAAATTCTGTCTTTTTGTCTGAAAAATGATATATCGGGACGGGATTTTCGGAAAATGATGGTATGCGAACGCAATTTTCGGCTCGCACAAAAAAATACTCACAGAAAGCGGGAAATGATTTATGAGCAACAAAGTCACTATTATCGGCGCAGGCAGCGTCGGCTCCACAATTGCCTACACAATGGTCGTAGACGGCATAGCTTCCGAGATCGTTCTTGTTGATATCAATGAAAACAAGGCTCACGGCGAGGCTATGGATATCGTTCAGGGTGTGCCCTTCTGCTCTCCCTGTTCAATCTATGCAGGCAGCTATGAGGACGCAAAGGATTCTGACGTTGTTATCCTCACCTCGGGTGTGGCAAGAAAGCCCGGTCAGTCTCGTCTCGAGCTTGCTCAGACAAACGTTAACATCACCAAGTCAATTATCCCCCAGATCGTAAAATACGCTCCCAACGCTATTTATATCATCGTAAGCAACCCTATCGATATTCTCACATATCAGTTCATCAAGACCTCCGGTCTTCCCGCTAACCACATCATCGGTTCGGGTACTACTCTCGACACTTCCCGTCTCCGCACCGGTCTTGCAGAGACTTTCAACATCAGCCAGCAGAACGTTCACGCTTACGTTTTCGGCGAGCACGGCGATTCTTCCTTCGTTCCCTGGTCTCTTGCTAATGTTTCCAGCATTCCCATCGATCAGTATATCGCTTGTCTCCCCGAGGACAGACGTCCTGTTGTGGACTATGCCGCAATTGAGGAGTATGCAAGAAAGTCCGGCGGAAAGATCATTGCAAACAAGGGCGCTACCTTCTATGCTATCGCTATTTCCGTATGTCATATCTGCAAGTGCCTGTTCAGCGGAATAGACACTAACCTTACAGTTTCCACTATGATGAACGGCGAATACGGCATCAGTGACGTTTGTCTCAGCACACTGTCCGTTGTGGGCAGAGATGGTGTTGAAAGCAAGCTTAATGTTCCCCTCACCGATGATGAGATCGCTAAGCTCAGACACAGCGCTGATTGCCTCAAGGCAGTTATCAAGGATCTGGATTTCTGATTTAGTCTGTAACTTATGCAGGCGGCAGTCTGAAAATAACTGCCGCCGTAAGTTATGTATACAGCTATGTTGGTTGTATGAAATTTGATTATAGTTTGTTTATAATTTATCTTTACATAAAGGAGTACATAACCAATGGAATACCGTATCGAACACGATTCTATGGGCGAAGTTAAGGTTCCTGCCGACAAGTACTGGGCTGCTCAGACCGAGAGAAGCCACGAGAACTTCCTTATCGGCGTTGGTATCGAAACTATGCCCAGAGAGATCACCAAGGCTTTCGGTTATCTCAAAAAAGCGGCTGCTATGGCTAACCACGCTCTGAAGCCCGAAAAGATGACCGACGAAAAGCTTTCGGCTATCTCCAAAGCCTGCGACGAGGTCATCAGCGGAAGCCTGAACGACCACTTCCCTCTCGTTGTATGGCAGACAGGAAGCGGCACTCAGTCCAATATGAACGCCAACGAGGTTATTGCCAACCGCGGCAATGAGATCGCAGGCAGCAAGCTGCTTCACCCCAATGACGACATCAATATGAGCCAGTCTTCAAACGACACCTTCCCCACAGCAATGCACATCTCCGCTGTTATTGCTATTGAGGACAAGGTAATTCCCGCTGTGGACGAGCTTATCGCTACTTTCAAGCGCCTTGAGGAAGAAAATCAGGGCATTGTTAAGAGCGGAAGAACTCACCTCCAGGACGCCACTCCCATTGCTTTCTCTCAGGAGATAAGCGGCTGGCGCTCCTCTCTCGAAAAGGACAGAAAGCTTCTGGAGATTGCTCTTCCTGAGCTTAAAGAGCTGGCTCTCGGCGGTACTGCTGTGGGTACGGGTCTTAACACTCCCAAGGGCTTTGACGTAAAGGTAGCAGAGGCTGTTTCCGAGCTTACAGGCAAGGATTTCAAGACTGCTCCCAACAAGTTCCACGCTCTTACCAGCAAGGACGAGATAGTATTCGCTCATGGCGCTCTCAAGGCTCTTGCTGCGGATATGATGAAGATTGCAAACGACGTAAGATGGCTTGCCAGCGGTCCCAGAGACGGTCTCGGAGAGATAACCATTCCCGAGAACGAGCCCGGCTCCTCCATTATGCCCGGCAAGGTTAATCCTACTCAGTGCGAGCAGGTAACAATGGTTGCTGTTCAGGTAATGGGCAACGATGTGGCTGTGGGTATGGCTGCAAGCCAGGGCAATTTCGAGCTTAACGTATTTATGCCCGTTTGTGCTTACAACTTCCTCCAGTCTGCAAGACTTCTTGCTGAGTCCATCACTTCCTTCAACAAGAACTGCGCTGTTGGAATCAAGGCTAACAAGGAGAAGATGCACCACAATCTGCATAACTCCCTTATGCTGGTTACCGCTCTCAACCCTTACATCGGCTATGAGAATGCGGCTAAGACTGCAAAGAAGGCATTCAAGGACAACATTTCCCTCAAGGAAGCCTGCGTAGAGCTCGGTTTCCTCACTGCTGAAAAATTTGACGAGGTGTTCCACCCCGAGCAGATGATATAATTTAATGAAAGGATAAAAGCTATGATTTACAGTTACTATCCGGGCTGCACTCTGAAAAACAAGGCTAAGGATCTTGACAGATACGCCCGTCTTTCCGCACAGGCGCTGGGCTTCACGCTTGAGGAAATCGAAAACTGGCAGTGCTGCGGCGGCGTTTATCCGATGGCAAAGGACGAGATCGCTACAAAGCTTTCCTCGGTAAGAGCCCTTGCCGACGCCAAGGCACACGGCAGAGATCTGGTTACTCTCTGCTCCGCCTGCCACAATGTTCTCAAGCAGGTGAACAACGATATGCTCACCGACGAGGACATATGCACCAGAGCAAACAACTACCTGAAGCTTGACGAGGAATATCACGGCGAGACTAAGGTCATTCATTTCCTCGAGGTGCTTCGTGATGTTGTAGGATTTGACAAGCTCAAGGAGAAAGTCGTTAATCCCCTTACAGGCAAGAAGATAGGCGCTTATTACGGCTGCCTGCTCCTCCGTCCCGGCAAGGTAATTCAGATGGACGACCCCGAAAATCCCAAGATAATGGAGGAATTTATCCGTGCTATCGGCGCTGAGCCCGTTATCTATCCTATGAGAAACGAATGCTGCGGCGGATATGTTGCTCTTGAGGATCAGGAGGCTGCCGCAAAGAGAAGAAATGCTGTTGCTTCAAGCGCTGCAGGCTTCGAGGCTGAGATGATGGTCACTGCCTGTCCTCTTTGTATGTACAACTTAAAGAAGAATGACAGCAGCGTTCCCGTTTACTACTTTACCGAGCTGCTTGCTGAAGCTCTCGGCGTAAAAGATAACTAAGGAGGCAGGAAGATGGATAAAAAAGAAGAAATTCTCCGCATAAGCGGCGTCAATGTACGCAAGTGTATGCGCTGCGGCAAATGCTCCGGCACCTGTCCTTCCTATGACGAGATGGAATATCATCCTCATCAGTTCGTTTATATGGTTGAGTCGGGTGATATCGAGCCTCTGTTAAAGAGCGAGTCTCTTTACAAGTGCCTTTCCTGCTTTGCCTGTGTCGAAAGATGTCCCAGAGGCGTTGAGCCTGCTAAGGTGGTTGAGGCTGTTCGTCTCGCTGCCATCAGACAGAAGGGCAATAATCACCTCAAGGCAGAAATGGTTCCCGAGCTTTTAGACGATGAAACTCCTCAGCAGCTTCTCGTCAGCGCATTCCGTAAATTCAGTAAGTAAGGAGGAGAAAAATCAATGCATAGAATAGGCGTATTTGTATGCCACTGCGGTACAAACATTGCCGCTACTGTTGATGTCAAGGCTGTTGCCGAGGCTATGAAGCAGGAACCCGGCGTAGTTTTCTCCGTTGAATATCAGTATATGTGTTCCGAGGGCGGTCAGACTATGATCCAGGACGCTATCAAGGAACATAACCTCTCGGGCGTTGTTGTATGCTCCTGCTCCCCCCGTATGCACGAGGCTACCTTCAGAAAGGCTGCTTCAAAGGCAGGCATCAACCCCTATATGGTGGAGATAGCCAATATCCGTGAGCAGTGCTCCTGGATACATAAGGATATTATGACTGCCACCGAAAAGGCTATCATTCTCGCAAGAACTGCTGTTGCTAAGGTTCAGCTGAACGCTCCCCTGGTTGCAGGCGAAAGCCCCGTTACCAAGCGCGCTCTCGTTATCGGAGGCGGTATTGCGGGTATGCAGACTGCTCTCGATATCGCTGAGGCAGGCTTTGAGGTGGATATCGTTGAAAAGCAGCCCACTATCGGCGGAAAGATGACTCAGATCGACAAGACCTTCCCCACTCTCGACTGCGCTTCCTGTATCCTCACTCCTAAAATGGTTGACTGCGCTCAGAATGAAAAAATTCATATCTACGCATACAGCGAGGTTGAGGAAGTTAACGGATTTGTGGGCAACTTCACTGCTAAGATCAGGAAAAAGGCTCGCTATGTTGACACAACTAAGTGCACAGGCTGCGGCGTATGTACCGAGAAATGTCCTCAGAAGAAGGTGCCCAACGAATTTAACCTGGGTCTTAACACAAGACGTGCTATTTACATTCCCTTTGCTCAGGCTGTTCCCAAGGTAGCTACCATTGACGCGGATTACTGCACAATGCTCAAGACAGGCAAGTGCGGCGTTTGCTCAAAGGTCTGCACAGCAGGCGCTATCGACTACAAGCAGCAGGACGAGATCATTGAGGAAAAGTACGGCGCAATCGTTGCGGCTACCGGCTATAATCCTATCAATATCGAAAAGTATGACGAGTTTGCATATTCTCAGAGCAAGGACGTTGTTACTTCCCTCGAGCTTGAGAGACTGATGAATGCTGCAGGTCCTTCCAGCGGTACTCTTATCAGACCCTCTTACCTTGACAAGCAGGACGACCCCAAGGCTCACCCCAAGACCATTGTATTTGTACAGTGCGTTGGTTCCAGATCCGACGATGGCTGCGGAAAGCCCTACTGCTCCAAGATATGCTGTATGTACACTGCTAAGCACGCTATGCTTATCAGAGAAAAGTATCCCGATACAGATGTTTATGTATTCTACATTGATGTACGTACTCCCGGTAAGCTCTTTGACGAGTTCTATCGCAGAGCTGTTGAACAGTACGGCGTTCACTACATCAAGGGTATGGTCGGAAAGGTAGCTCCTCAGCCCGACGGCACTCTTTCCGTTCAGGCTTCCGATCTTATAGCCAACAAGCAGCTTCATATCAATGCCGATCTGGTTGTTCTCGCAACCGCTATCGAGCCAGATAAGACTGCACGCTCCGTTGCTACTATGCTCAGAGCAAGTATGGATACAAATGACTTCTTCACCGAGGCTCACGCAAAGCTTCGTCCCGTTGAAAGCCCCACAGCAGGCGTTTTCCTCTCGGGCGTTTGTCAGGGTCCCAAGGATATCCCCGAGACTGTTTCTCAGGCAAGTGCTGCTGCCGCTAAGGTAATAGGTCTTCTTGCCAAGGACAAGCTCACAGGTAACCCCTGCGTCGCTCAGCCCGACGAGCTTATGTGCAACGGCTGCTCCTCCTGCGAAAAGGTTTGCCCATATGGTGCAATCACCTATTCCGACAAGGAATTCAGACAGCCTGACAGAACTGTGGCTATCCGCCGCGTTGCTTCCGTTAACGAAGCCGTTTGTCAGGGCTGCGGAGCTTGTACTGTTGCTTGTCCTTCCGGTGCAATGGATCTGAAGGGCTTCTCCAATAAACAGATTATGGCGGAGGTAGATGCAATATGCAAGTAAACGAAAACAAGGAATTCAGACCCAAGATCGTTGCATTCTGCTGCAACTGGTGCTCCTATGCAGGCGCTGACCTGGCAGGCACCAACAGACTTAATTATCCCGCAGATGTCAAGATAATCCGTGTACCCTGCTCCTGCCGTGTTAACCCTATGTTTATCCTCCGTGCCTTCCAGAGAGGCGCTGACGGAGTTATTATGTGCGGCTGCCACCCCGGTGACTGCCACTATACATCGGGCAACTACTTCGCAAGAAGAAGAATGACTCTCCTCTTCTCTATGCTTGATTTTATGGGCATCGAGAGAGAGAGAACAAGAGTTGAATGGGTATCCGCTGCAGAGGGCGCAAAATTTGCAGCCACAATGAATGAGTTCGTCGAGACTGTTGCTAAACTCGGCGAAAACAAGAGATTGGAGGATCTGAGATGCAAGAAGCAGTGATAAAGCGTGCCAAAGAGCTTCTGGCAGACGGCACCGTTAACCGTGTTGTAGGCTGGAAAACAGGCGAATTTGCTTACGATACGACTCCTGCTGTTTTTACATCAGCTGAGGAGCTGGACGCTGATTTCATCTACAATGATTTCTGTGCGCCCAATCTTTCAAAATACATCATCAAGGAATCCCGCAAGGAAGGCAAGCTTCTTGTTTTCCTCAAGCCCTGCGATACTTACAGCTTCAACCAGCTTCTCAAGGAGCACAGAATTATCCGTGAAAACGTATATATCATCGCTGTTCCCTGCACAGGCAAGGTTGACGCTGACACCGTTAAGTCCAAGGGCATTAAGGGTATCACAGGTATGGAGAGCGACGGCGAGACCGTTACTATCCACACTCTTTACGGCGACAAGACTATGCCCAAGTCCGAAACTCTCGGAGACAAGTGCAAGACCTGCAAGAGCAAGAAGCACGTTATCTTTGACGAGATAATCGGCGAGGACGGCGAGGTAAATGACGACGGCGCACGCTTTGAGCTTGTTGAAAAGCTTGAAATGATGACCGCTGACGAGCGTTACGATTTCTGGAGAAATGAACTTTCCAAGTGTATCCGCTGCAATGCCTGCCGCAATGTATGTCCTGCCTGCTCCTGCGAGAACTGCGTATTCGATAACCCGAATTCAGGCATTGCTCAGAGAGCGGCTACCGATTCCTTTGAGGAGAATATGTTCCATCTTATCCGCTCCTTCCACGTTGCGGGCAGATGCACCGACTGCGGCGAATGTACAAGAGTTTGTCCTCAGAACATTCCTCTCCACCTTATCAACCGCAAGTACATCAAGGATATAAACGAGTTCTACGGTGATTACCAGGCAGGCTCCGACCTTGAGACAAGAGCTCCTCTCAACGCTTACACATTCGATGACTGCGAGCCTAATATCGTATACAAAAGAGGAGGTAACGAATAATGTTCAAGCTTCCTATTGATAAATTAAACGACTTCTTTGCTGCTGTTTCCGCTTCTCAGTCACTTTATATGCCCGTTGACGGCAATGACGGCAGAGCAAGCTACAAGAAGTGGAGCGAGGGCGTGACCCTCAGCAAGGCTCTCAACACCGTCAGAAGCGCTAAGGATTTCTTCTTCCCCCAGACCGAAAATCTCTGCGACTTCAACAGAAACGGTCTGAACATCGAGATAATCGACAACAGAACCGAGAGCGAGGACTTCGTTGTATTCGGCGTTCGTGCCTGCGACGCAAGAAGCTTCACTATCCTTGATAAGGTTTTCCTGGTTGACCCTGTGGACAGCTACTATGCTACCCGCAGAGAGCACGGCACTATCGTTACTATGGCGTGTACCGAGCCGGAGGAAAACTGCTTCTGCAATGTTTTCGGCATTGACGCTGCTGCTCCCGAGGGAGACGCTGCCTGCTGGATGACCGAGGACGCTCTCTACATCAAGGCTAACAACGAAAAGGGCGAGAAGTTCATCGAGTCCGTAAAGAGCCTGCTTTCCGAATGCGGCAGTGAGGCTGTTGAGGCTCAGCAGAAGGAAACAAAGGCTATTATGGAAAAGCTTCCCTTTGCAGGTATTTCCACCGATTATTTCAGAAAGAACACTCTTCTCGAGATATTCAACTCCGACAAGTGGGCTAAGCTTTCAGAGGCTTGTCTCGGCTGCGGAACCTGCACATTCGTATGTCCCACATGCCAGTGCTACGATATCAAGGACTATGATACGGGTCACGGCATTAAGCGTTACCGCACCTGGGACAGCTGTATGTATTCCGATTTTACCAGAATGGCTCACGGCAACTCCAGAAATACTCAGCTCCAGCGTTTCAGACAGAGATTTATGCACAAGCTTGTATATTTTCCCGACAACAACGACGGCGAATTCGGCTGCGTTGGCTGCGGACGTTGCCTGTCCAGATGTCCCATTTCTATGAATATCGTTAAGGTCGTTAAGACTTTCGGAGAGGAGTAATGAATAATGCTGAATGAAACTTTGATACCAAAACTCGGCGTTGTTACAGATATCCGTCAGGATACTCCCGACGTCAAGACCTTCCGTGTTGTGGGTACAGACGGCAAGAAGCTTTTTGAGCATATTCCCGGTCAGTGCGCTATGCTTTCTATCCCCGGCGTCGGCGAGGGTATGTTCTCCATCACCTCTTCCCCCACAAACAAGGAGTTTATGGAATTTTCCATCAAGAAGTGCGGCTGCCTTACCTCCTGGCTCCATATGATGGACGTTGGTCAGCAGATAACCGTAAGAGGTCCCTACGGCAACGGCTTCCCCGTTGAAAGCGTATTCAAGGGCAAGGATCTCCTGTTCGTTGCAGGCGGTATCGGTCTTGCTCCCCTGCGTTCCGTTATCAACTATGTTCGCGACAACCGTGCCAATTACGGCAAGGTGCAGATAGTTTACGGCTCCCGTTCTATGGACGATCTGGTTGACTACAAGGAGATCATCAACGAATGGATGAAGGACGAGGGCATTGAGGTAAACCTCACCATCGACCGTGAGCAGGAAGGCTGGGACGGTCACGTTGGCTTCGTTCCCAACTACGTTAAGGAGCTTAATCCCGATATCAGCAAGACTGTTGTTATGTGCGGTCCCCCTATTATGATTAAGTTCACACTTGCAGGTCTTAAAGAGCTGGGCTTCAACGAGACTCAGGTATTTACCACTATGGAGCTTCGTATGAAGTGCGCTGTGGGTAAGTGCGGCAGATGCAATATCGGCAACAAGTATGTCTGCAAGGACGGACCTGTATTCAGATTTGACCAGCTCGACGAGCTGCCTAACGAATATTGATTAAGGAGTGAAGTTCACGATGGAAAATATGGTAAATATTTATCTGTTCGGCAAGCAGTACAGCGTTCCTGCAAGCCTTACAATCATGAAGGCTATGGAATATGCCGGATATCAGCTTATCAGAGGCTGCGGCTGCCGCAACGGCTTCTGCGGCGCTTGTGCGACTATCTACAGAATTAAGGGTGAGCAGGAGCTTAAGACCTGTCTCGCTTGTCAGACTCAGGTGCAGGAGGGTATGTTCATCGCTACTCTGCCCTTCTTCCCCCTTGTTAAGCAGATCTACGATATCAACAAGATCCCCACAACTCAGGCTGTTATGATGCAGCTTTATCCCGAGATATATGCTTGTGTTGGCTGTAATGCCTGCACTAAGGCTTGTACCCAGAAGCTCAATGTTATGCAGTACATCGCATACGCTCAGAGAGGCGAGTTCGACAAGTGCGCTGAGGAGTCCTTTGACTGCGTAATGTGCGGCGTTTGCTCCTCCAGATGTCCCGCAGGCATCTCTCATCCTCAGGTCGGTATGCTTGCAAGAAGAATCAATGGAAAGTATCTCCAGCCTAAGTCTCAGCACCTTGAGGACAGAGTCAAGGAGATCAACAACGGCGATTTCAAGGCATTCCTCGATGAGCTTATGGCAATGTCCGATGAGCAGATGCAGGAAAAGTATAATAACAGAGACATTGAGAAGTAAGGGAGGGCAAATACAATGTACACTAGTGAAGAAATGCTTGCTTCGATCAAGAAGGTCGAAGCTAACAGAGCTGCAAACGCAGCATTAGAGCCCGAAAGAATGACCGCTGAGCAGAAGGACGAGGTTCTTAAGACCTATCATCCCGACTACATTGAGTCCGAGTTCGAGGAGCTTAAGATCGGTCCCAACAAGGGCGAAAAGGTTCCTCATCAGCTGGCTGATCTTCTTCAGGCAAACAGCCGCATAGATCCTTCCAAGATCGACCTTGAGCACCCCAAGTACGATGTTGATGTTCTCATTATCGGCGGCGGCGGAGCAGGTTCTTCCGCAGCTATCGAGGCTCACAACGGCGGCGCTAACGTTATGATCGTTACCAAGCTCCGTATCGGTGACGCTAACACAATGATGGCTGAGGGCGGTATCCAGGCTGCAGACAAGCCCAACGACTCCCCTGCTATCCACTACGTTGACGTTTACGGCGGCGGTCACTTCAAGGGCAAGCACGAGCTTGTTGCTAAGCTGGTTAACGACGCTCCCGACTGTATCAAGTGGCTCAACGAGCTGGGCGTTGAATTCGATAAGGAGCCTGACGGCACAATGGTCACCACCCACGGCGGCGGTACCTCCAGAAAGAGAATGCACGCTTGTAAGGATTACTCCGGCGCAGAGATAATGAAGACTCTCCGTGACGAAGTTCTCAACCGTCAGATCCCCGTTATTGATTTTACTGCTGCTGTTGAGCTGATCCTTGACGATCAGGGCAAGGCTGCCGGTGCTGTTCTTATGAATATGGAAACCAAGGAGCTTATGGTCGCTAAGGCTAAGACTGTTATCATCGCAACAGGCGGTGCCGGCAGACTTCATTACCAGGGCTTCCCCACCTCCAACCACTACGGCGCTACAGCTGACGGACTTGTTCTCGCATACCGTGCAGGCGCAAAGCTCCTTTATGCTGATTCTCTTCAGTATCACCCCACAGGTGCCGCATTCCCCGAGCAGATCTTCGGCGCACTTGTTACCGAGAAGGTTCGTTCTCTCGGTGCAAAGCTTGTTAACGTTGACGGCGAAGTATTTATGCACCCCCTGGAAACCCGTGATATCTGTGCTTCCTCCATTATCAGAGAGTGCAAGGCAAGACACAAGGGCATAAGCACAGGCGATGGCGAAGGCATCTGGCTCGATACTCCTATGATTGAACTGAAAAACGGCGAGGGTACTATCGAGAAGAGAATCCCCGCTATGCTCAGAATGTTTATGGAGTACGGCATTGATATCCGTAAGGAGCCTATCCTTATCTATCCTACTCTCCACTACCAGAACGGCGGTATCGACATCTCCGTTGACGGTATGAGCAACATTGAGAACCTCTATGTTGCAGGTGAGGCTGTAGGCGGTATCCACGGCAGAAACAGACTTATGGGCAACTCCCTCCTTGACGTTATCGTATTCGGCAGAAATGCAGGAAGAAGCGTTGCAGCTAAGTACAAGGACGTAACCGTTGGCAAGCTCACTCTTGACCACGTTAACAAGTTCGCTGACGAGATGAAGGCTGCAGGTATTGAGACTGATATTGTATCTCCCAAGCTTCTTCCCGACTACGCAAGAAGAAGTAACTAACAAAGCGTAAAAATACTGTTAAAATTTTACTCAGGTACTTTATTTTAACATTGTTTTGTTGTATAATTTTATAGGTACTTTTCAAACCCCTGCTTTTGCGGGGGTTTGAAATTGTGTATAATAAAGTTATGGAGGTATCAGCCCAATGGTTCTTTTAAACGGCGTGATATCAATTACAGGTATCACTTTCCTGATGTTCATCATCTTTATTGTAGCCGGTCTGGGATATCTTCTCGGACGTGTAACAATAAAGGGCGTTTCTCTGGGAACAGCAGGCGTATTCATTGTCGCTCTTCTCATCGGCGCATTCTGTTTCACAAACGACGGAGGAAATCTTGTTACAACATTTGCTCTCAATAAGGGAGCGCCTGCGGAGTTTTCAAAGAACTTCCTCAAG
Organism: Oscillospiraceae bacterium; assembly: GCA_028720105.1. GTDB lineage: Bacteria > Bacillota > Clostridia > Oscillospirales > Ruminococcaceae > Huintestinicola. The sequence continues at coordinate 2,650 of JAQYLI010000016.1, read as the reverse complement.
ATCATTGAAAATCTCGGTCTTATAATGTTTGTTACATCTGTAGGTTTTATTGCAGGCCCCAACTTCTTCTCAAGCCTCAAGAAAAACTTCAAGTCCTATGCACTCCTTTCACTTATCATCATTGTCCTCGGCGGACTTACCACTATTTTCTGCATAAAGGTTCTTGGCTGCGGTACATCAATGGCAGTAGGACTTCTTTCGGGCGCCCTTACTTCCACACCTGCGTTCTCTGCTGCAAAGGATACGGTAAGCGCCATATATAAGGATACTCCCGACGCAATTTCCGCATTTGAGGACATAGTTACCGTAGGTCATGGAATTGCATATCTCTTCGGCGTTGTCGGCGTTGTTCTCTTCGTTCAGATCGTTCCCAAGCTTCTGAGGGCAAACCTTGATGAGGAAAGAAAGAAGATATCCTCTGTTGATACAGGAAAGTCTGCCGCAGAAGGCAAAAAGCTTTTCGATATTGACAATTTCGGTCTTGCTGCATTTGCTATAGCTGTTGTTATCGGCATATTTGTAGGTGGTATCAAGATCCCTATGGGTTCTTCCACCTTCTCTCTCGGAACAACAGGAGGCTGCCTCCTTTCCTCTCTTGTTATCGCGCATTTCGGACACTTCGGCCCCCTAAGTATGAGACCAGAGAAGAGAATGCTTGAGATATTCCGTGAATTTGGTCTTATGGCGTTCCTTATCGGCGCAGGTATCCCCGGCGGCGCAAGCTTCGTTCAGTATTTCCAGCCCGCATACTTCCTCTACGGCGCACTTATGACCCTGGTTCCTATGATCGTGGGCTTCATCATTGCAAAATATGTTATCAAGCTTCCCCTCTTCAACAACCTGGGCGGTATCACAGGCGGTATGACCTCCACACCCGCTCTCGGAACACTTATCAACGTTGCAAAAACAGACAATGTAGCTTCCGCATATGCGGCTGCTTATCCCATCGCTCTCATTGCTGTTGTGCTTGTTTCCCAGTTTATCATCGTAATCTTCCCTGATCCCCTTTCGGTTGTAGGAATGTAATATAGCTTTATGGGAGCTGCCTGAAATCAGACAGCTCCTTTTCTATATCTGTATTATAGCACATTTGTATCAACTTGTCAATACATTTCAGAACAAAAGTTGCATTTATAGTAAATTTTGTATACATAACCAAAAATAATAAGTGAATATCATTAAATCAGCACATATATTTCAATCGTATGTTAAAAAAATCCGCTTCCTCAATTTACTTCGAGGAAGCGGATTAACTATTGTAAAATATCAGCTAAGCTCAAACATACCTGTGTAAAGCTGATAATACTTGCCCTTGTCGGCAATAAGCTTGTCGTGGTCTCCGCGCTCAATGATGTTTCCGTGCTCAAGCACCATAATAGCGTTGGAATTTCTGACTGTGGAAAGCCTGTGGGCGATAACGAATACCGTTCGTCCCTTCATAAGACTGTCCATACCCTTTTCGATAAGTGCCTCCGTTCTCGTATCAATGGAGGAGGTAGCCTCGTCGAGAATAAGAACGGGAGGGTCTGCCACCGCCGCACGGGCAATAGCAAGAAGCTGTCTCTGACCCTGAGAAAGGTTTGCGCCGTCCGAAGTGAGCATCGTGTTGTAGCCATCGGGAAGATGTCTGATAAAGGAGTCGGCATTTGCAAGCTTTGCCGCCGCAATTACATCGTCATCGGTAGCGTCAAGCTTTCCGTAACGGATATTCTCCATAACCGTACCCGTAAACAGGTGGGTGTCCTGCAGAACCATTGACAGCGAAAGCCTCAGATCGTCCTTTTTTATCTTGTTGATGTTAATGCCGTCATAGCGAATCTTTCCGTCGGGAACATCGTAAAATCTGTTTATAAGGTTTGTAATGGTGGTCTTGCCTGCGCCTGTAGAGCCGACAAAAGCGATCTTCTGACCGGGCTTTGCATAAAGGGAAACACCGTTTAGTACAGTCTTGTTCTCCTCATAGCCGAAGGTCACATCGTCAAACTCCACTCTGCCCTCCACCTTTGTGTAGGTAACGGTTCCGTCAGCCTTGTGAGGGTGCTTCCACGCCCATACGCCTGTGCGCTTCTTGCTCTCGGTAATGGTTCCGTCGGGCTGTATCTCGGCATTAACAAGAGTAACATAGCCGTCGTCCACTTCGGACTTTTCATCAATAAGGCTGAAAATACGCTCTGCGCCCGCAAGTGCGGAAAGCACCGCATTGAACTGCTGGGCAACCTGTGATATAGGCATTGAGAAATTTCTGGAAAACTGCAAAAATGCTACGACCGTACCAATCGTAATTACGCCGCTGAAGGAATGAACGCCGAGAATTGCAAGTATACTTCCCGCAACCGCAAGTATAGCATACTGAATATGAGCCAGGTTGTTGTTTACGGGACCCATAATATTTGCAAAGGTGTTAGCCTTTGTGGACGCTTCGCATAGAGCGCTGTTCAGCTTGTCAAATTCCTCCTTGGACTTATCCTCGTGAACAAAGACCTTGACTACCTTCTGACCGTCTATCATTTCTTCAATGTAGCCGTTAACAGAACCAATTTTCGCCTGCTGTTCCTTGAAATATTTTCCGCTCTGTCCGCCGATCTTTCCTGTGATGAACAGAAGCAGAACAAGCATTGCCAGAACGATAATGGTCAGCTGCCAGCTGTAG
>JAQYLI010000015.1 GCA_028720105.1 Oscillospiraceae bacterium | reverse complement strand
AAACGGCGGCATTTTTGTTATGTGCGGTATCTGTCTCCTGTTTGCTGCAGGCGTTTTCGGCTACGTGTATTTTGCCGTGCTCCGCCCTTTTGACAAGCTGAAAAGCTTTGCCGAAAAGATATCAATGGGGAATTTCGATATCCCCCTTGAGTACGAGCGCTCAAACTATTTCGGCGAGTTCACCTGGGCTTTTGACAGTATGCGGCGGGAGATAACAAGGGCGCGCTCCTGCGAGCGTGAGGCTGTTGAAAATAACAAAACGGTCATAGCCACACTTTCCCACGATATCAAAACGCCCATAGCTTCTATCCGCGCCTATGCGGAGGGACTTGAAGCAAATCTTGACGGCACTCCCGAAAAGCGCAGAAAATATCTTGCTGTGATAATGAAAAAGTGCGACGAGGTATCACGCTTAACAAACGACCTGTTTTTACATTCCCTTTCCGATATGGACAAGCTGAAAATTGTTCCCGAGGCCTTCGAGCTTTGCGGATTTATGGAAAATGCGCGTGCAGAAATTGCGGCGGAGCATAATGATGTAAATTTTCAAAAGCCCGATTTTACCGCATTTGTATCGGCGGATAAAAACAGGCTTATGCAGATAACGGAAAATCTCATAAACAACGCGCGGAAATATGCAAAATCGGATATAGACGTGTTTATCACTCTGTCCGGCGAAAATGCGGAGATACATTTCCGTGATTATGGCAACGGTATTCCCGACGAGGATATGCCCTTTATTTTCGATAAATTCTACCGCGGAAAAAACTGCGGAAATGAACAGGGGTCGGGGCTTGGACTTTACATTGTAAAATATATCACTAAGCAGATGAACGGAGATATTCTGCTCTATGACCATAATGACGGACTTGAAGCGGTGGTAATTTTACCAGTGATACGTCAAAGCCTTTAAGGACTTCTTAATAACTTTTGCGGTATAATTGTATTATCACCAAAAGAAAGGAAGGGCAATATGAAAAATACAATTTTATCTGCAAAAGGACTTTGCAAAAGCTTCGCTCATAACGGCGGTCAGATACATATTTTATCCCACATTGATTTAGAGCTTTACGAGGGGGATTTCACCGTAATAATGGGCGCTTCGGGCTCGGGAAAATCGACCCTGCTGTACTCCCTCAGCGGTATGGACAGAGCCACCGCAGGGCAGGTCATCTTCAGCGGAAAAGACCTTGTAAAGATGAACGAAAAGGGACTTGCGGCGCTTCGCCACACCGACTTCGGATTTATCTTCCAGCAGATGCACCTTGTAAGCAACCTGTCCCTGTTTGAAAACATCGCAGTGCCCGGGTATCTGAGTAAAGAAAGATCCGCCTCACAGGTAAAGGAGCGGACGGAGAGGCTTCTTGAGCAGATGGGCATTTCCCATATCAAATCACATCTCCCGTCACAGGTGTCGGGAGGAGAGCAGCAGCGCTGCGCCATCGCCAGAGCGGTGATAAACGAGCCGAAGCTTCTCTTTGCGGACGAACCTACAGGCGCTCTCAACCGTAAAAACACCACCGAGGTCTTAAATCTTCTCACCGGGTTAAACAGGTCGGGACAGAGCATTTTAATGGTCACACACGATATGAGAGCCGCCCTCAGAGCCACAAGGATACTCTATATCGCAGACGGAAAAATTATCGGGGAGCTTACCCTGCCGCCCTACTCCGCAGACGAGGAAAAAAGCCGTGAAACGCAGGTCAGCGCCTGGCTTTCTTCAATGGAATGGTGAGGTGGGGGATATGGAAATTCTTACACTTCTGAGAGCAAATATCCGCCACAAAAAGGGCTCATTCATAAGCGTGATACTTCTTATGATGATAATCACCCTGTCCTTTTCCGTCACGGTCAGCAACAATGACAATGTTTCGGACGGGATAAACCGTGCCCATACATCAGCGGATACGGGAGATTTTGCAGCATTTATTTCCGAAAGCGAGCTTGATGAAGAAATGCTTGAAACCCTTTCGGAAAATGAGAATACGGGGCGCATACGGGACGAAAAGGCAATGGCGTTTTTATCCTATAAGATAGAGGACCGCGAGGGCAATTCACCCTATTTTCTTCTGAAATGGGAAAACTCCCTGCCTGTTTTCGATGAAGATATTATGGAGTTTGAAGCTTCACCCGATGATCTGTCCGATGGGGAGGTATATGTCCCTGCGGCGCTGAAAACCGTTTACGGCTGCCACATCGGTTCGGATATAACGATAAATACCAAAAACGGCGAGGAAAAATTTACAGTCAAGGGTTTTGTGGAGGAACCGTATTTAGGCTCAATGTCTATCGGAATAAAGCAGATATTTATTTCGGACAGTGATTTTGAGCGGCTGTATTCAAATGGTACGGACGATGAAAACGCTGCGATAAGCCTGCTTCTCCCCTGCAGGATAATACATATTTTCAAATCGGAAAACAGCACCCTTTCCGTAACGGAGTTTAAAAAAGAGCTTAACCGTGAAAGCCGGATAGTTGACAGAGCGCTCTTTACGCAATCAAGAGAAAGCAGCGACGAAATTACAACCATCTTCACCGATACGGGCACAAAAATGCTTTACGTATTTGTAATTCTGCTGGTAATTATCGTAATGATATCCATAAATCACAGTATCGTTACCACAATAGAAACGGAATATGTGAGCCTTGGAATATTAAAGGCGCAGGGCTTTACCGAAAATAAGATAAGGCTTATCTATATTATTCAGTATTTCCTTGCCCTTGCGGTGGGGGGAGTGTTTGGCATAGCGGCTTCCTTTCCCCTTACAAAAGCTCTCGGAAAGCTCTTCCAGCCCATAACGGGAATAATGGTGTCCACAAATATTTCCGTAGGAAAATGCCTGCTTGTTTCGCTGGGAATTATCTTTATCTGTACGGTTTATATCATTATCGCTTCAAGAAAAATCGGAAAAATTTCACCCGTAAGGGCAATATCCGGGGGAGCGGAGGAGATATATTTCGACAGCCCCGCAAACATTCCCATAGAAAAAAAGCCCCTGTCCTTTTTCATTGCACTGCGGCAGATAACCTCTCACCCGAAAGCATATATCGGAACTGCGCTTATAGCCGCGCTTCTGATATTCTTTATGATAACCATAACTATCCTTGCAGGGGGAATGTCCGCAAACAGTATGATAGAAGCCTTCGGCGCACTTAACGGTCAGGCGCAGGCAAAGCCCAACAATCATTTTGAGCTTTCGGATATTTCCAAAACCGAAAGCAGCATTAAGGAAATCGACGAAAACTCCTCGGTAATTTTCTCAAGCACGACCTATATGACTATCGACGAAACGGAAATGTGCTGCACGGTCTACAGCAGCCCCGATATCCTTAAAAGCGTTCAGAAGGGCAGAGCGCCCCTTTATGACAACGAAATAATGATAACGGAATTAGTTTCGGAGGAGCTTTGCAAAACCATCGGCGACAAGGTGACTGTCAGCTATGGCGGCGGAAGTGCCGAATATATGATAACGGGTCTCTATCAGTCGGTGCAGGACCTGGGAAAATGCTTTACAATGAGCTTTGAAGGGGCTTCGCAGATGTGCGATATCACTCCCGATACTATGTATATAACTCTCTCCGACGAAAGCCTCGCAGACAGTACGGTAAAAATGCTCAATGAAAATTACGGGGATATCCTCCAAGCGGAAATAACCGAAAAGAACGGCTATTCCGACAGTATGACAGGGCTTATCGACACGCTTATGGACGTTATTACGGGAGTTATCTATTCGGTATCCGCCGTGTTTGCCCTTGTAGCAGTGCATATGGTCTGCTCCAAGGCATTTCTGAGAGAAAGGCGCGATTCGGGAATTTATAAGGCGCTTGGATTTACGTCAGACAGGCTGCGGCTGTGCTTTGCTATGAGATTTCTCATTATTTCAATTATCGGCGGGGCATTGGGAGCGGTTCTCTCCGGTTTCTTTTCGGAAAGACTTCTGAGCCTGCTGTTAAAAAACATCGGCATTTCCTGCTTTGACTCGAAAATCAACGCATTTACGGCTGCCGTTCCCGTTCTGATAATCTGCATATGCTTTTTCACCTTTGCCTATTTTTCATCGGGAAAGATAAAAAAGGTGGAGATAAGGGAGCTTGTTTCGGAATAAAAAATGCTGTCGTATCATATGGTACGGCAGCGTTTTGTTTTCAAAACGACAGCAGGTGCGTGAAATGCAAGGCAGGATTTATACTAATCTCTGACTGTTCTATCTGCCGCCTTTGTCTACAGAACGATTAAAGATTAGTATTAGAGATTAGTACTATACCACACCCACCCCAAAAGTCAACTCCCAAATGCAAAAATCCCCCGAAACGCATTTCGGGGGACTTTTCATTTATCATACCATATGGATTTTCTTTTCGGGGTCGGAGTTCTTGCCGTCAATGCCGTATTTCTTGTTGCGTCTCTTCTCGAAGAACTTAGGCGCAACCTTGGGGAACATAGCATAGGTGAGCACATCTTCCTCCTGCTCAAGCCACTCGGAACATTCCTCTCTCAGCTTGTCCAGTTCGGGAGCCAGCAGATCGGCAGGGCGGCAGTCAATAGCCTCTTCGCCCTTGAGAATGGACTTTCTGAACTCGGGGTCAATGGGTGTGGGAGTCTTTCCGTACTTGCCTGCCACAACGTCCTTAAACTCCTTAGTAACCATCTTATACCGCTCGCCGTTGATAACGTTGAAAACCGCCTGAGTGCCCACGATCTGGGACGAGGGGGTAACAAGAGGGATATTTCCGGCGTCCGCACGTACTCTGGGAACCTCCTGGAGAACCTCTTCCAGCTTGTCCTCCTTGCCTGCCTGCTTGAGCTGGGAAAGAAGATTGGAGAGCATACCTCCGGGAACCTGGTAAATAAGCGCATTTGCGTCTGCAGCAAGCATCTTGGGGTCAAGAAGACCGCTGTCGATGTACTTTTTGCGCAGCTTCATAAAGTAGTCACGTATAGCGGTGAGCTTAACAAGGTCGAGACCCGTATCGTACTCGGTGCCCTGGAGAGCCGCTACCATAGATTCTGTAGGTGTATGAGATGTGCCGTGAGCAAGGGGAGACATAGCCGTATCAACAGCGTCACAGCCGTTTTCAATAGCCTTTAACAGGCACATTGAAGCCAGACCCGAGGTGTAGTGAGTGTGGAGCTGAACGGGAATGCCGATATTCTCCTTGAGCGCCTTTGTAAGAGAAGCTGCTCTGAAAGGAGTGATAAGAGCTGCCATATCCTTGATACAGATAGAGTCTGCGCCCTCCTCCTCGCACTGCTTTGCGTAGTTAACATAATACTCGTCGGTGAACACATCGCCTAATGTAAAGGACATTGCCACCTGGGCGTGTGCGCCCTCCTTCTTAGCTGCGCGGATAGATGTGCGGAGGTTTCTGATATCGTTGAGGGCATCGAAAATACGGATAATATCCATACCGTTTGCCACAGTCTTCTGAACAAAGTATTCCAGAACATCATCGGCATAATGACGATATCCCAGCATATTCTGACCTCTGAAAAGCATCTGGAGCTTGGTGTTGGGCATAGCCTTTCTGATAGTTCTCAGTCTCTCCCAGGGATCCTCATCAAGGAAACGGATACAAGCGTCGAAGGTGGCTCCGCCCCATACCTCGGCGGAGTAATAGCCTATCTTGTCCATTTCCTGCATAATGGGTATCATCTCGTCTATGCTCATTCTGGTTGCGATAAGGGACTGATGAGCGTCTCGGAGGACGGTCTCGGTGATTTTTACCTTAGCCATACTAAAACCGTTCCTTTCCCTTTACGCAATGGTTGCGATAACATCGTCGGAATTAACGGTATCGCCCTTCTTAACGGTGATGGAGGTGATCTTGCCGGTCGCATTTGCCACGATATCGTTCTCCATCTTCATAGCTTCGAGGACAACAAGCACCTGACCTGTTGTAACGCTGTCGCCTACGCTTACCTTGACATCAAGGATATTTCCGGGCATAGGTGCCTTAACGGGTGTGCCGTTTCCTGCGGCGGGAGCGGGAGCAGCGGCAGGTGCTGGAGCAGCAGGAGCAGGGGCAGCTGCAGGAGCGGCAACGGGTGCTGAGGCAGCGGAGCCGCCAACCTCCTCAACGGCTACATCATAAGCTTTTCCATTAACAGTAATATTAAATCTCTTCATTTTAAAATCAGACCTTTCGGTTAATATTTATTAAATTCATTAGAGAGGAAGAACGCTGTGCTTCTTGGGAAGGCGCTTGTTAAGGCGCTTTCCTGCGGTAATGTCCAGAACGCCCATAACTGCGCTTCTTACGCTCTCGGCAGGGATAACATCATCAACTGCGCCCTTTTCGGCAGCGGCAAATGCGGAAGCCTCGTTCTCGGCGTACTCTGCGGCAACCTTGTTACGCTCTGCGGCAAGGTCGGAAGCACCTTTGAGCTTGTCGTGATATAAAAATTCCGCTGCTGTAACGGGGTCTATGGGAGCAATGACTGCTTCGGGAAGTGCAAATACCTGATCTGCGGCGGCGTTTTTGCCTGCGAATGCGATAAATGCCGCACCGTATGCCTTTCCGCTTACTACAGCTATCTTTGCGCAGGTGGCGTCTGCGTATGCGCCGGAAAGCCTTGCGGCAGCCCTTACGGACTCTGCTCCGCTCATATCGAAGCCCTCGGTGTCCACAACGGTAACAACGGGAATGGAGAATGCGTCGCAGAGACGTACAAATCCGGCAAGCTTTGCACAGTCATCGGCGGTAAGCTTGCCCTTGCCTACAGCGGCAATGCCTGCGGTCGTTCCTCCGATAGTACAAAGTGCTGTCTGTGACGCCTTTCCGAAATCTGCACGAAGCTCAACAATACTGCCCTCGTCGGCAATGCTCATAATGCCCTCCGAAGCGCTTTCAAAGGAAGCTGCGGCAGGTGCGTCAAACTCAAATTCGGGCAGGGGAGAGAGGTTGTTCTGAGGCATAAGGGAGAGGTATTTCCGAACGCTCTCCATAGCTGCGGCATCATTCTCGGCTGTTGCCGATACAACGCCGCTCTCTGCGGCAGCCTTTGCGGAAGAGTCTCCGCCAACAGCAGCGTAAAGTTCTGCACCCTCGGTCATTACCACATAGTCAGCGGCAGCGGCAACTACTGCCATACTGCCTGCGCACACGCCTGCAATAACCGAAACTGTGGGAACTACTCCCGAGAGATTTCCTGTTTCAAGGAGCATCTCGCTGTATGCGTTAAGAGCGTCTGCGCCGTCCTCAATGAACGCTCCGCAGGAGTCGTAAATGCCTACTACGGGAACGCCGTTTTTTGCGGCAAGGTCGAACATTCTGCATACCTTTTCCGAATGTGCTCTGCTTACAGCGCCCTTAGCCGCTGTACTGTCCTGCGAGAATGCATAGGCGGGACAGCCGTTGATATATCCGTAAGCGGTCACAACGCCCGAGGGGTCTCCTCCTGCGCTCCGACCCGATGCTGTTTCTGTAAATACGCCGTCGTCAAAAAGAGCCGAGAGTCTTTCTCTTGCGGGGCAGGCAGCCTTTGCCGCCGTATATTCCGCCAGCTTCGACTTCTGACTATCAGTCATCATATTAGTTCCTCCGTTTCCGGGCGCACTGCTTTGCGCCGAAAATAAAAAATTTAGCCAAGTATAATTATACAACATTTCCTCAGAAGTTACAAGAAAAAAATTGTGATTTTTTTCTCTGTTTGTAATTTTTTACAATTTCGCAAAAAAATTTCGGGGCAATTGGTCAAAAATATCATCTCAGATCTAAAAGAATTAGGCTGCAGTCTTAAACTCATCAGTGTAACGATGCCGAAATAAGCCGCTTTGCTTGACAGCAAAAAGGTATTATGATAAAATTAAATAAAAGAACTGTGAACAGCATTGGAAGGTGAGCTTTTATGACGGATATGAAGGACTGTCCCCCTTATCTGCGTGAGTATATTTTCTATCTCAGGGTCATAAAAAACCGCTCGGAAAAGACCATTGAGTCCTATTACATCGACCTGCGGCTTTTCCTGCGTTACATCAAGGAAAATATGATGAATGCAAAGGGCGATGATATTGATATTATTGCCGACGTGCCCTTTTCAAAGGTGGCAGGCATTACTCTTTCGGACGTTTACGAGTATCTGAACTACTCCGCCGAGGAACGTGGCAACAACGACAAGACCCGTGCAAGAAAAATTTCCGCTATCAAGGGATTTTACAAGGCTTTGTGCAATAATAAGCTTACAAGCTTTCATCTTGAGACAAATCCCGTTGAGGCGCTTGACGTTCCCAGCCCCAAAAAGGCGCAGCCAAAATACCTGGGTCTGGACGAGAGCAGGAAGCTTCTTGAAAACATAAGCCCTGCCGAGGATTTTTATGAGCGGGATTTCTGCATTCTTATGCTTTTCCTCAACTGCGGAATGAGACTTTCCGAACTGGTGGGGATAAACATTCAGGACATCGACCTTGACGACCGCACCCTGAGACTTCTGGGCAAGGGCAACAAGGAGCGTATTATCCACATAAACAACGGCTGTGAGGAGGCTATAAGGCAGTATCTTGCCGTCCGCCCCGAAGCGCCCACCGAAGCACTTTTCCTCTCCAAACGGAAAACACGCATAAGCAACAGGCGTGTGCAGCAGATAGTTACGGAAGCCCTTGAGCGCATTGGTATGGGAAACAGGGGGCTTTCCACCCACAAGCTGAGACACACCGCTGCCACCCTTATGTATCAGTACGGAAATGTTGACCCTATGGTTTTAAAGGAAATTCTGGGTCACGCCAGCGTTTCCACCACCGAGATATACACCCACCTCACCAACGAGAACGTGAGAACGGCTCTTGAGTCCAATCCTCTTTCGGACGAGGGCTTCAAGATGAAACGGAATAAATAAAAGTCTATGAAAGGAAGTATGCATATGAACTTTATCAGATCCGAACACTCCTTTATCAGCTCCAACAAGGCAGACAGGATAGCATACTATATTTATACCCCCACGGAGGGAAAGGCAAAGGCGTTGGTGCAGATATGTCACGGTATGTGCGAATACGCAGGACGCTATGAGCATTTTATCGACTGTCTCTGCAAAAACGGCTATGCGGTAATTGCCCACGATCAGCTTGGTCACGGAAATTCTGTTGCTGATGAATATGATCTTGGATATTTCGCCCTTGAAAACGGCTGGATATACCTTATAAAGGATATGCGCCACGTTATGCTTATCGGCAAGCAAATGTTTGGGAATATTCCCCATTATGTCATCGGTCATTCTATGGGTTCACTTGTTACACGCTGTCTGCTGGCAAAATACAGCTCAGATGTTGACGGTGCTGTAATTCTGGGGACGGTGGGAAATCACCCTGCGGTACACGGGGGAATTCTTATGGCGGATAAGGAAATTATGCTCCACGGGGTCAAGAGCCGTTCAAGGAAAATAAACAGGCTGCTTTTCGGAATGTCAAACGCCCGTATTGCGGGCAGGCGGACGGAATTTGACTGGGTATCACGTGACGAACAGGTGGTTGCAGATTACTGCGGCGACAAGAAGTGCAATTTCATTTTCACAGCTTCGGCATTTCGTGACCTGTTTATGCTCCTTTTGTACTGCTCCTCAAGATCGTGGTACGGCAAGGTGAGAAAAGACCTGCCTATGCTTGTTATGAGCGGCACGGAGGACCCCATCGGCTCATACGGCAAGGGCGTTATGCAGTTTTACAGGCGGCTTGATTCTCACGGCTTCACCGATGTGCGTCTCAAGCTCTGGGACGGCTGCCGCCACGAGCTTTTAAACGAGACAAACAGGCTTGAGGTCTATGATGATATTATAAAGTGGCTTGACGGCGAGGTCGCCCTGCAGGCGGGTGACGACCCGCAGCGAGACGTTCTTTAATTTGTTTGGGAGTCATACTGTCGGCTCGGTAACGGTACAAATTAGCTGCCCGCCGAAACCCACAGAAAGGAATGAACAGTTATGTTTGCAAAGATAAATAGTATGGGGCTTTTCGGGCTTAACGCATTTGCGGTGCAGGCGGAGACCGAGGTGAGCAGGGGTACCCCCTGTTTTGACATCGTGGGACTGGGCGACACCGCCGTTAAGGAGAGCCGTGAGCGCATAAGGGCGGCTTTCAGAAGTGCAGAGCTTAAATTTCCCCTTGCCCGTGTCATTGTAAACCTTGCTCCTGCGGACACCAAGAAAACGGGAAGCGTCCACGACCTTGCCATCTTCGTGTCTATCCTCAAGGCAACGGGGGAGATAACCGACAACCTGGAGAGAACTGCTTTTATCGGCGAGGTTTCCTTAAACGGCGATGTCCGCCACGTAAACGGCGTTCTGCCTATGGTTCTTTGTGCCCAAAGAGAGGGCTTTGATACGGTTTTCGTTCCTGCGGAAAATGCTTATGAGGCAAGCGTTGCCGAGGGGGTCACGGTTTACGGCGTTGAGAATGTCAGGGAAATTCTCGGGCATTTTTCAAGAGAGGCTATTCTGATACCTCAGAAAAAATACGAGGTGCTGCCCGAGGAACGGTTCGATACGGTGGATTTTGCAGACGTTAAGGGGCAGCAGACGGTGAAAAAGGCTATGGAATATGCGGCTGCGGGCGGGCATAATCTGCTGATGATAGGTCCTCCCGGCAGCGGAAAGTCAATGCTTGCAAAGCGGCTTTCCACCATTATGCCTGCAATGACCTTCCGTGAGTCGGTGGAGACCACAAATATCCACTCGGTCTGCGGTATCGTTTCAAGGGAGGCGCCCCTTGTGGTGAAGAGGCCGTTCAGGTCGCCCCATCACACCATTTCGGCGGCAGGGCTTTCGGGGGGCGGCAGCGTTCCCCGTCCCGGGGAAATTTCCCTTGCACATAACGGCATACTGTTCCTTGACGAGCTGCCTGAGTTTTCACGGCAGGCGCTTGAGATACTCCGTCAGCCCCTTGAGGACAAGCAGGTGACCATTTCGAGAGCTTCGGGAACGGTCACATACCCCTGCTCATTTATGCTTGTGGCGGCAATGAACCCCTGTCCCTGCGGATATTTCGGGCACCCCACAAGGAAATGCATCTGCGGTCAGAAGCAGGCGAGGGCGTACATAAACAAGATCTCGGGACCACTGCTCGATCGGTTCGATATACAATGTGAAGTAGCTCCTGTGGAGTATTCACATCTGTCCTCGAAAACAAAGGAGGAAAGCTCGGCGGCAATACGTGAACGGGTACAGCGTGCCAGGGAAATTCAGCAGGAGAGATTTAAGGGTACGGACATTATCTGCAATGCGGGTATCACTTCCGACATTCTTCATCAGGTGTGTCCCGTTACCGAGTCTGCAAACGAGCTTCTCAAGGGCGTTTTTGAGAAAATGGGACTTTCCGCACGTGCATATGACAGGATTCTCAAGGTATCTCGGACGGTTGCGGATATGGACGGCAGCGAGGTGATCGACCGTCCCCACATTGCAAAGGCAGTGCAGTTTCGGAGTTTGGACAGGAAGTATTGGAATGAGTGATGTGGGAATAATATGAGACGCTGGATTATGCAAGTGTGAAAATATGGTCGGAAAATGCGCTGCGGTTTGTTTTTCCTTGGCGCATTTTTGCTTTTTAGTACAATAGTGCATATGTGTTAAAAAATATACTGCACCGGTTGTGCAAAATGTAAAAGTTTGAAAAAAAGGGAAAAAGCCCTTGACAACGGTGGACAGATGTTATATAATAATATACTGTATCATAATGTATTCTTATGCCTGTTTTACCAATGTTTACTCGGTTTTGGGGCATAATTTCGGGGCTTGCTGCCTGAAATTCCCTTTTGCTGTCAATAATATTCAGGGGTCGGGTCGGTCTCTGTTTATGCGGTGCGAAGCCGCTCTATGACAGACTCGGGCATATTATACATTACTGTTCGGAAATTTTTTCCGGATGTTTTTTCTAAACAAAGTGAGGAGGAGTCCGCCTATGGTGAATGTAAAGCCGGTGCAGCTCGGTAAGACTACACGTATGAGCTTCGGAAAGATAAATGAAGCTCTTGAAATGCCTAATCTTATCGAAGTGCAGAAAAATTCCTACAAATGGTTTCTTGAGGAGGGACTTAAAGAGGTTTTCCGTGATGTTGCCGCTGTCACGGATTATAACGGCAATCTGGTGCTTAATTTCGTCGATTATCATCTCGACGAGACCCCTAAGTATTCGGTCGAAGAGTGCAAGGAAAGAGACGCTACCTATGCAGCTCCGCTCAGAGTAAAGGCTACTCTCTGGAACAAGGAGACCGGCGACGTTAAGGAAAATGAAGTTTTTATGGGCGATTTCCCTCTTATGACCGAGAGCGGAACCTTCGTTATAAACGGTGCGGAGCGAGTTATCGTTTCTCAGCTCGTTCGTTCACCAGGCGTTTATTATGCTTTTGAAAAGGACAAGACGGGCAAGGATCTGTTCAAGTCTACCGTTATCCCCAACAGAGGTGCGTGGCTTGAATATGAGATGGATTCCTCCGATGTTGCCTATGTACGAATAGACAAGAACAGAAAGATACCTCTTACCACATTTATAAGAGCCCTCGGCTGCGGCACCAATCAGGAGATCGACGATATGTTCGGTCCCAGCGTTATCCTCAGCCAGACTATCCTTGAAAAGGACTCCAACATAAATACTACCGAGGAAGCGCTCCTTGAAATTTACAAGAAGCTCCGTCCCGGCGAGCCTCCTACGGTGGACAGTGCTATTTCCCACATCAATATGCTCTTCTTTGACGCAAAGAGATACGATCTCTCCCGTTTCGGAAGATACAAATACAACAAGAAGCTTGGCATTGCTTCCCGTATCGCAGGCCATTATCTTTCAAGACCCATCGCAAATCCCGCTACGGGCGAAATTATGGCTGACGAGGGCGAGCTTATCTCCTATGACAGAGCTAAGGAGATCGAGCAGGCAGGCGTTATGGAGGCCTGGCTCAAGGTGGAGCACAAGGAAACTGTTACCTCTGCTCACGGCGAAACTCAGAGCCACATTGAGGAAAAGGAAGTCAAGGTCATCGGCAACGGTATGGTGGATATCAAGGGCTATGTTGACATTGACGCTGCTGCCTGCGGCATAAACGAGCTTGTTTCCTACAAGGTGCTGAGAGATATCCTCGACACTGCTGCGGACAATGACGAGCTTGAGGAAATGATCAAGAAGCGTGCTGACGAGCTTGTTCCCAAGCACATCACTCTTGACGATATTTTCGCTACCATCAGCTACTTTATAAATCTCTGCGAGGGCGTCGGCACGGTGGACGATATCGACCACCTGGGCAACAGACGTATCCGTTCCGTAGGCGAGCTGCTCCAGAACCAGTTCAGGATCGGCTTTGCACGTATGGAGCGCAGCATCAGAGAGAGAATGAACACTCAGGCTCAGGAGGCTGAGACTATCACTCCCCAGAGCCTTATAAATATCCGTCCCATAACTGCGGCTATCAAGGAATTTTTCGGTTCCTCCCCTCTGTCACAGTTTATGGATCAGAACAACCCCCTTGCTGAGCTTACTCACAAGAGACGTCTTTCCGCTCTGGGCCCCGGCGGTCTTTCCCGTGACCGTGCAGGATTTGAGGTTCGTGATGTTCACTACTCCCACTACGGAAGAATGTGTCCTATCGAGACCCCCGAAGGTCCTAACATCGGACTTATCTCCTATCTTGCGTCCTTTGCGAGAATTAACGAGTACGGCTTTATCGAGGCTCCTTACAGAAAGGTGGACAAGGCTACGGGTGTTGTTACCGACGAGGTTGTCTATATGACTGCCGATGTTGAGGATAATTACACCATTGCTCAGGCAAACGAGCCTCTTACAGAGGACGGAAAGTTTGCACGTCCCAGAGTTAATGCCCGTTACAGAGACCAGATCCTTGAGTGCGAGAGGGAAAGAGTCGACTATATGGACGTTTCGCCTAAGATGGTGGTTTCCATCGCTACGGCTATGATCCCCTTCCTTGAGAATGATGATGCGAACCGTGCTCTTATGGGTGCGAACATGCAGCGTCAGGCTGTGCCTCTTCTCAAGACCGAGGCTCCTATCGTAGGTACCGGTATGGAGTACAAGGCTGCCGTTGACTCGGGCGTATGCGTTGTTTCCAAGCACGACGGCGTTGTTGAGCGTGTAAGCGCTGACGAAGTTGTCATCAAGGAGGGAACGGGCGCTACCCATTCCTACAAGCTTATCAAGTTCAAGCGCTCCAACCAGGGCACCTGCGTTAACCAGAGACCCATTGTTGCAAAGGGCGAGGAAGTTCACGTCGGACAGGTCCTTGCGGACGGTCCCGCTACAAGCAACGGTGAGCTTGCTATCGGTAAGAATGCTCTTATCGGCTTTATGACCTGGGAAGGCTACAACTACGAGGACGCCGTTCTTCTTAACGAGCGCGTTGTCCGCGAGGATATATACACCTCTATCCACATTGAGGAATACGAGATCGAGGAAAGAGACACTAAGCTGGGTGCCGAGACCATTACAAGAGATATCCCCAACGTGGGCGAGGACGCTCTCAAGGATCTTGACGACAGAGGTATTATCCGCATAGGCGCTGAGGTAAGAGCCGGTGACATTCTCGTTGGTAAGGTTACTCCTAAGGGCGAGACTGAGCTTACTGCCGAGGAAAGACTTCTCAGAGCTATTTTCGGCGAAAAGGCTAAGGAAGTAAGAGACAACTCCCTGAAGGTGCCTCACGGCGAGTCGGGCGTTGTTGTTGACGTTAAGATATTCACCCGTGAGAACTGCGACGAGCTTTCTCCCGGAGTTAACAAGCTGGTACGCTGCTACATCGCTCAGAAGAGAAAGATCTCCGTTGGCGACAAGATGGCGGGCCGTCACGGTAACAAGGGTGTCGTTTCCCGTATCCTTAAATCCGAGGATATGCCCTTCCTCCCCGACGGAACTCCTCTGGATATCGTTCTTAACCCTCTGGGCGTTCCTTCACGTATGAACATCGGTCAGGTTCTTGAGGTTCATCTCGGTATGGCTGCAAGAAAGCTTGGCTGGAAGGTTATGACTCCCGTATTCGACGGCGCGCACGAGGAAGATATACGTGACTGCTTCAAGGAAGCGGGTATGGACGAGGACGGTAAGATCGTTCTCAGAGACGGACGTACAGGCGAGCCCTTTGACAACAGAGTTACTGTTGGAATAATGTACTACCTGAAGCTTCACCATCTGGTTGACGATAAGATCCACGCCCGTTCGGTAGGTCCCTACTCGCTGGTAACTCAGCAGCCTCTGGGCGGTAAGGCTCAGTTCGGCGGTCAGCGTTTCGGTGAGATGGAAGTTTGGGCTCTCGAGGCTTACGGCGCTGCTTATACTCTCCAGGAGATCCTTACTGTTAAGTCCGACGATACTGTGGGACGCGTTAAGACCTACGAGGCTATCGTTAAGGGTCAGAACGTTCCCAAGCCCGGTATTCCCGAGGCGTTCAAGGTTGTTATCAAGGAATTCCAGTCTCTCTGTCTCGATATTCAGGTTCTTGACGAAAATAATCAGGAGATCGACCTCAAGGCTACCTTCGAGGACGATGACGATGTTATTCCGCCTCCTGTTTCAGACGCCGATGATTTCGACGAGGGCGACCTTGACGAGGGCTTCTCTCTTGAGGACGGCGAGGACGACGAATTCGGCGGCTCCGATTCCGATGATTACGATGACGTGGGCGACGATGATACCGATTTCGGCTCAGACGATTTTGACGACGACCTGATCTAAACTATGTTTTACTGCCGTTGCGGCAGATACGCAATACAGATATATCCGCCTGCTGCCTGCGGAAATAGGCGGCAGGCATTATCCTTCGCCGTTTATATGCCCTGTTTTCAGTACGGGCATTTACTCTACTTGATTTAAGGAGTGTAAGCTATTGGAACAGAACACTTTTGAGTCTATAAAAATTGGTCTCGCTTCCCCCGACAAAATCAGAAGCTGGTCTCACGGCATTGTTGAAAAGCCCGAAACCATCAACTACAGAACACAGAAGCCCGAAAGAGACGGTCTCTTCTGCGAAAGGATCTTTGGTCCCACAAAGGACTGGGAGTGCCACTGCGGAAAGTACAAGAAGATCCGCTTCAAGGGCAAGGTCTGCGAACGCTGCGGCGTTGAAGTTACCCGCGCAAAGGTAAGACGTGAGCGTATGGGTCACATCGAGCTTGCCGCTCCTGTTTCTCACATCTGGTATTTCAAGGGAACTCCCTCAAGAATAGGTCAGGTGTTGGAGATACCTCAGAAGCGTCTCGAGGAAGTGCTGTACTTTACAAAATATATTATCGTTGACCCCGGCAACACAGGTCTTACAAAGAAGGACCTCCTTTCCGAAAAGGATTATGCGGACAACGTTGAGAAGTACGAGGACGGCTTCTATGCTGCTATGGGTGCAGAGGCTATCCAGGAGCTTCTTGAGGAATACGACCCCGAAAGATATAATCAGTATATCGTTAAATATATCGACAAGTTCTCCGCTCTCACAGGTCTTTCCGAAGATGAGATAAGAGATATGCTTGCCAAGCGTATTCTCGTTATCACCGATAACGGCGAGAACGAGAACTATTCCGTAGGTCAGAAGATCACCCGTGTGGAGTACAACTATGACGTTATGAGATACAACCGCTTCGAGGAGGAAAAGAAGTCGGGCAAGTCCATCAAGGTCATTTACGGCTCCAAATATATCGAGCAGCTCTTTGACGAAAAGATCGAGGCTGCAAACGCAAACGGCGAGTTTGACGAGATCGCCGACAAGTCCAAGTGGATAAACTGCCTTGAATGGGTGTCCGAAGAGCTTAAAAACGAGCTTAAAGACCTTCCCACAGGTCAGAAGCGCATAAAGCTTCTCAAGAGACTTGAGATAATCGAGTCCTTCAGAATGTCAAAGAACAAGCCTGAGTGGATGGTCCTTAACGTTGTTCCCGTTATCCCTCCCGATATCCGTCCTATGGTAATGCTGGACGGCGGCAGATATGCTACCTCCGACCTTAACGACCTTTACAGACGCGTTATCAACAGAAACAACCGTCTCAAGAAGATGCTGGAGCTTGAAGCCCCCGACATCATCATCAGAAACGAGAAGAGAATGCTGCAGGAGGCTGTGGACGCTCTTATTGACAACGGCCGTCACGGCAGACCCGTTACAGGCCCCAACAACAGAGCCCTCAAGTCCCTTTCGGATATGCTCAAGGGTAAGCAGGGACGTTTCCGTCAGAACCTTCTCGGTAAGCGTGTTGACTACTCCGGCCGTTCGGTTATCGTTGTAGGCCCCGAGCTGAAAATGTATCAGTGCGGTCTCCCCAAGGAGATGGCTCTCGAGCTTTTCAAGCCCTTTGTTATGAAGCGCCTTGTGGACACAGGCAAGTCCACTAATATAAAGTCAGCCCGCAAGAAGGTCGACCGTGCGGAGAACGATGTTTGGGACGCACTGGAAAATGTTATCAAGTCCCACCCCGTTCTTTTGAACCGTGCGCCTACACTTCACAGACTGGGTATCCAGGCATTTGAGCCTATTCTTGTTGAGGGTCGTGCTATCAAGCTTCACCCTCTGGTATGTACAGCATTCAACGCCGACTTCGACGGCGACCAGATGGCTGTTCATCTTCCCCTTTCCGCTGAGGCTCAGACTGAGGCACGCTTCCTTATGCTGGCTGCCAATAACCTGCTGAAGCCTTCCGACGGACGTCCTGTTGCCGTTCCTTCTCAGGATATGGTGCTTGGTTCCTACTACCTCACTATGAAGAAAGAGGGAGAAAAGGGCGAAGGCAAGGTATTCAGAGATGTTAACGAAGCTCTTATGGCTTATCAGGAGGGCGTTGTAAGCCTTCACGCTGCTATCAAGGTACGTATTTCCAAGGATATCGGCGACAGAAGAGTTTCCAAGATAATCGAGTGTACTGTGGGACGTCTTATCTTCAACGAGAATATCCCTCAGGATCTGGGTTATGTTGACAGAACAAATTCCGAAAAGCAGTTTGACCTTGAGATAGACTTCCTCGTTAAGAAGAAGCAGCTTTCGGACATCATCGAAAGATGTATCAAGACTCACGGCACTACCACCACTTCCGAGGTTCTTGACAGAGTTAAGGCTCTCGGCTTCAAATATTCCACAAAGGCTGCTATCACCGTTGCCGTATGCGACGCTGAAATTCCTAAGGAGAAGGCAGGCATTCTTGAGGCTGCCGACAAGCAGGTCGAGAAGATCAACGCTATGTACCGCAGAGGATTTATCTCCGCTGCCGAGAAGTCCAAGCGCTTCATTCAGATCTGGAACGGCGCTACAGACGATGTTACCAAGGCACTGCAGAACGGTCTTGACAAATACAACCCCATCTTTATGATGGCGGACTCCGGTGCCCGTGGTTCTATCAACCAGATCCGTCAGCTGGCAGGTATGAGAGGACTTATCGCCAATACCTCCGGTTCCACCATCGAGATGCCTATCAGAGCTAATTACCGTGAAGGTCTTAACATTCTGGAATACTTCATCTCCTCCCGTGGCGCACGTAAGGGTCTTGCCGATACGGCGCTCCGTACTGCGGACTCCGGTTACCTTACAAGACGTCTCGTAGACGTTTCTCAGGACGTTATTATCCGTGAGGAGGACTGCGGAACAGACGAGGGTATCGAGATCTACACCATCAAGAACGGCAATGAGATGATCGAGCCTCTCCAGGAAAGACTTCTTGGCAGATATCTCCTTGAGGATCTCTACGATCCCACAACGGGAAATCTCCTCATAAGCAAGAATAAGCTTATTACCGACGCTGACGCAAAGAAAATCGTTGACGCAGGTGTTGAGAGAGTCAAGATACGCTCCGTTCTTAACTGCCACGCAAAGCACGGAGTATGCGCTAAGTGCTACGGCGCAAATATGTCCAACAACAACCTTGTTGCTGTTGGTGAGGCTGTCGGTGTAATCGCTGCTCAGTCCATCGGTGAGCCCGGTACTCAGCTTACTATGAGAACATTCCATACGGGCGGTATCGCTTCTGCCGAGGATATCACACAGGGTCTTCCCCGTGTCGAGGAGCTCTTCGAGAGCAGACGTCCCAAGAATGCGGCTATTATCGCACGCTTCGGCGGCAAGGTCAGCATGACTGAGATAAAGAACACCAGAAACGTTATCATCACTGACCCCGAGACAGGCGACGAGGAATACTATCCCGTTCCCTACGGCTACAAGATCAAGGTCCACGATGGAGATACCGTTAACAAGGGAGACGCTCTTACAGAAGGCTCCGTTAATCCCGGAGATATCCTTGAGATACTTGGTCAGCAGGCTGTTCAGAACTACATCATCACCGAGGTTCAGAAGGTTTACCGTCTCCAGGGTGTTGATATCAACGACAAGCACATCGAAGTTATTGTCCGTCAGATGCTCAAAAAGGTTCGTATCGAGGACGGCGGTTCCACATTTATGCTCCCCGGAGCTGTGGCTGACCGCAAGGAGATCTTCGAGGAAAACCAGAAGCTCAAGGCGAGAATGGAAGCAGGCGAGGAGGATATCAGACTCATCACCTTCAAGCCCATTATCCAGGGTATCACAAAGGCTTCCTCCAACTCCGACAGCTTCCTGTCCGCAGCTTCCTTCCAGGAGACCACAAGGGCTCTTACAGATGCTGCTATCAAGGGCAAGAGCGACCACCTTCTCGGACTCAAGGAGAACGTTATTATCGGTAAGCTTATTCCCGCAGGTACAGGTATGGACGTTTACAACAACGTTCAGATCGTAAAGACCGAAACAGCTCCCGAGCATAGCGTGCTTCACTAAGATATTTACTCAGGGCAGTCCCGAAAAGGACTGCCTTGTTTGTTAATTTAACCTATTTGAAGGGATTTTCGCCCGTTCTGAGTTGTAAAAAGCGACAAAAACAATTTTTAGTCCCCGAATTTGTATAAAATGCTTGACAAGCGGGGAAAATGCGTGTATAATAATAAAATGTGTGATGGTATAAATTTGTACATTGCACGGAAATCTATGAAAGGAGATGTATCAATGCCTACCTTTAACCAGTTAGTTCGCAAGGGAAGAGACGTTATTGAGAAGAAGTCCACAGCTCCCGCTCTTCAGAAGGGCTACAATGCCAAGAAGAAGATCGCTATCGACCTCAGCTCACCTCAGAAGAGAGGCGTTTGCACCGCTGTAAGAACCGCTACACCTAAGAAGCCTAACTCCGCTATGAGAAAGATCGCCAGAGTTAAGCTCACAAACGGCAACGAAGTTACAGCTTACATTCCCGGTATCGGACACAACCTTCAGGAGCACTCTGTTGTTCTCATCAGAGGCGGAAGAGTTAAGGACCTCCCCGGTGTGCGTTATCACATTATCAGAGGTACTCTCGACGCTCAGGGTGTTGCTAAGAGAAATCAGGCACGTTCCAAGTACGGTGCCAAGAAGCCCAAGGCAGGAGCTGCTAAGTAATAGCTCGCTGCAAATTTTTAAGTAGACTCAGATGAAGCCACACAGCGATTGATTTTATATTGTGGAGAATTCATTTTTATATAGATGGACCTCTGCATTGGACGACGTGTCGTGGAAGAAACGAGTACCTATGATATCATTACTATGAAGGAGGGAAGTATTGTGCCAAGAAGAGGTAAAATAGCTAAGCGTGAGGTTCTTTGCGACCCCGTTTACAATTCAGAGATCGTTACCCGCCTTGTCAACAATATAATGCTCGACGGTAAGAAGGGCGTTGCTCAGAAGATCGTTTACGGAGCTTTTGAAATTGTTGCTGAAAAGACAGGAAAGGACGCACTTGAGGCGTTCAACGAGGCTATGGAGAACATTATGCCTCTCCTGGAGGTAAAGGCTCGCCGTGTGGGCGGTGCTACCTACCAGGTTCCTATGGAGGTTAGACCCGAGAGAAAGCAGACTCTTGGACTCAGATGGCTTACTACTTACGCAAGAGCAAGAAACGAGAAGACCATGAAGGAAAGACTCGCAGCCGAGATCATGGACGCTATGAACGGACTGGGCGGCGCTTGCAAGAAGCGTGAGGATACTCACAAGATGGCTGAGGCTAACAAGGCATTTGCTCACTACAGATGGTAACAGAGCCTTAAAGCCGAAGCAGTACGTTATAAACGCAGCTATATTTTGGAGGAAAAGCTATGCCAAGAGATTGTTCACTTGAAAAAACAAGAAATATTGGTATCATGGCTCACATCGACGCCGGTAAAACCACCACCACCGAGCGTATCCTCTTCTATACGGGTGTCAACTACAAGATAGGTGAGACTCATGAGGGTGCTTCTACGATGGACTGGATGGAGCAGGAGAAGGAGAGAGGTATCACCATCACTTCCGCTGCTACCACAGCGCACTGGGGAGACCACAGAATCAATATTATCGACACCCCGGGCCACGTTGACTTTACAGTTGAGGTTGAGCGTTCGCTTCGAGTTCTTGACGGTTCTGTAACAGTTTTCTGTGCAAAGGGCGGCGTTGAGCCCCAGTCTGAGACCGTTTGGCGTCAGGCTGATAAATATCAGGTCCCCAGAATGGCATACGTTAATAAGATGGACATCATGGGCGCAAACTTCTACAGAGTTGTGGAAATGATGAAAGACCGTCTCAAGTGTAACGCAGTGCCCATTCAGCTTCCTATCGGTTCCGAGGATGACTTTAAGGGACTTATCGACCTCGTTGAGATGAAGGCAGAAGTTTACTACGATGATCTCGGTAAGGATATGAGAGACGAACCTATTCCCGAAGATATGATGGAAATGGCTCAGAAGTATCACGACGAGATGGTCGAGGCTGCTGCTGAGATGGACGACGAGATCATGGAAAAATATCTCGAGGGCGAGGAGCTGACAGTTGAGGAGATCAAGAAGTGTCTCCGCAAGGGATGCATCGAAAACAAGATCGTTCCCGTTACCTGCGGTACCTCCTACAGAAACAAGGGCGTTCAGAAGCTCCTTGACGCTGTAGTTGATTATATGCCCTCTCCTCTCGATATCCCCGCTATCAAGGGCGTTAACCCCGAGACAGGCGAGGAAGAAGAAAGACCTGCTTCCGATTCAGAGCCTTTTTCCGCTCTGGCATTCAAGATCGCAACAGACCCCTTCGTTGGTAAGCTCTGCTATTTCAGAGTTTACTCCGGTACTGTTGACGCAGGCGCAACTGTTCTTAATGCAACTAAGGACGGCTCCGAAAGAATGGGCCGTATCCTTCAGATGCACTCCAATCACAGAAAGGATATCGAAACCGTTTATTCGGGCGATATCGCAGCTTGTGTAGGTCTCAAGAACACCACTACAGGCGATACTCTCTGTGATCCCAAGCACCCCATTATTCTCGAGTCCATGGAATTCCCCGAGCCTGTTATCCAGCTCGCTATCGAGCCTAAGACAAAGGCAGGTCAGGAGAAGATGGGTATCGGTCTTGCAAAGCTTGCCGAGGAAGACCCCACCTTCAGAACCTGGACAGACGAGGAAACAGGTCAGACTATCATTGCAGGTATGGGTGAGCTTCACCTTGATATCATCGTTGACCGTCTCCTCAGAGAGTTTAAGGTTGAGGCAAACGTTGGTGCGCCTCAGGTTGCTTACAAGGAAACTATCAAGAAGCTTGCTGACGTTGATCACAAGTACGCTCGTCAGTCCGGCGGTAAGGGTCAGTACGGTCACGTTAAGATCAAGGTTGAGCCCAACGAGTCCGGTAAGGGTTACGAGTTTATCAATGCCGTTGTCGGCGGTGCTATTCCCAAGGAATACATTCCCGCTGTTGACAAGGGTATTCAGGGCGCTATGAAGGCAGGCGTTCTCGCAGGCTATCAGGTTGTTGACGTAAAGGTCACACTTTACGACGGCTCCTACCACGAGGTCGACTCCTCTGAAATGGCATTCTCCATCGCCGGTTCTATGGCGTTCAAGGAGGCTATGAAGAAGGCTGATCCCTGCATTCTTGAGCCTATTATGAAGGTATCCGCTATTGTTCCCGACGACTTTATGGGAACTGTTATCGGTGACCTCAACTCCCGCCGCGGTCAGATCCTCGGTCAGGAAACAAACAACGGCACCGCTCAGGTCGACGCTCTTGTTCCTCTGTCCGAAATGTTCGGTTACTCCAACGACCTCCGTTCCAAGACTCAGGGACGCGGTCAGTATTCAATGGAGCCCGACAGCTACACCGAGGTTCCCAGATCCGTTGCAGAAAAGATTATGTCTGCAAGAAACAAGGCAAACTAAGTTTTTGCAAAATTGTAATTTTTTACGAAAATTTACAAAAAAGGCTTGCATTTCATTTGTAAATCTGTTAAAATGATTGTATAAGCTTTTTAAACCTAATTTAAAAGGAGGAAATTTTCCAATGGCAAAGGCACATTTTGAAAGAACAAAACCCCACGTAAACATTGGTACCATCGGTCACGTTGACCACGGCAAGACTACTCTTACCGCTGCTATTACAAAGTATCTTTCCCTTAAGGGTCAGGCTCAGTTCGAAGGCTATGCTGATATCGACAAGGCTCCCGAGGAGAGAGAGAGAGGTATCACAATCAATACCGCTCACGTTGAGTATGAGACTGACAAGCGTCACTACGCTCACGTTGACTGCCCGGGTCACGCTGACTATGTTAAGAACATGATCACCGGTGCTGCTCAGATGGACGGCGCTATCCTCGTAGTTGCTTCTACAGATGGTCCTATGGCTCAGACTAAGGAGCACCTTCTCCTTGCTCGTCAGGTTTGCGTTCCCAACATCGTTGTAATTATTAACAAGTCGGACAAGGTTGACGATCCCGAGCTTCTCGAGCTCGTTGAGATGGATATCCGTGAGACACTCGACAAGTACGAGTTCCCCGGCGATGATACTCCTATCATCATCGGTTCCGCTTACCAGGCCCTTAACTCTTCTTCCACAGACCCCAACGCTCCCGAGTATGAGTGCATCAAGAAGCTGATGGACGCTGTTGACGAGTACATTCCTACTCCCGACAGAAAGGCTGACCAGCCCTTCCTTATGCCTGTTGAGGACGTATTCACCATCACAGGCCGTGGTACTGTTGCTACAGGTAGAGTTGAAAGAGGCCAGCTCAAGACTAACGATACTGTTGAGATCGTTGGTATCAAGGAAACAAAGAGCACAGTTGTTACCGGTATCGAGATGTTCAGAAAGATCCTCGATTACGCTGAGGCAGGCGACAACATCGGTGCACTTCTCCGTGGTATCCAGAGAACTGAGATCGAAAGAGGTCAGGTTCTTTGTAAGCCCGGTTCCATTCACCCCCACACTAAGTTCAGCGGTCAGGTTTACGTTCTGAAGAAGGAAGAGGGCGGACGTCATACTCCTTTCTTCAACAACTACAGACCTCAGTTCTATTTCAGAACAACTGACGTTACCGGTGTTATTGAGCTTCCTGCTGATAAGGAAATGTGTATGCCCGGTGATAACGTTGAGATCAAGGTTGAGCTTATCACTCCTATCGCTATTGAGGAAGGCCTCCGTTTCGCTATCCGTGAGGGCGGCCGTACAGTAGGATCAGGCGTTGTTACTAAGGTTAACGAATAATCTTACGATATAACACAAATAAAGCTTCTCCCTTTGGGGAGGGGCTTTTTTGTCTGTATTTGCGTAAAAAACAGAGCCTTCGGATATCCGAAAGCTCTGAAACTTGCTGTAAGCTTTAATTATTCAGCCTGGGGTGCACCAACGGGGCATACGCCTTCGCAGGAACCGCAGTCAATGCAGGTGTCAGCGTCGATAACGTACTTGCCGTCGCCCTCGGAAATTGCTCCTACAGGACATTCGCCTGCGCAAGCGCCGCAGCTGATGCAGTCATCGGAAATTTTGTAAGCCATAGTATGTACCTCCTTAAAATTGTACGGAAACCCTTCCGCACTCTATACTTCTATTTTATCATAAAATCAGAAAAAAGCAAGAGGTAATTTATATTTTTTTATTATGCAGAAATTAACGTGATTCCATTGATGATATTGGGCTTGCGTAGCACAGATTTAAATATTACATAGATTTTGTAAAATTTTTAAATTCCAAAAATATTTTGTCCTAAAGGCTTGCAATTTACTATTAAATCAGTTACAATATATATGTATCAGTGTGCCTTTGACGAGTGCGCCTTCGGCACAGGAGACTTGTGGAGGAATTTCCGTTATGCTTAGCTTGGTATATCTGACCTGTAAGAAAATGTCAGGGTATATAAGCCGGAGTTCTCAGCTTATTCTGAGGGCTATGGGATTTCTGCACTCTTTTTTAACTGTATAGCTGTGCAAACAAAAATAACTGTGGTCAGACTGCCGCAGTTTTATTTGTTTTTGGTTGAAAGGATTGATGTAGTTGAAAAAAGTTGCTGTAATAATGGGTTCTGACAGCGATTTCCCCATTGTAAAGGACTGTATCGCCGAGCTGAAAAAATACGGCGTGCCTGTGGAAGCTAAGGTTATGTCCGCTCACCGCACCCCCGAAATGGCTTCAAAATTTGCTTCAAATGCAAAGGCTGAGGGCTTCGGCGTTATCATCTGCGCGGCAGGAATGGCAGCTCATCTTGCGGGCGTTATCGCAGGTCATACCACCCTGCCCGTTATCGGTATCCCAATAAGATCGTCCTTTGACGGACTTGACGCTCTCCTTGCAACCGTTCAGATGCCCTCGGGCATTCCCGTTGCCACCGTTGCGGTAAACGGAGCGAAAAATGCGGCAGTTCTTGCTATTCAGATGCTTGCTCTCTCCGACGACGGCCTTTCCGAAAAGCTTGAAAAGGCTAAGCAGGATATGATAGACGGTGTTGTGGCAAAGAACGAGAAGCTTCAGAAAATGGTTGACGAGCTTTAAAAGTAAAATATATAAACTTGTAAATATACAGGAGGATAAATACTATGGAAAACATTATCAAAGGCGAGCAGCTTTACGAAGGCAAGGCAAAGAAGGTTTTTGCCACCAATAACCCCGACTACGTTATCGTTGACTACAAGGACGACGCTACCGCATTCAACGGCGAGAAGAAGGGCACCATCAAGGGCAAGGGCGTTATCAACAACAAGATGACAAACTTTATGTTCAAGCTCCTTGAAAAAGAGGGTATTCCTACCCATCTCGTTGAGGAGATCAGCGACAGAGAGACAATTGTCAAGAAGGTCGAGATAGTTCCTCTCGAGGTGATCGTGAGAAACGTTGCCGCAGGAAGCTTCTCCAAGAAGCTGGGCATTGCCGAGGGCACTCCCTTAAAGCAGCCTACACTTGAGTTTTCTTACAAGAATGACGATCTTGGCGACCCCTTTATCAACAGCTACTACGCTCTCGGTCTCGGTCTTGCCACACAGGAGGAGATCGACACCATTTCCAAGTACGCATTTGCCGTAAACGCATTTATGCTTAAGTTCTTCAAGGAGCACAACATCGACCTTATCGACTTCAAGATCGAGTTTGGAAGATTTCACGGACAGATACTCCTTGCAGATGAAATATCTCCCGACACCTGCCGTTTCTGGGACAGCACCACTCACGAGAAGCTTGACAAGGACCGTTTCCGCAGAGATATGGGCGGCGTAGAGGAAGCTTATCAGGAAATGATGAAGCGTATTTTGGGAGAATAAGTCAATGGGCGGCTTTTTCGGAGCAGCATCAAAGAATGACTGCATAAGCGACGTATTTTTCGGCGTTGACTACCACTCTCACCTTGGCACCCGCCGCGGCGGAATGACTGCCTATTCACCCGAGAGAGGCTTTCAGCGCAGTATCCACAGCATTGAAAATTCACCCTTCAGAACCAAGTTTGAAAATGATATTGCAACAATGGAGGGTAATCTCTGTATCGGCTGCATAAGCGATACAGACCCCCAGCCTATCCTGCTTCGCTCAAAAATGGGCTTTTACGCAGTGTGCAATATCGGTATCATAAATAACGCTGAGGAACTGAGAAACGAGATACTGAGCGACTGCTCCGCAAGCCTTGAGGCAATGAGCAGCGGCAAGGTAAACTCCAGCTCCATTATCGGCTCCCTTATTGCACAGAAGGACAACTTCCCCGAGGGTATCAGATATATGCAGGAGAAAATTGACGGAACCGTTTCTCTGCTCATTCTCACCGAGGACGGAATAATTGCCGCAAGAGACGCAAAGGGCAGACTTCCTATCATTATAGGTAAACGTGAAGACGGCTACTGCTGCTCTTTCGAGTCCTTTGCATTCCAGAAGCTTGGATATGAAACATATCGTGAGCTGCTTCCCGGTGAGATAGTGAAGATCACCGCAGACGGATGCGAAGTGCTTGCCGAAGGTCACACGGATATGAAGATATGCACCTTCCTGTGGACATATTACGGCTACCCCAACTCCGTTTACGAGGGCGTTACCGTTGAGACAATGCGTACCCGAAACGGCGAGATAATGGCGGAGACCGATATCAAGAACGGCGCACTTCCCGACGTTGACTATGTATGCGGCGTTCCCGACTCGGGAATACCCCACGCTATCGGCTATTCAAACCGCAGCGGCATACCCTTTGCAAGACCATTCATCAAATACACTCCCACCTGGCCCAGAAGCTTTATGCCCCAAAATCAGGCAATCAGAAACCAGGTGGCAAAAATGAAGCTTATCCCCGTTCACGAGCTGATCGAGGGCAAAAGGCTCCTCTTTGTTGACGACAGTATTGTACGCGGTACACAGATGAGAGAGACCGTAGAGTTCCTTTACGCAAACGGCGCAAAGGAAGTTCATATGAGATCTGCCTGTCCCCCCATTATGTACGGCTGCAAGTATCTTAACTTCTCGAGAAGCACATCAGAGCTTGACCTCATTGCACGCAAAATAATCGACGAACTTGAGGGCACCGAGGGTGTTAAATATATCGAGGAGTACAGCGATAGCTCAACAGAGCGGGGAAAGAAGCTCAGAGACGAGATATGCCGCAGACTGAAGCTCACATCACTTGAGTTCCAGTCTCTGGAGGGAACCGTCCGTGCAGTAGGGCTGCCTGCAGACAAGCTGTGCAGCTATTGCTGGAACGGAAAGGGTTGATAAACATTGTTTAACGGTATCCACGAAGAATGCGGAGTATTCGGCATATACAGTCCCGATGATACAAGCGTTGCTATGCAGACATATATGGGTCTCTATGCTCTGCAGCACAGAGGTCAGGAGTCATGCGGCATAGTTGTAAATGACTCGGGTGTGTTCACATATCGCAAGGACCTGGGACTTGTACACGAGGTTTTCGACAAGGACAGGCTTGAAGCGCTGGGCGAGGGAAATATCGCCATAGGACACGTGCGCTATTCCACCACGGGAAATTCCAACCGCTCTAATGCCCAGCCCCTTGTTGTCCGCCACGTAAAAGGTCCCCTTGCCATTGCTCATAACGGAAATCTCACCAACGCATACGAGCTGAGAACGGAATATGAGCTTAAAGGCGCAATATTTCACAGCACAAACGATACCGAGGTAATTTCCTATGCAATAACCGAGCAGCGCCTTGTCTGCTCCTCAATTGAGGAAGCGGTGGAAAAGGCAATGGAGAAGATAAAGGGAGCATATTCCCTTGTGGTCATGTCCCCGCAGAAGCTCATTGCCGCAAGAGACCCCATAGGCTTCAAGCCCCTCTCCATCGGCAGACTTGGCAGCTCCTATGTTGTTGCGTCGGAAACTTGTGCCTTTGACAGTATCGGCGCAGAATTTTACAGAGATGTCCGCCCCGGCGAGATAGTTATAATCGACGAGAACGGACTTCGCTCCATTGATACACATATAAGCCCCAAGCCACATATGTGCGTTTTTGAGTACGTGTATTTTGCCCGTCCCGACTCGGTGATAGAGGGCTCCAGCGTTCATATGGCAAGGCTCAAGGCAGGGGAATATCTCTGGAAGGAGCACCCCGTTGACGCTGATGTGGTAATAGGCGTTCCCGACAGCGGACTTGACGCAGCACTCGGCTTCTC